>NZ_CP054699.1:2901975-3558951 GCF_022558445.1 Candidatus Contubernalis alkalaceticus
CAAGGTTCGGTCCGGCCACTTACCTCATCCCTTCACCTGGAGTGAACCGATGATGGCACTGCAGCGGCTGACCCGGACCAGGTACCATCTCATGAAGGCACTGGTAAGAGAAAGTAATTTCCTTATGACCAACCTGTATTTAAAATGCAGCGATTACACGCTTGTTTTTGAAAACAAGCTGTCGGCAACTTCTTTGGCCGTCATGGAGGAGTTTGAATCCACAGAAGCTTTAGCAGAAATCTCTGTGGACCAGCTGGTGGAATTTTTAATCCAGCATGGTAAAAATCGATTTGATGATCCTCAATCTGTGGCTAAGGAGTTACAGAAAGCAGCTCGTTCTTCTTACCGATTATCTAAGGCTATGGCTGATTCTGTTAACCTAGCTATGGCCTCCAGTATTCGGGTCATTCGGACAATTCAGGAACAGATTAAGTCTATAAAAAAGGCTATTGAAGACCATTTAAAAACGATTCCTCAAACTCTAGATTCTGTCCCGGGTATCGGTCCTATCTTTTCTTCTGGTATCTTGGCTGAAATTGGTGACATCCACCAGTTTGCCAGCCATAAGCAGTTGGCTAAGCATGCGGGCATTGCCTGGACTGAGAATCAATCGGGAAACTTTACGGCCAGCCAAACACGGCTAATTCACTCTGGGAACCGCTATTTACGATATTACTTAATGGAGGCGGCTAACAGTGTTCGGGTGCACGACCCTGTTTTTGCAGAGTATTATGCCAAGAAAAAGGCAGAGCCGAAACAGTTCGCCCATAAACGGGCCCTTGCTCTTACAGCACGTAAACTGGTACGGTTGGTCTTTCATCTGCTAAAGACGAACCAACTCTACCAACAGAGAGGAGGAAACCAACAAGAAATATTATAAAGATTAGCTGCGATTCCATCCACCCATAATTTACCGTTAATGTAATTTTAGTACTGTTAATTTGGGTGGCTTAGTTAAGTGATGCCTTTTTTGGGCAAGCACCCCCTTAACAGCAGCGAATTTCTTAAATAATTTCCAGTTAACTACTTGACATCACACCGCTGCTCTTATAATTAAAGTATAAGGGGTAAAAATAATACTGTCCTCTCAATCTATGCACAAAAAAGCGAGGTATCTCAAATCCTTCTTTTTAAAACCTTTTACCTTTATGGATGTACAGTTTTATTAATAATTCTGCCCCAACCTTCCCTCATCACATATCCACCAAGATCTTCCCCTTCAGGACCCATTTCAATTAAATGCCCGGAGATTCCGTAACTTGCCTTACGGCAATTTCCAGTAACTCCCAAAAGGGACCTGTCCCTCACCGCGTTAAAAGGACAAAGCAAGGGGCTTATTTCTATAAATATTACTCCCGGACCTTTCAAGTAATTCATTATCTAAGTGTTTTAGCTTAGCTAAAACACTTAGATTTAACTGATGGAAAATGCAAATCTTTCTAAAAGAAATACTTAAAAAGCATTGATTGCTTCTTTCAAAATTCCGTTTAACACTGTAACATGCTGAGGGACAGACCCCTTATGGGAATTTATGGAAGGAGTCCCTTCCATAAATTCCCCCGGTCATCAAAGGGAAGGAGGAAATTCAGTTTCAATTCCTCATAGGAAGTCTGGAAATCATTTCACCAAAAGGAAATTTTCTTTTATGCGGATGTTTCAATTCCTCATAGGAAGTCTGGAAATTCACGATTATGGAAAGATTGAGGACTTGAGAATTTAGTTTCAATTCCTCATAGGAAGTCTGGAAATAAATGCTAAAAGGCAGCACGAATCCAAAAGCGGATCTGTTTCAATTCCTCATAGGAAGTCTGGAAATGTATGTACAGTTAAGTGTTCACACGTGCCCGGCGTGTGTTTCAATTCCTCATAGGAAGTCTGGAAATTCAGAGGCGTTGCGAGAATCTTTTACTGAGTTTTTGTTTCAATTCCTCATAGGAAGTCTGGAAATCCGCAGAAGGGCCGTGGTTGTTAATGTTTTGCAGGGGTTTCAATTCCTCATAGGAAGTCTGGAAATTTATAAACAATTCTAATTCTGAACTAGCGTGACTTTACAAGTTATTACAGACACACCTACTTTGTATCTGTAATTTCAATTGTTACAAGGATTCAAAAGCGTATACCTAACCGTACTTTTCTAATAGCTTGCCTGGGGAAAAAAAGTCATCTGGTATAGGTCAGTTTCCTCGTGAAAATATTTATACACATTATTCTGGACTTAATCGAGACGAAGCTAATCATCCGAAAAAAAGGTCGACGGTTGAGCAAAATTATGATATTTTCCTGGTAAAATATTTTTCCACCTCAACCATAAGGAAAACCATAAAACCTCCAGCTATGGGTATCATCCACTCGATGGCTTTAATTGGGGCAGTACCGAAGAGTTCATTCATAAAAGGCGCATAGGTAAAGACCAGTTGGAGCAAAACTAAAACCAGCACTGCCAAAAAAGCATGCCTGTTATTGAAAAAATCTCCACTTATACTGGTTTCATTAATCTTCCTACAGTTAAACAGGTAGAATAACTGTCCGGCCACCAGCATGTTAACAGCAATTGTCCGATTCGTGTCAAGATCATTTCCGCTGACTATTGACCACCAATATCCAAGTGCGGTTAATCCAGCGATTAAAACAGAAACAAAAAGAATACGCCATAAAAAGTAGCTGCCCAGGATGGGTTCCTTGTGATTTCTAGGAGGCAGCTCCATAACCTTCTTTTCCATGGGTTCTATGGAAAGGGCCAGGGCAAGTGTTACAGCCGTGACCATGTTTACCCATAAGATCTGTACGGGAGTTATCGGCAGGGTAGCTCCCACTAATATTGCACCTATAAGAACAAGAACCTCTGCCCCATTTGTTGGCAGGATGAAGAGGATGGTTTTTCGAATATTATCATATACCGTACGTCCCTCCTCAACAGCGTTAACTATTGAAGCGAAGTTATCGTCCACCAGGATAATTTCTGAGGCCTCCTTTGAAACCTCTGTCCCCTTAATCCCCATGGCTATACCAATGTTAGCTTGTTTTAACGCGGGCGCATCATTCACACCATCCCCTGTCATGGCACACATTAAATTATTAGCCTGCAGCGCCTTAACCAAGCGCAGTTTGTGTTCGGGATCTACCCTGGCAAAAACATCATGCTTCATAACCACTTGCGCAAGGGAAGCATCATCTAGCTTTCCAATTTCAGTACCTGTTATTACTTCTCTATCCTCGCCTAAATCTAGTTTTTTAGCTATGGCCTTTGCTGTAACAGCATGGTCGCCAGTAATCATTATGACACGTATACCCGCGCTTTTACATTCTTGGATTGCGGCGTATGCCTCATCGCGGGGAGGATCAATAATCCCAATAAAACCGAGAAAAACCAGTTCTTCTTTGTATAGTGTATCATCACTTAAATCTTGAACAGAAGTGTCAACATTTTTAAACGCGGCGGCAATGACTCTCTCGCCCTGCTCTGCTACAGAATTCATCTTCTTTTCCCAGTAGTCCAGATTAAGCTCTTCTTCTCCATTCGCTGATAGTTGCCTACTGCACATAGCAAGTAATCTCTCGGGCGCGCCTTTTACAAACACAACGCTTTTCCCTTCAATTTGGTTTAAGGTTACCATGTATTTATTCTCTGATTCAAAAGGTATATAATCAATGCGCTTTGGAGTATATTCCTTAAGACCGGATTTATAGGCAAGGGTTAGCAGGGAGCCTTCCGTAGCCGTTCCAATAAGTTTCCATTCACCACTATCATCTTTAACAATGTCAGAATCATTACAAACACGCACACATTGAATAAGCTTATTCAAGACGCTCTCTTTTTCAACATCTACTTGATCGTTTTCTTTATAGATCTCTCCCTCCGGCTTATAGCCTGAACCCTCAACTTCATAGCAGGAATCTGCGGTAATTACCGTCTTGGCTGTCATTTCGTTTCTCGTGAGTGTCCCCGTTTTATCTGAGCAGATAACAGAAACAGATCCTAAAGTCTCAACAGAAGGCAAACGGCGAATGATAGCGTTTCTTCCAGCCATTCGCTGCACACCAATGGCCAGAGTAATTGTCATGATGGCTGGAAGGCCCTCTGGTATGGCCGCCACAACTAAGCTTATCGTGGCCATGAAAAGTTCCACATAGGCGTAATCCCTAAAATAATAGCCAAAGGCAAAAAAGGCAGCTGCTATAAATACGATAATGACTGATATTACTTTTCCAAAGCGATCAATTTTTTGAAGAAGGGGCGTGGTAATTTCCTCCACTTCTTTCATCATCCGCGAGATTTTTCCCAATTCGGTGTTTTCACCAGTAGTTACAACCACGCCTGTGGCTTCCCCATAGGTAACCATGGTTCCTGAGTAAGCCATATTCTTCCTGTCCCCTATGACTACATCTCCCACGATGGGCTCTGTGTGTTTATTTACATCTGTAGACTCCCCTGTAAGGGGCGATTCTTCAACCCTTAAGTTTTTGGCTTTGATAATTCGCAGGTCTGCAGGTAACTTATCTCCAGATTTTAGAATGATTACATCTCCAGGAACGATCTCTTCAGCACTTATTTTCTGCCTGTTTGAACTTCTAATTACTATGGCCTCAAGAGAAAGCATTTTTTTGATTTCTTCAAGTGCTTGCTCTGCTTTCCCTTCTTGGATAAAACCAATAAGACTATTAATCACGACTACCGCAATAATGACAAAGGTGTCGATCCAGTGATCCATAATCGCGGTTATAATTGCTACCCCTATGAGCAGGTAAATAAGTGTGTTGTGGAATTGCGCAAGTAAGCGCATTAACGCGCTCCGCCTTTTAGCTTCAGGTATCTTGTTTTTACCAAACTCTTTTAAACGGTTCTGTACTTCACCCTCGGATAAACCTTTTTCTGTTGAAGTATCCAACTCTTTCAGCACACTTTCAGCTTCCATGCTATACCACTTTATATCGACTATACTGTTTTTTTCTGTTGGTCCCATAATATGTACCCCTTTTCTGTTCCATAGTATTATACCAGTAATTCCAAGGCGATAATATTAGATAACACAAAATAATGGATTTTTTTACCAAGCATAAAAATTCAATATTTTGATGCCCGGAGATTTCGATACTGATAACTATTGTTTTTAAACAAGCAATAAGGAAATTAGTGCTTGCTTAAACTGATGGAAGATAACATGCTGAGGGACAGACCCTTTTGGAGATTTATGGAAGGGTAATCCTTCCATAAATCTCCGAGCAATGTTGGCAGCGTGAAGTTTCGTATCTCTAAGCGCTCTGCAAATACAGGGCGCTTTGTTCAAAAAAGATTTACAATTCTTTCGTTCTAAAGTAAATTCTAATTCCTTTTTCTCAGGAACCCATAAGCACCTCAATATAGTGTGTTTTTTTATCATTTGACAGCTTTATAACACTATCCTCCAGGTTTTCTCCATCTACAGATATACTGAATACCCCTTGATTTAGGCTTTTGGGATTTCTAACATTGATTTCATAGGTTGTCTCTACGTATCGATATATCACAGAATACTCTGTCCAATTCTTAGGGATACAGGGTTCTATGGTTAGTTGGTCACCATTTTTGCTGAATCCGAGGATATCTTCTAAGCCAGCCTGATACACCCAACCTGCGGATCCAGTATACCAGGTCCATCCTCCTCGTCCTATGTGGGGATGCTCACCATATACATCCGCAGCCATTACATAGGGCTCTACTTTGTAGGTGGCATACTCTCTATCAGTACGGGTATGGTTAATGGGATTCAACATCCCAAAAAGTTCCCAGGCTTTATCTCCATCACCCAGCATGGCAAATGCTGTAACAATCCAGGCAGCCGCATGGGTGTACTGACCACCATTCTCTCTTACCCCGGGGGGATAACCTTTAATATATCCAGGTTCCATATCCCCCTCATCAAAAGGAGGGGTCAGCAGTTTTATCAAACCGTCATCCCTCATTACCAGGTAATCTTCAAGGGAATCCATCGCTCTTGCAGCCCTTTCATCATTCCCCGCACCTGAAATCACCGCCCAGGCTTGAGCTATGGAGTCAATTTTGCACTCCCTATTGTTTATCGAACCCAGAGGTGCCCCATTGTCAAAAAAGGCCCGTTTGTACCAATTGCCATCCCAGGCATTTTCTTCAATGGCATTAACGATTCTTCCACTTAACGCAAGATAACGATCTGACCTGTCAACTTCTCCCATTTCTTGGCAGATTGGAATAAACATTTCTAGTGTTGTGTGTAAAAACCATCCCAGCCATACACTCTCACCCTTTCCTTCAATCCCTACCGTGTTCATCCCATCGTTCCAGTCTCCCCCGCCCATCAATGGCAGTCCCCGTTCGCCAAATTTCAAACCGTTTTCTAATGCCCGAATACAATGATCATAAAGGGAAGAAATCTCTTTAGAAATTTTGGGCTGACAGTATCTCTCATCCTCATGATCTTTTAAAATATCCTCTTCCAAAAATGAAATCCTATTATGCAAAATATCAAAATCTCCTGTAATCCTGACATACTCTGCCGTAACATAGGGTAACCACAAATAGTCATCAGAAATCCGGGTTCTGGTACCCTTTCCGGCGGGTTCATGCCACCAATGCAAAACATCGCCTTCCACAAACTGATGCCGGGCATGCTGTAAAATCTGTTTCTTAGCAATTTGCGGCCAGATTGCAGCAATAGCTAAACAATCCTGCAGCTGATCTCGGAATCCCAAGGCACCGCCAGCTTGATAAAAACCAGATCTTGCCCACATTCTGCAGGAAATCGTTTGATATATAAGCCACCCGTTCAGCATAATATTCATGGCTGTATCAGGCGTTTTTACTTGGATAACCTGTAGTTTATCTTGCCAAAACTTCTTAACATCAGTTAAAGATTTCTTTGCCCCATGTACACTATTAAACTTTTCTACTAATTCATGGACTTTTTTCAAATTCCCAGCCATTCCAAATACGAAAACAATTTCCTTTGTTTCATAGGCCTTCATTCCAATATCTACCTGCATAGCAGCGCAGGGGTCATAGCCCGCTCCGACTGTCCCAGACAAATACTTTCGTTTTAAGGATTCTGGCGATTCTATTTTGCCTTTTCCAAAGAACTCTTTTCGGTCTCCCGTTATAGAACGTTCTTCAATAGATGTATCCATAAAGCAGACCCGATCTGCAAATTCTCTATTATAGGGATTCTCAATGATTAAGGTTCCTCGATTAGTTTTGGCGCTTACCAGATGCCTGGCAGTTTCTTGCGTATTTACTCCCAGAACAGGACTTACATAATAGGTTATGTTTAAATCTCTGGCCGTGGGACTGTTATTGCGCAAACTTATAATACTGATTTTAACCGTACCTTCTACGGGCACAAACTGCACCAAACTTTGTGATATCCCATGGCTCACATGTTCAAATTCAGAATACCCAAATCCATGTTTGATGGTGTAAGCTTCCTCTTCTCGTATGGGAAGGGGCGTAATGGACCATGGTTTCCCCGATTTATCGCTTAAATAAAATATTTCTCCGGGATTGTCAATGACTGGGTTATTTGACCATGGGGAGAGTTTGTTTTCTCTGCTGTTTTCGCACCAGGTAAATCCCCCGCCAGACTCCGTAACCATAAACCCAAATTCCGGATTGGCAATCACATTGGCCCAAGGCGCTGGAGTTGTTTGACCCTGTTCAAGCCTTATGACATACTCTTTGCCCTCCCTGTCAAAACCCCCTAAACCATTGAAATAGGATAGTTCCTTTTCATCGGCTGTAGGCTCTGGGAAAAGCCGTTGTTCTAGTGGCTCATCCTTAGATTCTGTAAACAGATCATCATTTGAATCCTTTTCAACAGTGTCTCTTAAGGGCGGAAGCTCTATACTAGATACGTTTTTGATCTGTTCTTCCATGGTGCCATCTTGGCCATTAAATGTCATCCTGGCTGTGGCAGAAAAAAGATTAATCTCCTGAGTTAACATATTATTTGTATTCAGAATAAACACGTCCCCGCAAGAACTTAAAACATCATGGGTTTGACTGGAATATACAACCTCTTTGATCAGCGAAAACAACGGATTGGTGTAACTATTCTCCTCCTTGCAAAGAATTACCAAATCCACCCTCAAATCTTTCAACCGCCAGTATTCATGAGCTTTTAGCACCTCATAGAGGATTTCTACTTCCTCTATGTTATTGAGAATCAAAAGAATGATGGGTCTATCTCCAGAGATTGCATATGGCCACAAAGATGACTGCCCTATACGGTTTTCTTTGATGAGCTGTTGGTGCCGCACCCTGAGGGGACTGATAAACAGGATATGAGAGATCATTTCTTGATACAATTCCATCTGTGACTCCTTAATATTTAGATACTTGGTCTCGACCTGACTTCTGGTAATCGCCAGCCAAAATGCAGCATCACATGTCTCTACCTTTGAATATTTTTCTACCAGTTCCATAAGGGACTTTTTATTATCGGCCATTGTGGTTACAAAGGAAATTCGGGCTGCCTTTCCTGGTTCAATCTTGACTCTTGCCCTAAGGCTGAATATTGGATCTAACACTGCCCCCACTGTGTTAGATAGAGGTTTATCCCGCTCAATGATTGTCGGATTATTGAGCGTATGGCCTCTGCCAATAAAATTCATTCTGTCGGTTTCATACTGTATATCCCCTACCATTTCCCCATCAATCACTGGTATTTCTGCAATCCACATTCCTTTTTCTGCTGGGCTCCTTGGCCGCCGATTGGCCAACAGCGCTTTATACTCAGAATTAAATTCTGTTCTCACAAAAAGATTACTAAAGGCAGGATGGGCCAGATCACACTCCTGGGGAGCCAAAACAGGTTCAAAATAGCTGGTCACCTCTATAACACAGGGAGTGGTTCCATTGTTTTTGAGCCGGACTCTTCGAATTTCCGCAATTTCCCCCGAGGCAACTGCAACTTCCGTAAAGGTTTCTATGTCTCCGTCTGTCCGTCTATAGGTGGCTTTATCCGGCGAAAAAACCACCTCATAATTGTCTGGGAGAACCTGCAGGGGAGCATAGGCAGCAGACCACTTTTGATTTTTATCAATATTTTTGATATAGAAGAACATTCCATAGTTATCAAGAATAGGGTCTTGTCTCCACCTTGATATGTCAACGGTTTTGCTCCTGCTGTAACCTGTTCCTTTGTCCGTTAGCATAACAGAGTAAAGGCCATTGGATAAAATATGGGCCTTGGGAAGACCAAGGCTCGGCGCTCTAAATCTTCTATGTGCGGCCTTATCCTCATAGACCATTCCTTGACGGGGAATTACTTTTTCCTTGTTCTCCTTGGTAAAGACCACATTCAAAGGAACTTTTTCCTGTAGAAGAAGCCTTGCTGCCTTCACATAGGGATCCCTGGAGAACCGCTTCTGCATGGTATATTTATTTAAATAGTTATTCAGAGCCAATAAGCTCATACCCTGATGATGTGCCATGAAACTTCTGATTACTACTCTTTCAGACTGGGAACCAAGGCGTTCCGGCGTATAATCTGCTGCTTCGTAATAACCATAGGGCCCATCTAAACCCTCCGCTTTTAAATATTGAATGTTTTTATACGCATCCCCGGGGTTTACCATCAGTGCTAAGAAGGTGGCATAGGGTGCAGTTACCGCATCTTCAATCAAACCTCTTTTTAGTCCCAGCCAGGGAACTCCAATGGCTTTGTACTGATAATCAAGGTTTATATCCATTAAATTAAAAGAAGACTCTGAACTCCCCCAGGGCATTCCTCTTTGCTTACCATACTTTTTCTGACTTTTTATTACAAAGGAGTAAGTTTCATCTAACAGGGTGTTTCTATAGCTCCTCATGATAACCAGCGGCATGAGATACTCAAACATGGTTCCACTCCAGGAAATGAGACCCTTATAATGATCAACCACCGTAAGAGCTCTCCCCAGCATAAACCAATGCTTGGGGGGAACCTCTCCTCTTGCTATGGCTATATAACTGGTCTGTCTGGCTTCTGATGCCAATAAATCATAATATGAATTTGTCAGCTTTTTGTCATTGATACTGTAACCAATGGAAAAAAGCTGCCTTCTCTGGTCATACAAAAACGTGAACTTAGTATCTTGTGACAAAACATCTATTCGCTCAATTAATTGATAATACTTTTCTAAAAATTCTAGAGTATAGTCGTTAGATTCTATTACAGCATTTCTTAATTCATGAAGCCAGGCCAGCCCTTCCTGAAAAGATACCCCCTCCATTTTCTCTGTTTCCTCTAATAACTGGTCAATTCTTGTTAGCACACGACTGTTAAATTCAGCTAAATCTTTTAAACATACGTTTGTTTTTAGGATGTCCAGTAATTTATTTGTCTCCACCAACAAACCCTCTGACAGCATATCTTCGGGCATAGTTTCTGTCATATAAACCCAGGGGACAAATATCTCCAGTTCCTTTTTAAAAATTTCAGCCATTCGCTCCACTTTGGTTTTCCATGCTGGCTTCTTAATATGGGTAACCACAGTGCCCTCAATAAACTCATCCAATGCCTGATTCCATGACATTGGGTTGATATCGCTCTCATTTTTCACAAAATCAAAACAGGAAAAACCGGGAAGCTCTTCTGCCTCCTGGAGGCCATTTCGAAGAGTATCATTAATTCCTTTGACAAAGACAGCATCCACCAGAGGTCTGGAATAATACTCCTTCAAACCTTGAGCCAGGGTAATCAAGTAGCAAACAAAATTACCGCTATCCACCGAAGATACGTAAAGGGGTTTTAGTGGTTCAAGAGTTCTGGTATCATACCAGTTATATAAATGTCCATTCCACTTCTCCATTTTTTCGATAGTAGTTACCGTTTTCGAAATTGCTTCAAAGGTTTCCAGTATCCCTGTATACCCCATATCTCTTCCCGAAAGAGAGGCCAAAAGCCCTAATCCGATATTGGTTGGAGATGTTCTATAGGCAATTCCTCTTGGAGGATCTTCCTGAAAATTATCTGGAGCAAGGAAATTGTTTTTGGCGTTTGCAAACTCTTCAAAATACCGCCACGTTTTTCTTGTTATTTTACCCAACTCTAACAAAGCTTCCTGACCTAACTTTTCCTGCTCAATATTAATGTCTTTACTGATAACGTAGGCAATAAAGGGAGAAACCCCCCATATAACCAAAAATACTAAACTTAAATGTAAACTTTCCGGCTTAAAAAAGTAGGCCAAAACAGCAAGGGCGAAACCCTGAATAACACTTATTGACATGGCAGATAAATAACTTTTTAAAGAACTGCTTTGATACTTATCAGCATCGGCGGAGGTTACCCATTCCAGCATGTTTTTCTTGGTGATAAGGACACGGACTAGTGTGACCACAATAGCATCTAAGGCCCTTTTTGCCTGATATGGTAGAAAAATGATCGCTAGCAAGAATTGGTAGAATGCAGCCTTTAGTCCAAAGAAGCCTGGAATATGCCTCTTAATTTTGTCTGATTTCAGCCCGCCAGCAAACATCTGCTCCCATAAACTTATGCCAAAAGTGACTAAAAGTGCAGCAATACCAAAGCCTGTCCAAAAACAGCTGCTTCCTGGAAGAACACTAAAGCCTAGAAAAATCAAAACCATTATAGAAGGCGCCAAGAGACTTCTTCTTAAGTTGTCCCCAATCTTCCAGATGGAAATAAATGACAGTGGGTTTTTTATGAGCCTATTATTTCTATCATTAACATTACTCCGTAACCATGGTATTAACTGCCAATCTCCTCTTATCCATCTATAAAGTCTTGTCATATAAGAATTATATTTAGATGGATAAGAATCCACCAGTTCCAGGTCTGTGACCAGTGCAGCTCTTACATAAGAGCCTTCCAATAAATCATGGCTGAGGATGGCATTATCAGGTACTGCCTCTTTTAATATACTTTGAAAAACTCTTAAATCATAAATACCCTTACCTGTAAAAATCCCTTCTCCAAAAAGATCCTGATACACATCGGATATTGCACTGGCATAGGGGTCTATCCCCTCCTGCCCTGTATAAATCCTTGAGAAGATGGACCTGTTGGAGCTGTCCATATCAAAAGAAATTCTAGGCTGCATGAGACCATGCCCTTCGGTAACAATACCTTTCCTATGATCAATGACAGGCATATTGAGAGGATGGGCCATGGTGCCAATCATTTTTTTAGCCATCCCCAGGGGCAAAACCGTATCCGCATCTAAGGTTATAATATATTTGATATGGGTGGGAATGGATGTGTTGGAATAAAAGGAGAAACTAGTCTCGTCTGAACCAAGTAGCATGTCATTAAGTTCTATTAATGCACCTCTTTTTCTTTCCCATCCTGTCCAGAGGTCATCACCTGCATTGTATTTCCTGCATCTGTTATAAAAAAAGAAAATGTCCTGTTCTTCTTTTGCATACTTTTTATTCAAAGCCTTTATTCCCTCAAAGGCTTCCAGCAAAACACTCTCATCTTCATCTTTGCTTGATTCAGCTGCATCTTGAAATGCGCCAATTAAGGCGAAGTATAAGTTATCTTCGGTATTTGCCAGGTAATGATTTTCCATATTTCCCAATAGTTCTGTTACCCGTTTCGCATCTGGAAGCAGGGCTGGGATTACAACCATGGTGCTCATGGCATCTAAAACCCCATCCTTTAGTTCAAGCCGTGGGAAAACTACTGGTTTTGTTACTTTACAGACCAACCAATTCACAATAGAAATAACCATCTCTGAAGCAGGGATAAGAACAGCTAACCCTGCAATAACTGCATAAAACAGATAATTTGCATCTAGAAATTTCAGGGCATAGTTTATGGGAAATATTAGGACAAGCATGGTGAGGGCGCTTATGGAACCCATGTAAATTAGAGCGGGGTTATTTTTTACTGAATGTATTATCTTTCTGAAAAATGTTCTCTTTTCAAGTTGTCCGCTTTCAAGTTTTCTGACCCCTTTCCCTACTAGATAATATCCCACGTGGGCTCTTCTGCTATATTTGTTCTCGTCATCTTTTCTATTTATGTTTTCTACGTAAGCTTCCTGAGCAAGGCCTATGGCTTCTCTTGCTATCTGAAGTTCTGAAACGCCATACGCCTTTGCAAGCTTTGCAATTTGCCTCCTGTAATAATTACGGGAGTTGGTATCCATAAGCGTATATGTTCTATCGGGATCCTGCCTGAGGATCTTTTCCAAAAAGCTGGTTGACTCAAACACATCAACCCAATTAAGGTTTGAAACATATTTAAGACTTACGATGCAGTTTCCCATAGAGACAGTGCTAACAGCCTGCTTATTATGTTCTTTTTGAGCAATAATTTCTGCTGTGGTATTAAATTTATCAAGGTTTTCGTCAATATATCTTAGAACATCTGAGTACCGGCGGCCTGATCTTCTTAATCTGTAGAATAAGTGTTCCACGAAGGATGGATTGGCTTCATCAATGGCTGCTTTATTGTTTTCAAATAGCTTTACAATATTTTCTAATTCAACAGAATCTTCGGACAACCATTCTTCAACGATTTTATCCGCTAAATTCCACTGCTTTTGTGTTTCCTCTATTTTTTCACTCAGTATTCTTATCTTCTCTATGAGAGCCAGTCTAATCACTGTGGGAATGATACATATCTCCCTCTCAAAAAGAATATTGTGAGATTGGTAGGCCTTGAGATATTTGAGCAGCGTACTTTCACCAATTTGACCATCAATCTGGGCTACCAGTTCCAGTGCTATGGCAAAGATTCTTGTATAACCCTTATACGGTCCATTTTTTAATACCGGCAAACCAAAGTATTCCTTCTTTGATAGGTCTTGTCGGATGCTTTTTACCTGTTCTTCAATAATATAAAAATTATCAAGGAGCCATTCTGCAGCAGGCGGAACTGTTCGCTTCGCCATCACATCATCGTTTAATCCTTTGTAGACACGAAGAATATAGCTATAATTATCATTCATCCGGGTCAAAGGCCAATTCAGTATGTTTGTTTTGGAAGTAACAGCATGTTCTAACCCCATATTCCTGGCATGATCCTCAAGTTCTTCCACTGTCAAAGAGGCGTCCCGGATATGAATATTCCTGGTTTTTCGAATCTTAAGCAAAACAGCCCAAAATATTATAGCCAAAAGAAGTGCGAAACCAATTTCAAAAGTATAATTAAAGTATGGAAAACTCATTTTTTGCATCTCCTCAAATCTTATAATGAAAAACTCAAGTTAAAAAAAACAACACCTTTGATAGCTTTCTGTGTGTAAACATTATATAAAGCGGGTAAGGGTTAAGAAAAATAATATTTATAGATGAAGGTTCTAAAAGGAAATTATGCTGACACTGTGCTGGCAGAACCCTTATGAATTTTGTGAACCCAGTTCTTGGCCGGCACGATAAATCAAGTGTTGAAGGAAAATTAATGACTTTGCGGAATTGCAAACTGAGACAAAGTTGGTACAAAGAAAATCTCTTAATTACTTTCTGTTATTTTAAGACAAAATCATATGATATAATTAATATATAAGGTCTCATAATAGAGGTGCACAAGTATGATTCGAATAAAGGAATACCCCATGCTGCTGTATACAAGAGTTCAGAAAAATGAAACCACTGCCAGGGGAGCACAGCTGAGCTATTTTTTTATCCTGTCGATTTTTCCTTTTCTGATATTTTTGATTACCCTTATTGACTATACCCCTTTAACACAGCAGGATACATTACACCAGCTTTCCCTGTTACTTCCTGACGCGGCCTTTGCCATTATTGAACAAATTGTCTCAGAAGTGGCGGCAGCAGATAACTTCACATTACTGTCTCTAAGCATCCTGTCTACGATTTGGACCGCAAGCAGAGGTATATCCGCTCTCATTAAAAGTATAAACCAGACCTATAACATAAATGAACACAGATCTTTTCTTAAACTGAATGCCATCGGAATCTTTGCCACATTTGCTATGGCGCTGGTTATCTTGTTTACACTAAGCTTTTTAGTCTTTGGTAGAGTCATAGGTGAACTGGCCTTTCAGTATCTAGGCCTTGCAGCAATCTTTAGTGTTTTATGGTCGGTATTGCGTTATGCCATACCCTTCTTTATTATCTTTGTAAGTTTCACGCTGTTGTTTCTATATTCTCCTAATCGCCAATTACAGTTTAAAAATGTTTACCCGGGAGCAATTTTTTCGACTTTGGCCTGGATTACCGCCTCTCAGGCTTTTGCCTTTTACGTAAACAACTTCGGTAATTTCTCCCGAACCTACGGCAGTATCGGCGGAATTATCGTATTTATGATCTGGATCTATATAAGTAATGTGGTGGTGTTATTGGGAGGAGAAATAAACGCCACATTGTATTACCTGCTTCATGAATCAAATAATAATATTTCAGCATAAAAAAAGCTTTTCCTTTCGGTCCCCTTTAGGAAGCTTTTCTTATTCTGTATTTATTAGCCATTTACCAGTGTAAAGATGAAGACTACCGGCTGCTTTTAGCAGCCGGTAGTCTTTTGCGCAAAAAACCATATATGTGGGCAGAAATAATCTTTAGAATAACAAAAGTGGGTACTGCGAAAATTAGCCCTAAAAGACCGGCCATACTGCCAGCCAACAACAAAAGAATAATAATGGTCAGTGGATGAATATAAAGCTTTTTGCCCATGACCTGCGGAGTGATAAACAGGCTTTCAATTTGTTGCACTACCACAATCACAATAAGCACTAGAAATGCCATTAAAGGGGATGTAAAAAAACCAACAATTACAGCGGGAATTGTAGCAATAAACGGGCCCAAATAAGGAATAAAATTGGTAACAACTGCAAAAAGGGCCAGAATTAGTGCATGTTGGATGCCAATTATTAAAAACCCAATATACATGAGGACGCCCACGGACACACTGACAATTATTTGTCCCTGTATAAAAGAGGAAAGCCCACGGTCAATTTCCCTAAAAGTATTGACTGTTTCTTCTCTGTAGCGCTCTGGAATCTGCTTCATCAGATAACCTGCAAATTTGTCACCGTCTTTTAAAAGATAAAATAGAAAAATAGGCAAGAGAACAAAGATGAGACCTGCATTAGCTAGAATGCTCATTACAGCAGATACACTGTCCTGCAGATTGGGCAGGGCATTGAGCAGCACATCGGACACTGATTCCGTAATAGTCTCTAGGGAAATCCTTTCATCTGCCTGAAAACGCTTAAATATGGCACCATCTTCCAAAGATGCCACCGTATTGATTGTTTGGTCCATATAAGTGGGGAAGGCCTCAATTAACTCTAACAACTGATTATAAGCTACTATCCCTACGGTTAAAACCATAAACAAAGCTAATAAAACAAGTACTGCATAAAGCATAACAATGGCCAGAGGCCTGGCAATTTTTCGATTCTCCAACCAGTTAACAATAGGGCTAAAAAGATAGTATAGGATAAGTGCCAAAAATGTAGGTAAAAACAATAGCCTTACCACTACTACTAATGGAATAAAAATGAAAGAAACTTCTCTGCCAATATAAACAATGCTAAAAATTAGAAGAATCCAGACAGCTGCTCTAAATGACTTGGCATTTATAAAGTCCATATACGCATCATTCCTTTAGGTAATTTAAGGATAGAGCGCTTGCTCTATCCTTAAATTACCTTCACTGTTTTTTACTAAACATCTCCAAAAATATCCTCAGGCCTTCACTGACAATTCTTACATAACTAAGAATATCCTCCGTATTCTCCTGTACGGTACTGGCTGTCTCCATTAAGCTGGCGTTCACCATATCAACGGAATCATCTACTTTTTCACTGGTATGTTTAAGGGTGGTGGACAGGCTGTAAATATTGTTGATTGTTCCGGGTATCTGCACATCAAGAAGGTCTTTGTTCATATATAGCGAACTGCTGATCTCATTAATGTTCTTCATGGAGCTAGTTACGTTATCAATGGTATCCTGAATATTTTTCTCATTGTCAACAATACGCTTATTTATACCGGACACAACTTTGTTGAAGTTGCTTAACGTGATAATAGCATAAATCCCGGCTATGAACATCCCCAGGAGTACAAGAAAAATACCAAACTCCTGAAGCGTAAATGATATCGTCATTTTCTTATCTCACCTTCTTTTACTTTGCTTTTTTATCTATCTTTTCTTTTGCCTCCTGCAGCTCTTTCTTCGCTTCCTTCGCTGCATCTTTGATTTCATCTTTAGCCTCGGCAAATGCTTCTACGATAATTTCTTTTTCTTGTTTCTTCTCTTCAACTTTTCTAGTCACGGTATCCCTCACACCTTCAACCTTCTCCGCAATATTTTCTTTAATCTCTTGAAGCTGCTCTTTACTTTTGTTTAATGTATCGGCTGCTTTTCCCTTAATTTCATTTCGGGTTTCTTCTCCTGCTTTTGGTGCAAAAAGTATCCCGCTCGTTAAACCCACTGCAGCCCCCACGGCAAAACCGGCAGCCACCTTAGCCGCAGCCTCTTTACGCTCCTGCTTTTCTTTTTCGGCCTTAACCTTTTGCAAATAATCTTTTAACATAATCTTACTCCTCCTTTTTTAATACTGAAAATAAAATAAGCTATCCAATATTTAATTATTTTTGATTGTCAAGCTCCATTTACTCAGTCCTTTCAAAACGGCTGCCGTTACGCGGCATAATCAGCTTCAACACAACCGGACAATCACGGCCACGACCACCATCGCAATCAAGTTACAGGCTCAAAGACCCCAGTAGTCTCCACGCCATCGATAGGAACCTGAGAAAAAATGCCTTCAAAGATGCCCACAATACGTATAGATGCCCAGAAATCTGCTTTATTACCGTCATAATAGGTCATCCTCTTTAGCGTGATTATGAGTATCGACAGAAAAGAATTCTAATGTTTTGCATTACTTGTAAATGCCTAACAGGGCTCTGGGTTGTCTTCTAAATGAGATACATCTTCGTGGACATTCTTTTCTCAACAGAGGCTTCATGCTCCATATGCCACCTGCCCACCTCGGCTTCCAACTTCATCTTATCTTTCTCCATGAGTTGCAGACGGCGCTGCAATTCCCCTTGATTACGGTGTATTCCTCGAAATTTTAGATGAGTCTGGATACTGCGAAAGAGGATAAAAAAGCCCAAATTCAAGGCGCCTGCACAGGCAGTACTCCAGGATTATCGCAGTCAAAAAGAGTCCTACATGACCGAGAACAAAATCGAATGAACCCTTCTTCATATCAATAAAGAATATAGTGATGTGGCCCAGCCAACCGCTTTTTCAAATATATTCGAAATGGTGTTACCGATATAATCTACCTTTTGCAGGTGATCATATTCTGGGTTCACCACAGCCTGACAACCCACCAGTACAAAGGGTAAAATAAGAATAAATAATAACAAAAGTGCGGTATGTTCGCTTAATATCATGGCACTTTCACCATTACCCCTGTTTTTTGTCATCGGGAACCATCCTCTGGAATCTTAACTTCTGTCAAGAAAGCAAGGCAATAAGCCTCCATACCCGAGAACTGCATACATCTTCCTTATCTTGATCTTTTCGTCAACTCGCTCAACATCCACACCGGATGTTAAATCTTTTGAACCGTCCACAAAAACAGTATCCTCGCCAATGTCCGCAAAGACACCTGTTTCCTTTACTTTTATTATTATGGCGTATCTCGCTATTTTCAAAAATAAATGGCTTTGGGAATTTGAGGCTAATAACTCAACTTGGTGTTTGTCCTGTTTGTAAATTTTATCAAAAATGGTGCGTAGATAACAATTAGCACTTTTCTAAATTTTTACTCAATTTATTTCATTCCTGATGAACGCAACATGGTGGAAGGCAAAAGGAAGGGTCAAACCGGAACGGAGCCGGGACGCCATGAAACCGCAGCGCAGGATTTATGAACTGATCTAAAGCTGGAAGGAATCGTCTTTTTTGGGACAATTCCGGCGATGGTCGGAGAAGAAGATCCTGAAGATTAATCTGAAGGTCTGTTAGGCCCTGGTCTTATTATACAAAAAACCTCGGCAGAAAACGTATCTTCCACGAGGTTAGGATAATCTACTTAGGCCAAAAAGAGGCCAAATATGTGACTCCACTTGCCTAGCTTCTCCACCAGACGAACCATTTCTTTTTTATATTCCGAGTCAAATCAAATCTTCATAGTTTCTTTTTCAACATAGTCTGAACTATGCCGAATTCGGCATAGTTCAGACCAGGGAAGCCAATTCACCAGTTCCATTTATATCAATCACGCTCTTTCGCAGCAGTATCTTCACGTTCTTTCTGCTGCTTTTTTAACTCTTCTTCAAGTTTTTTCTTCTCATCCACTAAATCACCATGCGCTTTCGCAGCAGCATCTTCACGTTCTTTCTGCTGCTTGCCCAACTCGGCTTCCAGCTTTTCCTTCTCACCCTCGAGAAGTTTAACGCGTCGCTCCAACTCTTTTTTGTGGCCGCGATCACCCTGTGAATTCATATAGTTATGGATGCTGCGAAAGATACCCAAAAAGCCCACAAACATTGCCCCCGCAAAGGCGGAACCCAGGATCAGCATAAACAAAGTAAGGCTCCCCTGGCCAAAAAGATAGTTCACAGTAACAACTTCATTATTGATCATAGCCACTACAGCTATAACCAAACCAACCAGTAGCGCCAACAAAAGGAATATTATTCTCATTTTTTGTTCTCCTTTCCTCGATTTCCGGTATTTATTTTTGATGGCCTTTTCCCAGTTTGGTATACGCATCTTTGTTTACTTGATCCTTCGCTTCCTCATACACTCCTTTAATGCTTCCGACCAGGTTGCGGAACGAGACAACCATGAGATAAAGGAATAAGGTAAAGAGAATGAGTGTTGCTCCCCATAACATATTTTATCCATCCTTCCTTCTCCAATAATTGTCTGCAAGTTATATTTTATTTGCAGGAAAAATAGTGGAGGTTCGGTATACCAAGTCACGCCAGCATCCTTTTTTTTGTGTATGATTTGACCTCAAGTTTCAACAAAAGCAACTGGAAATTCGCTCGTCTGAGGGGGGTTAGAGGTTCGCGTATTATTCTATTGACTTTCCTGTTAACGACTTGTTTAGTCATCTGGATCCCCCCTTGCCGTTTAGTTATCTTACCGCTAAAATATTTCCGTTCCACAAAGACACCTGTTTCCTTTACTTTTATTATTATGGCGTATCTCTCTATTTTCAAAAATAAATGGCTTTGGGAATTTGAGGCTAATAACTCAACTTGGTGTTTGTCCTGCTTGTAAATCTTATCAAAAATGGTGCGCAGATAACAATTAGCACTTTTCTAAATTTTCACTCATTTTATTTCATTCCTGATGAACGCAACATGGTGGAAAGGCAAAGGGAAGGGTCAAGCAGGAACGGAGCCGGGAAGCCATGAAACCACAGCGCAGGATTTTATGAACTGATCTAAAGCAGGAAGGAATCGTCTTTCGGGACAATTCCGGCGATGGTCGGGGAAGAAAATCCTGAAGGTTGATCTGAAGGTCTGTTAGGACCTGTTCTTATTATACAAAAAACCTCGGTAGAAAATGTATCTTCCACGAGGTTAGGAGAATCTACTTAGGCCATTATTAAATCAGGTATTTTTGAACGCAGCCTTTCTATTGGCAAATCAGCTACTATTGCGGGTTCTATAGTTTCACCGTTTACCAATGCTTCCAATATTTTACGCCCTGAAACACCAAATACATTTGACATATAAGTGGAAACTTTTATGCTTGCGTCTTCTAAAATTTTAATTATTCTGTATTTTCATTATAGATTGTGCCGGTCACGGCATGTGGGGTTTAGGAGATTATGTAAATTGCCGAAGGCAAGGGCCTGAATCTCCGGGCACTCACTTATAGTGACGATAACTTTGACGAATGTGTTAAAATCTTTAGACCTACGGAGCTGTCGGGTGGACAGCAGCAACGGGTTGCAATTGCCCGCGCGCTGATCACAAACCCGTCGCTTTTGCTGGCCGATGAACCCACGGGCAATTTAGATTCTAAAACGGGCGAAGAAATCATACTCCTGTTCCACGATCTGCACAGGAGCGGAAATACCAGGTTTTGCCTCAAAAAGAGTTTTTTCTACTGCAAATGCTGCTGTCCTATCCCGGTAAGATTTTTACACGTCAAGCATTGATGGATGAAATATGGGGGTATGACAGCGAAACCGACCCCCGCACCGTAGACGTCCATATCAAGAGGCTTCGGGAACGGTTTGCGGGTTACGACAATTTTGCCATCGAGACGGTACGCGGGCTGGGCTACAAAGCGGTGCTCCTATCATGAAAAAGCTCTATATACGCTTTGCACTCACCATGTTTGTGATTGTAACGGCATCTTCATTTGCAGCCGCACTCCTTACTTTTTTGTTTGGGCATTTCCTATTTCCCCAGCTTCTTGTAGAAACTCCCGAAGTTGCCTTTCGGCTAAGAGGTTTACTTGTCCCTGTACTAACAATCATCAGCAGCGTTTTTTTAATTTCCTTTTCTTCCAAGAGAGCAACCGCTCCCATTGTGGACTTATCCAAAGCAACAAAAAAAATTGCAAAGGGTCACTTTAACATTGTTATCAAGCCTTCCATGCGCAAAGATGAAATCGGGGGAATGATGGACGGCACCCAGTTCGGCCAGTTGTTCCCGCTGACCGGGGATCCATTGCCGGGCTCTGTATCCTCTTTCCCTTGCGGACCCCCGGAACACCCCGAAATGCATAGTGCAAAAATCAAAAACAAAACTATGACAATACACAATATTACCTTTTTTTCTTTAAGCACTGTCACCCCTGCCTCCTCCAAATAGCTTTAGTTTTTTCAATAAAGCAATCTCACTCAAAAAAGAGTTTTTTGCTCCTATAATACCCTTGGATGATGACTGCTTTGCCCCAAAGAAAAACTACATCCTGAGTTAAACTGATCATATTCTAAATTGACCTTTAAAGAAAATACTTAAAACATTAACACACAATTCCGAAAGCAAAACTACTGCTATCTTCCTTCTCCACGTGAACTGTAAGATATGCTATGTCATCTCCATAGCTGGCATTTATCACCCAGCTGCATTCAAAATCATCTTTTACTATAATGGTCCATCCATTGGAGATAAGTTTTTCTTCGTAGGAATCAGCGGTGTCTTTAATGTTTTCGTATATAATCATGTAATATTGAGAATATAATTCAGTGCTCTTATCTTCTTTTATATAAGAAAAATCACCCTTTAGTTGAGGCACATAACCGGGGATGTCGGATGGCCACTGATTTGTACCAGAAGAATTATCAGGTCTTTCTGCTTCTGAACCGCCAGATTGCTGCTGGTTTTGTTCAGCTCCCGGTGATTCCTTATTTTCGGCCACACTTGTGTTATTTTGACAGCCAATAAGTACCGTAACAGGCAGGTTAAGATTAGATAAATACTACCCTTTTTAATCATTTTACACATATTACATAACCTCCCATAAAAGATAAATATGGTTTTACTGTACCAAACAGAAGATTCATTCAATTTTCATCATTATGCCCGGAGATTCTGCATTTGTACATCATCCTTTCTGTGGGTTTATATTATACGTTCTCTTTACAATATCTACGTTAATCTAGATAGGTATCCCAATGGTCATTGATAAATTAAGTGCAAAGGAAGCCCTTTTTTTCACATCGCGCTTCCGCAGCAAAAAACCCTCTTCACTAATTCTTGAAGAGAGTTTATCCAATAGGACTGAAAAAAAACTGAAATTTTAGCCCTCAGCTAAATAAATTTAACCCAAAATTATCCAGATAAATTTCCCCTGTGGGATTCCTTTCAAAGAGAAAATCAATGCTTTTCAGGCTTTCCTTCCCTGGGAGAATATTTGAAAACATGCAGCCTGGAAAAGGCCATTTCCTGAACAAAGCTGTAAGATCTTTCAAAGTTTTCTTCTTTCCCTTAGAAATTGCCAGGTGTTGGTTTTAGACACAAGGGACCTGTCCCGGTTATTGACTGCTAATAAGTTTCATATAAAGGCCTTCCTGTGTTATTAGCTGGTCATGGGTTCCCCGCTGAACTACTTTTCCCTGCTCCATGACAATTATTTCGTCGCAATCTCTGATTGTGCTGAGACGGTGGGCCACCATAATGCAGGTGCAGCCCCGCCTTCGGATATTTTCATCGATAATCTTTTCCGTGAGAGGATCCAGTGCACTGGTTGCTTCATCTAGAATCAGTATGGTAGGATTATTGCTGAGAGCCCGGGCGATATCAAGCCTCTGCCTTTCCCCACCGCTGAAATTCCGTCCCCCCTCCTTCAGAGTGCCCTCGTAGCCATCCTTTTTCCGGGATATGACTTCATCAATGCCTGCATCTTTAGCCGCCTGTATAACGTGTATCTCCGGTAAGTCGTGGTCCCACAGGGTAATGTTGTCCCGGATCGAGCCCTCCAGCATACTGATATTTTGATCTACTACCGCCACGGAACTGTTAATTACCGGGCGGGGTATTTGGGTTCGTTTTTGGCCGTCAAAAAGGATTTCTCCCTTCCAGGGCTTAAAGAGACCGGCAACTAAGCGTGCTACAGTGGATTTGCCACTGCCGGAGGCTCCTACCAGGGCTACCCGGGAACCGGGGGTAAGGCTCAAATGGAAATCTTCGATCAAGGGGGGGGCCTGAGGATTATATCCAAAGGTAACATTTCGAATTTCTACCTGTCCAGAAAGCTTGGCGGGGGAACCCTCTATTTGCTCCATCCCATCCTCTGGTGTCTCCAGCTGCGAGTCCAAAGGATGATTCATCACGTCATCCAACCTTGCCATATCGGCTTCCACTTCCTGCAGTCTGGTCCCTAAATTTACCAGTCTGGTTACCGGTTCCATGAAATTCATCATAAGTCCCTGGAACGCTACCAACATACCTATGGTAAGCATTCCCTCCATAACCCGATACCCACCGGCAACCAATATAAATGCGGCGGCCAAAGACATCAGCAGCTGAGGAACAGACATCAGGATTAGAGCAGACTGCCCCAGTTCCTGTTCAGATTTAACTACATTTGCCTGATAGCCTGCCCATCGGGCAAAGAAATCTGCTTCCTGGCCGGTAGCTTTAAGGGTATCAATCATCTGCAGCCCCACCATGGAATAACCAATCATTTTACCCCGTTCCTGCATGAGCCTGCTGCTGTTATCTTTTCTTTTCCGGGACATTTGGCCCAGAAATACCAGGTTCACAAGGGCAAAAAAGAGGGCCAATCCCGTCAGTAAAATATCATACTGCAGCATAATTAGCATAAAGAAACCTATTACCAGTAAATCCAGGAAAGCAGAAGCCAGCTGTCCTGTAAGAAGGGCAGCAACTCTATCGTTTCCCTGGACCCTGCTGCCCAGCTCCCCCATCAGCCGCTGATAATAAAATTCCACCGGCAGCCGTAGAACATGCCAAAGGTACTTGCCTGAACTGCTGATAGCCAATCTGTTTTCCAGCTGCAGCAGGTAATACTGGCGAAACCAGGATAGGGCTAGCTGGGCAAGTATGGTTAGCCCCATACCGAAAAAAAGCGGTACAAGCCATTCCTGCCTGCCTGCCAGGAGTATATCATCCACAAATATTCTGGTAAATGCCGGCATAAGAATACCTGGTATGACTAGATAAAGTCCCAGGATAACAATTAGAACCAGTCCTACCTTCAGCCCAGAGAGACGGCTTTTTAGAGAACCGTACAGACTGGGGCGATATTGGCTTTTTTGAAATAGAGGGGTGGGTTTAAAGGATAGGACTATCCCGGTAAAGGAATGGTCCAGTTCTTCTTCGCTTACAATACAAGGGCCCTTGGCGGGATCGTTCAGGTATACCCTGCCCCGGTCTATTCCTTCCAGCACCAGGAAATGGCTAAAATTCCAGTGCAGTATTACAGGCATGTCCATTTCTTTAAGTTCTGCCAATTCTTTGCGGTATCCCTTGGCCTCCAGGCCGTAGTTCCGGGCTGCCTTCACTATATTCAAGGCCTTGGAGCCATCCCGGGAAACCCCACAGGCTACCCTTAATTCCTCCAGGGGAATATATTTTTCGTAATACCTGAGAATTATTCCCAGGGCCGCTGCTCCGCACTCTACCGCCTCCATCTGCAGCAGCGTGGGGGTTTTCACCCGCTTTGAAGAAAACTTTCTTGTATAGTGGTTTTTCAGGTGGTGGGGATTAATCATTTTAAACTGCTCCCCCTCATGGATAGATTATAGTCATCATATAGTTCTAAAATGATATGTTACCTTTCAAGAGCTGGAAAGACTAAAGCAGCTGGACGTTCCTTTTGGGTAATAATAAAACCCTGACAAATAGTTCCGCTGTTAATGGAGATATCCGGCCCCTGACCGCTGGTCCACCGGTAACCACTGGGAGAATCTTCATCTGTTAACAGTTCCACTGTAACCTGGACAGACAGGGTTTCGCCCGCCAGTCTCATGGCCAGTTCTTCATTCCCTAAAATATTCAAGAGGCCCTCAAAGGTAGAAGGGAACTCAGATACATCCCTTACCTTTCCTACCATGAAGCCAAATTCTTCTTTGTTTACTACTGTCGGAGCTATGTTAACTTCCATCCCGGGAGAAATCTTCTGCCCCACTTCAACGGGCACAAAAAGTATAGTTTCCATCTTTTCCAGATCGTCCTCCCGGCCTACTTCCATACTGAACAGCAGTGAACCGGGGCTGACCAGGTCCCCTTCCCGGATAAATAATTCCAAAACCCGCCCTCCATAATTACTGTAGACCGGTATTGTCTCTCCTTCAGAATTTCTTATCTCTACGACCATCTGCCCCTGATTAACGCCTTCTTTTGAAACAGTATTAATAGTAACTACCTGCCCACCGGTGCTGGAAGCCACCCGGGCTATACCCCCGGGCCTTATGATTATACCCTGGCCGGCCACCTGAGAGGTAACGCTGCCGAAGCAGCCCCAGACCAATAAAGACAAAAAAATGAGACCCACTGCTGCTACAGCCATCCAGCTCCGGGGACTGGTTATGGTCAGCATGTTGTCCAGCTGTTCCGGCGAGGAAAGCTTTCTCAAAGCTTCTTTGCGATATAGGCCTGGCTGCTGCATGGATAAATTCCCCCTCAACTTTAGATGTGCCCTGCCTCCAAAAGACCCTTTAGTGTTCCCGCAGGTGAACAAAACACTGATATTTTTCCTGGAATTAAAAAATTATAGTCCATGTCCCGACACTAACTTAAGGCTCAAATCAGGCTAACTGCCGTTTGGCCATAGACTGGAAAACTCCTTTTTCCGCCATCAGCTGAGCATAAGTGCCCTTTTGCACTATCCTACCTTTTTCCAATACATAAATGATATCAGCATTCATGACCGTGCTTAAACGGTGGGCAATTACCAGGCGAGTAGCTTTAAGGCCCTCCAGGCTCTGGGTTACCATACTCTGGGTACGATTGTCCAGGGCACTGGTAGCCTCATCGAAC
The DNA here is from genome assembly GCF_022558445.1 of Candidatus Contubernalis alkalaceticus. Lineage (NCBI taxonomy): Bacteria > Bacillati > Bacillota > Dethiobacteria > Dethiobacterales > Dethiobacteraceae > Candidatus Contubernalis > Candidatus Contubernalis alkaliaceticus. Next base: position 2,928,344 of record NZ_CP054699.1, read on the forward strand.
AAAAGAATACGGGGTTTTTTGACCACCGCCCTGGCGATAAGCATTCTCTGCTGCTGCCCTCCAGAAATGGTAGACCCTCCTTCAGCGATGAAGGTGTGCATACCCATGGGCATATTTTGTATGTCTTCTGCCAGTCCAGCCATACGGGCCGCCTCCCTGGCATCATCAATAGTCAGGTTGGAAGCTCCTAAAATATTTTCCAGGATGGATCCCGGCAGCAGCCGATCATTTTGAAGCACTACACCCAGCTGTTTCCGCAGGTAACTCAGGTCCAGGGTTGAAAGGTCCTGGCCGTCGAAATATACCGTTCCCTTTTCCGGCCGAAGGAAACCTAAAAGCATTTTAAAGAGAGTAGACTTGCCGCTGCCGGAGCCACCCACGATGGCTGCAAACTGGCCGGCCTTGATCTTTAAAGAAACATCATCAACTACCGGTGAATCCTCCTGATTATAGCGAAAGGTTACCCGGCTTACCTCTATTTCCCCCTTTAACTCCCCCGGGTCTAAGCGGGCTTCATCTATTTCCGGCTCCCCTTCCAGGATAGGACGCAGCCGTCTCAGCAGCGGAACAGCCTGCATCAAGACTACCACCTGTGAGGAAAGGGACATTAACGAAACTACCATACCGGTAAAAGCGGCGTTAAAAGCCAAAAAAATACCGGTAGAAACAGTTTCCCCCCCTGCGACTGCTATGAAGGAAATATAAATGACGGTTGACGCAATAAAGGGAAAAGCTGCACTGAAAGTCATCAAGTAATTACCAATAGTCTGGGACTTATATTGGTTTTTCCTTTGTTCACCAAACTGCTTAGCCCACAGATAATAAGCCCTGTTTTCTGCCCCGGCCATACGAAACCGGGTAATCCCCCCAAATACCTGCAGCAGCAGCCCGGATATTTTACCCTCAATTTCCATTACACTATGCTGCAGCCTGGCCTGGGCTGATCCCAATAATATGGTAATGACACTGGCACCCAAAACCAGGGTAATGGCTATCCAGGCTAAGGAAGGGAGGTAATAAAAGATTAAGATGAAATTTAATAAGGAGAAAACACCGGAAAACAACGAGTTAATCACCATTCCGGAAATCATATGCCTTATCATCATAATTCCTGTGGCCCTGCTTCCCAGGTCACCGGCGGAAAAATGCTGAATGAAGGACAGGGGTAGTTTCATAAGCCTGTCCCAGAAAGCCGCCTGCAGAGAAAAATCAACTCTGCTTTCCACCCGCAAGACCGCCAGTAATTGGACTACGTTAAAAAAGAAAACTGCAAGGGCGCTCACCAGGAGAAACTGGGCCATAAGAATAAGCTCGCCTTTATCGGCCATAGGAATAACCCCATCAAAGAGCACCCCGGTTAAAAAAGGCATCACCAGGCCCAACAGCCCACCCAGAATACCCATTAAGCCTGCCAACCATAAATCCTTTCGCCAGGCCCTCCGGTAAATGAACTTTAACAGGTCCAGAGTTGTGAGGGAACGGTCCGGAAAAGAGGGGTACAACATATAGGCCTGGGAATGTATATCCTGGGCCTTTTCTTCGGTTAAGACCTCCTCCTGTCCCGTTTGGGGATCATAAATATGATATGTATTGCTGTTCACAGGCAAAACTGCCCGGGGGTTACCAGTTTCTTTGTGAAAAACCACCAAAGGGCCGTTATCCTTTTTCCACCATTTATCTGTAAGCTGTACTCTTCGACAGCGAATGTTGGAGGCCTGGGCAACCTCAACTATCAGTTGAGATGGTTTTTGCTGGCCGGTCATCAACCAGGCGGGGGGAGTTTTTATTTTAATCCCCAGGGATAAACCCACCCGACGGCAGGCTTCCACCAGGGGATCAGCCAGAGCTTCCCCGGATAAAACTTCTTCTAAAGAAACAGCTTTCTCCAGATATTCAAAGGCCTGGCTTAAATATTCCTGATTATTACTAACCCCCTTAATCAATCTTTCCCGTTCCTGCTTTTCCTGATCTTTTAAGTTGTTATGAATACAGGGTAAAATAAAGCTGTGAAAATAATCCAGAGCTTTCCACAATGCAGTCTCCTTGTCCGGCAGCTTCAGATCCACCAGGCCAAGGGTATCCCGGCACTGGATGTGTCCATCTTCCACGGCCTGCAGCCAGGTATCCCCGGTAAGAGGATAAAAGTCTTCTCCCGCCCACAAGGTCATTTCTTTCCTGCCGGCTGCTTGAGATGCCCCGGTACATTGGCGGATCCAGAGAATATTCCCCTGGGGGCGAAAGGCTTCGCCCTCTTTAACGTCAAGTTGGTCCCCTGGTTCCAGGGGCTTAAAACGGGTAGGAGGCACCCGGCGGAATATACTCAAGGACATATCCATTACCCAGCTTTCCACCATGTAAGCGGCTGATTCAGCCAGAAGCTGGCTGTTCTTCTCCCGAGCCTTTTTCAACAGCTCAGACCTTAAACGGCGAATCAGGGTAGTATCCGGTATGCCTGTAACCAAAAGGCCCATTTCTACCCCTTCCCCCAGGAAGGTATCAAGACCGAACAAGGTCTGGCCCATTTCTGCCCGAAACAGGTGTATTAGCCTTCCTACCGGGATATTATCCCGGAGAGAAACGGCATACACATCTGCTTTCCCCTCCTGGACCATCCATACCACCTGGGAACTGTCCAGGAGCAAAGCCTGATTGCTGGAAAGAGAGATAAAATCCTCTGGGGTGTTTTTGGAGTTAATTATATTCCTGGCCAAATGCTGATCCTCACTTATAATTTATGTGTTATCTCCGGCCATTTTAAAAAATGACTGCAGAAGCGATATTAATTTGCTGATCTTTTTCGTAAACTGTCAATTACGCTTCTCTTTGACGATGCATATTTATTGTTCAATGATTATACTTCTGTCTAACTTTAAGGTAATTAATCCACCACATAAAGTGCCTGGCAATCTACCAAAGCGGTAGTTCTAAAGACAGAAAAGTACCACCTGCAACCCCTTCTAAGTCCTGGTCACTCAATTCATCCAGTTTCTGTGGAATAACCAAATGGAACTGCCGGGCGGTGTTCTCCACTGCATTCACCTGGACTCCTTCTGGTATTTCTACCCCTTCCTCCTTCAGCGTCTCTTTTGGATGTGCTAATAACTTGGCTTTGAACTCTGCGTCGGACCATGCCTTTGCAATAATCTGGCCCATTTTCTTATTCATTTCTTCTCTGTTCATTGATAAAACCTCCTATTATTGCTTTTCTATAATACTTTACTTTACAAAGCACTGGTTAAATCTCGGGTCAAGCTGCTCAGATGATTCATATTTAGCTTAAATTATTTTGGTTCAAGTAAAAAGGATATATAATATTTCTATTAATACTCATATAATCCTGCCTAAAAATGGTTTTGAAAAAAATAGCCCTCATTTAAAGGCATGTTCTAATATTTACTCATACTCATAAACATCATAAAGACGGTACTGAATAAAGAATCCAGTACCGTCTTTGATTTTTTATTGACAATACTATTTGTAGAAACAGAAACAAAAACAAATTAATCTAGCTAAAGCGGGGATGCTGATAACATAACTATTGTTTTTGAACAAGCAAAAACCCACCATTTCCTCTTCTGTTTCTTAAGATACTTGATCGCTTCATTACACTTTTGCTTTTCAAAGGTCTGAATTTCTTTAGGGCTTTTTACTCCAGTAATACTCGAGAGATTCTGGAAATTGCTAGGGGCAAGGGCCGGAATCTACACTTATATCATTATCACAAGTTAAACACGCTGTTGAACAGGGATTGTGGGATAAAGCAGTAAATTGTGATATAATTCTCTGAGACTGATTTGTTTTTCGTTATTTTGCTGCATACTCTTTATATAATTTTCCACAGGAGAAACTAAGATGTATGATGTAGTTATAATTGGCGCAGGCCCAACAGGCTGTACAGCCGCACGGGAGTTGGCCTGTAATGGATATAAAGTATTATTGGTTGAAAAATTCAAGCTGCCAAGAAACAAGTCCTGCTCGGGTATCCTTATTAAGAAGTCAATGGATTTGGTCCGGCAATACTTTGGCGAAGATACGCCGGAGTTTACCATGTGTAAGCCTACCGATAACCGGGGCATGATTTTTACCAGCGATAAAGGAGAGTACCGCTTTAAACAGGAAGGGTTAAATATTTGGCGCAGCTCCTTTGATTACTGGCTAGCATCTAAAGCTGCCGAAGCCGGCGCCGAATTGCGCGACGAAACCGCCACCCTGTCATGTAAGGAACAAGAAAACTGTGTTCTTGTAAATCTCAAGGGCACTTCTATATATTTCGAAAAGGCAAAAGTAGTTATTTTATGTGATGGTGCAGTAGGCTCTGTTAAGCGAAAACTTACTCGTACACCCCAAAGTTATATAACGACTTATCAAACCTTCAATAAAGGTTCCATTGATTTGGATCATCACTATTTTTATGCCTATTTGCAACCCCATCTTTCAGAATATGATGCATGGTTTAATGTAAAGGATGATTATCTCATTTTCGGTGTATCAGTTAAAGATACAAGTATACTTGAAGATTATTATTCCAAATTTATTACCTATATGGGAAAACAGCATAATGCAAAAATAGAAAAGCAGGAGAAAATAGAAAAATGGCTTATGCCACACATTATGCCTGGATGTCCTATAGAATACGGAAACAGAAAAGTGCTGTTTGCAGGTGAAACAGCAGGATTTCTAAACCCTATGGGCGAGGGCATTTCGGCAGGAATGGAAAGTGGATATGCGGCTGCAAAGGCAATTGAGAAAATAGATTTGAACAGCCATATAGATTTAGTGGAGCTATACACTTTTTATCAGAACAACACTTTTGCATTGAAAAATTATATGAAACGACAATGGAATTTTGTTGCCCATATGTCTGGGACATTCAACCACATGAAATTATGATCATAATTATTAACTTTGCATTAAGCTGACCTCGATGAAATTACTTCAGCTATTGTCATTTGCACTAACGCTTTATCATCCTCATGCTGCAAAGTGATATCATGAACCACTTGACTGGATTTTTGAGATTGAAAAAAGAAACAAAAAATTTGATTTACATAGATGGATTTGGAAGAAAAAAGGATGACCATTGTCTTGGTTAGAAAAACAGGGGTTTTAGATAGTAACCCGAAACCTTTGTCTTTGAGAAATTATCATCGTAATAACGCAGGATGACCGGAGATTCAGGCACTTGCCTTCGTCAATTTACAGAATCTCCCGGGCATTACCTAGAGGATTAAAACAAATCGCTATGGGTTCCTATTCGCGTAAGTGACAAGGTTAAGATGTCTTTTTCAATTTTATAAATGAGCAACCAGTCCGGTGTGATATGGCATTCGCGATGCCCGCCATAGCTGCCAACAAGGGGATGGTCAAGATACTTTGCGGAGAGAGGCTTTTCTTCAACCAGAAGGCGTAGCACTTCTTCAAAAAGCTTAACATCATAACCCCGCTTTATAATGGTTTTGAAATCTTTTTTAAAACGGCTGGAGTATCTGATTTTAAGCATGCAAATCCTCCATCAACGCATCGACGCTGTCAAAGGATTTGCTCATGTTGCGGTTGTTGTTGACATCATCAATTGCAGCCATGGTTTCAGCATTCGGCTTTTCAATACGAAGGTCAAAGGGAATACCTCCGTAGCGAACGGAATAACGCAGAAACATGTTCATAGCAGTAGACATATTGAGTCCCAGTTCAGAAAAAATAGCTTCTGCCTGGCGTTTTAATTCTTCATCAACGCGTATGTTAAGGTTTGTTGTTTTGGCCATAATAATCATCTCCTTTTCGTATTTTGATTTTACTTTATTATTCACAGATTGTCAATAATATATACAATAATTCATGACATTGCAATTACATTGTCATTACATTTAGTTCTTTAAAAATTGCCAGGGGCAAGGACCGAAATCTCCCGGGCATCAAGCATCCATTGAAATTTGCAGCTGGTCAGCAGCTTCTTTTCTTGTGAAAAAGACGCTGTTATTAATTTGTAAGGCAAAAACCATTAACCGCTGACAAAAGTATAGCTGTCCATAAACGATGAGGATATAAAAAATTAATAGGTAAAGTGATAACAAGGTTCACCCTCAGTATTACTTTATACCTTCAAGAAACGCTTTAGCCTCCTCAGCAATTATATCTGCTTTATCATAATGGACATAATGACCAGTGGCAAGCTGCATATACTTTCCAAAAGTAATATTAGAAAGATAATCAGATAATGCTTCTTTCCAACCCATCGCACTAGTCTCTTGGTCATCGGAAATAAAAAAGTACATGGGGGTGTTGATAGGAACTTCATTTTTTGCTACTGTTTTGGCATTATCTTTCAAATAATTTATTTCTCTTAACATATCTTTTGAAAAAGAACTTTTATAAAAAACAGCTAAATATTGATCTTTATCTTCTTCTGATATTTCATTTGATTTCATTAGAGGCAAATTTTCACCTACTTCAGATTCCGGTATAAATCTGGATAAGCCTATTCTTGATATAAAATACATAAAATATAGCTGTATTTTTTGAGGTTCAGGAATTAGATTTATTGTTTCAGGCGTACATGGGTCCAAGCCAATAATTGCTTTTACTTCATCAGGATATTTTTGAGCCCAATATATTGCCTCTAATCCTGACATGGAATGGGGAAAGAGTACATAAGGAGCCTTCTCCCCTGAAAGCTCCAGCATCTTACGGGTTTCTTCAAGCATTGTATCTATATCCCTTGGACTATTTGATGTCTCACTCCAGCCATAACCTGGTTTCTCTACTACTGCAATCCTGTAGTCATCTATCATCCTCATCCATAAGGGCTTAAAATCCAATGTTGGATTGCTGGTGCCGTGCCCCGCCATAAAAACAATTGTAATATCTCCTTCGCCTTCTGTGTATACATGTAACTTTTTATCATTTACTTCTACAATTCTTCCTGGTGGCAGATATTCTTGAGCTTCTTCTCTTAATTGATTATTATGGTTAATTTTAAGTGCAAAAACAATAATGACTGCTATGAACAATATAATCATTATTATAATTCCTAGTATTCTTAACATTTTTATCTTCCTCCTCACAACCGCACTTTATCTTGCTATTTCAATCTATTTTATCTCTCATCATAAATCCTCGTTGTATACTATTTTAAGGCTACGCTTGATTATTCTAGCTGCCATAAACAGCCAAATAGCCAAGCTTAGTCTACAAACTCACTTTTTATCTCTTTTTTTTAGGGTATAAGACCCCAACCTCTAAGCGTTAGCGTAGGTGGGGCTTATAATCAGGTGGAGTAGTGTCTCCACCTGATTCCCCGATGTTTCAGCTTGCTGAAACGAGTTCACTTTTTGTAATCGGCAGCCAAACCTCACATTTATAATTTGGTGAAGATATATCCCCCGCTGGGTACACTTCTATATCCGGGGCATCTGCGTACTCATACCCTGATGTCGGCAACCACTCTGTGATAATTCGCTTCTGTAGGTCCTGTATAGCATTTGGCATAGGTCCGATACATTCAAATACTGCCCAAGTAGTTTCTGGCACTTCATATTCATACATATTTTCTGGAATTAGTTTGTCTGTTGCAGAAGCAATATAATAATCAAAATCTTTACCATTCATACAAGTACTAACACCCAGTACCCCTAATGGTTCCTGATTCGATAATTTGCTGATTTCAACAAACACGCCGTTTTGAAATACCTCACCCCAAAATTGCGGCACTTCCTTAAAGTTTTCATCGATATCCAACTCAAAATGCTTTTTAACTCCCACAATCCGAAAGGCTTCTTTTTTCTCAATTTTGTAATTCACTTCCACATCTCCTTTAATTGAAATCAAGAAGGTCATACGTGGATAGGCTCTGAGACTAATTCCCTCATTTTTCGCGCCGGATGGCGATACACCATGTATGTTCTGAAACGCACGTGAAAATGAGGTTGGTGAATCATACCCGTATTTCAAAGCTAAATCTATAACCTTTATGTCACTGTTTTGCAACTCAAATGCAGCTAATGTCATGCGTCTTCGCCTGATATACTCAGCTAGTGAAACCCCTGCTATATATGAAAACATTCGCTGGAAATGAAAAGATGAGCAACAGGCAATCTTTGCGGCCTGTTCATAGTCTATTTTATCTGCAAGGTTATTCTCAATATAGCTTATTGATTGATTTAGCCTGTCCAGCCACTCCATCGTAACAACTCCTTGTATCTAAAGTATAAGAGATTAGAATTCTATTGTCCTCTCAATTTATGCACAAAAAAGCGAGGTATCTCAAACCCTTCTTTTTAAAACCATTCACCTTTATGGATGTACAGTTTTTTTAATTATTCTGCCCCAACCTTTCCTCATAACATATCCACCAAGGTCTCCACCTACAGGACCCATTTCAATTAAATAGTCTGCCTGTCTGATAAGTAAAGGATTGTGTTCTATGACAATAACTGTCGCACCTTTTGCCGTCAACTCATCAATGATAAAAAGAAGTTTTTTTACGTCCTCGTCATGGAGACCGCAAGAAGGTTCATCCAGTATATAAATGGCACCCTTTGTCTTGCCGGTACAAAGCTCCTTTGCAAGCTTTATCCTCTGAGACTCACCTCCTGACAAAGTAGCAGCGCTTTGACCTAGCTTGATATATGAAAGCCCTACTTTGTCCAACATATTAAGAATTTCATAAATTTTTATTTCGTATTTAAACAACTCTTTTACTTCACCAATTTCAAGTTCCAATAAGTCTGAGATGGAGTATCCATTGTATTGAACAGTAAGTATTTCATCCCGATATCTCTTGCCATTACACTTCATACATTTGACATAAATATCCGGCATAAAGTGCATTGGTATTGCTATTTCACCTGCGCCCTTGCACTCTGCACATTGTCCCTTTTTGCTATTAAAACTAAAGTGTTCCTTTGTTAACTTCATCTTTTTCGCAATAGATAACTTTGAGTAAAACTCACGTATTAAGTCAAACACCCCTGTATAAGTTCCTGGATTTGATCTGGAGTTTTTGCCAATAGCCTTTTGGCTAACATAATATATATCACTAATGAAACCTAACCCTTCTATCCTGTCATACCCCCCTGTAAATTCAGCATTTTTTCCAAATTCTTTCAAAATCGCTGAGTATAAAGTTTTAGATATCAGACTGCTCTTCCCTGATCCACTAACGCCAATAACACATGTAAATGCAGAAACAGGTATAGAAATATCAATGTTCTTAAGATTGTTCGTTCTTGCACCTTTTAATACAATTTTTTTATGTGAAGCCGTCAATTTTTCATGGATGTCATAATCAAAATCATCTTGAACCGTCGAATGGCTTTCTCTTACCTCACCTGCACGTATAATTTGTCCACCATAGTGACCAGCTCCAGGACCCATCTCTAACCAGTAATCTGCCATATCCATAAAAGCTTTTTTATGCTCTACAACAATAATTGTATTCCTTTGTTTTTTTAAGTCCTTTATGGTTTCAATCAGAAACGTATAATCCCTTGGATGTAATCCCTTTGAAGGTTCATCCATTATATAAAGAATATTAGAAATTCCAGAGCCAAATTGTGATGCAATTTTGAGCCTTTGTGCTTCTCCACCAGATAGAGTGGGGATGCTTCTATCAAGATTAAGATAGCTTAATCCTACTTGTTCAAGTTTTTTGAGTTTGCTAATAAGCTTTATGAAAATACCCTTACTTTTTTCTCTCTGATTATCGTTTAATTGATTATAAGCTCCATGACACCATCTTTTTAACCTGGTTATGTTCATCATGGTAGCTTCCGGATATCTTGTTGAACCTATTCTTACCAAGCGTCCTTCTTCAAGTAATCTCTCCCCTTTACATCTGCTGCATTTTTTATTCACAATATATCGTTCAATATATTTCATAGAACCGTCCGCGCTATTGTCTTTTAAAAGCCGATTCAGAGTATTTACAACACCCTCTACTGGTCTGGTTATTGTCCCATTCCTGCCATTTGGATTTTCGTAGCTTAAAGTTACCTCCCGGCCATCACTCCCATAGAAGATCTGTCTTTTGAACTCATCTGAAAGATTTTTAAAAGGCAGCTCGAGGTCTTCGTTCATATCATTCGCCAATGCCAGGACTTCACCCTTCATCCAATTGGCATTGGGCTTTTCTCTATGCTTTCTTAAATTTCCCCACCAAACAGAGGCCCCATCCAAGATTGATGCATCCGGATCACTAACAATTAAATCAATGTCTATCTGAAGCTCTTCCCCAAGCCCTCTACACACAGGACACATGTACTCAGGATGATTATAATTAAAAATGGACGGTATAAGCTGGAAATAAATCGTCCCACAATCGTCACAGACATTGTTTCTTGGAATAATTGAATTGCAATTTGGGCAAATCCTCTCACCAATAGTTGCAAAGAGTAATCTAAGATAATCCCCTATTCTTGTCACTGATGCTACTGTTGATCTAGGATTAGTTCCAAGATTTCTCTGCTCAATGGCTATAGCTGGCTGAAGCCCAGATATCTTGCCAACCATTGAATCTTTCAAATCACTGTAAATGGGGGAATTAGACGCAACCAAATCAATAAACTGTTTTTGGCTCTCGTGATAAATTGTATCAAAGGCAAGACTTGACTTTCCGCTTCCGCTGACTCCGGTTATAACGGTTATCTTCTCCTTTGGAATTCTAACTGTAATATCTTTTAAATTGTGCAATCTTGCACCCTCTACAACTATTTCATTCACACTATGGTCTATTTTTTCAAAACTTCCCTCGCCTTCAAGCTCTTTAAAAAAAACGTCTTCACAAAAAAAGGGATTGTTATCCTCTTTAGAATTTAAAGATGTATTATTCCTTGAGTCATCATGAAAAACTTTATAAGGAGTCCAATGCCTCAACCATTCTGGTACGATTATATTTTCAGCCAAATCTCCCCTATAGGGCATAATCTGCAAAATAGCTGAGTGCTCAAAGCCGTCAAAACCTAAAACAGACAAATTATGATTATACTTGTCTACTTTTTTTACTTCAACAACTGTTGAGGCAATAGGATTTGGCCTGACAGGCGACCTTGTGGCAAACACACCAGATTTTGGTGCGTTTTCATACGGCGGATTACACATTAAGTGACTACGGTATTTTTTATCATCAAACTTGTGAAACCACCATAATACTCTTACAAAATCACCAGTATGTACTTGTTCAAGTGATTTTTCAATTTCGTTTGCGGTGAAGCTTTCCGTTTCACGAATTTGAATAACCTCACTATTATTAACATATAAATATTCTCCAACAGGCTTTCCCTTAAATAAAATGGGTGTGAAGTATTCATGATCGATGCTGTCCTTATTCACATAACAATTAACAACCTCTTCACAAGGAAAGTACGGCTTTATATCTACCAAATCTCCCTTGATATCATGACTTTCTCCTTCTATTTCAATAATCAAGTCCCCAGTTTTTTCGTTAAGTTCTATGATTTTTGAAGTATAACAATAAACCCCATTCTCATCCTTGGTAAATATAACACAATGACTAAAAAGATTTAGTTTAATCAGAGCATTTTTAAATTCATTTTTAATACTGATTCTAGTTGGGTTGTTGTGTACACCTTCATAATTCTTGAGCACTTCATATTGTCCGATTAATTGAAATTCTATCTTTTTCATCCGCAATCTATCCTCTATCCTTTCCCTTTAACAAAGGCTACTGGAAATTGATAATAGCCCTTGCAAAATTCTTTCCATCCCTACTTTTGTAGCAAGAGACCATTTAGACCAATCACTTAAAATATATGAAATTACTTTTTTAAATTAAAATAGTATCTATCTATAATCAAACATAGGAATCTAATTTATAACTTTTTCATATAATTACATGCCATTTTACTCATTATTTTTCCAAGCTTGATCGGGAATAAATAGGCTAACCTTACCTGTATCGGTTGTATTAAAGAATGGCAAATAAAAAAGCTCTTTTTATCAATATTCTTTGCTAATCCAATTCCAACTTTTACGGGGTCTGCTTTAAATTCATTCGGAACAGGTAATGGGTTGCAAGATGAGGTTTTGGTAAGAGGCGGATGCATTACATGAAACGTTATCCCTATACTTTGATATTCTATGTTAAGACATTTTGCCAAACATTCAATTGCAGCCTTGCTTGATGCATAAGCGCTGATGTTTTTAAATCCTGTTATTCCTACCCCTGATCCTGTAAAAATGATTTTGCCTTGCTTTTGTTTTTTCATGATAGGCAAGACTGCATTTGTAAGATTAATGGCACCATAAAAATTTACGTTATAAACACTTTCGAAGTTATCCTTTGATGTTTTCTCAAAATCTGTAAATAAACATTTACAGGCATTATGAATGACATAATCTATAGACCCAAAAAACTGATTAACTTCTGATGTCAGTTCTTTTACCAGTTCTGCATCTGCAATATCGCAAGTGAAGTAAACAATTTTATCCTTATATTCCCTTTTAAGCTGTTCAAGATTACTTGTATTGATGTCTAAAACAGCAACCTGTTTCCCATCTTTCAGCAATTGTGAAACCATATAAAAACCTATGCCCTCGTTTGCCCCTGATATCAGAACAACTTCCATCACGCACCTCCTTTTAAATTTGAGACTTCTGTTGAATTCCTTCTTTCAGTAACTTAATGGATTCATCCACCAGATTTTCATACATATTTTCATCTAATTTGTCCATATCCTCAAACCTATCTCGCATATAATCAGACAAAGATACAGCAATGCCTGTTATCAGATGAGCTGTAAAAGAAATATTTAAGTCAGATCGTATTTCATTACGAGCTATATCTTGAAGTAAAAGGTTTTCAAGAAACAAATTGCTATTTTTTTTGCTGTCTCCCAGTATTATTTCCTTAAGTTTTGAGTTTGCATTTTTCAGAAATCGGTCTGTTAATCCTGACAGTTTGGGATTATCTTTTTGAAAAACTAAACTGCCAAGAAATAATGCCCTAAGTAATTTAAATAAATCCATATTGTTTAAATTAGATATTAAATCGTTAAGATATTCCAGCTTCTTTTCGCTTGCCATTGTCATGATAAACCGGAAAAGGTCTTCCTTTCCCTCAAAGTATTGATAAAAACTACCCTTAGCTATTCCTGACATCTCAACAATACGGCTTATACTGGATTTTTCATAGCCATACTCATAAAACTCATCAGTAGCTATTTGAATAATGAAATTTTTCTTTTCCTCCGGTAAATTATTAAATGTTTCTTTTGGCATTAGCTTATTCCCTCATTTCTAGATTTCCTGCCTTTTAAATATATACAATGTTATTACTGTTACCATAATAGCCAGTACTTTAATGAAGGCATAAAAAGCCAGAAAAAGCCAGAACTACATTTAATACTTTAAATAAATTCAATCCCATTACAATAAACACCTTTCGATATAAACAATATAATGTGACTTAATAGTCATATGACTATTAAGTCACATTATATTCCGTAGATGTTCTTTTGTCAATAGTAAATCAAAAAATTATTATTCAACCTATTTAATCGGTAAGCAGTTTTCTAATTAAATAGATCATTTTGCTTACAACGGAGGGTGCCTTGCCTTGGTAAGTGCCCATTTTGTACAACATTAACTTTTATAATGCCTTGCTTTTATCAGAAGAAAATCCGGCTTATGATAATACTTTTTGTACGAAGGATATCGTTCCATAATCTTCTCCTCCGGTAATGGTTCTAACACTTTTTCTATTACAAATCCTGCTTTAATTAAGGAATTAAAAATCGACGAAAATGTGCGATGATACTTAATTACACCATCGACAATCCATCTTGTTTTTCGTTCACCCAACAAACTGTAATCTGTTAAGTTGTAATGAATAACATTCCCTTCATTATCTCTTGACCAATAATTTTCCTTCAGCAAGGCTATAGCCAACGGATGTTCTTGTGAAAATACAAAAAGTCCGTTATCCGTCAGTAAATTATATACACTACTGATTAATTTGTCGAAATCCTCTATGTAATGCACAGCAAGAGAACTAGCCACAACATCAAATTTTTCATTTATAGCTGTTAAATCACTCATGCTCATTTGCATAAAATTTACGTTATCGCATTTATTTTCTTGATTTGCAACTTGAAGCATTTTTTCAGAAATATCAATTCGTGACATCCTCACGGGGTCAATAGACCCGTGCATCCTGGTAGTTCAGGATGACAGATCAACTTTCAATCCTTTGGTTTGCGCCAGTTACAGGGTTAAAACGTTAACTGACGATACTGAGCACTTCGCCTAGGCCATGCCACATGGCATAATTATCGTTTTTTAAAAAATTAAGCACCAAGTTAATATCACGTTCCACTTTAAAGCCACACTTTGGACAAAGGTAAACCCTTTTGTGTGGTGGCATCTGCTGTTGGCTGCCGCAACCGGAACAGGTCCTGGTTGTACCCCTCTCATCGAATTCTTCGACCTACTGAGCGTTCATAATGGCTTTGTAACGCAGGTATCCGATGAGTTTCTTGGATTTTCATTACATATTAACTGGCTCCGTTGAAAATTCAACAATTTCATATTATACCACTATAGAGCCAACATTTACACAATGAATATCGTAAGACAGAGCTGACGCATGAAAAACCTTTTTCTATATTTTTTTTTCGACTGCAACTCTTCTTTTAACATAAAAATATTTAACAATTAAAGAAATATCTACATTTTTGCCCCCGACGTATGAGGAAACATATCAATCGGTTTTTCGCTGATTTTTAAGAAAGCGAGGTATAGGGGAACAAGTCCATTGTAGATGAGTAAGGGATTAGTTAAGTAAATTCCCCTCATCTCAACTGGCTTATGTGCTACCAAGTAAGTAATACAATGCACATCTCAGCCTACTAAAAACGTTGAAAATTAAGACTGGGGGGACAAAAGGCCTTGATCTTTTTCAGCAAGGCTTCTGCATTTTCTTTCTTAGAGAAAGCTCCAAACTGAACGCGATAATATTTATTCTTATCAGTAACCACTTCCAACTCCTGCGTCTCCTGGGTTATCAATTTAAGTTCGTCTCTATCCACCCAGGTCATATTCCCCAAAGTTCTTGACAAGAAACACTTAAGCCTATATACTTATATATATAGCTATATAACCATATAGGTGGTGAGACTTGTTGACAATCCTACATGACAGTAAGCCCATTTATCTGCAGATTAAAAATATGATAGAGGACCAGATTGTTAATGAACAACTACAAGAGCATGACCAAATACCTTCAACAACACAGATGGTGCATTTTTATAAAATAAACCATATTACTGCAGCGAAAGGAATTAATTTACTAGTTGATAAGGGCATCATCTATAAAAGACGAGGTGTGGGCATGTTTGTGGCCGATGGAGCTAGATCAAAACTAATACAGGATCGCAAAAATGCATTTGCAGATAGTTACGTATTACCAATGATTCAAGAAGCCAAGAAACTGGGATTAACAGACAATGATGTATCTAACTTAATTAATTTCCTAAGGGAGCGTGATGAGGATGAATCTTGATGTGGTCTTGAAGGATGTTTGTCTCAATTATAAAACTTTAAAAGCGTTGAAGGATGTTTCGTTTTCCCTTTCACCAGGTAAGATATATGGCCTCATGGGGAGAAATGGAGCTGGTAAAACATCCCTGCTTTCATTGCTTGCTTCATATAGACAACCAAGCTCCGGCATAATTCGCATAGGCGGCGAAGAACCATTTGAGAACCGGAAAATCATGTCCAACGTAAGTTTCTCCTATATGACAGATTACAGTGATGAAGATGAGCAGGTATCGTGCTATCTTGAATTCTCTGAACGTTATCGGCCTGATTTTGACCTGAAATATGCAACAGAACTAGCAGCTCAATTTAAATTACCATTAGATAAACCAATTAATAAACTCTCAAGCGGAAAACAGTCGGCATTAAATGCAACACTTGGCCTGGCAAGCCGTACCCCTGTTACAATTTTTGATGAAGTTTATGTGGGTATGGATGCCCCTGCCCGTGATCTCTTTTACAGAGAGGTATTAGAGGAACAGTCCCGGCACCCAAGACTTATAATTTTATCGACTCATCTGGTGTCTGAAATGGAGTATTTATTTGATCACGTATTAATCCTGGATCAAGGAACTCTAAAAATTGATAAGCCCATCGACGAAGTAATGAGCAGGGGCGCATCTATCACCGGCGAAGCAGAGTTAGTTGATAGTTTTGTCAGCAGCATGACACAATTGAACACAAAACAACTTGGCAGCACAAAGTCGGTGATGGTCTACGAAGATATTACTGAAACACAGCGTTTTGAGGCAGAAACGCTTGGGTTAGAGATTGGTTCCGTGGCTCTTCAAGATTTATTTATCCACCTAACTCGTGAGGAGGAATAAGATGATGAAATTTATTAATTCAGTAACGGCAAAAATAATAATAGATCTATATTACATTCAAATGAAACCGACACTTTGGTACATTCCAATTGTCACGGCCGCTAGCCTTATTCTGCTTCAATTTGTTCCTGGGATGCAAGAAAATGGCTTGAATCAAATGTCCATGATCTATCAATCATCTAAAATTTTTATGCTGGTAATTGGTATCATTTTCTGTAACGCCTTGCTTTCCTATTACGTAAAAAACGGCATTACAAGAAAAGACTATTTTCTTGGTTCAGCAATAGCTGCGGCTGTAGTTGCATTCAGCATAATGATTATCTCAGCAATCATTACCGGAATATTACAGCTACTCGGTGTATTCTCAAATAATTCACCGGGTGGAATTCGGCTTGAGTTCATTGAGAATACATCTTCTACTTGGGTCATCCCCGTGATTGCCCTCAGTTTAATCCTTCTATGTTACTATATTGCAGGCTGGACTATTTCTGTCGGGTTTTATCGATACGGAAATTTGGGGGGATTTGGCTTTATTGGTATCGCCATTCTCTTCGTCTCTATAATGGATCTTCTATGGGAAGGCAGCCTATCTCTTCCTCTGTTGGCATCGATTAGCATCCCAGTTCCATATCTTACCGTTCCGCTATCGATTATTGGCACCTTGATTCTGATTTTCTTAGGATTATGGCTTATCCGCTCGGTAACTAAGCAAATGCCTATTAAAATCCAATAGCGGTCGAACTAGTAAAAAGTGTACTCCATGGAAGAACAGAAAAAGATCATGTTATTAGATCCAGAACCAACAGATAGAAAGCTGATTCGGCAAATTCATCTATCTCCTAACTACTGAAATGGGTTTGTATTCAGAATTATAAGAAATATGTGAGTGTCATATTTCTTCTCTTCATTATTCAAATTAACAAAGAAATCTTCTTGTGATTTTGGATATCCCTTATTTGTTTAACCAAATTTGACCATGATTTACCACAGCATTGGGCACCAGATTCTTGTAAAACTTTGTTAGTATTTTCTAAACCTATACTTTCCTCCATTCTTTCCATTACTATTTCGATATATTTCGTTTGCTCTTTCTTAATAAATTTGGAAATTCTGAAAAAAATCCTACTATAAAGTGATATTGGTTTTGCACCTTATAGTAGGGTTGCTCCTTTGTGTCATTTATTTCAATGTGAAAATATCGGCCCACTCTGGCTATATTAATTTGCTAAAATACAGTTAATCTTTACTATTAATACTCTCCTTCATTTCTTGTGCCTCCTGCTAGATAGAAAGCATACTCCAGGGGCCTCCGGTATACTCTTGCGCTAAGTTCCTCGTCTTTCAGCCTGTCAATCAATATCTTTTGAGGTTTACCATTTGCCTCTATAATCCAAAGTTTGCCTTGAGAGTCCACTCCGAAGTCAACGCTGATTTCTCCCATATGCCTGAACTCTTTCTCTATAATGACGGCTGTCTTGAGGCTGATGTTTTTAATTTGCTCTATGATTTCTTCTGAAACCAGGTTATCCTCCGCAATTAATTTATCAAAGCTTTTTACTCTTCTCGGTGAGTTTGTCAGGTAATAATTTGCTAAAGATTGCCGGCTACAGCCGCCCGAAACCTCCCACTTCCCAATGCCGTTTTTTTGTACAACCATCCGGATATCGTAAACCTGCTTATCTTTTTCCTCCAGGTTAATGAACTGCTGCAATATAAAATTTCTTGTACCGGTTATTTTTTTTATCTCTTCAACAAAATCTTTTTCGCTGGTTGTTGTTAAGCGGGGAATGCTGGTCTTAAAAAACAATTGTAGTTCGCTGTTGGGAGCTAGTTCTAAACAGTAAACGCTGCGCCCTAAATAGCCCCTGGAAGGCTTGAGAACTAACTTTTTGTATTCGCGTAACAGATTCAGCATATTTTCCTGACTGTATCGGTAGGTATCTGGCAGGTATTTATGAATTTCACTATTTTTTAAGATGCAGTAAATTTTCCATTTGTCGAACCTGGTTATATGATTAAAAACTTTGCCCCTACCGATAATTCTTTCCAACTTTTTTGCCAACGAACTTTTGGATGAATAGCATCGATTGTAGACTGCCAAAGGAAAAGAACAGTAAGTTTTTTTCCATACTCCATCACTGAACAATAGCCCTTTGATTTTTTGCTCCTTCCATATAATTTCGGAAGGCCTAAATAATAACAGACTTGCTCCCAGGCATGCCACACTTTCATAGCGGGAAATAGGTCTAGGGTTTTTCAGAACTATGCCAATTTGCGGGTTTTCTCTCATATCAATCACCTGTTATATTATATGCATTTTGCACCTGTTTTGTAATTAATTAATCAACAAGATAATAGATAATTTGTAACATATTCACCCGCTGCCTAATAAGATATACCAACAATATGAAAAGGAAGGTGGTTAAACATTGGGCATAAATAATAGAGTCTGCGGTTGCCGGTGCGATGAGCTTCTTGGAGTCGGTACTGAGTTCGAAATTCAAATAGGAGATAATATTCGCGTTTTTACTACCGGAGGTGCCGCGGGCCCGCAACCTTTTATGGGGGAGTTAATAGCGGTAGAGGAGAACACTATTGTTCTTAATCCCGTCGGACAGACAAATTTTGTTCGTTATTGCTGCGCTCAAATCACATCAATAGAACATGACCCCTCCATGAATGGCTAAGTACTTTTAGGTGTGTCAACGCTTTCCCATCCGGTTTCATGCGTTCGGCACCCAAAAAGGGGGACCACAGAAAATAAGGGAGGCAGAGAGATAGTTCTTCTGCCTCCCAAAAACGTACCGATCAACCTCCAGTGTTTAAAAAACTTGAGTGTACTTTTTTGAAAAAATCGGTTTAAACACTTGAAAAAATGTGGTGTTTGTTGGTATTCATGCCTTGCATTTTGAATCTCTTTATCATCTTAGCGAGAAGACCCCTTCCCCTAAGCAGAGCGAAGGTAGGGGATGATTCGCTTTTCTTTTAAAAAAACACTATACAAACATATGTTCTAAAATGTATAATATTACTATATAAGCTACGTTTAGGAGGTGCATCTCAAGTGGAAAAATGATTTTTTTCCAAACAGGATCTATAAAAAAGACTTCTTAAGTAGGAGTAGTTCAATTTGCAAGACAATTCTCAATGGGGACGGCAGACTGGAACCTTTGGCAAAAAGAGCAGGAGGAACGTCAGACTGCCTTTAATGGAAATAAAAGAGGGCTCCTAATCCCGAAAAATCCAAAACAATATGGGCAACGGTAACCCAGCGTATCGACCTGGTTTTCCAGGCAACCCAACCCCACATTAAACCAAGAACCACCGCAAATAAAACCAGTGAATGGGCTCCGCCCGGGTAACTGCTTGTCAGCACGGACTGTGGTGCATAATGCCAGATACCAAACCATACTGCCGGATAAAGATAGCCCCACCAAATGCTACCTGGAAAAACCTTGTAGTAAGCCCCTCGCCATAGAATCTCCTCGCAGATTGCGTTAATAACTGCAATTACCATTGATAAAACAATAATTATAGCCGTGGCCTTTGGCAGCTGCAATGGAAGCGCATAGGCCAGAGTAAATAGTGGAAGTATAAACAAGAGTATCGCACCCAACCACTTAGGTTTACCTAGTGGTTCAGTTGCTTTACGAAACATGCTGAAAACAGATTTCTTGCCAAACAGCCAGAGCGGAAATATCAGGCACCACACAACCTTCAAACATATTATTTAACCTCCTTGCTGAACATCTTCTTCCGGTTGAACTTGCGTTTCTGTAAGAAGAAGGTCAGCTAACCTTTGACCAATCAAAGCTTTAAAGGCGAAAGCTATATCCTCAACCTTCCAATTAGATGCAAAAACTCCCTCGCTGGTTCCCTTCCCAATGACCTGTTGAACCATAATCATTGAGCGACCTTGCCACGCTCTAATTTTGTCAGATGTTGGTCTTGCCAATGTTGGCAGCTCCTGAAACAAAATTTTGTAAAGTGTGAAATTATTTTGTAACCTGGTGATAGAGGCTGCCGCTAATATTTCCAATTGAGTCCGTATTGAACCTTCCAATGGATGTTCGCTATCTTCCTCTACTACTTCGTGTATTAGTGAATAGAGAATATCTTCTTTTGATTTGTAATACTCATACAAGGTTGTTCTTGCTATCTTAATGGATGAAGCAATATGTTCCATGGTAGTACCCTGAAAACCTTGTCGTGAAAACAGATCCAGAGCGGTCTCCAGTATTTCTATCCTGCGCTCCTCTGCGCTTTTGTAACTTCTCATCAAGTTTTAACATCCTCTCTCAAATGGTATGATGACGTTTGAGAAGAAGTTCGCCGGTGACGGTGCCTTCTTCCGCTTCATAAGAAACTTCTCCCAGCCTGCCATCGTAATAAACACCGGCAATAGGAGCGCGCCAGTCGATAATCAGCGGCTCGTGGTCATCTTTAAACAGGGAAAGTTTCCCTATGTAATATTTTGCGGGCTGTTTTTCCCGATGATCCCGAAAGTCAATTCTGCTGAAGTAAGGTTTTGCTTTGGCCCGTAAAACTTTTTCCAGGCTCTCCCGGCTGTAATCTAGATATTTGGCATTAACAAGTATTGTAATGTAACTCTGACTGCTATCCAGATAATCCAGGTTTATCATGGCTTCCTTGATCTCATGGGTGCTTGATTGTTGTTTCTTGTAAATATCCTGAATATAGATATCCATATATTGTATAGTAGACTTCAGGCGCCTGGTTTCTTTCAGATAATCCGGGTGTTTTTTTAGAGATGTCATCTTTGCTCCTTGTCT
Source organism: Candidatus Contubernalis alkalaceticus (assembly GCF_022558445.1). Classification (NCBI taxonomy): domain Bacteria; kingdom Bacillati; phylum Bacillota; class Dethiobacteria; order Dethiobacterales; family Dethiobacteraceae; genus Candidatus Contubernalis; species Candidatus Contubernalis alkaliaceticus. The sequence continues at coordinate 2,949,513 of NZ_CP054699.1, forward strand.
TTAGTTTCTTGTATATTTTAATAGAGGCTTAACTTACTTGGCAGTTATCTGAAGGGGTAAAAGGCGGCCTGAACATAACACCAGCAGCAGCGCTGCAGCAGCCCCCGCAGCGCTGAGCTGTATCGCTCTGCTCAGTCCCACAGCCACAGACAAAAGCCCGGTAAGATAGGGGCCGAAGCTGTAGATTACGGTGTACGCGGTACAAAATAGTCCAAAGCCAGCTCCCCGGTTTTGCTCAGGCATACTTTTCAACACATAGGCGTTAATAAGCATATTGGCATTTAAGCTGGTAGCCCCCAGCGAAATCAATATTAACAGCAGCTGCCAATGGGCACCGGCCAACGTAAGTGCATAGAAAAAAAGCACACTAAGAAGCAGATTAACAATCATAATCCGCTTACTGCCAAAACGGTCAGCCAACAAACCCAAGGCGATTTTTGTGGTCAACCCGGAAACAGCAATCAAAGCGAACATGGTGTTGGCGCTTTCAAAGCTATATCCTTTTTGCTCCACCAGGAACGTGGGAATAAAAGCATTGACCCCTGTCCAAGAAATGGCCCCCAGCCCTCCCACCAGAGTACTCCAAATCAAAAAGCGCTTAATAAAGGGATCATGAAGCATACCTAAGGGCTTTATCATCTCCCTAAACAGTTCCCTGAACCCTACCCGTGAATGGCCGCACGCATTGTAAGACGACAGCCCATCAATAGACCGGGCTTGTTCCAGCCGTTGTATCATTTCCTGCCTACTCCCAAAAAGCAATGTAATACAGAAAAGTGCCGCACCAAGAACTATAAACAGGCATGGCCAGTTTAAATAAAGCACAAAAAAGGAGACCAGAAAAGGGGAAATAATACCTGCCACCATTCCAAAGGATTCAAAAGCAGCGGTGGCTAAGGATGCACGGTGTTTTGTCCCGATAAGCACGGCTAACGTATATCCGGCTGTAACATAAAGTCCACTGCTTACTCCCAGTAAAAATGTAAACAAGGCAATAATGAAAAAACTGCGAGAAAAAGCTACAGCTAGAAATGAGACAGCCATAGCCAGGCTCCCAATGATTATTGTCTTGGTGCAGCCCCATTTATCCGCCATAACCCCGGAAGGATAGCGGGCTAATGCGTATCCGAAAAACACAAGGGTTACCAAAAAACCTACGGCTGCGTTATCAATGCCAAGTGCTTCCCTTAACGGCAAAATAAGAGGCGGGTATATAGATTTGGTTAAGGCCTGAAAGAAAAAAATCAGCGCATTTATAGTAAAGGCAAAGCCCGCTGTTTTTTGATACATTCTATATCCTCTTTTTCATCAAAAATACTCTTTTAAACTATAACATAAATGGTAACTCTCCTCAAGTTACGGATAGATAGTGCCCGGATATTACTATGGCGCTGGCCAGGTGAATTGCATCAAAGCCCCGTAAACGGTAAATAATGGGTATTATCAATGTCCTCCCTAGGTGTCTAGATATACAACCTTATTAATCAATCATTTCAAATTTCAGTTGTTTATCCCTATTTATCTCTTTTTTTTAGGGTATAAGACCCCACCTCTAAGCGTTAGCGTAGGTGGGGCTTTTAATCAGGTGGAGTAGAGTCTCCACCTGATTCCTCGATGTTTCAGCTTGCTGAAACGAGTTCACTCGCTTTTTTCTTAAGCAAAGACCAAAAGCTAAAAATGCTACTAGAGGTAAAATGCCTTTCAATGAATTACTTCATCGGTTCAGTTTTTCGAAATACTTTAGTGCTTTAAAGTTGTGGTGACTGGCCCGAGATGGTTTGATTAATTAATAATTGTGCCTACAAGATGTTCTCTCTCTTGCTCATCCACCCGCACCCTAAAATAGTGCCAGTATCTCAGGGCATCAGTATATGTAAGAGAAACAGGCAAATTATAAAAAACATCTCGCTTTCCATTGCCAAAGGAGAAGTTTTAGCTGCATGGGAAGCAACAGAGTAGATTGAATTTGATAAACACTGGGTAGATTATCAGAATTTTCTAAAGGTAATTTAATTGATGTTTGCCTGCGATACCGAAATCTGGGTTATGGCCATGCGGTTTTTTGCCGGGCGCGTAAACTTTCTAAACTGTCCCAAGGAGTAGCGGCAACCCTTGCTGAACGCTGCTGCTGGATATTTAGGAAGAGTTTTAGCTGCTCCCGCAGCAGAGGGTCATCGGTTCGGTTGTAAACCTGCAGTGCCGGTTCTACCCCGGCAGGGCCTCCATGGTATAAGATATCAACATCAAAGCTGCTGAGTGTTCCCGCAAAATAACGTTCTGCGTTGTAATGGGCCACAAGTCCGTCAGGATTGAAGAGGCAAAGCAGGCAAAGCATCACCGCCCCTGTGAAGGCAGCAAGCCGTAAAATAGAGAATTGGTGTTTTTGCATGGCAATTACCGCACCGCAAATAATGGCCAGGAATACCAGGAAAACGCTGGGGAGCAGTCGGCGGACAGAAAGTCCATATGCCCCGATATAAAGGCCCATTTTGCTGAAGGCGGTTGAAATAAACAATAATGTAAGCAGCGCCAATAACACATTGAAAATTTTCAATACGGGGCTGACCAGCCGTTGTTTTTTCGAGAAAAGGTTTGCTGCCGTCAGCAGTGATATATTGATGGCCGCTATAGCACACAATTCAAAAAAACCTTTGCGTGCGTATTGGGAATAAATCAACCAGCCCTCCGGCCGTTCTCCCATAAAAGCGGAGAAAAAATAGGGCAGTTGGCTGATGATAAAGACAACATACAAGCCGCATACCAAGCCCAGCAGAGTGTAAACCGTGACCATTGGCAAAAACCTTAGGGATGAGAGATTCTTTTCCAGATTGTCTTTTTTTTAGGATAAGGGGAAGAAACCCCTCTTATGAACACTGCCTGCCACTAATCCGAAAATGTAGGCTGCTGTCGGAATAGCGATAATCAAATGAAAGATTAGTTCTGCAAATTCATTTCTCATGCCTTGGAGGTATTGCAGCCCGTTGCTTGTAATTATGGCAAAGCCTCCGCTGTCAGCCTCTAGCAGCAACGGTAAAATCATACCCCCGATGATTAACGCGAAAGCAATTCCAAGTGCTATGGAGAAAATTTGATATATTGTCGCTGTTTTCTTTCTTCCCAAAAAGGTGAAGCTCTTAAACTGGGTATCAAAGTTTTTAAATGGAATGATCAGCAGGCCATTAAGAAAATCCAAGATAATAAAATTACTGGTTCTTCCCAGCAGCGGCAGACCTGTCGCGCATATCACCCAGTATACTGCGCTAAAGAAAAACATTAAGCTGCGCCATGGTTCCAGGCCATGATTATTCCAAAGAGAAAAGCTGATCCCGTTAAGCGCCGTTACTGCCAGCCAAAACCAGCCTTCACTTGGAATCATCACATCTTTTTTTCGAAAATATATAGTAATTGCTCCTAAGTAGCCGGCGGAAAAGAACGTTACGCTCCATCCCTGCCAATGAAACAGTACCCACCTTACGAAAAGAAATCCTAATATAAAGACAAAGATAGCAAAAATACCTTCTTTTTGATCCGGTTCAAATGGTTCTTTTAAGGTGGATACGGGAACAGCGGGATTTTCTTGGTGTTTGTTGTAATGTTCCCTGAATTGCTGCTCAATATTGCCCGAAAAGACGTGCTCATTGCTGGATGGATCATTCATCTGACTTGCATCCCCTTTTTTTTACTGCTCTGTATTCCAGGATGTCTCCCGGTTGGCAATCCAGTGCAATACAAATGGCCTCTAATGTGGAAAACCGAATTGCTTTGGCTTTTCCGGTCTTGAGGATGGAAAGGTTGGCCGGGCTGATATTAATGATTTCGGCCAGTTCGCCGGAGGACATCTTTCGCTTGGCCATCATCACATCCAGATTAACTACGATTGGCATATTGTCCTCCCCCTTTTAAATGGTGTAGTCAACCTCGTTTTGCAGTTTAACGGCTTTTGCCAGCACATTTTTCACAACACGGACAATCAGCCCCATAAAGGCAGCTGCAATGGATACAAAAACCCACGGGAAATAGTAGAAAGCGGAAACTACGCCTATGCCCGCACCTATAAAACAGCTCCAGGAAATTCGTCGCAGGTATTATACGTTATCTGTGATAAACACTTGCTCCTTCTCAATCCTTCGCAGCAGTCCAAACAGATTGTAAAGCAGGATTCCCGCCGGGATGGCTCCAATATAGATTGTGGCAAGAAAGAAAGGAGCAGCCCACAGCAGTTCTGCCCGGGAAAAACCCAGAAACCACCGCGTCAGCCATGGAGCTGTTACCATGGTTCCGATCAACCCTAACATAAAAATAAGCAAACACAATTTGCTCAGGTTGAGGGAATTTTTGTCATTCCACATCGCTTCATCCTCCAATCGGATAAAATTGCTTTATTGGGTGCATTATAGCATAAATAATATTGATATACAATATAAAAATATCGAAAAACAATAAATAATTTTTTTAATTTTCTTATTATTTTTATCCTAATTTTCTTATCTCCTTAAATAGGCCCTCTGTTCTCATTCCTTTCATCATCCTTTCGTTTTTTATAGCTGGTGCATGCGTCTGGGCAAAACGGCGGATCTTGCTCATGGCAAAGAATTTTTTTTGACTAAAAGTGTAAAAAAATATTAGCGTTTTGCCACAGCGTTGGTGCATGAAAACACAGGAATATAGGGGGGGAGGGACGGTTCTTTTATGTTGAAAAGGGACAATAATCCTGCTATGCTTAAGAAGGGTTAACTGGAATCAGCTTTGCAGTCATACGGGATATATAATGGATGTTATCTGGGGGGACTCTCTAAAAGTTAATTATAGGGATATTCAGGACGATATTTAAAACCGATGATGGCAAGCAGCACAAAAGAACCGTCCCCTCGTGTTTCCCTCCGGGGAATGAAAGTGATAACAGGAAAGGCAACGGTTAAAAATCGAAGAAAAGGAGTGGAGCAAGTTTATGGTCAGCCGAAAGTTAATTAATGAGCTCATTGATTGGATTAAATCTACTGTTTTAGTTATGGTCGTAACGATGATTATTACTATATTTATTTTTCAACCTTATAGAGTTTACGGCAGTTCAATGGAACCTACTTTTCATAAGGAGGGGGATATGGTTTTAGTTTTCAAAACACCTTATTTCTTTGACATTGAACCTGATTACGAAGATATAGTGATGATTGATAGTAGAGTTGAAAGAGAAAGGACCTTTAAAGATGAAATTGTTAATGCACCAATTATTAACAAAATATCGGGCGTTGACAGTGATTATATTTGGATTAAACGAGTTATCGGCCTGTCAGGTGACATATTAGAATTTAGAGAGGGTGGAGTATTTCGAAATGGCCTTTTGTTGGTGGAGGACTATATTAAGGAAGAAATGATTTGTATGGACGAAGTAGTTGTAGTTCCTCAAAACCATGTTTTTGTTATGGGGGATAACAGGAATGCCAGCAGGGACAGCAGGCAGGTAGGCCCAATCCCTCTTGAAAATGTTCAAGGTAAAGTATGTATTAAAATCTTGGGCATTAATTTAGGCAGAGTGAGTCAGTGAGTCAGGGGACGGTTCCTTGACTCACTGACTCAGTCCATCTTTGGCCCTGATAAAAAGAATTGTTAGGATTTCTTTATGCATTTGTAAGATGGCAGTATTGATATAAATTAAGGAGGCAGTGGAGTTGCCCAATGAAATAAAGAATTATATTAAGAATCATCCCTTCCGCTGGATGAAAATCAGAAGCCAATTGTAAATGTTTCATGGAATAATGCAATTAATTCCTGCAATTTACTTTCTTAGAAAGCTGGATTGAAAAAATGTTATTTTAAAGATAATAATGGTAAAGATATTATCTGTGACTGGGAAGCAGAAGGTTATCGTCTTCCTTCAGAAGCAGAGTGGCAGTATGCTTGTAAAGCAGGAACAACAGGGTATAGATATGGAGAGCTTGGTATGATTGCATGGGTTAAAGATAATTCAGGAGGCAAACTCCAAGAAGTAGGCAGAAAGGAACCAAATGCATGGGGCCTGTATGATATGTTAGGGAATGTTAGGGAATGGTGTTGGGATATATATGATAAAGAAATATATGGTTCCTATCGAATTTTTCGTGGTGGTGGCTGGGCAGAAAAATGTGTTGCTGAATGAGGTGTTTTGTGATGATGGCCCTACGGAGAAAACCTGTGAAATTTTGGAACTTCTGGAGGGCTTGGAGGTCAAAGCAACATTTTTTGTCACCGGCAGGGAATTAGAACAGTATAAAGAGGAAGGGAAAAATATTGTATCAGCCGGTCATGAGTTGGGAAACCATTCTTATTCGCATAAACGAATGGTATTAAAAACGCCCTCATTTATACGAAAAGAAATTGAATTAACGAACCAGTTGATTAGAGAAGCAGGGTATCAAGGGGAGATTCACTTCAGGCCACCTAATGGAAAAAAGTTAGTTATTTTACCTTATATTTAAAGACAAAAACAAATTAAAACCATAATGTGGGATATAGAGCCGGATTCATGGTCAGAAATTGCCTCCAGCTCACATAATATTATTAATCACGTTGTTGAAAATGTTAAGCCCGGATCAATTGTTCTTTTACATATCATGTATGAAAGTAGGGTGGAATCGTTGAACGCCATTGAAGGAATTGTCAGTACGTTGAGGGCAGAGGGATATACGTTTAAAACGGTTTCTGAAATGTTAGAATACCAGGGAAAATGAAATTAACGAGATTTTTAGTCAGCAGTTTATTATTTGCTGGGCTCAGCCTGGCCGATGCTTCATTGGAAAAAAGAATCCAGTCCGAAAGGAGAAAGGCCGGATGCTAACTTCCGATTGTTATCTCAGAGAAGTAAGCTTAAAACGAGAACTTCTTAACTCCTATAATGACTATTCATTTTCCCTGCCTGCTGTTCAGCTGCTCAATCACCTGGAATTTCACCCGGCGGTTACTTTTATTATCGGTGAAAATGGAACCGGTAAGTCTACGCTCCTGGAGGCACTGGCGGCTGCGGTGGGCTTTAACCCTGAAGGGGGTTCCAAAAATTTTAACTTCAGCACCAGGGAAACCCATTCCAAACTGCACGATTATATAAAGATTGTTCGGGGTTTTAAACATATGAAGGATGGTTATTTCTTGCGGGCGGAGAGCTTTTATAATGTAGCCACAAGTATCGATGAATTAGAAATCACAGATTATTATGGGGATATTTCGTTACATGAGCAGTCCCATGGGGAAGGGTTTATGACCCTGTTTATTCAAAGATTTGGCGGGAAAGGGCTTTATATTCTGGATGAACCGGAAGCGGCATTATCACCATCGCGTCAAATGGCACTTGTGGCCCGAATCCATGAACTGGTTAAACAGGAGTCACAGTTTGTGATATCTACTCATTCTCCTATCATCATGGCTTACCCTCACGCAAAGATATATCAACTTTCGGAAGAAGGTTATTCTGAGGTACATTACAAAGAAACAGAGCATTATAGAGTAACCCGGAACTTTCTAAAAGATACTGAAAGATTCTTGAAGTATTTATTAGAAGAGTAGGAAAATCATGAAGACAGCCTGGGACAAAATAACCGGCAGCGCCCGATTGAAAGCATGGGCTAACCGAGATGCCCGGGAGTTTCCGGATCTTGCCCCTTGGCAATTTCCATAAACTCCCTTTCAGGGTCAGGGGACTCACAACTTTAAAGCACTAAAGTATTTTCTCACTTTTTACGTTACCAAAAGGATTCCTTTTTAAAACTAAAAATCCAATACAAAGTGTGCTAATTTCAACAAATAAAATCGTCAGCCATATACCTTTACTGCCAAATATCAGTGGAAGTAAAGCCAATCCTATAATGGTTGCAACTAAGCTTCTATATATCGTAACAACTGCGGAACGAACAGGATCATTAATAGCAGTGTAATAGGTACCAATATTAATATTGATACCGATGAAAATAAAAGCAATGGCATAGTAACTTAAAATTTCAGTAGCTATGTGAATGATTTCTCCCTCTTTTACGAATATCCCTGCTAGCTCATTACCAAATAATAACGAGGCTATACATAGCAAGATGCCTAAAATAAAGTTTACTTTTAAGGACAAGTTCCTAATAGTCTTTACCCTACTGTATTGTTCTGCTCCAAAATTATAACTAATAGCTACTTGACTACCTTCAGCAACACCATATCCTATTGAAACTACAATTCCAGCAAGTTGTAAAGCAATCGCATATGCCGCAACACCATCGCTACCAATACGTCTCATAATGATGTAATTAAACAATATCCCGGTTAATGATAGAGCAATGTTGCTTAAAAACTCAGACATACCATTAAAGAATATTTGTCCAATTTCATTTAGATGAAATTCTGGCTTTTTGATTCTCCAACTTGATCTAAATACTACGAATCCAAGAAACATAAAAAAGGGTAATGCTTGTGAAGCACCCGTCGCTAAAGCAGCTCCTCGAATGCCCATACTAAATTTTGCAATAAACAAATAATCCAGCACTATATTTACTATCATACCACTTAACATAATTAAAACTACTGCAACTGGTTTCCCATCAAGCTTAAGGAAAAATCCAAAAACATAATTCAAAAGGAATATAGAAATAAAATAGCTAATATAAGTGGCGTATTCCACAGTTTGGGTAAGAACAACTCCCTGAGCACCAGTTAACCTAGCCAGCACAGGAACCATTATATAAATAACTAAGGTTCCAATAAATCCTGCAACCAGCATCAAGCTTAATGTTACATTAAATAGATTATTGCTTTTTTTGAAGTTTTCAGCACCTTTTTCGATTCCAGCAAGAGTTGTTCCTCCAACAGCAATCATTGCCCCTAAACCTATCATTAACATAATCAAAGGTGTCACTAATGTTATTGCTGCCAATCCGTCTGCTCCCACATATCTTCCCACAAATACAGAATCAATGAAAGCAGCTGTACTTTGTACAATCATCATAAGTATAGAAGGTATGGCATAAATCCAAAAGATTTTATTAATATTTGTTTTTCCTAAATCTAATGTTTTATTTTCTTTCAATATTGTCACCTCTTCATTTTTCATCTTTTAATAACTACTCCATTTGAATTAATCAATTACAAATGCTATAATAAACCTTAAACTAAGTTTAATGTCAATAGGAGTGTTGTAACTTGAGAAAATTTTTAACTATAGGCGAAGTTGCCACTCTTCTAAACCTTACTACTTCACAGATCCGCTTTTATGAAAAAAAAGGGTTATTAATGCCTCGTATGATTGATGAAAATGGGTATAGGCTTTACTCTTACAAAGAACTTGATACCCTTGAAATCATTGTAACTTTTAGAAAGCTCAATCTTTCAATATCTGAAATCAAAGAGATCATACAACAAAAAAATGATTATAACTTTCTTGAATTACTAGATAAAGCTGCTGAACAAATTGAAGAAAAAATGACGCAGCTTAGAAAAACCTTAATTACTGTTAATAAGCTAAGGAAAAGTTATAAAGACTTTATAACAGATACTGAAAAAATTATTCATTATCCAAACCGCACCCTTTATATTATTGACAATGATATTACTATTGATAAAACCGAAAAAGAAGTTCATGACTTTATCCAAAAATATGATTTAGATTATACGGATCATACACATTTGCTTTTCACTATTTTCACTGACTCTTTGAATATAAGTTGTCTATATAATTGCAAGGAGAACAAACAATTATCTGGCATTTCCACCTACGAATTGGAGGAAGGCTACTACTTTTGTTTAAATATCGATATTGGTGATTATAGTGAAATGAAAAAAGCCTATAAATTATTACTTCAGAAATGTAGAAATGCCGGATATGAACCAATTGGTGAATATATTGCTATAGAAGATTTGACTGCCTTGTCATTTTCTAAAACAAGAATTTATTTAACTTTACAAACGAAGATCAAAAGCATTGATATATAATACCTAATGGCTATCACCTGCTCGCTGATTCTTGAGGATACGATTTACATAAAGACTAAGACTTTACCTATGCTAAAAATACATGTAAGGAACTGATTTTCATTTTGTTAACAGATCCAGATACCTTTCTCATTTAAATAAAAAAAAGCCTATCAACACCACACCTTTGAAGGCGACCTTGTAGGGCTTTTTAGTTCTAGTATAAAGAGCAAAATAGGAAAAATAAACATATATTTCTTGCTTTTATCTCCATCAGTAATAATTTCTCTATTTTTATGATTTCTGAAATTATTTGTCTTAAATCATCATCAGTATATCTTTTTTCTCCTTATAATCCAGGGAATTATCGTAATTTTTTTGGTTTTTAAATTCTATAAAACTTTTGGTAGTATTATAGTTTTAAGAAGAATTAAAAATGAAACAGGAGCCAGCATCAGGCAACTTGAAAGAGTACAGGGTATTGGCAGGAACATCATACAAAAAGCTTGAAAGGGACAAGTCAAACAAAACGTCCCCTTGACTTTTTGACTTTTACTCCCTTGACTTATTTATCAGCAATAAAGCTTAAAAAATTTACTAGATGTGGTTTTTTTAATTTACTACTTCAGGCAATGGATGAAGAGAGATGGCTTTTTTTAAAAATTAACAATGGCATAGTTGAGTAACAATACCGTTATAACCAGCCCCAGGGCTGTAGCAAGGGATAATATCAATTTATTAACCGCTATTTTTGATGGTTCCGGCAGGCTACCATTAGTATAAAGGAGATACAATAAACCGTTAAACAGAATAATGAGCCAAAAAACGGGGCGCACCTTATCATAGTCAACGACTGTCGCTGTCAGTGAAACAAAAGTGGCCAAAAGCCAGCCACCAATATGATAAAGTGAAAGCACCGTTGTCTTTTTTAGTGAGGGTAAAAAAGGAATTTTTCGTATTACATTATCACGGCTTTCTTGATCTTTATCACTGGAGCAGGATTTAATAATTTCCCCAGCAGAAAGGCGGAAGCTATCGTATGCCAGATTTTTCTCTTTTGCAGCGGCAATGTAATAAATCCCCCAGCACAAGGCAATGGTTAAAACAATATTGATTCTGAATAATAAGAGTCCGTCTCGATGGCCAGTAAACTGAGCAGTTCTATGATAGCCAACGGTAAAAGAAGCGCGAAAGGAGTCAGCCAGAGCTTATAAAATGAATATCCGCTTCGGCCAATGAGCAGGGTTATGACAATGGTGCCCAGGAAAGCCCCTAAAATAATAATTATGGGGACTAATGTAACGTCAAAGACCGGCATCGTCCTTTCCCCTGTATAATAATAATATAGATACAAAAAACCCAAACCGCTAACAAAAAGCGCTAAACTGAATAAAAATTGTTTGATAAAAAAATTCATCAAGGAAACGGGGTTCATTTTAAGTGCACTTTCACTGATAATTTCATCACAAAACTTTTTATAATCCTCGCCAATGACTGATTGGATTTCTTCTCCCCTGCTTTGGCTTTCCAAAAACAAATCCAAAATGTCCTGTGTAATTTCTTCAAGAAGTGAATGATTCATTGTGCGAAAAACCAGGTAAATAAACACTGCACGATATGTTTTCAGATACTCACCCTGCAGCTTTTTCTCCAGTTCTTTCCTTTTGTTAACTTTATCGAAATAACTATATACATTCATTGTTAAGACCTCCCCATAACGCTTTCATACTTCTTACCAGGCTTAACCAAGATGTCTCAAAATTGGCCAGTTGCTCCTCACCGAGGCTGGTTAGATAATAATACTTTCTGTCCGGTCCCAGTGGGGATTCTTTTTTTTCAGACTTAATATATTGCTTTGTTTCAAGGCGAACCAGCAGCGGGTACAGGGAGCCCTCGGAAAAATCATTAAAACCGTACTGCATTAATATTTGATATATTTCATAACCATAGGTGCTTTTTTGCGAAATAATTTTTAGTATTGCACCTTCAATAACACCCTTTAACAATTGGGGTGATTTCATCATATCCACCTACCCTGTAATACACCCTAGCAACTACATTGTAATACAACCTAGGGTTGCAGTCAAGACAAACCCACAAATAATCGTTAAACCACCTTTACCTGTTCTACCAAACAGATAAAGGTGGTTTATGTTTATACATAGCGGATGCTCTCCCGCAGAGAAAACCTAATGATTATCGTGTGGAACCATGTACAGCTTATAGCCTACATACACACTTAAAGGGACAATAAAGATAATGGCAATACTAAACCCCATTAAAAGCTGATTTACTTGAGGCATGATGGAGAGGCTTTCTAGAAACTCTACTTTTCCGGTATTTGGGGATACTGGCATAACGCTTTTTAATGCAGAAAGCAAACCATAGGCGAGAAGAAAAAATCCTACATAAGCACCGTTCCTAGCTCTGTCGTTCCTTATAATGGAGACGGTGTTGAGCTATACATTAGTTTTTAGTAGTTGAATATTTTTCTCAGCATGACGACTGACCTCACGAAAGAATATGATTATATCCTCAATGGTAGGTTGGACCATTTATACCCCAGTTACATTGCGAAGCTTTTCTCTGATACATAAACCACTGAACTTGAAAGCCGTTTCCTTTACCCCAATCAGTTCTACTCTGAGAGCGTCGGTCATAACTTCTTTATCAATCTGAACCAAGGCATATCTGTCCAGAATGTCATCCTTGCCCTGCGATAAAATGATTTTCCCGTCATCAATCGACGCAGGGTGATTTATCGGCCAGCATTCCTTATGCTTCATTTAATTATCATAGCGAAACCAGGAATGTGGCTTGAATGCATAAAAACTTTTGACTCTCAAGCAATTTATAATTACTTATCTCAGCCAAGCTTTACCACGGCTAAACCATATTTCTGGTCAAATTCTGTAAGCATTTCAGCTATCTGATCTATGTCATATCTGCCTGTGCTGACCATTTTCTGTTAACATGTTATCGAATTACACCAGCAATCAAAAATGCGCCAAGAAGAGAACGTCTGCTGTCCCCTGAGCCTGAGAGGGAGATTCTGTTAATTGCCAGGGGCAAGAACCGAAATCTCCCGGGCAATACTTCTCACACAGTACCTTCATTTCTGCCTTTCTTGTTAAATAAGAGATATAAAGAAGGAACCAGGATCAATGTCAGCATAAGACACAAAGCCATGCCCACAATAGTTACCAAACCAAAGCTTGAAAGCCCTGGATGGTTTATAAAATAAAGACTGCCAAAACCTATTAGCGTTGTTATAGTTGTCATGACAATCGCCTTGCCTGTATAGGCCAAAATATGTGACAGATCCTTATCTTCGGAATGTTTTATCCTGTGAAGCAAATGGACACCACTGTCAACTCCTATTCCTACCAGTACAGGAAAAGCAATAATACTAAAAATATTTAAGTCATCCCCAAAGATTATCGGTGCAATACCCAATGTCATGTATATCATCAGCACCAGCGGTATTATAACAATTATGGCATCTTTCATGCTTTTAAACATTAACCACAGTATGATAAACAATGTTCCCAGGCAAAAGAGGCTGATTCTGACAACATCGCTTTTTGCATATTCTGTCACTTCGTTCATGATAGCAGGCATGCCAACGGGTGTTCTTCCTGAAACATCATATATTGCTTCGGCTATGTTTTGATAGTTTTCACTGTCCCAGACATTCACATCAGGAACAACTTCCACACTGAGTTTTCCGTCCTTCCCTGCATAATTTGCCTTTATATCATGGGGCAGTTTATCATAAGTGAATTTTTTTTCATTTAGAAGAAGGTTTTCTATGTCTGCTGTAACAGAATAAAAACCACTCGCACCTCTACTTGACTCTGTATTGTTATCAGTTGTTTCAACAGCCTCTGTACTCTCGTTGTTTCCTTCTGTCAGAAATGCTGTCCTGGCATTCTCCATTAATCTGTAACCTTCTGCAGATTCGTCAATCCCTCTTTCCGCAAGGAAGTTAATGATACCTCCGAACGCAAACAATAATTCTTCTTGAGTAACTGATTTCCCATTTTGCGGTTTTATTCTAAGTCCTGTATTTAGCTTCTTTATAACAGAAACCTTATAGTCCTGTTCTTCGGGCATATAATTAAGAACTGACTCCAACTGCCTGATGTCATCTCTGCTGCTCAGTTCTTCAGACACCCTTTCCAGTTCATCCATATCATCTACCATAAAGACAAGTGTAGTAGGGTTAAATGCAAATTCGTCTTCCACAACATCAAGCCATTGCAAACACTCCATGTCCTCGGGATATATTTCCGATATATCTGTTTTAATATTAGTGTTAAAAACATTACCCGCTAGGATAACTGCTGCGATGGCAAATATCACAACGAAAACCAGCGGCTTTTGTTCAACGGCTCTGCCTACAGGCTTTAAAAACTCATAACCAGAGCCTTTTAGCTGCTTTTGGGAACCGCCTTTCAGGTCAAACAGCAAAATTATAGAAGGCATGACAAATATCATCGTTACACATAAAAGAATTATTCCTCCGCCGGATATGACACCCATTTGTGTAAAAGCAGTAAACTCTGCCATGAGGAAAGTAAAAAAGGCTATGGCAGTGGTAATGGCTGCCACAAAAATACCGGAACTGGTTTCTCTGACAGTCGTTGCTACTGCTGCCGAAACGTCAAGGCCTCCTTCCCGTTCCTCCAGATATCTTGATATTATGTGTACCCCGAAATCTATCCCCAGACCTAATAACAAAATGGCAAAGCTTATGGAAAACATGTTCAGGTTTTTGTACACCAGCCAAGCAAAAGCCGTTGCCAAAACTGCTCCCAGCAGCAATGGATACCCTGCCGATACCGGCAGTAGTAACCGTTTAAAAGACAGTATTATAAATAGAATTATTAAAATGAATGTAATTGCGGCAGTAGATAAAAAGCCGTCAAACATGGTCTCATCTGCTTCATAATCCTGTACAAAGGCTCCGCCGGTATAACCGACACTCACCTCATATCCGCCACTGTCTTTTACTTGTACGATACTATCTTCCAGTGTGTTAAAATATAAAGCCCTGTCTTCCACAAAGTCCTCTGAGTTTATATTGGGCTTAATCATCATCAGGTAGGTATCACCGCTGTCCGATACTATATAACCCGCATCTTCTTCCCTGTCTGCTGTATAACCAAAAAGCATTACCGAAAACAATTGCTCCCGCTCTTTATCCGTAAGATCTTCCGGTGAAACAACAAATTTTGCAAAGCTGTTTAAAAAAGCTTCTCTGTTACCTTCCGGCAAATCATCAAATCTTTGTAGAAATAAAGCAGACAAAGTTACAAACTCTTTTTCCTCCATGAATTGAGACAAGGCACTGGTCCGGTCATTTATTTCTTTCTCCAAGCCTTCGTAGTGTCCCTTATCTATATACAGATGAAGATAATCCTTAATTTCAGCCATATCCACCTTGTACAGTATACTGCTAATAATATCTTTGCTTTGCAGTTTATCTCCCAATTCATCTATAAACCCTTCACTCTCGTGTTTCTCCCCCTGTACCACCACTAAAACATTATCCTGTGATTCAAAGTATTCTTCAAATTCCCTGCTCGCCTGCAAACTGCGGCTTCCTTCCGGAAGCATTCCCTCCATACTGGAATCCATCCCCACATTCATTGCCATCAATATTGATATAACAAATGCCACAGCACTAATAATTAAAACCAGTTTGTATCTTTCTACTATTGTTTTAGATAATGTTTTAAACACAGCAATACCTCCGTCTTGTTTTAATGCACAGCAAATAAACTTATGGTTTATCACACTGCCCTAAGTTTGCTTGTCGTCGATTTATTTATTAACTACAATACCATAGAGAAAAATGCCCTGAATTATCATATGAATGCTAGGTTAATATATCCTTGATAATTTGCTTTACCTCATCCTTTACAACATCAATGTTGTCCGGAAACTCATACAGAATTGACTTTTCTAAAATTTCATGCGTCAGTTGAAAAAGGATACCTGCGTAAAGCTTAGGCGGTTTTTCCTTGATAATTCCTTTTTCAGAAGCACTTCTTAGCCACTTTTCAATTGATTTCATGGAAAAGTATACATGCTCAAAAGCCTCTTTAAACTCCAACATCCTTATTATGTTTGCATCATGAAAAAGCTTCATTGTATTTGGATTCATTTTCATATATAAAACCATGGTATCTATAAGCTTATCGATATCATCAAGAGTAGGATTTTCGGTATCAAGCATCTCGAGATAATAATTAAAGTCGACAAAAGCCTTTTCTGCAATTTTTTTAAGGATCTCTTCTTTGGTTTCAAAATAAAGATAAAATGTCCCTTGGGCTACCCCAGCAGCTTTAACAATCTCCCAAACAGGAGTTTTATCGAATCCCTTTCTGCAAAAAAGCTCCTCAGCACATTCCATGATTCTTTTCCTTGTTGCGACGCTTTTTTCTTTTTGTTTGCCAGTCATTTTCTATCACCTTAATGTAAATTGTGACTATCAATCATGTTTTAATATTACCATGTTGAAAGATCGAACTCAATGTATAAATGCATTAAAATAGTCAGTTAAATACTGCAGCCATTATTATTTACTTGAAAGTATTATGTCGGAGGACATGGAAAAGGTTAGCGGCCGCTGCAAGTGAAAACCCTTTCGGTTACCAATGTATGCTGCATCAAATACATAAAAAAAGGATACTTATCCGTAAAGGCCCTAAGAGAGAGTTTCTGGTAATTGCCAGGGGCAAGGACCGAAATCTCCCGGGCACACATCACGTTCTTTCACTTACTATTTTCCCAATAATAAAAATGAATAAGACGATTATCGCTCCTAACCATAAAGGAATACTCACTATAATGGTTCTAAAGTATAAACCACTAAATATTAATACAGCAAAAATAGCTGTCGCAATCAACCACGATTTCCAAAAAGAGGCTACTTTATTATTTTTCTTTGTGTCAAATACCGTTTTAGTGATAAACCATACTATCACATTTGCTATGAGAATAATAGCAAGTATAGTGATAATGTCTCCAACTGTTAAGATAAAATTAAACTCAGCTTCGTCTGATACGAGGCTAATTGTCAAGTTTTTGACTAAAGCTATTACCCCTAAAATCCATAATGCATTAAGAGAAGTACCTACATATTCCGTAATCCTATCTTTTTTTGTCTTCTTAGGCATAGCTTCGATAATCTCATCACAAATTTCCTTATATCTTCCCCCCATGACCTTTTGAATATTATCACCTCGTTGCTGACCATCTAGAATTAATTCGATAATATCTTCTCTTACAGCTTCTTGATTATATTCTGTTAGATCAGAACCTCGTAAGTAGACAACCATATTTGTATAAATTTCCTTGTTTTCATCAGAAATTGCTTTTTCTCTACTGATATTTTTCTTTAATAACTCCTTTGCTAATTTATTCAATTTCTTTTCCTCCCATTAATAATTGATTAACCGCATGATCTAGCTCCTGCCAATTTTCTTTAAACTGACTTAACGTATTAACCCCTTTTTCAGTTAAGCGATAATATTTACGTTTCGGTCCACTATTAGAGTCTTGTAAAGTAGCTTTCACAAGCTCACTTTTCTGCAAGCGCAAAATAATAGGATATATCGTTCCTTCAGATATCATTCCAAATCCATATTCCTCTAACTGTTTTGAGATTTCATAGGCATACGTCTCTCGTTTTCGAATTATTTCTAAAATGCATCCTTCTAACACACCTTTTAGCATCTGTGAAGGAATCATAATAAAACCTCCTCTCGCTATCTTGCAATACAATATTCTGTTATATATATTGTATTGCAAGATAGTCCTTCTGTCAACGTCTTTTCTCTCACTTTAAATGAGCTATTAATAATACTTTTTATTAAAACGAAACCGCCCAGCAAGAGAATTTATCTCCTGATTGGCGGTCAGCTCAATATATTATATAACTACATCACACTCTACACCTGATTAAAATTCAACCGTAAAATTCTTTTCAAAAACCGTCACTTTCTCAATGAGCCTTCTTACCAGCTGTTCATCATATTCTTCCAATTCTCCTGGCTGCTCATCTAATAACTCGGCCATTTCAATAATACGTTGCCTTTTTCCTTCACGCTCTGCATTTTCAACCAGGGCAATTTGCTTTAATTCCCTAAGGCGATAGACCTCATCCGCCGCATACTCATAATTCGCTTTGGAGTTGGCCAGTCTTAATAATTCTTTTTGAAACTCGTCCAGTTTTTCATCAATGTCTTTTGTGGCTTTGTCGCATTCTTCATTCAAAGCGGTGGCAATATTCTCTTTTAAGACTGCAAGGAACGTGTCTTTTCCGGCTAACACCTCATTCATTGCTTTTCCAACTGCTGCCTTAAGAACCTCTTCATTGATGGTTGGGGAAGGGCAGTCGGAACCCTTTTCTTCAAGGCGGCTGACGCATCGCCAGACAATGGACCTGCATCCTCGATTGTTCCAGTGGACTCTTCTATAAATCTGTGCAAACAGTTAGCTACATCTATTCCGTCTCCTCAACTTATGCATTATCTATTCTGTCAACTCAACCCCATCTAATTTTCAAGCTCATATTTTTCTCAAAAATAAACCCTCGATATGTTCCCATGAACGTATATCGAGGGTTTAAGTTGAGTGGATAGATTTACTTTTATTTTATAAAACCCAATATTTACAGTATTTTCAGAGCTTTACCTTCTTGTTATCAATACTACACACTCCACATGGATTGTATGCGGCTTTTTACATGATTACTTTAATCCACTTCAGATTTTGGTGAATTTTTTTAAAATGAAGGGGATAAAGTTGTGGGGACTGGACCGAGATGGTTTGATTAATTAATAATTGTGCCTACAAGATGTTCTCTCTCTTGCTCATCCACCCGCACCCTCAAAATCTCCCCTTTCCTCCGCAGTCCGGCCTCTGCCCGCACCCTAAAATAGTACTGCGAAAACCCTTCCAGATACCCCCCCGGCACTTCCTCCTCAAATAGAACCTCCACCTCTCGGCCCAGGAACTTTTCGGCATAATCCTCCGCCAGCTTTTCGCCCAGATGGATTAGCTTTTTGCTTCTCTGCTCCTTTTTCCGAGGTGATAACTGGTCTTTGAATTTTGCAGCCGCGGTACCTTCCCGGGTAGAATATTTGAAAACATGCAGCCTGGAAAAAGCCATTTCCTGAACAAAGCTATAAGATCTTTCAAAGTTTT
Source organism: Candidatus Contubernalis alkalaceticus (assembly GCF_022558445.1). Lineage (NCBI taxonomy): Bacteria > Bacillati > Bacillota > Dethiobacteria > Dethiobacterales > Dethiobacteraceae > Candidatus Contubernalis > Candidatus Contubernalis alkaliaceticus. The sequence goes on from NZ_CP054699.1 coordinate 2,968,644, forward strand.
CTTCTTTTTCTCCGGGAAAACCCACCATGACATCGGTGGTCAGGGCCAGATCCGGCATCATAAATTTTAAGAAATTAACCAGTTTTCGGTATTCATCAGTGGTGTAGCGGCGATTCATTCTTCTTAATGTTTCATTGTCACCGCTCTGCAGGGGGATGTGCAGATGGGGACATATTTTTTCTGAATCTCCTACAGCCTCCATCAGTTCCATGGTAAAGTCAGTAGGTTCCAGTGAACTTAAGCGAATTCTTCTTACACCTGGCAGTTGGTCCAGCTCACCGATTACCTGCGCCAGTGTAATTTTCCCTTCCAGGTCCTTTCCATAAGCTCCCAGATTAACCCCGGTTAATACAATTTCCCTGGTTCCCAGGGCAGTCAATCTTTTAACCTCTTCCAAAATATCTTTCATTTTTCGGCTGCGCACCGGCCCCCGGGCAAAGGGAATTAAACAGTATGAGCAAAATTGTTCACAGCCGTCTTCAATTTTTATAAAAGCCCGGGTGCGTCGAATTTCTCCTAAGGGAATTTCCTCAAAAGGCGCCTGATTAAGCATGCTCACCTTGACCAGGGGTTCTTCCTCCATTTGATGCAGTAAGTCCATGATACCCCGGCGGTTTTGAACACCGCTTATCACATTTACCCCCGGGATTTTTTTTATTTCCTCCGGAGCCATCTGGGCATAACAGCCCATTACCGCAATCTTGGCCTCAGGGTTTGTTTTTTTTGCCCGGCGAATCATCTGCCGTGATTTTCCATCGCTTAAGTGGGTGACAGTACAGGTGTTTATCACATAAACATCGGCTTTTTCTGTAAAGTCAACTATAGTATAGCCCTGTTCCCGAAACAATTGGGCCAGGGCTTCCGTTTCATATTGATTTACTTTACAGCCTAATGTGTAAAGTGCTGCCTTTTTATTCGCTTTTTTATTTTCCATCTGCTTCACCCAAATCTCCCAGCTCATATAAAACCATTGTTACCGCGGCTGCAGCCGCCGTCTCAGTACGGAGAATACGGGGACCCAGGGAAACAGAAACAGCTCCCTGGGAAAGAGCCAGTTCAGCTTCCTGGAGAGTAAATCCCCCTTCGGGTCCCACCAACAGTAATACTTTTTTAATATCTGGATTTTCTTTGAGAACTTCTTTTAACCCCCGTTTTTCTTCCTGCTCCCATAAAAAGAGTACCGGTCCAGTATCTTGGTTCTCCATCAGGATGCTTTCCAGAGAAGTTATTGCTCCAACTTCAGGGATCCTATCCCGATGGGATTGCTCTGCGGCACCCTTCGCAATTTTCTGCCAGCGGTTTACCCTGTCCCGGGCCTTATCAACGCTAATTCTTACCACAGAACGCTCAGCAGTAAATGGTATAATTTTTTTTACCCCTAATTCAGTGCTTTTCTGGATAATGAAATCCATTTTTTCACCCTTGGTCAGAGCCTGACACAATACTAAATCCAGGAAAGTCTCTTTTCTTTTTATCAATTTTTCTTTTATAGATGCTAAAACCTGCTCCCTGCCAATCTCATTTATTTCACACAGGTATGAATTCCCCTGGCCATCAGCAATAATCAGTGGGTCTTTAATTCTCATCCGCAGAACCCGGCTGATATGCTTCACCGGTTCTCCCCGGATCACCGCCGTACCATCCTCTTCATTTATATCTTCTGAATCTATGAAAAAACGGTTCATATCATGTTCCTCGCTAACTCAGCCTATACTGGACGAAACCTGTATCTTTTTACATCTTAAGGTGTCGCGGTTTACACCTTAACCACCCAAAGAGTTACCCAACCCTTTTCTGTTATGGTTTCTTCCACCCGGTATCCCTGATCTAAGAGGTTTTTAAGCAGGTTCTCTAACTTCTCTTGAATAATACCTGAGAAAATAATTGCCGTATCCTCTTTACACAGAGCAGAAAGGTAGGGAAGATTATTAATTATCAGTCCGGCGGTCAGATTGGCCAGGATTATATCCCCGGGGGGTAAATCTTTATTGTCTTCTATAAATGCCGGCAGTTCTCCCTGGTAAACCTGCACCTGGCTGCTTACCTGATTCAACCGGCAGTTTTCTTCAGCGGCCTTAACACTGATGGGGTCAAAATCTACAGCAATCACCTTGGCTGCTCCCAACTTGGCTGCAGCTGTGGATAATATACCGGAACCACAGCCCAAATCATACACAATACTGTCCTTAATTTTACACTTCTCCAGGGCCATCAGGCACATCAGTGTAGTGGGGTGAGTGCCGCAGCCAAAGGCCATCCCAGGGTCCATTTGGACTTTAGTCTGTCCAGTCTTTTCAGTATGTTGAATCCAGGAGGGCACTATTACCAGGGATTCGCTGACCTCCACGGAATGGTAGTGTTTTTTCCAGGATTCAGCCCAGTCTGCTTCCTCTACTTTTTTACAGGTTATAGCAAAGTTACCCGGGTCAATTCCTAATTGGATGAGGTCTTCCAGATAGCTCTCCAGGCCTGTAATAACCTCCCATATTCTCTCCTCATCAACAGCAAAATATCCGCTGATAGAAACAGTCTCCCCAGGCATTGAGCTTTGGCCCTCAATGTTTTTCTCTCCCAAAGGCCTTAAACTCTCATCACAGATAACATCCTCCCCACAGGGAATAGAAAAATAAGCAGAATCCTCGATGCTCACACCGGGAGAACCCTGCTCCATTAGATAATTCGATGCCCCCTCTGAGGCTTCTCGGCTCATTTCTACGCTAATATTGAACCAACTCATGCTTTACTTCCTCCAAATGCATCCTTCACTTTATCAAATATTCCTTTATGATTTAAAGTGGAAAGGTCTTCACCACTTTCTTTTGCAAACTGCTTAAGGAGTTCTTTTTGTTTTGCCGTGAGTTTTGCGGGAACATCCACCACCACTTTTACGTGCTGATCCCCCCGTCCCATACCCCTGAGGCGGGGAATCCCCTTGCCTTTAATTTTAAAGAATGTCCCGGATTTTGTGCCATCGGGTATTCTAAGCTTTGCTTTTCCCTCCAACGTAGGAACCATGATTTCTCCTCCCAGGGAGGCCATTACGAAACTGATGGGAATCTCACAATAAATATTATCCCCCCGGCGCTGGAATATTTCATGGGCAGCCACATCAAGAATCACATAAAGATCCCCGGGAGGGCCTCCCTTAACTCCGGCTTCACCTTCTCCTGAAACCCTGAGCCGGGTTCCCCGTTCTACCCCCGCCGGAATTTTAACTTCAATTTTTTTGCTTTTTCTTACCCTTCCTGCCCCACTGCAGTCAGTACAGGGATCAGTAATAATCCTACCCTCCCCCTGACAGCGGCTGCAGGCCCTCACATTAATAAACCGGCCAAAGGCAGTATTTTGCGCATATCTTATTTCTCCGCTGCCCTTACACTCAGGACAAGTATCCGGAGAAGTCCCGGGCTCTGCCCCACTGCCGTCACAGCGGTTACAGGTCTCCATCCTGGGGACCTTTATATTTACGGTCTTTCCAAAGGCCGCTTCTTCAAAGCTGACCTCCATGTCATACCGGAGGTCAGAACCTCTCTGAGGCCCACCGGACCGGCGGGGGCGAAATCCCCCGCCAAAAAAACTATCAAAAATATCTTCAAATCCGCCCCCAAAGCCTGAACCGGAAAAATCAAACCCCTGACCCTGATTGGGATCCACGTGACCAAACTGGTCGTAGTGGGCCCGCTTCTGAGAGTCAGCCAGGACATCATAGGCTTCCTTTACTTCTTTAAACTTTTTTGCCGATTCTTCATCCCCAGCATTAAAATCCGGATGATATTTTCGGGCAAATTTACGATACGCTTTTTTTATTTCATCTGCTGAGGCATCTCTGTTTAACCCCAACACTTCATAATAATCCTGCTTACTGGCCATCATCGACTAGCTCCTCACTTTAAAGAATAGCTCCTGTTATCCTTTTAAATCATTAAATATAGAAAGGCTTTTACAGAGTTTAATCCACTTCCTCAAAATCCGCATCCACTACATCCTCCTCGGCAGGTGCACCTTCCTGACCGCCTGTATCCTGCTGGTCACCTTCGGCGGCCTGCTGATCCTGCTTTACCTTTTCATACATCTTGGTGGAGAGATTATGCAGATGCTTAGTCAGCTCTTCCACAGCGTTGTTAATAGCTTCTACGTCTTCACCCTTGGCAGCCTCTTTTACCTTCTCCATGGACTTATCGATTTCCTCTCGTTCCTCGGCGGAAACCTGTTCCTCCAGGTCTTTCAACGTTTTTTCGGTGCTATAAACGGTTGAATCTGCACTGTTTCGGGCATCTACCAGTTCTCTGCGCTTTTTATCTTCTTCCGCGAATTTTTCTGATTCTTGAACCATTTTATCAATTTCATCGTCGGAAAGACTGGTGGTTGCCTTAATGGTAATACTCTGTACTTTCCCGGTTCCCAGGTCTTTAGCAGAAACGTTCACAATACCATTGGAATCGATGTCAAAGCTAACTTCAACCTGAGGAATTCCCCGGGGTGATGGGGGAATCCCATCCAGAATAAACCTTCCCAGGGTTTTGTTATCCGCTGCCATCTGTCTTTCTCCCTGCATAACATGAATTTCTACACTGGTTTGATTATCTGCAGCTGTGGAGAAGATCTGCTTTCGGTCCGTGGGGATGGTGGTATTTCTTTCGATAATCCTGGTAAAGACTCCACCCAGGGTTTCAATCCCTAAAGACAGAGGAGTTACATCCAAAAGCAGGACATCCTTTACTTCTCCCCCCAGCACCCCTGCCTGGATGGCTGCCCCTAAGGCCACCACCTCATCAGGGTTAACCCCTTTATGGGGCTCTTTGCCCAAAAGGTCTTTAATAGCCTGCTGTACTGCAGGGATCCGGGTGGAACCTCCCACCAGAATCACCTTATTAATCTGTTCCGGTTTCAGTCCGGAATCCGATAGGGCCTGTCGAGTAGGGCCCATGGTTTTTTCAATTAAATCCCGGGTAAGTTCCTCAAACTTAGCCCTGCTTATGTTATAATCCAAATGCTTGGGGCCTTCCTGTGTGGCAGTTATAAAAGGAAGGTTGACATTAGTTGTGGTTACACTGGAAAGCTCTACCTTAGCCTTTTCCGATGCCTCCCTGAGTCTCTGCAGAGCCATTTTATCCTGCCTTAAGTCTACCCCGTTATCTTTTTTAAACTGGTCAGCCAGATAGTTAATCAGCTTTTCATCAAAATCATCGCCTCCCAGCTTATTATTACCGCTGGTAGCCTTAACTTCAATGACCCCTTCTCCTAAATCCAAAATAGAAATATCAAAGGTTCCGCCCCCCAGGTCAAAAACCAGGATAGTTTGATCTTCTCCTTTATCCAGGCCATAAGCCAGAGCAGCCGCGGTGGGCTCGTTAATAATTCGCAAAACCTCCAGCCCCGCAATTTTACCGGCATCCTTGGTGGCCTGCCGCTGACTGTCGGAGAAATACGCAGGAACCGTAATTACCGCCTGTTCTACTTTTTCTCCCAGGTAGCTTTCCGCATCTTTTTTTAGTTTCTGCAGAACCATGGCAGAAATCTCCTGGGGAGTATAATCCTTATCATCAATTTTTACTTTAAATTTTGTTCCCATATGCCTCTTCACAGAAAGAATAGTCCTCTCGGTGTTAGTTATGGCCTGACGCTTAGCCACCTGACCTACCAGGCGTTCTCCGGTTTTGGTAAACGCTACGATAGAAGAGGTAAGCCGTTCTCCCTCGGCATTGGCGATAATCTTCGGTTCTCCGCCCTCCATAACAGCTACAACTGAGTTAGTAGTTCCTAAGTCAATTCCTATTACTTTACTCATAAATTTTTTACCCTCCTCTGTATATTATTATTTAGCCACTTTAACCATGCTTGGCCTGATTAATTTATCTTTAAATTTATAACCCTTTTGAAATTCTTCGATAACTAAATTTTCCTCATGGCCTTCGCTTTCCACATGCATCACTGCTTCATGAACATAGGGATCAAAAACTTCCCCCTCCGCTATGATCTGCTCTAAACCTTCTTTCTTTAATACTTCTTTTAGCTGTTTAAATATCATTTCTACCCCGGATACGAAACCTTCGCCCTTTTCTCCGGAATCCAGAGCCCTTTCAAAGTTATCAATCACCGGAACAAGGGATTTAAATAATTCTGCCAGGGCATACTGAACACAGCGGTTCTGTTCCCCCAGAGACCTTTTACGATAATTGTCAAAATCTGCCTGCAAACGCTGCATCCTGGCAAACAGCTCATCTTTTTCTTTTTGTAAGCTTTGCACCTGCTGCATCAATGTTTCCTCAACTTCCTGAACTTCCTCAACGCTTGTAATTTCTTCATCAATATCACCAAATCCTCTTTTTTCCAAATCATTTTGTCGAAAATTTTTTACACCCTCACCTGCCCCGCCGTTCTTTTCATCCTTCGAAAGAAATTCATCATGCAGCCGTTCTTTTTCTCCGGTGCTGTTAGGTTTGTTAGATGGGTTTCTTTCATTGTTACAACCTTTCTCCATATCCAAGTACCTCCTGTTAAATTTAAAACAAAAATATCCTCTTTTACCTTTTTGGATATACAAAAATAATCAAAGAACAAATTAAGCAAAAACATTATTTTTTATAAATATCATTTAGAATACCGTTTAGTTCCTGGGTGATATGCTCCACGATAGTAATTACTTTAGAGTAATTCATTCTGGTTGGACCCAAGACCCCAATTGAACCTATGGTCTTCTCTCCCACCCTGTAGGTTGCCGTTATCAAGCTGCATTCTTGTATTTCTTCAATGGTTATCTCTTCTCCGATAATAACCTGCATCCTGTCTGCTGTGGAAGCATCCTCCAGCAGTTTAGACAGGAGAGTTTCCTCCTCCAAAACATCAAAAATCTTTTTTATTTTGGATACATCTTTAAAGTCCGGTTGGTTTAAGATATTGGCAGTCCCCCCCAGATAGACTTTTTTTTCCTTCTCAAAGGAAAAACTTTCATCTAAGAGATTGATGGCCTGCTCAATAAAGTCCATCTGGTGAATCATTTCAACTTTCATTTCCCGAATTAAAGTATTGGTAATCCTATCGATACTCAACCCTTTTAATTTCCTATTCATATATTCAACAATTTTAAACAATTCCTCAGTGGAAAGCATCCGGGGAAGCTCGATAATTTTATTCTCCACAAACCCGGTATCTGTGGTCAGTATTACTAGAGCCTTACTTGCATCCAGAGGAAAAATTTGAAGCTGCTGAAAAGCACTTTTTTGAATTTGAGGCCCCAGGATTAAGGTTGTATATTGGGTGATAGCAGAAAGCACTTTAGCGGTGTGCTGAACAATCTTGTCAATTTCTCTAAGCTTAATGTTATAAAGCTTATGAATCCAGGCAATTTCATTGGCGGATAAATCTTTGAATTCCATAAGGGAATCCACATAAAAACGGTACCCTTTTTGAGAAGGAATCCGTCCCGATGAAGTGTAGAGCTGTTCTAAGTAACCCAGCTCCTCCAAATCCGACATTTCATTTCGAATTGTGGCGGGACTTAAATCCAGGCCATAACGGCGGGCAATGGTCCTGGAACCAACAGGTTCCGCAGTTTTAATGTATTCTGTAATTACTGCCTGCAGTATTTGCTTTTTTCTTTGAGAAAGGCTCATTGTCAGCATCTCCTGTTAGCACTCTAGCTTGGTGAGTGCTAAATTTTCTAATTAAAAAATACCACTCCCCGGGGTATTTGTCAAGTTCTTAAAAGCAATTTTGACCCTTATTTGTAGAATTTGTCTAATGCTATTGGCAAAAACCTCGAAAAGTTAATGGAACCTTAACTTCTTGATAATATTTTTCAAATTAGTTTTTAAAAAGTGAAATTATATTTTTTCATGCAGATAAGTGGTATGTATGAGCACTCCGGGATAGAAGCAGGTTTTAAAGATGGCCGGCAGTGACAGCCTGACAGTTTCCCCGCCAAAGGTAAGCCGCAGTAATCCCCCCGTTTCTAAATCCAGAACAAATGACTGAAGAGGTGTTTCTATACCTGCCAGTTGATTTATATTTCTTTCCACCTGATTAAAAGCAAAATATAGAATTCCCAAAAACAAAAAAAGGGTTAAACCAATACTACAGTAATATTTGAAAAGACGTTTGCTCAAATTTTTCTATCCTTTCACAGCCTTCAGTTTAAACTGCCCGGCATTTTTTCTTTCCTTATTATAATATAAATATAACTATTAACAGGCCATTACAAAATAGTTTTACCCTTTCATAAAAAATTATTTATCCCTTTGTAGTTAAAATCTCTTTCTCTACCTTTCTAAATACAGACGAAAGAAAAGACAGGAGAGCCTTCCCCTGTCCTGCTGCCTGTATTATTTCTTACTGGAGATCACAGCTCTTTGAACAATTCACCTATAATTTCCGCCACATAACGCCCGGTTCTAAGGGCTTCCTCCAGGCTGTTCCTGTGGCCTCCGATTTCCAACAAAATAGCCTGGGGATGAACCTCCTGGTTGTAGGTGAAACGTCTTTCTGAAATTCCCCTGGAAAGCCCGGGGTAAAGTTCTTCACTCTTTTCATGAAAATTATAAGCAAATCCATAGTTCTGTTTCCATCTAGAGTGATCTGAACCCAGCACAATTAGAGTTTTCCCAACATCCTGCCCGTTAATTTGGGTTGTGGACACCTCCCGGCTGACTCCATCCCGGTGAAGGTCAATAACCATGGCAGCCTCCGGATACCTTTTAACCAGCTCTTTTACCGTTTCAATGGACTTGCTGTAGGCCTCGTTATGAGGGATATTATGTATTTCTTTGTTGTGGATTACTTTAATTCCGTAATCATTTTCAAGATATTGAATAATTTCTTCTGCCACCCGTACCACCGTTTGGCTTAAATCCGTTGTATAGTTCTGACCTGAGGTGGGAAAAAAGGATTCGGTAGTATGAGAATGGTAAATAATTACCAGAGGGCTTAACTCCTGTCCCAAAGAAGAATTCATCAAATGATCATTAGGATTTCCCTCCATTAGTTCTTCTTCCTGCTGAATTTTTTCCATCATAATGGAATCATCCTCCAGAGAATAGGATTCCGCCAAAAGAGAAACCATTTCCATGGAGGTTAACTGGGAATTGAGAAAAGTTTTTGGGTCATCGGGATTCACCCGGGTTAAGGCGTATAGTGTGGATTTTAGCATATTGTCATTATGGTTCTTGTCTGGCTTTAAAGCAATTTCGTCATCTTTAACCATGTCCATGTCCACACCATCAGTGTTTTCCAATTCAACCATCCCTGGTATATTTTGACTCAGTATATTTTTTAATACCTCCTGCTGCCAGGAAACATCCTTTATAGTGCTTTGAGCTGAACTAGAAACTGTCGAAACCCGGCTGACCATGTGGCTGCCCAATGCAAAAACTAAACCGGCAATTAAGATCAAAATTACTGCTGTTACCAGCCCGCTGTTTAAACCACCGCTGTATTCTCTTCTTTTGCTCCTTTTAGGCCTTACTTTTTTAAAATGTATTATTTTAGCCATGTAATCACCCTGCTTCATAAATTAATTGGTCTTTTCACTAAAAATTTTAAAGTGGAGTCCATATATACCTATTAAAAAACCCGGCCTCCTAGACCAGGTTTTTTTAAAAAGTTGATTAATTTATATTAAGTTTTTAACTAATGCATATATTTGGTTGATTCTTCCCTGTGAATTACAGGATGAAAGGCGGCATTTAACCCTCCGGAAACAATAATGGAAATATCATCGATGATAGTATCAATCTCTTTTGGAGTAACCATCAGGTTTTCATTATAGGGCTCCAGCACCTCTTTTATCAGTGCAAATCTTTCATCCCGCTCCATTCCTTCCAGCACATTAAATATTTTACTTCCCTCGGGATTTTGTTTGATGAGTTTGTCAACTGCCCGATCGATGGTATCCAGAGTAATGGTAACTGCATCTACCACCGTAGGAACTCCCACGGCAATTACCGGGACTCCTAAAGTCTGCCGGTTAATTCCCATCCGCTTGTTGCCAACACCGGATCCGGGGTTAATGCCGGTATCGGCAATCTGAATAGTGGTATTAACTCTGGACATACTTCTAGAAGCCAGGGCATCAATAGCCAATACCAGGTCCGGCTTAATATTTTGTACTATGCCCAATATAATTTCACTGGTCTCTATGCCGGTGAGTCCTAAAACTCCTGGAGCTATGGCACATACCGAACGGTATCCATCCCCCAAAACCTCCGGGGTTAATGTCATCAGGTGTCGGGTAACCAGCAGATCCCTTACCACCCTGGGACCCAAAGCATCGGGAGTAACATTCCAGTTTCCAAGGCCCACCACCAGAATGTTCATTTCCTCCGTAAACTGCGCCATGTTATTCAATTCCCGGGTAAAGGTCTGACTAACCCTGTCCTGTAAAGGGATATCCCTTTTCCGCAGCCCAGGGACTTCCAGGGTAATATAGTTTCCAACCGCTTTACCGATTCTTTTCTGCCCTTCTTGATTTAGAACGGAAACCCTGTTCACAGCGATTCCATTATCTTCACTTCTATCTACTTTTACTCCAGGTATTTCCTCTTGAGGGCTGACGGCAACCATCTCTGCTGCTTCAATTGCCAAATCAGTGCGAAACCAACCCACCAAGTTTTCTACAGACCCATCTGCCATACATACACCCCTTCATTTTCAGGAGGTTCACCCCCCTTACTTATTACCCGCTGTTGGCACAAATCTTTTAAAGCATTTTACCACCTAATTACAACTGGACTATCTAAGTTCTGTAGGGACAAATGCGTCAATGATCCCGATGATCAATGCCGCCAGCAGAGCACCCAGGATAGATACTCTCATAGCAGGCACAATAAACTGTGCCACGTATATTACTACTGCCGCTGTAATAAATCCCACTACACCACGGTTTTGAGGAGATATCTTTTCTCCCATCAAGTTTTCGATAATAAAACCCAGAAGTGATATGACAATTGCTGCCAGTAAAGCCTCACCAAAACCTAACACAGCAAAGCCGGGAAGTAAGAATCCTACGAACATGATCACCAAGGCAGAAACAATAAATCGTATAATTAACCGAAACATTTTTTCACCTCCTGGTCATAATTTGTATAAACATTAAACATTATATATCTTAACCAACAGACATCTTATTATACGTTTCCACCTGCAAAAAAAGGAAGAGTCATGGGAAACCCTTCCTTTTTAAAAAAATTATCTTTTTTTTAATTTTTACTGTTATTATTCTACATTATCTTCCCTGGCTGTTCGGAGTTTACGGAAACAGCTGAGTCCCAATCCACCCAACGCAGCCATTATGGTCAAACCTCCCGCAGGGGAAGCAAAACTTGGCAGGCTCATGTTTCCAGCCAGGCTTGACTCATCGGGAAGTTCATAATCTGAAGGGTCGTAGTCCAACACCAGCAGGACACCTGTTCCCTCTGCACCATAAAGATTGGCCTGGTCCCTACCCTTATCAATCAGGGTGTTTACCCGGGACTCACCTTTAGAAATCAGCTCATCCCTGTCCCCAAAGGTGATAGCTCCCACGGGACAAGCTTCAGAGCAGTAGGTTTCATCGCCCTTAAGACCCCTTCAAAGCACAGGGAACATTTCTCAGCCTTACCCCTCTCAGAATAACTACTGGCAATATTCTTGTCAGTTATAATCTAGATTTATTTGCTGCTGTATTTTTGTTTAAAAAATAATGAATCTTAATAATTTTATAAATTTTAGTAACAAAATTTATGAATTTGAGTTATAAGTCAATTTTAGTTGCATTTTACTTATTAAAATGATAAAATAGCCTATGGTTTTATAAATAGAAATTTTAAATTTTTTATAATTAACATCATCTTTGGGGAAGGGAGGGAATTAGATGCCGAACACTAGAAGTGCAGCCAAAAGGGTAAAAACAAATTTAATACGGGCCAAGAGAAATAAGTCCGTTAAAACTGTGCTAAAAAGCAGTATTCGCCGTTTTCAGGAAGCCATAAACTCTGATAATGTAGAGGAGGCTAAAACAGCTTTAGTTAAAGCCTGCAAGGTTATCGATAAAGCTGTGGTACATGGAGTTATACACAAAAATAACGCCTCCCGCAAGAAATCCCGTTTAGCCAGAATGTTAAATAAAAAAATAGCTGTTTAGCATCAGTTCTTACATCAGAAAACTATTAGTAATTTGAACTATTATTTTAAAAAAAGAAGGCACAGTTAATGTGCTTCTTTTATTTTAAGGGGGATTAACCATTGAAAATTACCATGGCTCAGCTGAACCCCTTTGTGGGAGATATTGAAGGAAATTTATCTAAACTCATTCAGGTGTTAAGCCAGCAAGAAAATTCCGACCTGGTGGCAGTCCCAGAATTGTTCCTGGTGGGTTACCCTCCCCGGGATCTGCTGGAAAGATCCTGGTTCATTAAAAAAACCCATCAAGCTGTCCAAAAACTACAGGAAATATCTCTGCGCTTCCCTGAAACCGGAATACTGGTTGGCATCCCTTCCCCCGCCGGTCAGACCGGGAAAAAACTACACAACTCAGCTATTTTGGTATATCAGGGGACAGTCATATTCAGCCAGCACAAATCTCTAATGCCCACCTATGATGTATTTGACGAAGCTCGTTATTTTGAACCGGCTCCGGAAATTAACATAGCCTACTTTAAAGGGGAAAAACTGGGGATTTCAATCTGTGAAGACGCCTGGAATAAACCGGAACTGTGGCCTAGAGGAAGAATTTATGCCCTGGATCCCATAGAAATACTGGCACAAAAAGGTGCAACCCTGTTTGTTAATATTTCCGCTTCCCCCTTTTGTATCGGTAAAGAGGAAATAAGGTACCGCTTGATATCCAACCATTCCCAAAGGCACGGTATCCCTTTTATCTATATAAACCAGGTGGGGGGAAACGATGAATTGATTTTCGACGGCAGAAGCATGTGTTTTGATAAGAAGGGCCAGCCCATCACCATCCTGCCTTCCTTTGTGGAGCATATAGAAACTGTTGATACCTGCGCTCCAGGGACTCCAGGGCTTTACCGCCCCCAGGGAAAAATTGAATCCGCCTTTGATGCCCTGGTGCTGGGATTGAAGGATTACCTGCGCAAGTGCGGTTTTTCAAAAGCCATAGTAGGCCTTTCCGGCGGAATCGATTCTGCCGTTACCTGCTGCCTGGCCCAGGCAGCCTTGGGCCGGGAAAATGTCTTAGGCATCTCTATGCCCTCACCCTATTCCTCCCGGGGTAGTGTGGAGGATTCAAGAATACTGGCGGAAAATTTAGGAATTGATTTTAAAGAAATAGAGATTACACCAATCTACAAGGCCTACCTGAATACCCTAAATAAACATTTTGATGAAAAAAACACCGAAATAGGCGTAACGGAGGAAAATATACAGGCCAGAATTCGAGGCAATATCCTGATGGCCTTTTCTAATAAATACGGTCACCTGGTGTTATCTACGGGAAATAAAAGTGAAATCTCCGTAGGCTACTGTACCCTATATGGAGATATGAGCGGAGGCCTCAACCTCCTGGCCGATGTCCCCAAAACCCTGGTATATGAAATAGCCCGGTTCATCAACCGAAAAACTGAAATCATCCCTAAAGAAATCATGAATAAGCCACCTTCGGCAGAACTTAGGCCGGACCAGCTTGATCAAGATTCCCTTCCCCCTTACCCTATACTGGACAAAATACTTCATAATTATATAGATGAGCAGCTTTCTGTAGAAGAGTTAATAGCCTTGGGCTTTGACCGGGAAACGGTAATGTGGGTTACCCATACGGTAGATAAAAACGAATACAAGCGAAAACAGGCGGCCCCCGGATTAAAGGTAACCACCAAAGCCTTTGGAGTCGGACGAAGAATGCCCATCGCCGCAAAATATTAAAAAAGGAGGAAACTTATGAGCAGTTATAAATTTCTGGACACGCCACTGCTGCTGCAGTACCTTTTCTTCCCTCAGTCGGACTTCAGTCCCTGTCCTGAAAATTCCTTTGACCTGATGGTCCCTGTGGATGAAAAGGAAAATGTCGCCGTATCCTGCCGTTTTTATAGCGGAGACAAACACTGGCCCTGGATTTTATATTTCCATGGAAACGGAGAGGTAGTTAGTGACTATGATTATATCGCTCCCCTTTATCATCGGGAGAAACTAAACCTGGTAGTATCGGACTACCGGGGCTACGGGGCCAGCAGTGGGCGGCCCACCTTTCAAGCCCTGATAGAGGATTCTCATGATGTTTTAAAAAAAATACAGGAGGAACTTATCCATCGGGAATATTCGGATAGATTGTTCATCATGGGACGGTCTATGGGTAGTATCGCTGCCCTGGAACTGGCCCGGCAATACCCACTGGCCTTTAAAGGATTAATCATTGAAAGCGGTTTTATCTGCGTCACACGACTGATAAAACATCTGGGGCTTCCTTCTCAGGGCATGGACCTGGACTCGCTGGAAAAAGAATGCTTAGAAAAAGCTAAGGGTATCTCCATTCCTTCCCTGGTTATCCATGGGCAAAATGATAAACTGGTCCCTCTTCAGGAGGGAAAGGACCTGCATAATGAGCTGGACGGCTCCCAGAAAAAACTTCTGGTAATCCGTGAAGCTGATCATAATAATATTATGTTCATTAAACAGGAACAGTACTTTAAGGCGCTGCATAAATTCTGCTATACATGGTAAAAAAATAGTTAAAAAATAGTTTAAGAATAATTTGAAACTATGAACATTTTTCCTTGTTTTTCTCTTGCTTACAGCGGCTGCACCTGCCATCACAGGAGATGGCCAACCACTGAAAGCACCTGGGGCAGCGCAGTACTGCTTTTTCATTTTTATAACCACACTTGGGACAAACAAAGCTTTTATTATTCATATGGTAACCCTTCTTACTTTAATATTTTTAGATTCACTGCTGAAGCTTCAATTTCTCTCTCTTTCAATTCACAAATGAAAAGTTCCGGCCCCTTTCAAGTTTTCTAAAAAAAGGGGCCGGATGCTTTTAGGCTAATCATAGCCCTCACTTAGATGACATTAAATACCAGTACTGCTCTATCTACTATTTCCTATCTACCCAAAGGAATGGCCCCAACTTTTTGAGAGCCTCTGTACTTTAGCTTGCAAAGGGTGGAGAGAACCACTATGGTAACGCTGAAGGAAATCGCTGCTGCCATAATGCTTCCTGATTCACCCACAAAGGAGAACAATGTAATCAGCTGAGCCATAATACCTCCCACCAGGAAAGCAACAACCCAGGTTCCGGCCCACATCAGAAGAGCTTCTTTCTTGCTCCGTTCCTTAAAAATTATCAAGACCGAGGCAATACAGGGAACAAACAAAGTAATGGTTATTAAGGAAACCAGCACCTGAACGGGAGCCAAGGACATGGATGCCAGGCCGGCCGCTGCAAAATCCCTCCGGACTATACCCATGATAAAGGCAGTTGCTGCCCCAGCAGGCAGGTTCAACCAGCCTACCGTCAGTGGGGTCAGCCAAATCTGTACCCTTTCCAGAAGCCCGGAAAGACTTAGAGTGCTGATAAGCAGAGCTCCCACGGCAAACAGGGGAATCGCTTCCTTGATAAACTGGTAAGATTTGATCATAGTCTTTTTAAAAACATTGTCCACTCGAGGTATCCGTAAAGCAGGCAGATCGATCAACAGGTCGGTAGAATCCCCGGGAAGAAGAGCATGCAGGAAGCTTCCCACAGCTATGAATACCGCCAGGATTACCATCAAGTAAGCCAGGGCAAATTGATAGCCCAGGCCTGCCAGCATACCCACGATTACCCCCAGCTGGGCAGAGCAAGGAATGGTGAGCCCTAATAAAAAGATAGTGATTCTCTTTTCCCTCTCTGAACCCAAAAGCCTGGTTACAATCGTGCCCATGGTGACACAGCCTAAGCCCAGGATAAAGGGGATAACCGCTCTTCCATTCAAGCCAATCCCACTCAAAGCCCGGTCCACAAGAGTAGCAATCCTGGGAAGATAACCGGAATCCTCAAATAAGGACAGGAAAAAATAAAATCCTATTACCAGGGGAAGAAGAATACCGAACACATAGGTAACAGTCATAGTCAGCAGGCCAAACTCCCCTGCCAATATTTCAGAAAATACCGTTCCTTCCGGGATAAACCGGGAAAGAAAATTGGTCACTGCAGGACTGTAAATCTCTTCAAATACTACCTCCTCCATTAAATCCACTACCGTCTCCGCAATAAATACGCCGATCACCTGGTACATGGCCCAAAGGGCCAGCAGCAACAGAGGAATTCCGGTAACGGGACGAATCATCAATCGACCCAATTGAGCAGAGAGAGTTTTCTTAACCTGTTTTTCCTCCATAACTATTTGCACCACCTGGTTCACTCTACGGCGTCGTGCTAAATAAATGTCCTCCCTTAAATTATCCGGCTCCACTCCATGCCGTGCCGCGATGACCGGGTCTCCCTCCAGGATCAGCAGAGCCTCTCCTTCAGTCCCCACTCGATCCATATATTTGGTTATGATATTCTTTAGAACCGAAATACGTTTACCTTTTCGGGCCTCCGACAGCTTGTCCTTTATTTCTTCTAACCCCTTTTTCTTAACTGCTACAGTGGGAACAACCGGCACTCCCAATTCCTTCTCCAGCAGTTCAGCATTGACACCAAGGCCCCTTTTCTCCGCCTCATCCAACATATTTAAGGCAATAACTACGGGTATTCCTGTATCTATAATCTGCTGAGTTAAAAACAAATCTCGTTCCAGATGAACGGCATTAACTATGTTGATTACCAGATCTGCAGACAAAATAATGTCCCGAGCTATTTTTTCTTCGTCATTAAAGGAAGATATTCCGTAAACTCCGGGAGTATCCATAAGCACATCATTACCGAATTTACCATGAGATATTTCCAATGTAGTTCCCGGATAATTGGAAACATCGACGTACATCCCCGTAAAGTAATTGAAAAAAACTGATTTTCCCGAGTTGGGATTTCCCGCCAGGACAACTTTCTTTGCTCCAGCAGGTATATTAATGTCCAGAGTTAAATTATGATTATGGGATGCCATATTTGAATGCCTCCTTGTCTTGTTGTCCTTTTTTAATTTATGGAACACATAGATTACTGGGCTTATAATTTTCCTTAAAATAACATAATATTTTAATTTAATTCAGTAGTAATATCAATACTTTTACAGAGATTTCTTCCCAACGCAATTTCCTGCCTTTCCTTCCGCACAACAATAGGGCCGGCGGGAATTATTTCTTCACACATTAAAATTTCCCCTTCAGCAATACCAAACCTGATGGCCTGTGACCTGGTCATTTCATCAGGGATATAAACTACTTTAAAAGATTGTCCCTTTTTCACTTTATCCAATGTCAATTTAAAAACCTCCCTTTATTTTTCTAATTAATTAGCAATCTAGCAATCTAATAAGATTTTCAATCTAGCAAAAAACCCGAGAATGAGAGCTAATCTCATTCTCATTTATAAGAAGATTATACCCTCACCAATAACACTCTGTCAATATATATTTAAATTATCTCCCTTGATAACTTCATGCGTATAATACAAATATACAGTTAAAATGTGAGCTACTAATATGGAAAATATCATAACAGAAAAAACCCCAAAGAGAGATCTCCCCGGGGTTATAATTTATCTATTATTTCAGACGGTAAAGCCAGGCGGCCATTATGGCGGTAACTGGAACTGTGACCACCAGACCGATACTGCCGGCTATACTTCTCACAATTTCTGTAGCTATTAGATCTAAGTTTGCTATTTTAATCCAGGACATCTCATAACCCATCAAAAGCAATAACAGAGGAGTAGCGCTCCCAACATAGGCCAAAATTAAAGTATTAGCCATGGTGCCCATAATATCCCGCCCGATATTCATCCCCGATACCAGCAGGGAATAAGAACTCAACCCCGGGCTATTCTCCTTTAATTCAGAAATCGCCGAAGAGATAGAAATTCCAACATCGGTCACCGCCCCCAGGCAGCCGATTATGATCCCTGCAAACAGAAGGCCTTGGATATCTATGGTAGCATGGTCCATAAACATAAGCATCTGGGCTTCTTCACTGCTGAAACCCGTCAATAGGGCCAGTTTTCCCGTCCAAAGAGCCAATAAGCCGGCAACGGTTACACCACTTATGGTGCCTACCACTGCAGCCAGGGTTTTCTTTCCCCAACCTCCTACCATGAATAAGGTAAACACCGCAGTAATGCTGGCAGAAATCACCGAAACCAGGATAGGATTATAACCCCTTAAAATCAGGGGCAGCATAACCATAATAATAATAACCCCCGTAAAAGCTAAGGCAATCAGGGTTTTCAGTCCTTTTAAACCCCCAATCAGCAGCAGCAGCACAATAAAAAAGGCAATTAAGTAATAAATATACTTGTCCCTTACTACCTCTTGAAAATAAACCATCTGAATGCTTCCTTCTTCCATCTCTGCCAATAGAAGGATATCCTGTCCCTCCTCCAGGTAAACATCGAAGTAAGGATGGCCCATAAGGACATTCTCAATAGTAAAAACCTGCCCCCTGTATTCCCCTGAAGTAACCTTAACTTCTACCGATTGTTCCATGGTAATATAATCGGCAGTAGGGACAATGTCTGTAACTGCAGTTACTCTACCCCTTAAAACCAATTCTTCATAAGAATCATATTGCTTATATTGCTCATCTGAATATACTGCCTGGCTGTATCCTAATAGTAAAAGAAACACCAGGCTGAATACCAATATGTACCTTTTTTTGCCCGGACTAAACATACCCCACACCCTTTCTAAAAATTTACACAATCCTCTTCATTATAATCAGGCTTCCTTTTGCAGTCAACATCAATGCTCCCGTGCTTTGAGCTGTTCAGCCCTTAGATTCGCTCACGGAGACGCTCCAACAGTCACCTGCCTTACTATTTCTATACCTCAATCCTTGCACTTATGATAAAATGAACTAAACGTTGATAAATACTCCTGCTTTATTTTTATCCTGCCTGGGAGTTATGGCAGAACAAAGATTAAAAGTAAACAAACACAGTCTTTTTAATTTGACGGTAGAAAAGTTAAGTTATGACTGAACAAAGGTTAGAAAGGAACAGTTTAAAAAATGGATGCAGCACAAGCATTGAGGGAAATAAAAAAAGACAGCATTTTTTCCTGCTACCTCCTGTATGGTGAAGAAAAATACCTGAAGAAAAAAATCCTGGAAGCCCTTCAAGCAAAACTTTTGGACAATGAAATGCTGTCCTTCAACTATGATATATACAATGGGAAAAAAAGCACTATTTTTGAGATCATTTCTCGGGCTGAATCTCCCCCGGTGTTAAGTGAAAACCGTCTGCTGGTAATCAGCGATTCACCTTATTTCTTTGAACCCCTAAAGGATAGAGAAGCCGAGGCTTTAAAGAATTATCTAGAAAAGCCGGTAACCTTTACCTGTCTGGTGTTTATGTGCCCCACTATTGACCGGAGAAAAAAACTTACTAAAATCATGCTGAAAAATAATTGGGCTATTTCTTGTGAACCGATAAAAGGTAATAGTCTGAACATGTGGATAAGAAAGAGATTCCAGCAAGAGAATAAAGTAATGGAGCCGGAGGCCCAAAAGCTTCTGATTCAAAGGGCGGGGCCAAACCTGGAGCGGCTTGAAAATGAGCTAAACAAATTGTTCTGTTATTTGGGAGAGGAAAAAGTCATGACCCGGGAAATGGTGGATCAACTGATTGTAGGCCAGATGGATGTAAATATATTTGAGCTGGTAGATTCCCTAGGCAGCCGAGATCAGAAAAAGGCCTTAATTCTACTTCAGGGAATTCTGAGGATGAATGAACACCCCTTAAAAATACTGACTATGGTTGCCCGGCAGTTCCGACTGTTACTTCAAGTAAAATACTGTCTGGAGGAGGGAATTCATCGTAAAGATATAGCCTCTCATCTCAAGCTGGCTCCTTTTATAGTGAATAAACTGCTGAGCCAAACAGAAAATTTTTCTATTGAGGAGTTAAGTCAGGCTCTAATCCTTGCTCATGAAACTGATTTAAAAATAAAAACCGGCAGGCAGGACCCTTATGAAGCCATGGATCTTCTGCTGGCCGATTTAATGAACTGATTTTTTAAATGAAGACTCTTAGAAAAAGGCTGCTTATTTTGAACTACACCGCTAAGCCAGGGGACGTTTCCCAAAGCTTTTGTAAATAAATGGGTTGTCAGAAGAACCGTCTCCTTGACAACTTGACATGCTAGGCCATAGCTGTAGGCCCGGCCAGGGGATCATGTTTCCATTCCCTTTCCTCCTGGGGTGCCTCCAGCACCGGCCTTTTCAGGTATTCGGGAACCTCCATCCCCAGCACCTTATAAACGTTCATCAGGTGTTTTCTAAATAGAGCTTCAAAGGGAGCTGCCAAATAATAGGAGGTGCTGTCAACCCACCAGGGGAAATCACTACCCTCGGCCATAAACAAACTCTCCCTGGCTTTCTGAATTATTTCAGGTTTTTCCCCCGCATCTACTCTTTTTTGAAAATCCTTGCGGGTTTTAGTCAGGTAATCCCACATCACATTTTTATTTCGGGTACCGATCCACCGGGCCAGACTGTGGTGAACCCAGGAACCGGTGAAAAGATAATTTAATTTTTGGCTGGGTGGATTATCCTCCAGATAAGTATTTACCGTTACAGTGTTCAACAGCTGGTCATCACTCAAACGACGGTATAACTGATGCAGAAAATCTTTGCGATCCCCTGGATACCACTCCCAGGCATTCTCGCCATCCAGGGAAATGGTAACCAAGTAATTCCCTGGAGAATTATGCAGGTTTTCCCGAATCTTGTGCAGTCGATGCTGCAGGTCGTCTACGGCGTGTTGTACCGACATATGATGATAAGAAAAACCGATCTTATCAGACAAATAATGGTCTCTAAAAATCATGGAAATTTCACTGCCGTTGATATTTACTCGATAAGGTTGATATAGAACTTCGGGATTGGTCACATGGCCAAATTCATCCCGATGAATATCTAGACCTAAAGATTTTGACAGAATTTCTTCATCGGAAATAGTCCATCTAAAGCCCTGTTCCACCAGTTGAGTTATGGTCTCGGGACTGACCGCCTGCTCGGGGGGCCAAACACCATATGGTTTAAAGCCAAAATATTTTTCGTATTGCTGAATCGCTTTTTCTGTCTGTTCCCTGGCGTCCTGGGGATAGGCAAATTGTTTTGGCAGAGGCATATCAGGATTGGCCCTAAGAGCACTGTTGCTGTCAATGAGCAGTGGAAGAATAGGATGATAATAAGGGGTAGTTATAATTTCTATCTGCCGATTTTCCTGCAATTCCCGATGCTCAGGAATAATTTTCTGCAAAATATTCCACTGTTTAGCCAGCAAAGTAGTCTTATCCTCCTCCGTAAAACCGCTGCCCTTTTCCTGAAGGCCCCTTAAAAATAGGTCCTTTTCCCTGATTTCCAAATCAATCCAAACCAGATTAAACCAGACCTGCAAATCCAGGTAATCCTGAGTGCTGAACTTATCAATCACACCTTCCAGACTTACAGGTTCCCTTTTTCTTCCCTGCTTATTCAGCAGTTGTTGATAACGGGGATAAAGAGCCACCACCCGGTCCCAGTGAATATCAAAATAATGCTGCAGCAGAAAACTCTTTTCCCGGCTGCTTAAAGCCCTGGCAGGCTTCATCACCAACATGTAGTAGTCAACAGCCTCCCCCTCCAGATAATCCTCAATTTGTTCAATCAAAGCCGGAGTCAGGTTAAATGTAGCCCGTATGGTAGGATATTCCCTGAGAATAGCCACCATCTGATAGTAATTTTTGCAGCCGTGGAGTCTTACCCAGGGCATAATATATTCATTTTTAACAGTATCCTTATAATAAGGTTGGTGCTGATTCCAGACAAAGGCTATATTTAACGGCTTTTCAGACATAATAATAGGTTCACATCCTTAGGCATTTTTAATATCTTTTCTAATCTCTACTTCCCACTCTTCCCCGGGCATAAGTTCTAAGTCCCAATAAGGAAACATCACTGAACTTTGGTAAACTCGTTCTATACCCTCCTCAGACTGGGATACTGTTTCGATAGGGAGCCGCCAAACTCCTGCCGGTCGGTTGAAGTTTAAAGACAGATCGATGTTCAGCCAGTGATCTTTGATCCCTATTTTGTTCGAATCCTGTAGCTCTCCGCTGCTGGCTAGATTGGGATCCTCAATTTCCCCTTGATCCCCATAATAGTACCGGTCATCAGCATAACCTGCCAGAAAGGAGTAATTGAACTCAACTCCAAACTTGGTGTGGATGGGGTTTTTCCCTGGATTCTTTAACTTGTATTTAATGTCCAGGCCGGAAACTTTTGGATTTATGGTTATTACCTTCTCCAGGGTTAAAGGTTTTTTAGTATCCTCCTGTTCTATAAAACCCTCCCTACTCAAAGCTATCCTAATGTCTTTATTATCTTTACGCACTTCTACCTGGTATGGTTCCATAATAAAATTACCTAATTCCACGTGTTTCAATTCTTTAAAGTTATCCAGGGTCTCCTGAGGATAAAAAAAGTGGTCCAGAAGAGAGCTTCTTTGGTAATTATCGTAAACTAAGTATTTTTCCAGGCCTTTTTCTTTGACCCTAACAATATCATGAATGGTCTTGGTCCCGCCTCCGCTGTTTTCCTCCTTTACCACAGCTTCACCCTTGACCTCACAATCCTTTCCCTCCTCTAACATTTCAAAGATTCTCTGGTGATAGCTTTCCGGCTGACGGCTTAGTGTGTCCATTAGGTTGAAAGCAGAGGGTTTATAATCCAGGCCATATATAGCCCCACCCTTGGAGGGGTCAATGTAAACTCCCAAATCCTTAGTATTAACTACTACTTCATCTCTTCCATCATACAGAAAATCTTTTTCCTCTACCTCAGCCCAGTCTTCCTGGGGATGAAGCTGTTCCTCCGCCAGAATCTGAGCTTTAATCAGCGAATTATATATGGCGGAGCGCAAAAAATTCAGATAGAGCCCACCAAAGACTCCATGCCAGTAACCACAGTTGCACTGTGAGGCCCACAGATTGTCAATGGCCTGATTCCTAAGCATGGGATCTGTAATACGGTACACTTTTTCCCGGGTGGCCAGCATCCTCTTATGCATACGGTTGCTTTCCGGATACTTAACCATAAAATTTCGCCAAAAACCTCCAGACCATTCCATCATCTCCCGATAAGAACCGTTGGGAAGGTATATAACATTTTTTGCAGGGAAACTATCAATGTATTGACTGAAGGTCATAGTTTCAAGCCAGCTTGAGTTTTCCTTCAGCATTTCAAAAAAATGATTCAGCCAACCATCTTCATAAACCGATTTATAAGTTTCGGGCCAGCTTCCGAATTTTTCCCCGTCATCTGCCAGTACCATAACCCGATCCCCCTCGTCGGTGGCCATCTCTCTTAGATAATCAATAGTTTTTTCTGGGCTCTTAAAGGGAATTAGATAGCGCAGCTCTTCACTAATAGGAAATATCTTCAATTCCCGTCCTTGTTCCTCCGTAATATAGTAACCGGTACAATCCTCCGTAGTAAGTCCTACCCCTTTAAAATGAGCATCATCTACAACCACATACTCAATTCCTGCCTCCGCAATGGGTTTAGCCAGATAAGGTTCCCAAATTCTTTCTGCCAGCCAAATCCCCTTCACTTCTGTTCCCAGATGAAGCCTCACAAAGTCTGACATCTTCTTAATTTGACCCAGCTTATCCTCGTCAGGGATAATAGAGAGAATAGGTTCAAAAAAACCTCCCCCCATTATTTCTACCTGTCCTCGGGCAGCCAGGTCACGAATTAGCTCTAAAAAGTTCGGCTTTTCTTTTAAGAACCATTCCAGCAGAATGCCCGTATAATGCAGGGTCACCTTAATTTCCGGATGCTGCCGAAGTTCCCTAATAAAGGGTTCGTAGGCCTTTTCAAAGGCCTCCTCAAAAACATGGGACAGATTTCCTACAGGCTGGTGATTGTGAAGGCCAAAAATAAAATTAATTTTTTTATCCATTGTCATTAATGTCCTTTCCTCATAAATTCTGCCGAAGCCTCTGGGTTGGAAATATTGATAAACATCCCTGCCCCCAATTCAAATCCGGCTGACGTAGTTAGCTTTGGTACCACTTCAAAGTGCCAGTGATAATCAGGAATTTCCTTATAACCTGTGGGAGAGGTGTGCAGATAATAATTATAGGGAGGGTCATTTAAATATTCCCACAACCTGGAGAGCACTTCCTGTAGAATATCCGCCAGGCTCTGCCTTTCCCCCATGGTTATTTCAGAAAAAGAAGATTGGTGCCGTTTGGGTATTATCCAGGTTTCAAAGGGAAGCCTGGCGGCGTAGGGGATAAAAGCTATAAAATCCTGGTTTTCCGTAATAATTCTGTCTTTTCTCTCCAGTTCCTCCTCTATAATATTACAGTAAACACAACGTTTTTCTTGAAAGTAATATTTCCTGGCCTCCTCCATTTCCTGTTTTATAGAGGGAGGCAGGACAGGAAGAGCCATTAACTGGGAATGAGGGTGTTCTATGGAAGCACCTGCTTCTTTGCCGTGATTTCTAAAAATTTGAATATATTTTACATCGTTATTTTTTTCCAGTTCCAAAAACCTGTGATAATAACTGTCTATAATTTTTTTAACATGTTCTACCGGCAATTTCCCAGGGCTATTGTTATGATCAGGGGTTTCAATAATCACCTCGTGGACTCCTTTAGCTCCCATGAATTCAAAAAGTCCCTGTTTCTCCCATTGTTGATTCTCATTGAAAGAAAGAGCGGGAAATTTATTGGGGATTACCCGGACGTCCCAACCCGGTTCATCCGGAGCGGAGGTATTATTTCGAATGGCCAACACCTCAGCAGGGGTCGTATGTTCACCACCGTAACAGAAGGGGCAGTTCTCTATTTTATCAATCTTCTTTGTTCTTTCCAGAGTGAAAGTTTCCGGCCGTTTTGCCCGTTCCGTAGCAATGATTACCCAGCTGCCCGAGACAATGTCCTTCCTTATTTCAGGCATATTGTTTCCTCCTTACGATGTATGCAGTTATAATAATCCGGATAAACAGCCGCCCGATTCTCTCTTCTTCTATACATATACATAATAGTAAAAACTAAAAAAAATAACTCTTTTAAGCTGCCAAACTAATACACAAAAAAATTGATAATAACAATATTATACCTTTAATCCCAATTTTTTAGTTGAAATTATAAATAAAATCAGGTTTATCTTCCCCTTTTCAACAATTTTTATGCGACTGCCGCACCTTAGAAAGTAATTTACCCAACAAAAATAATTACTTCATTATTATAGAAAGAAGGAGAAAGATTGCAATTGGAATATTTATAAGTAAAATAAATTGCAATAATTCAAACATTGAAAAATAAAACAAGAATGTTTGGGTATAATACTAAATGTTATTTTATGAAAATGGAAAATTGTTGGAGGTTAAAAACGTGCACGAACTTTACAGAGATAATCTAAACGCTGGTTATCATCTGCCTCTACACTATGGAGAAGACCGTATGATTTTGATGCTGCGGGATCCTTACTGGTTATTCTCTTATTGGGAAATTACTGGAGGCACACAAAATTACTACCGTCAAAAATATCACCAGTCAGGATGGGACAACAGCACTCCCATAATTCGAGTATACAGGTTTCCTGTAGGGTTAGAACCTTTAGACCAGCCGGAAATAACCTTTGATATTGAACTTTCACATAACATTAACAGCTGGCATATAAATGTAGGCATGCCCAACCGGAGATACTACGCAGAAATAGGTAGGAAACTGCCAGGAGGGGAATATATTCCCATCCTCTGTTCTAATTCTGTTAATACCCCCCGGGATTCAGAAAGCGATATCATTGATGAAAAATGGCGCCTCTTCAGCCTGCAGCAGAGAATATACCGCAGAATGACCATGTATCACCTGAGCTCAGCTGAACTGCAGAGTAAGGGAATTGATCCGGAAGAGTTTGAAACCTGTAATGACTCCCACATTAAGATCATATAAAAAGTAAAATTTCAAAATTAAACTTCGAGCAAGCCTGACAAAGCTAAAATGCAGGCTGGAAGTAAGCCGAAAGGACGTGTTTATATGCCCAAAGGATATCTTTGTCTGGTGCTGCATGCTCACCTGCCCTATGTCCGTCACCCGGAATATGAATATTCCCTAGAGGAAAAATGGCTTTATGAAGCCATTACTGAAACTTATTTGCCTTTAATTAAAGTCTTCGACAAACTAATCGAAGACCAGATTGATTTTAGGATTACCCTTTCCCTTTCTCCCACACTGGTTGGGATGCTCTCAGATGATTTCCTCCAAGAGAGATATGTCCGCCACCTGGAAAAGCTTATGGAGCTGGCAGAAAAAGAAGTACAGCGGACGAGGGATAAACCCTCTTTTCATCACCTGGCAAAGATGTATCAGGACCAGTTTTCTGAAAGTTACTATTTATTTAAAGAACGTTACAATAAAAATTTGCTGCAGGCCTTCCGAAAGTTTCAAGATGCTGGTAAGGTAGAACTTATAACCTGTGCCGCTACCCACGGATATTTCCCTCTGATTGGCCTGCAGAGAGAAAGTTTATATGCCCAGGTGGTTACCGCCGTGGACCAGCATACTAAAATCTTCGGAAAAGCCCCCAAGGGATTTTGGCTTCCTGAATGCGCCTACAACCCTGGGGATGAAGAAATACTGAGAGACTCAGGTATAAAATACTTTTTCACAGACTCTCACGGCGCAGCCTATGCAACCCCCAAACCTAAATACGGTGTTTATACCCCTATTCTCACACCTTCAGATACTGCTGTATTTGCCCGTGACCCGGAATCAACCAAGCAGGTCTGGAGCCGAACTGAAGGGTACCCTGGGGACTATTACTATCGTGATTTTTACAGGGATATCGGTTACGATTTAGATTTCGATTATGTAAAACCTTACATTCATCCAGACGGTATTCGCATCCATACAGGTATTAAATACTACCGTATTACCGGCAATACCGATCATAAAGAACCTTACAGTCCGGATATAGCCAGAGAAAAAACAGCAGAACATGCAGGAAACTTTATGTTTAACCGGGAAAAACAGGTGGAATGGCTGTCCAGCCTGGTAGATCCGCCTCCCATTATTGTAGCTCCCTATGATGCTGAACTATTCGGGCATTGGTGGTATGAAGGGCCCAGATGGCTTGATTACCTGATGAGAAAGATGGCTTATGATCAGGATACAGTAAAAAACATCACGCCCAGCGAATATCTTGAATTAAATCAAACTCTACAGATTTCTACTCCCTCTGCCTCCAGTTGGGGAAACAAAGGCTACCATGAAGTGTGGCTTAACCGAACCAATGACTGGACCTACTCCCATCTTCATAAGGCGGGGGCGAGAATGGTTGAGCTGGCGGATCGTTTTCCTAACGCCGAAGGGAATCTAAAACAAGCTTTAAATCAGGCCGCCCGAGAGCTGCTGCTGGCTCAAAGCAGCGACTGGCAGTTTATTATGAACGCTGGAACTATGACTCAATATGCGGTAAACAGATTCAAAGACCATATCAGCCGCTTTACTAAGCTGTATGACGATATCTCTGAGAATCGAATAGACCCTGACTGGGTGAATCGGCTGTATGCTGCAGATAACATATTCCCCTGTCTTGACTATCGTATCTTCAGAAGTTTTGAAAACACAACTCTGGTGGAAAAGACAGCAGAACTATTGCGGGTATAGTTTTTAAAAATGAAGTGAACTCGTTTCAGCAAGCTTTAAAATCGGGGAAGCAGGTGGAGACTCTACTCCATCTAATTAACAGCCCCACCTACGCTAACGCTTAGAGGTGGGGATCTTATTAAAATGAAATAGAATAAATGATATGATATGAAAATGAAATAAAATGAATTTAATAATTAGGGACTAAAAAGGGAAGCTTTAGCTTCCCTTTTTAGTCCCCTGTTTTACTGTTTATGTGTTCTCCTTATTATTTGTTCTCCATTTACCTTTTTATGTGCTCTCCCTTTGTATCTCTTGAATTTTTCCCACATAGGTATCAGTTAGAACCTCTGATTTTTCTTCACTAATGCCTTCTCCAAAAACTTGATATAAAGGCTCCTCAGGATCTGGAAGCACCAGGACCCAACCTTCAGGATGGTGAATCTTCACTCCATCAATCAATTCTACCTCTTTTCCACGATTTTCTTCAATTAACTTCCTCATTACCTTGCCCTTAACTCCCCAGGGGCAGCTGGTTTTTTTATGAGAAAGATGAGAATCAGGTAACTGGCTGACAAGTTGTGAAAAAGATACCCCTTCCTGACTCATAAATTCTAAAATCTTCACCAGAGAGGCAGGAGCGTTATACTGAAGTGTAAACTGCAGGTGAAGATCCTTTTCATGAAGCTGCTCCATAAAATGCCTGGGAGAGGTTTTTGTCCGTAACACTTTCCCATTGAAATCCTCGGCCATCTTTTCAATAACTCCAGAGACAGTAACCGGTACAGCTACCACTCCACCATTTCTGCCTTTAAACAACATATAAGAGATTAAGGCGGTGAAATAATCTCCGGTAACTATCCTCCCCTTATCATCCATTAAAGATAATGTTTCTCCAGTAACATCCATGAATACAGCCATGTCAGTGTTGGCCTTTTTCATCTTTTCTAGAATATCTTTCCTTTCCCCCTTTAGTAGAGACAGAGAATAAGGCTCATCATTTTCAAAGGGTTGATAGACAGCTGTGTCTACTGCCAGTTCACTTAAAATTGGTGAAATAACCGAGTACACCAGGGGTTCTGGTTTAACCAGCAGAGTTCGCAGGGAATTTCTAATAATAACCTCTTGATCAATGTTTGCCAAAACATTTTCCCGGTATGTTTCCTCAAAACCTGCTTGAATTTCCATATCTCCAGTATCACTGCCGGGCATCCTTTTAAAGTCCTGGCTGTGATAAGACTGTTCAATCTTCTTTTCCAGCCCCTTGGGAATATTTAAACCTAAATCATCAAAAAGTTGGATATATACTTCCCCCTTCTCCCGGGGTGACCGATGGATATGAACTCCTCCCTTTGCCTTCTTTTCCTTAACAGAAAGCCTGGCCATAGGAGTTAAAAGATCGCCCAAATCTATAACTTCTGCGCCGGAGGCCATGAGTCCTGAAGCCACAGCGTGCTTCAACAGTCGGGATGCTTTCCAATCGTCTGAACTCAGGGTTACCACTGCCCCCTCCTTTAAAAGAACTCCAAATATATTTCCAACGGCCGCCGCCAGTTCGGGAGTAATTTCCAAATTTGCTTCTCCCCGAATCCCATTACTGCCAAAAAGGTTCTTTGAAACCCCCTGACCCCATATAAGGCTGTTGTACAGGGTTAAACCAGTTTCCACCGTTTTTTGGGGCCAAACTTTCACTCCGGGCTTGATCTGGCTGTGCTTTTCCAATGTACTTCCTTCTCCGATGACTGCCCCTTCAAAAATTTGTACTCCTTCCTTTACATGAACCTGGCTTGAGACCACCGCTCCCCGAAGGGCAGATTTTTTCCCCAAATAACTATTCTGCCAGCAGACACTGCGTTTAATAGATGATTCCTTTTCAATGGTGGTTCCCATACCAATAACGGAATACTCTTTTACTTCGGCTCCGGGACCAATTATACATCCATCACCAATGACAACCGGCGGGACCAGATCAGCCTCCGGGGATATTTTTGCCCCGGAACCAACCCAAACCCCTTTTTTCTGTTCTGTTCCATCAATCTCCAGGGTTACCATACCCTCCAGCACATCAAAATGTGCATGAAGATACTGCCGGAGGTTGCCCACATCACACCAGTAACCCGGAGCTATATAACCATAGAGGGGATCCTTATTCTCTAATAATTTAGGAAAGAGGTCCTTACTAAAATCAAATTTTACTCCCGGTTCAAAATAATCCAATACCTCCGGTTCCAAAATATAAATCCCTGTGTTTACAGTATCACTGAAAACTTCACCCCAGCTGGGCTTTTCTAAAAACTGAGATATCCTTCCGTCCTTTTCAGTGATTACTACTCCATATTCCAGGGGTGTCTCTACGGAGGTAAGCACAATAGTTGCCATAGATCCTTTTTCCTGGTGGAATTTTACTGCTCTGGTCAGATCAATATCAGTTAAAGCATCTCCACTGATTACAAGAAAAGTTTCGTCTAAAAAAGATGAAGCATTCTTAACACTACCTGCTGTGCCCAGGGGAATTTCTTCAACAAAATACTGTAAATTAACTCCCCAACCGGTACCATCCTGGAAAAAATCTTTAATAGCTTCCGGCATATACTGAAGTGTGACGGCTATATCCTGGAAATCATGCTTTTTTAACAGCCTGATTATATGCTCCATCATGGGTTTGTTCATAATAGGAACCATGGGTTTAGGACGGTCACAGGTTAGTGGTCTAAGCCTGGCTCCTTCCCCCCCAGCCATTATTACAGCTTTCAAAAAATCATCCCTTTCTTTTTCCGTTGTTTACTTAAAACTATTATTTCCATTAAAGCCGGCCTTAAAACTTTGAAAAAAGTGCCATATTCTTAAAAGTCATAAAAATAATCCCCGGCAATATTTCTCTCCAGGGGTTATTTTTATGACTTTATGCTGACAATTTCATCAGCATTTGATAAACTGCAGACTAAAATTACTTGGGTTTATTTTACTAAATTCATAATTAATCTGCATTATCTAAAAACTTAATGTTTTCTCAAATTTAAACCCGGAGGACTTGCGTGTACAGCATATTCTTCCTGCTTCCCCTGCTGAATGCTTAAGGATTGCAGCATAGTTTTGTATAGCTCTTCGTTTTCAGCGCTCCAGGGGCTTTGACGGTAATAGTCTAGAACTTCCTCATATACCGTAACAGTTTTTCGCGCAATTCCCATCCAACTAAAATGATCCGTAACCTTTCGGTATGCTGTTTGACTGAGCCGTTTGGCTGTCTTCTCATCCATAAGAACCTTTAAAATATTATCTGCCAGGGAGATGGGGTTCTCTACAAAAGCCTTCAGACCATCCACGTTGTGTTCAATAATTTCGGAAAGACCCCCTGTGTCTGATACTATTACAGGAGTTCGGGTAGCCATCCCCTCTAAAGCCACAATACCGAAGGGTTCATACAGACTGGGGAAAACGGCTGCATCCGAAGAAGCATACAGTAAATTGCGGGTATCGTCATCCACATAACCTGTAAAAATCACCCGTTCCGCGATACCCAGATCCAGAGCTTTATTCCTTAAATCATTCATCATAGGACCCTTTCCGGCAATCACAAATTTGGTCTTAGGATGATAGTTCAAGATTTGAGGTGCTGCCTCCAACAGAACCTGAACTCCCTTTTCCTTTACCAATCTTCCCACAAAGAATACTATCTTTTCTTCAGGGGAGGCAAACTGATTTCTGAAAGATTTGACTGCCTCTTTAGATACATTGGCCTGATAGTTTTCTATGTCCACTCCATTATATATTACAGAAATTTTATCCTTGGGCAGGCCAAAAATATTCTTTAATTCTTTTTCCATATAGCTGCTGCAGCATATTACCTTCCAGGCTTCAAAGCCAAGCCACCATTCTACATCACTAATATATCTCTGATCATCATTATGGAGGCCGTTGTTCCTGCCGTACTCTGTTGCATGTATGGTTGCAATCAAAGGCACCTTATAAATATGTTTTAAAGCTCTTCCGGCATAGGCTACCAGCCAGTCATGAGCGTGAACCAGGTCATACTGCTCTGTGTTGAATAGGGATACAGCTACTTCAAGCATGGATATGTTCAGCTGAATAATCCAGGGGATAAAATGGGGAGTTGTTAGATCGTAGGGAGTCACCCGGTGTACCGTAATTCCTTTGACTTTTTCCACCGAGGGCAGTTGGTGGTCTCCCACCGTAATCAAATCAACTTCCTGCCCGGTCTCAACCAGTGCGGAAGTAAGGTCGTAAACATGTTGGGCCAGACCTCCAACAGATTTTGGAGGGTATTCCCAGGAGAACATCATTATTCTCACACTTTTCACCTCATATTTACTTTTTTTACGTTCTTTTATTTCTTTTTTTTAGGGCATAAGACCCCACCTCTAAGCGATAGCGTAGGTGGGGCTTTGAATCAGGTGGAGTAGAGTCTCCACCTGATTCCCCGATGTTTCAGCTTGCTGAAACGAGTTCACTTTGACTTTTTTATTATAACCAAGTTAACCCAAACTTATATCATTTGAAGAAATAACTTTAAATTAAAATTAAAATTAAAAAAAAGTTGCCAGGGGGAAGGTTCTTCTGACAACCAAATAAATGGTATTTTTAAAAAGACGACTCTTCTGAAAACTCAATAAATGGCTTAACCCAAAAACAATCTCCCTTTATCTTCACTGTTACAGCACCATGCAGGTCGTTTCTGTAAATGTTACAACCTATGTTCTCTAACCTTTCCAGGGTCTCAAGTGATGGATGGCCAAAAGAATTTCTTCCTACCTGAATAACCGCAAATTCTGGCCTTACCGCCTCCAGAAACTCTTCCCCGGAGGAGCTCCTGGCCCCGTGGTGCCCTACCTTAAGCATTTGACTTTTAAGGTCAAAGCCTGTTTTTAGCATATATTCCTCCGCCTCTTGTTCCGCATCTCCGGTAAAGAGAAAATAAATATCCCCGGCCGTAAGCCGAAAAACCAGGGAATTATTATTCAAATCTGACGTTGTCCCCTGAAAAAGCTTTCCCGACTTAGGAGGGTTAAAAAGTTCCAGATCAAGTTCGGGACTGCTGATACTGTTTCCCGCCTCCAGATACAAAAGTGGAATATTTTTTTCTTCTATTTTTTCCATTAATTCAAGAAACAGAGGATAATCACTCTGAGCCCGGGTAGTAACAAACAACTCCACAGGAAAATGATCCACCACCGCCAATAAACCCCCGTAATGATCCTCATGTGGATGAGAAAGAATTACCATGTCCAGTTTTTTTACCCCCTGGTGCCGTAAAAATGGAACGACCACTCTTTCTCCCACAAATTCAGTGCCATATTCCTCGGTCTGCAGATAGGCAGGCCTACCTCCGGCGTCGATTAGAATATGACGGCCTGAAGGAGTTCGAATAAAAGCAGCATCCCCCTGTCCCACATCCAAAAATACTACAGAAAACTGTTGAGTTTCCGAAAAAACCGGAAACCAAATCAACAGCACAGTCAGTGACAAGGCGAAAGGTAATGCTTTGTGTCCACTGCAGGTGAACTCTTTTAACTTAATGATTCTACATTGCTTTAACTTTTGCCGGAGATATTCCCAGGGCAGCAGAAGGAAAAGAAAAACATAGTAGAGCAGGAAAAAAAGGTAACTGGGAGGGTTTAAGGTAAGGTAAGCTCCGGGGATTTCCGAAAGAATCCCGGCAGTGTTTATACAGTAACTCAACAGCAATCTACAGATATCAAAGAAAAAAAACTCCAATCCTGGGAAAAGCAGACTGACAAAAATAGATAGAAAACCCAGAGATACCACCACTCCCACCACCGGCAGTATCAAAACATTGGCTAAAAGGGACACCAAAGAAACTTGATAAAAATAATAGGCAGTCAGAGGAAACACCCCCAACTGGGCCGCCAAAGTTACACAAAGGATTTTCCTCAAAGGTGCAGGAATAAAAATTGTAATGCTTTCTAAGAAAGGCATCAGGAGGAGGATAGATAGAGCAGCAGAAAAAGACAGCTGAAAACTCAGAGTAAACAGCCACAGGGGTTTAAACGTAAGTAAAATAAGGGCTGCCGCTGCCAGGGCAGTCAGGGGGTCCTTTTCCCTGCGAAGCAGAAAAGCCCCTCCACCTAACAACAGCAGGAGAGAAGCCCTCAGGGCAGAAGCTTTAAAACCGATTACCCCAAGATAAATCAAGATTATCAAAAGAGTGAATGCCCAGGAAAACTCATCCCTCACCTTAAAAAACTTAAACAGGGCAAGAAAAATACCAGCTACTAATCCCACATGCAGACCGGAGACCGCCAACAGGTGGCCAATACCCGCTCTTTGGAAGTCCTCCTGCATGGCCTTTGAAATCCCCTCCCGGTTTCCCAAAAGAATTCCCCCCAGAAGAGCACCCTCTTGGGGAGGTAATCCCTGTTCAATTTTCCGGAGCAGATTTCTTCTTAAGGAAAGACTATAATAAACATGAGGGTTCCCACCTCCCCCCTCCAACCGTTCCGCCTGACCAAATTCCGTCCTTAGGGTGGTAGATATCCCTTGAGTAAGCAAATAAAAACGATAGTCGAATCCTCCGGGATTTCGCCTTTGGGGGGGCCTTTCCAGTTCACCCCGGATTCTCACCCGGTCCCCGTAATGCAGCTGCTCTCCAGCCCCGTAAAGGGTTACCCTAATTTTTCCAGATACAGTCTGCGGCACCAGGTCATTATTAATATCCTGGCCCTCTGACGCTCCGTCAACCTCCTGCACCTTCAGGTCGAAACTGGTCCGCTTACCGTCTACCATAGGTTCATCCCAGACGATACCTGTCACTGAAAGATGGGAACCGGAAAAACGGCTGATATCATTTTTAGGGACGTAAACACTGCGGTAGAAATTCAGTGAACCTGCCAAAAGAAAAAGCAGAAGGATAATAATCAGGCGGGAGGATAAGAAAGAACGGTATAAAAATAACAACACAGCTGCCAGAAAGACTAAAACACCATAGTATAATAAAAGAAAAGGATCAAGTTCCCATAATATTTTTCCCAGGGCTATGCCTACTAAAAAGAAAGCTGAGCATAACAGGAGGGGGCGCTTTTCTGCCTCCTCCTTTAAGTCTGACCACATAATCTCACAACTCCCCTGCAAAAAAAATTTCTACAACATCCCCTGGGAACTAATAACCCGTGGAACACAGGTGATTTCCTTAATTATACTAATTTTCTATTAACTGTTCAATACACACTGGGAAAAATTTCTTCTTAAAAAACACTGTGTTTTCTAAGTAAAGGGGAGCCTCCTGACTTTATCAGCTGCGGCCCTTTTAAACTGATTTGTTCCAGCAGGCACAACTGATAAAGTCAGGAGAATATCAAGCTGACTCTTCTGCCTTCTAAGATAACCTATTTACTGCCACTGAAACTACAAATACAGTTACAGCAATTAAAAATGACTGAAGTTTTCCTGGTTCAACGAATGAAATAATCAAAGCAAAAATAACTGCTAACAATGAAAAACCAGTTAGAAGTCGTTTCCCGAAACTCATCGTGTAAAAACTCCTCCCTACAAAAATAAACTTATCTACTAATTTGGGAAAATATGGGGAAAATATGGGGACACCTTACCTAATTATTTAACGTAATGACCCTCTGGCATCTATACCTTTGACGACACTGTGACAATGGATTTACTGGAAGGACAATCAATTAAC
The DNA here is from genome assembly GCF_022558445.1 of Candidatus Contubernalis alkalaceticus. NCBI lineage: Bacteria > Bacillati > Bacillota > Dethiobacteria > Dethiobacterales > Dethiobacteraceae > Candidatus Contubernalis > Candidatus Contubernalis alkaliaceticus. The sequence goes on from NZ_CP054699.1 coordinate 3,004,029, forward strand.
ATTTTATCAATGTTAGGTATTTTTTTACAAAGGGGATTATCAGGAATACCTTAAACTAATGGCACAATGGTGCTCCCATTGGAAAGTAGAAATATGAGCATACTGCCTTATGCCAAATCACATTCATTTAATAGCAGTACCGCCTTCAAAAGAATCCCTGGCAGGAGCTATTGGGGAAGCTCACCGTCGTTATACGCGTTGGGTAAACTTACGCCAGGGCTGGAGCGGGCATCTTTGGCAGGGTCGTTTTTCCTCTTTTCCAATGGATAATGCACATCTCTATGTTGGTGCCCGCTATATTGAGCTAAACCCTGTACGTGCAGGATTAGTTAAAAACCCATGGGATTACCCTTGGAGCAGCGCCGCTACACACTTGCAGGGACAAGACGACTTATTAGTACAATCAAAACCACTGCTAGAAATGTTTGGTGATTGGCAAAGAAATGTTTGGTGATTGGCAAAATTATCTTTCTGAGGGCATCTCTGCTGAAGAAACAGAAAAATTCAGAAGTCACGAGAAAACTGGCCGTCCACTTGGAAATGAAAAATTAATTACAGATATGGAAAAAATAGTGAGAGTGAATTTAAGACCTCGTAAACCTGGTCCAAAAGGACCTCGGGAAAAAAGAAAAAGTTAAATACTGTTTGATATTTAGAGATTATAATATCTTTTGGTTAACTTTACTGAAATTAAGTATACTGTCCCCCTAATTCCCCCTAATTCCCCGTCTCCCTAATTCCCCCCCCTAATTCCTGACGGCTACTCCCGCAAGGGCTGGCCCCGAGAGGAAGTTTCCGGAATTTGCCAAGGGGCAAGGGCCTGAATCTCCGGGCATTACTAAAACTAAACTTTGGTATGTTATTCCTTTTTCAGAATCTTCTTCACCAAACGAACTGACGAAATAACAATTGCTAGACCCAGTATTATTAATGTGATGACTGGTAATAAATCTGCAAATGAAACAGAAGTGAATATAAATTTTTTTAATCTAGAAAGAAAAAGTATTAGAGTAAAAATTACAATAGCGAGTTCACCGAAATAACGCTTCTGATTAAAATGAAATATTATAACTACTATGCCACTGCCCAAAATTAGTAAATAAAAAATTATATCTACAATACTACTAATTTGAATCACCCCAATCGCGCTATTATATATTAAAATTGCAAAAAGCCAGTGTATATTGTTGGGGTTATGGGGTTATTTAGCTAGCCCCAACTTATATTTAACTTGGACACTACCCTCTTCCTCATGGGCTAATATTAAACTATGAATGAATTAATCATTATAGGCATACCATCTTTTGGAATTAACACATCGTAAAGCTACCCTTCGTAATCAATGTGTTTTTACAGGATAGCTAAATATATTGTTCAAGTTGCTCTAATCAAATACTGTACATGACCCTAGATAGTGACATTGAGTCCATGTTCCATTAAATTCCATTGGATATATTATCCTAAATATCACACCGCAACCTTTATTATAATAATCAATTGTTGCTGCAGCCATTCCATAAGCGGTGCCGAAGTATGCGCCTCCAAAAAATACTGACCCTCCACCTGCCATGATCAGTTGCCATACAAGTGTTTCAGTGTCCGCATTGTTAAGCCACATAAACCATCCCCACCAGTGATAAACATTTTTAGTTATCCCACCGGGATGTGATTTTGCATTAAGTAATACATGGTCGTATGTCCACTGGAAACTAATAACCCGTGGAACACTGATGGCTTCCTTAATTATACTAATTTTCTATTAACTGTTCAATGCACACTGGGAATAATTTCTTCTTTTACGTTACCTGTTAACTGTGTGACCGTCAGTAGGACCGTCAGAAAAACCGTCAGAAAGTCCCTTGACACTCCTTGCCTGTGCTATTTTTTTGACTTTGCTTCCAATTGCATTATTTTTTCTTCTACCATTTTGATGCGGCTGTTAATACGAATAATAAATATGATACCATAAATGAACCCAACAATAATAAAAAAATTTAATAATTGGAAAACAAAACCAGCAAAACTAAAACTATTATTCATAAAAACTTCCCTCCTTTTCTAAGATAATGGATCTGAAAAAACCTTTGCCCAAGCCGGGTAAAGGCCTACAAAAAGACATCAGGCTAAGCTCATTTCACCATCAACTAACCTGATTACTCTTTTGCATGAATTTGCGATACTGTTATCATGGGTGGCTATTATAATAGTAATATTTTGTTTATGGAGCGCTTTGAAAATTTCAAGAATCTGAAATCCTGTTTTTTCGTCTAAAGAACCTGTAGGTTCATCTACAAGCAATAATTTTGGTTTGCATGATAACCCTCTGGCAATGGCAACCCGTTGACATTGCCCTACTGATAATTGAGTTGGAAAAAACTGGCTTTATCTATAAGCTCCATCTGTTTTAAAAGATGCTCAACAGTTTCTCTAAGCTTTAGGCCGGAAATTCTATTGTACCTGAGTGGAAGGGCAATATTATCAAATACAGTCATGTCGTCTATTAATGCAAAATGCTGAACGATAAAACCAACATTTCGAGCACGAAATTCAGCTAGAGCATTTTGATTTAGCTTATTTATTTTTTTCTCTTGAAAACAATAATCACCACTGGTAGGAGTATCAAGCCCACCTAGAATGTTTAATAATGTTGATTTCCCTGATCCGCTTTTACCTACTATAGATATCATCTCGCCTTGTTCAATTGATAGAGAGATATCCCTTAAGGCAAACACCGTATTTTGACCATGACCATAGTATTTGTTTATTTTATTGAGTTTAATTAAAGCCATTATTCCTTCCTCCTGATAAGTTGGTTTACATTAAGCCTGGTTATGGCAATAGTAGGTGCAATGCAGGATAATCCAAATACTACAAGCGCAACAAGTAATGTAACAATCAAATGCATTCCAATTCCAAGGGTTATGGCTGATATCAGCAAAGATATACAAAGTGCATAACCAATAATATAAAGAACTAACCCGGCCATTTGACAGGCAATACCTGTTAACGTCCCTCCACTCATCAAATGTACCCCATATCTATAATAGTTTTCCCTTACACGACCCAATATGTTTGTTGATAGACCTACCACCGTAAACATAATCAAGGTTAAAGCAATCCTCAAAATTTGTGCTACAGCTTCTTCAGATAACTCCATAGTGGTGGAAATTCCTGTTTTATCTGCTTGATATACATAAAATCTGATAGTATTATATTTGTTAGATAAGTCGTTTACGAGACTTTGAAGATCTATATATAAATCCGGTGGGGTTATAATTTCCCCATTAGCCTGCTGCAGCAATGTTATTTTTGCAAAATCGGGATATTTTTCAAAATCTACTTCTGAATACGCTGGTACAATCATGTATCGATCCAGGTAGATTAATAACCATTAACAGGCATATATGTGTCAGGAGGCAAAAAACCAACCACCTCATAGCTCATATTTTCAAATAAATTAAATGCTTCAAAGGTATCCCCTATTGAAAATATATCCTTATATTCATGTCCCAGAATAACTTTTGCCCCATCATCTAAGTCTAATTTAAAATCTCGTTCTTGAAATGACCTTCCCTCGTTCACAGATATTCCAAATTCAGCAAACACATTATCCGATATATGTAAACACTTCAAAAAATAAAACAGTTCATCGCTGTTTTCATCAAGTGACATGGGTGGGTTTATTATACCTTCTTCATAACCAAAAAAAAAATTTTTCAGGAATGTCTCCGGGGATGTTAATATTACTAACATCCAAAGGTTGACGTATAGAGCTTATAAATACAATTTTTTCATTTTGCTTCAGCTGATTTACAAAATTTTGGAGACGGTAATACTGTTCATCAGAATTCATGTATTCTTTATAACTGTTATCATCATCAGCATTATCGTGTAACGTATAATAATCTCTTTTGCCTATAAATTCTTTAAAATGCCCGGTGCTTGAATATGCTGCCATGGTATTGGCAGCAACCATGGCAACAAGTGTAAAAGAAACCACACACAGCAATATAAGCACTATGGTAATACATTTGTTTTGCTGAAAACTACTGCAAATTTCTTTTTTTATAATTTCCCGATTAAAATTGCGCAAACACATCACCTCAATACTTCTGTTACAGATACTTTAAGCATTTTTTTAACAGGTGGTATTGTTATCAGCCATCCCATAAATATATTTAAAAGTACCACAGCTAGAATATATTCTACCTTTGTTATTAGGGTGCCGAAGAAGTAAATTCCCATTAAACCTAGGCCTGATCCGATAAAAGCGAAAATGAAATATTTTAAATATATCTCAATTTTTAGTCTTCTATCACTCCATCCAATCAAACGTTTTACGGCTATTTCCCTTCGCTTCTTACTAATCCACTCAAAAGATATTGCTATGCTGCAAAGCACATAGCATACTATTAAAAGTAAATATATAGTAGTAATGCTTATAATGCTTTGCAATAACCTGTCGATACCCCCAGGTTTTATTTCTAATAGTGTAATTGGAACTTGGTTTCCTTGAGACATACCATCAGTTACATTTTGCTCCAAATCTTTATACACATTTATACAGTGTCCTGGCGGTTTACCCGAGTATGCATCCAGAATAAAAATATTATTATTATTGGATTTGTATGAAAGGGCATCCGCGTTTACAATAATCATATCATCAAGCATAGTATGAATTCGATAACCAACAATGCCAATAACATCAAACATTGTATTTTCCACTTTAATCTGCTGACGGCCATTCTTATTAATTACTTCATGTAACCGGTTGGTGCCAATTACCGCATGTGCTTTTCCTGAATCAAAATCATCTTCATTAAAATAACGTCCTGAAAGCATAGGCGGCGGGTCATTATTTCCCATAACATAGATTTGCCTGATATGTTTTTCGTAATCATCATAAATTAAAACAAAATCACTTAACCGACTTCGTAATAGCTGGTTAATAAGACTTTCAAAACACCAATTATCTTCTTTAAATGTAAAATGTACAGCATTCTCGCTATAACTCCCCCGGCTAATTTCAGATATTACTGTCCTTTCTTCTATAGCAGCAAATAGAGAAACTGATGATATGCAAATAGCAGAAAAAATGCATATGAGAAAAAATGACATGGTATTAAATCTAAATTTCAAGTTTTTATTTACCTCCTTACAGGAGATTACTATTACATTGCCTACAGGTCTATTAACCTAAGCTTTCTCTTCCTTCTTTCATCAGTAGATGAACATAATTGCTCATTAAGCAATAGGCATATACCTGAACACAGGTGTTTTCCTTAATTATACTAATTTTCTATTAACTGTTCAATGCACACTGGGAAGAATTTCTTCTTTTACCTCTCCTCCACACTGAATAACTGTTAAATAAAAAAAAGCTCCGGGGTAAAGATAACCCTGGAGCTTTTCATAATAACTTATGATAGCTTATAACCTTTTACTTCTTTCCATCTTGACAGGGATGATTTTCCTCGTCCCCATGGCATTCTTTTATCTTCTCCGGACTACATTTGCCTGGTTCATTTTCCCGTTTTTCCGGCTTTTGACATCCGCAGCCGCACTCACACATGTTTTCTCCCTCCTTTCAAATAATAAAAAGCATTTTTAAATCTATTTTAGTAAATACTTAATTAAATTTTACCACAATTCTTGCCCCTGTCAAGATATATGTTATATTCTTCTATAGAAACTATATTTTTACTTCCTCTATCATTTCTCCCCGGCGCAGCAGGTTTCGATACTGTAACAATGTCTCATCCAACTTTTGGAGCTTCATTGACTGTTCTCTTTCTTTGGCCGATGTTTCTATTACCTTGTGAATTGCTCCATTTTTTAGAACCAGTCTTTTGTCCCCCATCAATGCTAAAATAGGATCATGGGTAGCAATTAAAACAATCTTTTCGTTGCCTATCAGCAGCTCAAGAGCTTTTTTCCTATCTATTCCGGCATTTTCTATTTCATCTATTAAAACAATAGGGGAAGTACTTAAGAAAGCAGTGTCTGCAATCATTAAAGACCTGGATTGACCACCACTGAGAAAGGTAACTGGTGTATCGGGATAGAATTCTTCCCCTGCCAGCATATTAGCCTGGGTAATTATTTCTTCAACCTTCTCCTCCAATTGTGTCACCATTCGACTTTCCGCGTGTATTTTAATAAAATCATATACAGTCATATCCATAACAAAGTTCATATTCTGGGAAAGCTGGGCAACAAGCTTATGCTCCAGAGAAAATCTCCACTCACTATCTGGAACGCTGCCATTAATCAGAATTCCCCTGCCCGTAGGAGTATCTCCCTGGGCCATCCACTCAATGTCTGCTAGAAGCCTGCTTTTTCCTGATCCAGTTGGCCCAACGATACAAAATATCTCTCCCTTTTTCAAGGTTATATCATAACATTCCGGGTTACCTTCCTTATCGTGGCCGCCAAGCACGGTAATAGAAGAAACTGAGAAGGGTTTGCCTTCTTTTAAAGTCTGCATATGCATCATGAAATAGTCAAATTTTTCTATTATCTCTTGTTTTTCCATGCCCAGGTCTTCTAAAAAAGCCGGCTCCAATCTTTTTACATACTCTTTAAAGGATACCTCTGCCCTGTTTAGCGGTAGTCCGGTAACCTCAAAAAATTTCTTTACAAAGGGATAATGATCCAATAAATAGGTAATTTTAAAATTTTTATAATCCATTTCCCCGCATCCACTCCCCTTTATCCCATGCAATACTGACTCACCTTCAGTGATTCCCTCTCACCGGTTCAAAACTTTAAAACAGCAGGTTATTACTTCAAATTAATTTTACGAACATTTCCCATCTGAAAATCCTTCCCTATTCTCACCTCTCCCAGGCAGTATGAACAGAGAGCTGCAGGCATTGAAAATCTTAATTTCATTCCAATAAGGCTGTCAATTTCTTCAGCTTTTATTAACAGTTTACCCAGCTCAGCTGCTCCCTGTCCTGTAATCCCATTAACATGAATAATTACAGCCTTGGGGTTAGCCTGTCTGACTCTGAAGGCAAAAACCTCTTTTTCCGCCTGAGATACAATATCATATTTTGTAATGACCACTATATCTGCCCGTTTTAACATGGGCCCTATTTTTTGTGGCGTATTTATTCCCATTAGATTATCAATAACACATACTGCCGTGACTCCTTCTATATGGGGAGAGCACCTGTTGCATAAACCTGCGCTTTCACTAAACAGTATGTTAAATTTGTTAATTTTTCCCCAGCTGACGCAGTCTTCAATGTTGCTGATGAAAAAATGGTCGGGACATAAATTTCCAGACAGCCCCACTTTCACCTTGATTCCAGCTTTCTCGAAAATAAGGTTATCGTTGGTGGTCAAACAGTCAAGCTTCACAACTCCTACGGACTTTTTCTCCTGTTGATAAGACTTCGCCACATTTACTATTACTGAGGTCTTTCCCGATGACGGAGGCCCGGAGAATGTCACCAGTTTCATACTGCTGCCCCCTGAAAAGAGGCTTTAAACACAATGTTTAGCTCATCAATTAATTCTTCTAAATCATTTTCAAGAATAAAATCCCAACCCAGCCATTTAAAAGCTGCCCCCTGGGGAAGGTCATTATGCACAAGAGGATGCAGCGAAGGAAAGCGGGCCGTTCCATAGATCTGCCCGGCGTCTGCTCCAGCTAAAAAATCCAATACTGCCTTTAACTTAGAAACACTGGACTTTTTCACTAAAGTAGTCACAGGGTTAACTATTGCTCCGTCTTTGGGCCAAACGATTGTAACCCTTTTACTAGTAACTCTTTCACTGTCCATTACCAGCTTTGCAAAGGAATAAGGGATGGCACTGACAGCGGGGGCATCTTCTCTCTTTCTCCCGGCCATTTTAACCATTTGGGCAGGGTGGAGTCCAACTTTAAAGGATCGACCAAATTTTTGTATTCCAGACATACCGTAATCCTTAAAAATATTTAAAAGAATACCCTCACAAAAATCGTCATTAGCATGGCCTCTTATGGCTACCTTGCCGGCAAACTCAGGCTCTAAAAGATCCTGCCAGCTTTCCGGCACTGGGAGATCCACATAAAAACTTCTGTCTACCAACATCACCGTAGGATTAAAACAGGTAATGGTATAATCATCATGGGGGTCAAGAATACTTAAGGAAGCCAGATCATCATTAATTTCCTTATGATTAATTGATATAAAACATCCCGTATTTTTAAACCGTTCCATAAAAGCTTTGTAATAAAAACCATTGAAACCCGGGGCCATAAATATATCCGGCAAATCTTCTATATCATCAATGGCTGATATTTGATCAAAATAATCTAACTGCTTGTTGGCATTGGCTTCCACCAGGTAATCAAAGTGTATATCCTTTAAACTATCCTCAACAAATAGATTGATTTTTTCCTCAAAGGGAACTTTTAAAGCACAGGGTAAAAGTCCCAAAAAATCTTTTTGCACTTTACTCACCTACTTTTTTTATTGTCATTCATTGGGTTAAACCTTCACCTTACACATATTTATGAACACCAGGATTTTTTTTAAGAACTTATATTTTTGCGTTACCCCCCTTTCTATACAGCAGATACAGAAAAAAAGGCGCCCCTAAAGCAGCAGTAATCACACCTACCGGCAGTTCCACAGGTTGAAAAACGGTCCTGGCAATGGTATCTGCCAACAGTAAAAGCACTGCCCCCAGCATACCACTGGAAACCAGCATATATCTGTAATCATTTCCCACCAGGAGCCTGGCCATATGAGGTGCAATAAGCCCAACAAAACCAATAGTGCCCGCAACACTTACTGCACTCCCTGCTAAAACGGCAGCAGTTATTATTACTAAAACCCTGTATATTTTAACAGGCAGGCCAAGGCTGCTGCTGACCTCATCCCCCAGGGCAAATAAATTTACCCTGGGGCTTAAAAAAAGGGCAGCCGTCAAACCTACCGCACTGTAAGGCAGTATAATATGAAAATAGGACCATCCCCTGCCGGTTAGCCCTCCCAACAGCCATGAAAAAGTAACCTCCAACTCATCGCCGTTTAAAATCATCATCCCTGAGGTAAAAGCATTTAAAAAAGCCGAAATAGCTACCCCTGCCAAAACGATACTTATGGTAGAGCTTCCAACATCCATGGCAGCTAAACAATATACCAGGGTGGCAGCCAGGAAAGCACCTAAAAAAGCCCCCAGAGGTATCATGGTAATATTCCCTGGAAAGTAAATCATGATGATAACCGCAGCTAAACCAGCTCCTGAATTTACCCCGATGATTTGGGGAGAGGCCAGAGGATTCCGCAAAACCCCCTGCAGCAAAGCCCCGGAAAGGGCTAAATTCATTCCCACCAGTGTGCCGGTTAATATTCTTGGAAGTCTTATGTTATAGATAATCTGATGGGCAAGCGTATCTGCTGTTTTCCCAAACAAAACAGAAATTACCTGATTTAAGTCAAAGAAAAGTGTACCTATATTTATACTGATAAACATTATGACAAAGCCAGTTACAGCAAAGAAAAAAATAAGCAATACCTTTTTTCTTTGCTGTACAATCAACTGACTTTCAGATTCCAAGTGTGACATTTTAGTTCCCTTCAGGACATATTATCTCAACAGTCATCCTTAAAGCCTCTTCATTACTTATATTTCCTGGACTAATCTTTGTAGAAAGAACAAAAACCTTGTTTTCCTCTACTGCTTTTAAGCCCTGCCATGCAGTATTATTTAAAAAATTCTCTAATAATTGCTTATGCTCATTCTCATCATTACTGGCAGCCCGAAGCATAATAAGGTCTGGATCTTCTTTAATTATGGTTTCTGCATCAAAATCTACCCAAGTTGATTGACCTGACCCCGGCAGCCCTGCGGGAACAATGTTTTCTATCCCCAGACGATATAGTAAAGCACCAAAGAAACCGGTAGGCTGCGCTGCGGAAATCTTGTCTCCAGAGTCAAGAATTAAACCTTTTTCAAAAGAGCAGTCAGAGATTTTATCCCGCAGCTCCTCCGATACCTGGTCTAAATGTGCTATGTATGCTTCAGCTTCTTCCTGCCTGTTTAAAATTTCACTCATAAATTTTATTCTATCTACCAGTGGGTCCTCCTGAACCATTCCGGGGTCAATGAAAACTACTGCCGCACCAGTTCCTTCCAAAGCATCAATAATTTCGCCATGCTGACGTGTATTGGCAAATATTAAATCCGGTGCCAATTCATATATCGCTTCAATGTTGGGTGTTGTCTGGTTGGAAACACTGGGAAGAGCTGTTCCCTCAAGCCGGTTATTATACTCCTCCACTTTACCCACAGGGGTTACCCCCAGTTCAAACAACTCCTCCATAAAATTTCTTGTAAGAGCTAATATTCTCTGAGGATCCTCGGGAATCTCAACTTCCCTTTGTAAATGATCCGTTATGATTCTTGGTTCTTCATCTGCCTCTGCTTCTATTTGCTCTATTTCCGGGTCATCTTCCTGGGCTTCCTCCTTCACTGCATCGTTATTGCAGCCCAAAATAAGTAATATAGACAGCACTGCCATTATAAGTAAAAAGCATTTTTTCTTTAACATAATATACCCCCTCTTTTTTTAAAAAAATTAACTTGCACTTTCAGGCACGATAACTGGTCTAGAACATTTTGCAAAAGAACAAATGTGAGCATTTATCCCATAAACATCATATAAGAGCTTTGAAGTTAGTATTTTGCGAGGACATCCTGAGGCATGAATAAATCCATCTTTCAGCACAATGGTCTTATCTCCCACAGCCAGAGCATGATTAATATCATGTAAGACAAAGATAAAGGTTTTACCAAACCGGTTTCGAATATCTTTAACCATATCCAGCAGCATCCATTGATATTTAATGTCTAAAAAGGTAATTGGCTCATCTAATAGAATCAAGTCTGTATCCTGTGCCAGAACCATAGCGATCCATGCCCTTTGTCTTTCTCCCCCTGAAATAGCATCTAGAGGTTTATGCTGCAGTTTATTTAAATTCATAAACTCTATGGCCCATTGTATTTTTTCCTTATCAGCTTTTGAGTAACTCCAACCAACAGACTGGTAAGGGCTCCTTCCCATTGCTACTAATTCCCAAACATTGATATGCCTTACAGGCATTTGTATTTGAGGTAAAAAACAGACCTCTCTGGAAAGCCATTTTTTACTGCAGGACTGCATCTTTTTTCCCTTTAACAATACTTCCCCCTCCGATGCCTTGAAAAGACCGGCAATACAGCGAAGAAGTGTAGATTTTCCAGAACCGTTGGGCCCTACAAGAACAGCTATTTCACCTTTTTCAATATTGAAATTAATATTATGTAACACCTTACTTTTACCATAAGAAAAACTTAATTTTTTTATTTCAAGCATTATCACTCCTCCATTAGTTTCTTACGTTCCGTCATAAATAATTGATATTGAGATTCATTCTCATATAATTAGTATAAGTTGATTCTTTAAACTTGTCAAGAATATTTTTCCTACCCCTTGAAATCAAACAATCAAAAACCACCAGCTGTTTATTAAGCTGCCGTAAAAGTAAATGACCCTGAAACTGCAGCCAATTTATTAAATGATAAATAAGCTTTTGAAATATGTGAAATATGAAAATATGGGGGAAATATGGGGACACCTTACTTAATTATTTATCGTATGCCCCTCTGGCATCTATACCTTTGACGACACTGTGACAATAAAATGGAATGTTAGGCTTTTTTTTACAAAATATTATAGATTTTCTAGTAACTTCTGGTAAAATATAGATATGGCAAGAATAGCAAGAGTAGTGGCAGGGTCGTTTTTCCTCTTTTCCAATGGATAATGCACATCTTTATATTGGTGCCCGCTATATTGAGCGAAACCCTGTATGTGCTGGATTAGTTAAAAACCCATGGGATTACCCTTGGAGCAGCGCCGCGGCACACATGCAAGGACGAGACGACTTATTAGTAAAATCAAAACCGCTGCTAGAAATGTTTGGTGATTGGCAAAAATATCTTTCTGAGGGCATCTCTGCTGAAGAAACAAAAAAATTCAGAAGTCACGAGAAAACTGGCCGTCCACTTGGAAATGAAAATTCATTATAGATATGGAAAAAATAGTGGGAGTGAATTTAAGACCTCGTAAACCTGGTCCAAAAGGACCTAGGGAAAAAAGAAAAAGTTAAATATTGTTTGATATTTAGAGATTATAATATCTTTTGATTAGCTTAACTGAAATTAAGTATACTGTCCCCGTAATTCGTAATTCCCCCGTAATTCTCGAAAAAATTGTTACTTTTATCCTTTCTCCGTGGCACACCGTTCTTGATTTTCCTTCTTTAACATCAGGGTTTCAACCAGAAAACCGATAATTACTACAGAAATTACTGTCAGGGCAAAGCGAAGAGCTGTGAAAGCCGGACCCAAAAACTTTAGTTCAATTAAAAGTTGAGGCAGTTTAGCAGCGGCCCAGGTTCCAAGGAATATATTAATATTCATTATACGGGCTCCTTTTTTTAACATACCGGCAGCTATGGGGAAAGCAATATAAACGGGGCCCGTGGGGATAGTGCCGAACACAAAGGCAAGGGCCGCCCCTTTAAAACCTGCCTCTTTACCCATATATTTCTGTATAAAGGTTTTCGGAACCCACACCTCAAACAGTCCCATTAAAATGAACACCGGTGGAATGATTAGAGCCATTTCCTTCAGGTAATTTAAAGATATAGAATAGACTTCTACAGACTGGGGAGGATACAGAAAATGTATGAAAAGAAATATGGCGGCCATGAATCCCACAAGAGCAAGTGAACCTGCCAGGGGGATAGATACAATAGAGGGAATAAAGGTAATTGCTCCAAATACTGCTGCCAGCAAAGTGCCCGAAAAACCGGCTTCTGTTCCCATATAGCGTCCAATAGTGTCCGGAGGAATAAACACCAAGATGAGCCCTACTAAGCCCACGATGAGAAGCAAGCTGGGGAGCATCTTGATAAATATACGGGAACCTATAAATACAGCCTTTTTTGTTTTGCCTCTATCCTTGTATATAGAAACAGCCAGCCCAATAATTAAAAATGAATAAATAAGCACCAGTTCCAAAAAATATCACTCCTTTCCTTTGGTTAAAATGAATGAATGTTCATTCATTCATTTTTATAATAATATCTTTAATTATTCAAACCCTGCCACAATATCCGGGCAATTTCTTCTGCCGCATTATCCAATAGAGTGGAATGTCCCTTTTCCTCCAGTTCAAAAAGATAGCGGCTCATTAACCCCTCGATGGCTCCAAATATTACCAATGAAATCACTTTAAGATCACCAGATCGAAGATCCCCGTTATTCACTCCTTCTATTAATATTTCTTCAATAAAACGGGGCAGACCTTCAAAACGGGTTATTCCTTGGGAGTGGCAGACTATGTGCATACCTCTTTCCCGCAAAATAACTGAGAAAACCTCTTTATTTTTCTTAACTTCTTCAAAATGCATAGAAAGAATACTTTTTAATTTTTCTAAGGGATGAAGATCTTTTTCCTTAATTTCTAAAAAATAACTTTTCCGTTTCTCAAACTCTTTTTGAAAAATATAATCCAGGATGTCATTTTTATTCAAAAAATAATTATAAACTGTGCCTACAGCAACCCCCGCGGAGGAGGCTATTTTTTCAACTGTAGCATTATGAAACCCCTCCCGAGAAATCACCTCTACAGCACCTTGATAGACCATTTCTTTTTTATCTTTCAAGTTTTTTTCCATTTTGTGATTATCTCCTTAGAAATTTTCCAATATTCTTAGCCGGAACTACAAGTCAGCAGAGGGCCTGGAGCAAAACAATGGATGGATTAATAAATGAATGAACGTTCATTCATTATTGTATTATGCTTTCCCTTTTTTGTCAATTCAAACAATCTACTCAGTATGCTTTGCTTTCACGCCATGTAGATAAATATCAATAATATTCTCTATAACCTCACCGTCATCAAAGTTACAAACATCTTCAGCCTGAAGTATTTCTTTCCAGGCAATGAAAACCGCCAACATTCCATACAGAGCCCTGGAGGCTATTTTAACATCCACTTCCCGATATTCTCCTGAACTAATCATTCGGGACAGATGATTTTCTACCGGGGCAAGGGTCTTTAATACTACATTTTCTACGAATTTTTCCCTCAATTCCGGGTAGAACTGAGATTCATAGAAAAAAACCTTGAAAAGATCAAAATTTTCTCTTACCATTCCCAGGTGATTTTTCAGAAAAACTCGTAAAGTCTCAGTGCCATTTTCCCCGGTGGCGCTGTGCAAAAATTCATCTATCCAGGCATTTTCAACAGGTTCAACTACAGCCAGGAGCAGTTCTTTTTTTGTTTTAAAATATCGAAAAATTGTCCCTTCTGCCACTCCAGCCTGGGCAGCAATCTCCGCCGTGGCAGCACCTTTAAACCCTTTTCGACTAAAAACGTCCCTGGCTGCTGCCAGTATTAATTCTTTCCGGACTGGTTTTTGTTGATTTGGTTTTTTGATTGTAACCATAAAATGACCTCCCGGTTATTAAATCTCTATTAAATTGCTTTTATCATAGCTCAATGGTTTGAGAATTGCAAACTGCTGGGTAAAATAACCGGGAGGTTTAATTATATTAGATTTTTAATTATCATCATGCTTTTCCTTCTCATTACTGCTTCCTTCTTCTTTTTTCTTTCTTTTCACTGTCACCACAGTGAAGGCCAGCAATCCTGCAACGGCAATAACCAGTGCTGTCCCCCCTAAGAATAAGGACTGCTTGATTTTTCCGCCAAAAATGTCCAGCTTCTTTTCTTGTATCAAATCATCCCGCAGGTAAACCATATCTGAAGTTAATGCCAAAAACCCTTTATCCCAGGCATAGAGTGGAGAGTTATGGAATGCCCCCATATAAGTGGCAAAGCGGTTTGCCGTAGCATCCCTAAAAGTATTGAACCGGGTTCGCTCATCAATTAGCCCTTCTTCATAAAACTGGTTAGTTAAATCAACAATTTGGGCATTTACCCTGTCGGCTTCCCTTAATAGGGCATCACTCTTTTCTAAATCCCTTTGGGCATAGCTGGTTGCATGACACTGACTGCAGATATCAATCATTTCCGCCCTTAATTCTTCCCATTCTCCCATCGTTTCCCGCATTACCTCAGGGGCCCTGGCGGGTCCCATCTCATTTAGAGCATAAAGAATTTTTTCCCTGTCGGCTTCCCATTCTGCGTAAGGTTCTTCCCCCCGGACACCCAGAAAACCCCAGGCAGTCATTACAAAATGGTCTCCTTCCGGCATATGACAGGTAACACAAGTAGGGGCACGTTCTGGATCTTGTTCTATGGCATATATCATACCGTGTTTAGAACTCTGCCACATTTCATACTGTGGGTGATCTCCCGTGTGACAGTGTCCACAGGACTCCGGCTCCCGGGCTTCCTCTGCTGAGAATACATGTCTGCTGTGGCAGGAATCACATCTGCCCCGGCTTCCGTCATCCCATTCATATCCAATCTGATGGCATAAAACACAACCCTTGTCAGTGGCCGCCTTGGGCATATCCTGAAAAGTTGGAACGGCTAACATGGCCTCCCAGGCAAATGCATGCTTTCCTTCTTCAAAACGTTCTACTTCTTGAGGATGACAAACGGCGCAATCCTTGGGTGTGGGAACCTCAACCAGGTGTGCATCGCCCGGTCCGGTATGAGCCTCACCATGGCAGTCAACACATAACATGAACTCCGATTTGGAGCCCCGTTCCCAGTCCCTGGCCGCACCTTCATGACAGTTAACACAGCTTTCCGGATTTTGATTTTCAGCAATTACAGAAACTGCTCCCACAGCTATAAAGAATATAGTGAATAAAGTTATGTATACTAGTCTTTTTTGCAACAATCTTCAAACCTCCTCCTCCAAAATTACCTTAAATGAGTGAGCACTCACTCTTATAAGTATTATATTAGTTTAAACTAAATCGGTCAATAAGAATTTGTGACTTTTCTGTCCTCCCTGCCCTGTGAAAAAGACCTGGTAACAACAGCTGGTTGATAAAATAATAGAAAAGCTCCAGGTTTTAACCCTGAAGCTTTCCATTATAAAAATCTATAATATTTAAACTACCCTAACATTCTTATATGCCTGTCCTGCTTTTTATATTTATAAGTTATTTGCAACAATTCTACTGGATCATTGAAGCAAAAATACTAAACCCAAGTAATCCAATCAAGATTTACTTTAAGCTATTATCTTCCCGAGAAACTGATCTTTTACTGCACCGGGGACAGGACATATCCCGGGCCCTATCTCCACTTCCAAAAGGAGCCTGCCACTGAAAATCACAGCTTTTACAAAAGATATGTCGGCTGGCAAGTTTAAAGTTACCTCCCTCAATTTTAATAGCTTTCCCTTGGGTCAAGGCTTCGGCCAACTTGCCCCGGGCCGAACTCAATATCCTCTGGAAGGTAGGCCGGGAAACATTCATTTTTTCCGCACAGGCTTCCTGCTCCAAGCCTTCCTTATCCTTCAAACGAATAGCTTCTAGTTCCTCCACATGAAGAATAACTTCTTCCAAATCTTTTAGGGGAACTCCGGCCGGCTTGAAATAACCGTATTTCGGCATGAACTGGACATGTCTCCACTTAGTCGGCCTTGGCATAATGCTCCCCCTCCTCAAAAAAATTTTATTCGTGGTCGCAAACATGGTCAGGGCCATGCTCACATAGACTTTCTCCGATTGTTAAGCTCCCTTGAATAAAGTCCTCTATAACATTTTCCAATATCCCGGAAACACCAACCATAACTTGTATATTTTTCTCTACAAATAACTCCTGAGCTTTTGGTCCCATTCCACCGGCGGCAATATGAGTAATGTTATATGCTGACAAAAATAAAGGTAAAATTCCCGGCTGATGTTCAGGACTTAAAACATTTTCCCGCCCAATTTCTTCACCATCTTCAATACTTACTAAGGTGTATTGTTCACACCGTCCAAAATGCTGAGCCACACTGTTTCCATCAGTTGCAATAGCAATTTTCAAAATAGATACGCCTCCTATTAGTATAATACCTTTCTACAAAAATGGCAAAGGGGATTGGGATGATATTCTCTGTCTGCCTCAGTGGGGAATTCCTCAGAATATTCACGGTTAGGATACCCCATTTGTTGACCATACCTTCTGTAATATCCTGGAGAAGAAAAAAATCTATCCCTGAACCTGCGTCTTATTCCATAACAAATACCCCTGTCATCATCCATTAGATATCTTCTCCTGCTTCTAAAATTTCTTCTCCTGTCAACGTCCCTATCAAAATCAGAACAATATCCTGTTCCCCTACCCGTCATTGGGCCGCAGCCAGCTGGTCCTGTTCCATTATATCCCGGCATTTTCTTCACCTCCTTATGCTCTTTTTGAAAAATTGCACAGCTTTTTTAAATCGTAAATTCTTACTAAAAAAGCCTCTGCAGTTTTCCATTTTTATAAAATTCAAAAGCATCCTTAACCGATATTGAATCTTCGCATACAAAAACCTGAATCTCTGCTTCTTTTAAAACATCTTCCGCCCGAGGTCCAACTTTTCCAGTTATTACAGTTTTTACGCCGGCGTTGACAACAGATTGAGCTGCCTTAACCCCTGCTCCTCCCATAGCATCTAATCCGGGATTTGCATAAACATTAAATTCTCCCGATTCATCAAGAAGAGCAAAGTAAGGAGCTCTTCCAAAGTTTTGAACCACTGGGGATTCTACTTTTTCTCCACTGCTGGATATTGCAATTTCGGCCATATTATCACCTCCTAAATCTTGTAATGTTTTAAAGACATTTTAGAATTTCCTGCCATAGTTTTTTAATTTCCCCTGAGGCCTTTCCATCAGAATATTCTACCAGGGGCATTCCTTTTACAATGGATCCAATGACATCCCTGTCAAAGCTAACCTTTCCCCCAAGCTTAATTCCTTTATCCTTACAATAATCCTCAATTTCCTGAGCTTTGCCCGGATGAAGGTCATACTTGTTTATACAGACCAGGGGAATTACATTAAAGTGCCGCGCTGTATCCACAACTCTTTCTAAATCATGAAAACCCGATATTGTAGGTTCAGTTACAATCAAAACCAAATCTGCCCCGGTCATGGAAGCGATCACCGGACAACCAATGCCGGGAGGTCCATCGGTTATAATATATTTAACGTTGGTTTCCCGAACAATTTCCCGGGCTCTTGCCCGCACTCGGGATACCAATTTTCCTGAATTTTCTGCAGCAATGCCCAGCTTGGCATGAACAAAAGGTCCATATTTGGTCTGAGAAACATACCAATGGCCGGAAAATTCTTCAATCATGGAGATGGATTCTTCAGGACAAAGATGATAGCAGAAACGGCATCCCTCACAAAAAATGGAGTCAATTTGAAAATTATCAATGGCGCCAAAGCGGCACATCTCTTCACATAGCCCACATTCTCTGCATTTGTTTCTATCAATAGAAGCTTTTTCTCCCCCATAAAAATCATTTTTCTCCTTGATTTCCGGATGTAATAATAAATGAAGATCTGCAGCGTCCACATCACAATCCGTTAATACTATCTCTTGGAACAGGGAAGCCAAAGACCCAACTATTGTTGTTTTACCGGTACCTCCTTTACCACTGATCACCACTATTTCCTTATAACTCATAATTTTTCCAACCCCTTCACCCCTGCCCACAGCTCCTGAATTGAGTCCCTAAACCACGGAATCTTTTCTATTAGATTCCCTCCTTCAGCATTGAGCCGGGCAAATTCCTTGTCAAAAGGAATTTTGACTAAAACAGGAATTTTTTCATTTTGACAAAATCTTTCTACCCCGGTATCTCCCAAATCCCAACGATTGATCACCACGGCAGATGGGATTTCCATTTTTTGCAACAGCTGCACCAACAGTCCCATATCATTAAGTCCAAAGGGAGTTGGTTCGGTAACAATAATACAAAAATCAATATCTCTTAGAGATGCAACCACCGGACAGGAAGTGCCGGGGGGAATATCTATTACGGTTATCTGGTCAACTCCCTGACTCTTTTTAACTTCATTTATGACCGACACGGCCATGGCTTCTCCCACATTAAGTATTCCGTGTGTAAATTCAATATTCAAAGCACTGCCCTTTTGAATAATCCCCAGCTCTCTATCAACTTCCTCTATGGCTTTATTGGGACAAAAGTATGCACAAGAGCCACAGCTGTGACAGAGATGGGGATAAAATAATATTTTTGATTTGAGAACGGTAAGAGCTCCAAATGCACATACTTCACTACACTTTCCACAATAGTCACATTTTTCTCGGTTAACCTGAGGATTTTTTACAAAGACCGGTTGTTCTTCGGAAAAAGTTGGTTTTAAAAAAAGATGCGCATTTGGTTCCTCTACATCACAATCCAACAGTATTACCGGATGTTTTTCCTGCAAATAAACAGAAAGGTTGACAGCTAATGTAGTTTTCCCTGTTCCACCCTTGCCGCTGGCTATCCCGATTTTCATGGTCATCCTCCTACGATTCTTACTGTTCTATTGTCTTATCGTTTTACGCTCTTTTTATAATCTTACCTTTTGCGTAATGAGCATATGTTCATAACAAAATAATATACTATTAATGAGCATATGTCAATAACTTTTCTGCAAAAAAAATTAGCACCAAAAAAATCCCCCGGTATTATAAAAGGGAGTTTGTAATTATGCAATCAGTATATATTGACAAAAGAATGCCAGGCTTATCAAAGTAAAAAAGCACAGGAACTTTCGGTACAAAAAAAACAGAGGCATATTCCAACAATAGAATATGCTCCTGCTATTATCACCAAAAAAAGACAGGGCAAACTTTATCATCCATTACTGACTGACATATTAAACCATTTGCAGCAGTGAAAAATAAGCTGTTTCTATTTGGGTTTACCCATAACCCTCCAATTTTTTTCTACAGCTAATTTATACAGCTCTCTTTCTGGATTCACCGCTACCGGGTTTCCTACCATTTCCAAAATACTTATATCCGAATAACTGTCTGCAAAAGCAAAGCTCTCCTGAAAATTAATTTCTTCAGAAGGAAGTATTTTAAGTAATGCTGCAGCTTTATTCTCTCCACTGATATAAGTAATATCTTCCTCAGCTTTCAATATCCCCTCATTTAATGAAAACTCCGTCCCAATAACCAGATCAAATCCCAGGTCTTCTCCCAAAAAATTTACCAATGGTTTACAGGCTCCGGAAACGACTACCAATATGTAACCAGAAGCTTTTAAGGTTTCCGCCTCCTTTACAACCTCTGGATTTAGATCTTTCTTCATAAGCTGATAAGCATTACGAAAGAAGTCATTTATCTCTTCCTCGTTAAAACCTCTAAAGCTTTTCATAAAAGTAAAAAGTGCTCTTTCCTTAATTATTTCCCCTGAAATAATTTTGAGTTTATAGATCACATACAGGAGGACCAGCGTAGTCATTACACGATAATAGGTGAACCTGGAGTTGCTTTTTAATTGTTTACATAAAAAAGGTAAAGTATCAAAGGGATAAAGGGTTCCGTCAAAATCAAATACAGCAATTTTCATAAAACGCCTCCTCTAAAACCTCTCCATGAAATTTTTGTGTTACGTTACACGTAATTATTACTTTGAAATCTTATCCAAAATTTCAATGATTTCTTCTATTTTCTCATTTTCATTTCCGGATTGAAAGGCCTCCTTCACACAATTGCTCATATGAGCATGAATGATTTCTTTATTGGTCTTTCTGAGGATAGACTCTGCAGCCATAATTTGATTAGATATGTCGATACAATATCGGTCATCCTCAACCATCTTCAATATGCCCTCAATTTGACCTTTGGCCGTTTTAAGAAGACGAGTTATTTTTTGTTTATCAGCTCTCATAATGCCTCCTGTACATAATCCTTATTTTACGACAACTCAACAACTGTATAGCCGGCATCAGTTACCGTGCTTTTCAGTAAATCATCAGACACTTCCTTTGATAATGTTATAATGGCCTGGTTTTTGTCAAGATTCACCACAGCTTCTACTCCCTCCAGAGCATTAAGTACCTTTTCAACTCTACCAGAACAATGGGAGCAGCTCATACCTTCAATAATCATAATCCTCTTTGTCACACTATCAACTCCTTTATTTTTATTTTTTATATCGTTGGGAACAACATGAAAACCAACACTGTCTCCCCTTTTTTGCGTAAAGTGGGGTTTAAACATCTTTAATCTTAATGCATTAGTTACAACACATACTGAACTTAAGCTCATAGCTGCAGCTCCAAACATGGGGCTCAGTTTCCAGCCAAACAGGGGATAGAATACACCGGCTGCCAACGGAATCCCCAGGCTGTTATAAAATAATGCCCAGAACAGGTTTTGTTTAATAGTTCGTATGACGGACTTGCTTAGTTGTATCGCAGCAACGGCATCCAGGAGATCACTTTTTACCAATACAATATCAGCAGATTCAATGGCCACATCTGTTCCTGCTCCGATAGCAATACCCACATCGGCTCTTGCTAATGCCGGTGCATCATTGATTCCATCCCCCACCATGGCTGCTATTTTACCGGCACTGCGGATATTTTGTATTTCCCGCTCTTTATCCTGAGGCATTACCTCAGATATTGCACGGGTAATACCAAGCTCCTTTCTAATAGCTTCAGCTGTTTTTTGGTTATCCCCTGTAAGCATTACTACATCAATCCCCATAGCCTCAAACTCTCTTACAGCCCCTTTGCTGGTAGGCTTAACAACATCTGCTACAGCAATGATGCCCAATACCTTTTCCTCATCGGCGAAATAAAGAGGGGTTTTCCCTTCCTCTGCCATTTTACTGCCTATCATATCCATATCATTTAAAGTAATATTATTCTCAATAATAAGCCTTAAATTCCCTGAAAAAATTTTCTTATTATTTACAACAGCTTCAATCCCCTGTCCGGGGATGGACAAAAAATTTACCACGGGATACAAGTCCATATTTTGGTCCTTTGCTTCTTCCACTACTGCCTCTGCTAAAGGGTGCTCAGAAAGTTTCTCTATGGATGCCGCCAGTGTAAGAAGCTGCTCCTGGCTTGTCTCACTATTTGTTAAAATATCAGTAACCTTAGGTTTCCCCTGGGTAATCGTCCCTGTTTTATCTAAAACTACCGTATCAATTTTATGTGCTATTTCAAGTGACTCTGCTGATTTTATTAAAATCCCATTCTCCGCACCTTTCCCTGTCCCTACCATAATAGCTGTTGGTGTAGCCAGCCCCAATGCACACGGACAAGATATCACCAGCACCGATATTCCAATAGAAAATGCGAATTCAAAAGAATAACCCAGCAAAAGCCAGACACCCGAAGCCACCAGAGCAATTATAATTACAATGGGAACAAACACACTGCTGATTTTGTCTGCCATTTTAGCAATGGGAGCTTTCGAAGAGCTTGCTTCATCAACCAACCGAATAATCTGGGCAAGTGCTGTGTCATCACCCACCTTCATCGCTTTGAACTGAAAATATCCAGATTTATTAATGCTTGCTCCAATAACCTGGTCTCCCTTTTTCTTCTCTACCGGGATGCTCTCCCCTGTTAATGCCGACTCATCCACGTATGAACTGCCCTCCACAATGATACCATCTACAGGGATACTTTGACCGGGCTTTACAATGAGGATATCTCCCTTGACCACATCTTCCACCGCAATTTCTACTTCTTCATTTTCTCTTATAACCAGAGCTTTCTGGGGAGCTAAATTAATTAGTTTAGTTATAGCATCAGAAGTTCTTCTCTTTGCCCTTATTTCAAAAAATTTTCCTAGAGTAATTAGTGTAAGAATCATGGCAGCAGATTCAAAATATAGATTCATGGAGTACTGATGAACTAAGGGGATATCCATATGTCCCAGACCATAGCCAATTTTATAGATAGCATAGATTCCGTAAATGAACGCTGCAGAAGAGCCAATGGCAATAAGGGAATCCATGTTGGGCGAACCCTTGATGAGAGTTTTAAAGCCTACCTTATAATATTTGTTGTTCACAAATACCACAGGCAATGCCAAAAGCATTTGGGTAAAGGCAAAAATTAAAGCATTTTCATGCCCTAGAAAAGCACCCGGCAGAGGAAAACCAAACATATGTCCCATGGATATATATGAAAGGGGAATAGTAAAAATAAAAGAAACAATCAGACGGTTCTTCATCTGAATAACTTCATTATTAACATTATCTACATTCACCGGCTTTGAAACTTTTGCTGCCAATTTCTCTTTGTTCGTATAAACAAAAGCATTGTACCCTGCATCCTGAACAGCTTTTATAATTTTTTCTTCATCTATGCTAGCTCCATCATATTGTACCGTCATGCTGTTGCTTAAGAGATTAACATTTACCTTTTCTATGCCAACTGCTTTCCCCACACTTTTTTCAACATGAGTAGAACATGCGGAACAAGTCATTCCTGTTACTTCAAATTTTTTATTTATCATAACACCCTCCCCCGCATCTTAACACCCCTCCCCCCTGGGGTATAATGCTACTCAACATAATAAGCTACGATTTATCTTTTGTCAAGCAGTGAACCTCCCCCGAATATGGAAATATGGGAAATATGGAGGAAATATGGGGGGGAAATATGGGGACGCCTTACTTAATTATTTATCGTAATGACCCTCTGGCATCTATACCTTTGGCGACACTATATAACAATTAATTACTGGAAGGCAATTAATATTGTTTTAGAATGTAAGGTATTTTTTTACAAATTATTATAGATTTTCTAGTAACGTATGTGGTAAAATATAGATATGGCAAGAATAGCAAGAGTAGTGGCACCTGGTGTGCCTCCCACATTACACAAAGAGGTAACCGTCGTCTCCAAACATTTTTTTACAAAGGGGATTATCAGGAATACCTTAAACTAATGGCACAATGGTGCTCCCATTGGAAAGTAGAAATATGGGCATACTGCCTTATGCCAAATCACACTCATTTAATCGCAGTACCGCCTTCAAAAGAATCCCTGGCAGGAGCTATTGGGGAAGCTCACCGTCGTTATACGCGTTGGGTAAACTTACGTCAGGGCTGGAGCGGGCATCTTTGGCAGGGTCGTTTTTCCTCTTTTCCAATGGATGATGCACATCTCTATGTTGCTGCCCGCTATATTGAGCTCAACCCTGTACGTGCGGGATTAGTTAAAAACCCATGGGATTACCCTTGGAGCAGCGCCGCTGCACACATGCAAGGACGAGACGACTTATTAGTACAATCAAAACCACTGCTAGAAATGTTTGGTGATTGGCAAAAATATCTTTCTGAGGGCATTTCTGCTGAAGAAACAGAAAAATTCAGAAGTCACGAGAAAACTGGCCGTCCACTTGGAAATGAAAAATTTATTATAGATATGGAAAAAATAGTGGGAAGAAATTTAAGACCTCGTAAACCTGGTCCAAAAGAACCTCGGGAAAAAAGAAAAAGTTAATAATATCTTTTGATTAATTTTACTGAGAAATTAAGTATACTGTCCCCGTAATTCCCCTGTAATTCCCGTAATTCCACGTAATTCAGCAGACCGGCACTGCCATAGCTTCTCCTACATTAAGTATTCCGTGGGTAAATTCAATATTTTCAGCGTTACCCTTTCAAATCATCCCCAGCTCTCTATCTACTTCCTTTATAGCTTTATTGGGACAAAAGTATGCACAAGAGCCACAGCTGCGACAGAGATGGGGAAAAATAAATTATCACATGTCAATAACTTTTCTAAGAAAAAACAAAATAAGGAATAAGGAATTACCACGAAAAAAAAATCCCCTGGGGTAGTAAAGAGGAGTTTATAATTTTTTGAAGAAAACTAAGACGGGACATTATTATTGAGGGTGAAAGAAACGAGGCAAAATATGCATGACAATGTTGACACAAAATTATTAACAGAAGGAATCCGGCAAAAACTGTTGTCCTGGTACGACCAAAACCACAGAGATCTTCCCTGGCGCAGAGAAACAGATCCCTACCGGATCTGGCTTTCAGAGGTTATGCTGCAGCAGACCCGGGTTAACACTGTAATTCCCTATTACCTAAGATTCCTAGACAAATTCCCAACCCTTTCTTCCCTGGCCAACGCCGATGAACAGGAAGTCCTGAAGCTCTGGGAAGGTCTGGGATACTATGCCCGGGGACGAAATTTTTTAGATGCGGTAAAAGAAGTGCAGGGGACCTATGGTGGAGAAGTTCCCTCGGACCCTGTAGACTTTAAGAAACTCCGAGGAGTTGGGGACTATTCCTCCGCCGCCGTCTTGAGCATCGCCTATCAAAAACCCCTGGCAGCAGTGGACGGCAATGTGGTTCGGGTAACCTGCCGGCTGTTTCTGATTGAGGATGATACTACTAAAAGTAGTACTTTAAAATTAATCAAGGGCACAGCCAAAAACCTCTTGGATCCCCATCGTCCGGGAGATTTTAACCAGGCCATGATGGAAATGGGGGCCGTTATATGCCTACCCCGAAATCCTCAGTGTCTTAAGTGTATATTGACAAAAGAATGTCTGGCTTATCAAAGGGGAAAAGCCGAGGAACTTCCATTACGAAAAAAAACAGGGCATATTCCAACAATAGAATATGCCGCTGCTATTATTACCAAAGAAAGACGATGTCTGCTGCACAAAAGAGATCGTAACGGTATGTTGGGAGGATTATGGGAACTTCCGTTTATTAAGAAAAAGAATAAAAAAAAGAATGAGTTAGAAGAATCTTTTTCCTTTCTACTGAAGAATGTAGTAACATTAAAAAAAAGAATAATTCAACTCAATCATACTTTCAGCCACCAGCATTGGAAGGTTTCCGTATATCCCGCAGAAAGT
This sequence comes from Candidatus Contubernalis alkalaceticus, assembly GCF_022558445.1. Lineage (NCBI taxonomy): Bacteria > Bacillati > Bacillota > Dethiobacteria > Dethiobacterales > Dethiobacteraceae > Candidatus Contubernalis > Candidatus Contubernalis alkaliaceticus. The sequence continues at coordinate 3,029,866 of NZ_CP054699.1, forward strand.
CCCGACCCTTCCCCGGATAATAAAAAAAACTGGCGCTGGGCAAACACAGAAGACATTTCATCCCTTCCCTTTCCAAAATTTTATCATCCGTTGCTGCCTGACATATTAAAAAAGCTGCAGCAGTGAAAAATACGCTCTTTCTATTTGGATTTACCCATAACCTTCCAATTTTTTTCTACAGCTAATTTATATAGCTCTCTTTCTGGATTCACCACTACCGGATTTCCTACCAGTTCTAAAATATTTATATCCGAATAGCTATCCGCAAAGGCAAAGCTCTCCTTAAAATTTATTTCTTCTGAAGTCAGAGTTTTTAATAGGGCGCAGCTTTATCCACTCCGCTGATATAAGTAATATCTTTCTCATCTGTAAAAATCCCTTCATTAATTTTTCATAATGTGCCTATAAAAAAATTCAATTATCAGGGGAATTGTCACTGTTTGATATTTAGAGATTATAATATCTTTTGATTAACTTTTTACGGAATTAAGTATACTGTCCCCGGAATTCCCCGGAATTCCTACAGATTCAGAATAACCGGAATAGGTTCTCCCACCTCCACCTTAAATCCCCGCAGACGGCAGGTCCGAGCCATAACCTCCATGCCCTGCGCCACAGCCCACCGCAGTGCCTGACCGAATTCAGGATCCATTGAATCATTAGGGCAAACCCTGTCGGCATCCTCCCTCATTACTAAGAAGAAAGCTGCGGTTCTAAACCCCTCCTGAGCTGCCTGTCCCAAATCCTCCAGATGCCGCCTGCCCCTAGTAGTGGGAGCATCGGGGAAAAAAGCCGTTCTATCTTTAACCAGGTTAACGGATTTAATTTCCACCAGACAATCTGGCTTTTCGCCATTACTCAAAAGAAGGTCAAAACGGCTGTGCCCCCAGGCTGCTTCTCGTTTTACTTTTTCATAACCGGCCAACTCCTGTATTTCCCCCCGTTTAATAGCTTCGGACATAATGCGGTTGGGAAGCTGAGAATTAATGGCTACCGGCATACCCTCCTGGAAAGCAAAAAGCAGCTCATAGGGGGTCTTGCGCCCTTTACCCGAAGCCTCCCTCAGAATAACCCGGGCACCGGGAAAGAGAAGTTCTTTCATTCTTCCGGAGTTAGGAATGTGAGCCAGTTTTTCCTCTCCATTTACTTCAACCAGGGCCACAAACCGGTTTTTCCTTTCCAACATGCGGGCAGGTACCAGTTTTATATTATCCATAATATTTCACCAAAAATCTTCCTTTAGAAATATTCAGCAAGATAAGTTCCTTCACTCTGATAAGCTGCCGGTTCTCCATTACGGTCAAAGGCCAGGATATTGCATAGGTTACGGCCGGAGCCGTTCCTCCAGGAGTCGGACGCTGAAGAAAAACCCCAGGATACCCACCAGACAAGCTGTAAAAAACAATGCAATAGCTATGGAACCCATGGAAATGCTTAAACTCTGGGAACCATTGCTGCTTATGGTATGAAGAAAATTTAGGTGGGGGGAAACATGGGAAACATGGGAAACATGGGGACACCTTACTTAATTATTTATCGTAACGATTCTCTGGCAGGTTATCCCATTTGCGACATCTGTGACAATAGAATTTCGGGAAGGCAACCAATTAATGTTTATGGAATGTTAGGTATTTTTTTTACGAAAGAGATTATCAGAAATACCTTAAACTAATGGCACAATGGTACTCCCATTGGAACGTTGAAATATGGGCATACTGCCTCATGCCAAATTACATTCATTTAATAGCAGTACCGACTTCAAAAGAATCTTTGGCAGGAGCTATTGGGGAAGACTACCTTCGTTATATGCGTTGGGAAAAGAAAAAGTTAAATATTGTTTGATACTTAAAAATTATAATAACTTTTAATTAACTTTACTGAAATTAAGTATACTGTCCCCGTAATTCCCTACTGTCCCCGTAATTCCACCAAGTATACTGTCCCCGTAATTCCCCGTAATTCCGTAATTCCTACAACAACCTCATCTTTACACAAATTTAGTACATTTCTTTATCTTCCTTTTTCATCCACTTGTCAAACAACTCTATACACTTATAGCGATCTAAAACCTCAACAGAAATCCTTTTTTCCGCTGCAACACCGGTAATAAAATCATAAATATAATTATCAGCAAAACCTATTGCCTCAGCATCCTTCCTATCAGTGCCATAGTATAACTTAGGAATCCTGGCCCAGATAATAGCAGCCATACACATAGGGCAGGGTTCACAGGTTGCGTAAATTGAACAATCATCCAGACTGAACCGGCCTAATTTTTGGGTGGCAATGCGGATTGCAGCAATTTCCGCATGCATGGTGGGATCATTGGTGGCAAGCACTTGATTGTTTGCCGCCGCTATTATCTCCCCGTCTTTTACAATAACAGCGCCAAAAGGTCCTCCCTCATGGCCTTTAATATTTTCCAAGGCTTCATTATAAGCAGCTTTCATATATTTGTTCATATTCACACCTCATTCCCACAAGTTAAGAGTTGTCGAGGAAAAAACCCCCTGAAAAAAACAACATCCTCTTTAACTAATGTAAGATAATTATAACAAAAAATATATATAGTTTCTAATTATAGTTCCAAATTCTAGTCCCTGACAGCTTTTGGAGGGCTTTATGAAAAACAATTACACTATCTCATTATCTCACGCTATCTATAACAATCTGCACACTGCAACAGTTATAGAATATATTAAGAAAAGGGGACACTGCTGAAAAGGAATGTCCCTATGCAATGTCCCCATAGTCATAAAAAGCGAAAGGATAGCACAGTGAACTGGTTTCAGCAAGCTTAAACATCGGAGAACCAGGTGGATGACCCTACTCCACCTGATTAAAAGCCCCACCTACGCTAACGCTTGAGGTGGGGGTCTTATTAAACTCTCAATAGAATAGAAAGGAACTAATGATGAAAAGCATGATGAAAGCGTTAGTTAAGGAAAATCCTGCTAAAGGAGCTGTTATTAGAAATATTAAAATCCCCCAGCCCGGGCCTCATGATGTATTAGTTAAAGTTTTGGCCACCTCCATCTGCGGTACTGATCTTCATATTTTCAAATGGGATCAATGGGCGGCCTCCAGGATGAAACCTCCTGTGGTAATAGGACATGAAATGTCAGGAATTATTGTTAAGGTAGGGGCAGGAGTAAAAAACTGGCACAAGGGGGATTACGTCAGCCTGGAATGTCATAAAACATGCGGCCAGTGCTACCAGTGTAGAACAGGCCAGGCACACATCTGCAGAGATTATACTATACTAGGAGTAGATTTTGACGGATGCTTTGCGGAATATATACGGGTTCCGGAAGCCAACCTGTGGAAAAATGACCCTGGGATTCCCCCGGAAGTAGCCTGCCTGCAGGACCCCGTGGGAAATGCGTTAATGGCTGCTGCCTCTACCGATATTACTGGGAAAAACCTCTTAATCACCGGATGTGGTGCCATCGGCCTCTTTGCGGTGGGAGTGGCAAAAGTATTGGGTGCTCACAAAATAATCGCCGTGGACATAAATGATTACCGTTTAGAGATTGCCCGACAGATGGGAGCAAGCCATATAATTAACCCTTTGGAGCATAACATCGTGGAAAAAGTGCTGATTGGCACCAAAGGAGACGGAATTGATATTGTGGTTGAAATGAGCGGCAATAAGCAAAGTCTGCAAGACGGACTAAAAACCTTAAAGAACGGCGGAAGATTAGCTCTGTTGGGCCTCCCCGAGGAAAAAATTTGCCTGGATCTGACTAACGAAATAATATTTAAGGGTGTTACCCTGGCCGGCATTACCGGACGGAAAATATTTGAAACCTGGTACAAAACATCTGCCCTGTTAAACGGAATTTTGGATGTCAGCCCGGTCATAACCCATAAATTTAAATTAGAACAGTATGAAGAGGCTTTTTCAATTATGCAGTCAGGACAGTGCGGCAAAATCATTCTTTACCCCAACTAATTAAAGCTTGTTACTTTAATTATGTTAGGAGTATCATGGGCTGCGGAATACGCAGCCCATGATACTTTCTAATTTTAACAAGTACCTGAGTTCGTCAAAGTTATGACCATTTTCACAAAGAAGCCGTTCCCTGACAAGAAACATGACAACGCAAGAGTTCAATGGGACGGCTCCGATATTTTCAGAGAGAACATAACCGCCAGCAGAGTGGTTCCCAAAAGCAGAGCATATGTGGAAATGTAATGTCCCTGAAGCTCAAAAAGAACTCCACCCAGGTATGGAAAAAGTCCGGCCGCTCCAAGTCCTGTGAAAACTACTCCATAATTCAACCCGAAATTGGATTCTCCAAAAAAGCTGACTACAGCCGATGGAAAGATGCTGTATAAACTACCGTAGGCCAGGGCCATAACAGAAACTGCCGCCATCAGTAGAATGGGAGTTTCAATCATCATCATAAAGGTGAGCATCAAGGCTATGGTACTGAAAATAACAGTCATAGCCCGGGCCCGCCCAATTATGTCTGAAAGTATTCCCCCTAAAATACGACCGGCAGCATTACAGGCGGCAAAAAGAGCCACGGCGATGTAACCCTTTTCAAAGCCCGTTTGGACCCCCATGATGTTATTTAGATGAGCCGCCATAGTAACTCCGGCACCAGTAGTCAAAAAAAACATTACCCAGAAATGATAGAGCTGCGGATCCTTCAGAGACGGAAACCGTCCTCTGGAAAGCCGTCCTCTCAGGTCCCCAAATCTCAAGGGTGGATTATGGATAAACTGAGCAAGTATAAAAATACCCAGAGTTAAAACCAGCCCACAGATCACAAAAGATTGAGCGGTGCCTCTGTTGTGGACCAGCCGCTGAATCAATGGAGACATAATCAGCGCCGCCAGGCCGGTGCTGGTGACCACCAGTCCGGTGATGGTCCCCTTTCTTTCCGTAGAAAACCACTTCATAGCCGCGGGAGTAGTGGAAGCAAAACAGCAAGCCAACCCCATTCCTAAAAACAGCCCCCACAACACTGCTGCGGTAAAGGGATAATCCAGGTAGTATGCACTGATAATAAAAGCTCCGCCGGCAAAAAAACTCCCCAGGCTGATCACCGGCCGAGGGCCGTAATTATCCTGCGCCCTACCCGCCGAGACCATGCAGAAGGCATAACAAAACAAAAATATTGAATAAGGCAGAGAAGCCTGGGAATAAGTCCACCCCTTTTGTTCTACCAGTCCTGTGGCAAAAATACTCCAGGTATAATTTATCCCTACCAGAAAATTTACCCCAGCCCCCGCCAGGGCTACTTTCCATCCACGATATAAAGGCAAATTCCTTCAACTCCAAATTATAAGTAATTTTAATAATATCTCATAACTTACCGCTATTTTATATATACTTATTTCAGAGGTTCTTAGAACAACTGTATCTATTTGTCTTATTAAACTTTTAAAACCGCCCGTAAAAAAAGAGGAGAAAATCTCTCCTGAAAAAGGTGAACATATGAAAATTGTTTTATTAAAACGAGGAATTAACAAATACTTTATTTTCCTGCTGCTGGGATTAATCTTACTCCTCAGCGGGGCAGACTATTTTTATTATAATCAAAGACTGTACCCGGGGATTTATATCAAAGAAATAAACCTTGGTAATAAAACCTTGTCAGAAGCGGAAAACACTGTAAAAAATCTTCAAATGACTTTTTGGGGGCCGGGGGAAGAAAAAGAATCATTAACCTTAAAAAACTTAGGAGTAGAAATCTTAAACGATGAAATGATTCACCAATGCTACCAAATGGGGAGGCAGCGTATATGGCCGTTCAACTATCTGGATCGGCTGAGTCTAAAAAAAGGTTCTTATATCTCATTACCCTATAAAATCAATGACAACCAATTATATGAAAGCGTAGATAACCTTATAAATACCTTTAATCGAGCGCCGGCAGATGCTGGTTTTGAAATTGTTAAGGAAACTGCCCAACTGAATCCTGAAAAATTTGGTTTTCAGGTTCAAAAAGAAAATCTTGTTCAAGAAATATTAAAGAATCTTGAACAAGAGGAAACGCCCCTGCAGATAACCGTTCCGGGAACAGAAATCACCCCGGACTTCACCGTTTCCCATTTTGTAGAAAAGGGAATTACCCAACAGATGGCTTCCTTTACCACCGCCTTTGATGCTTCCTACGAAGAACGTGTCCATAATATAGAGCTGGCTGCATCAATAATTAATAAACACCTTATTGCTCCCGGAGATATATTTTCCTTTAACCAAATTGTTGGTGATACCACCCCCGATAAAGGATATAAGGAAGCTCTTATCATTCAAGGAGGAGAATTCACCACAGGATACGGAGGGGGAGTGTGCCAGGTTTCTTCCACCCTTTACAACGCTGCACTTCTCTCCAATATGCAAATTTTAGAACGGCATAATCATCGCTTCATGGCAGCCTATGTTTCTGCCGGGAGAGATGCAGCCGTCTCTTATGGCACCTACGACTTAATGTTCAGAAACAACCGGGATCATCATATTTTAATAAATACCCGGGTAGAAAACGGTGAAATTACCATTGCAATAGTAGGCGGTGGTTTGGAGGAAGAAGTTGAAATTGAGACCAACTATCTAAATTATATTGAACCGTCTCTACGAATTGAAGTTACCTCCCAGCTGGCTCCGGGAGAAGAAGAAAAGTTAAAAGGAAAACCCGGCGGTACTATAAAGGTTTGGAGAATAATACAAAGGCCAGATGGTGAAAAAAGTGAAGAAATATTATCCGTAGATACTTACCTGCCTTACCCTGCAATCTTAAGGAAAGGAAAAGCTGACTGAACAGTCAGCTTTTTTAGATTCATTTGGAACTGCTAAAAACTAATAAGCTATAAATTATTTATCTATAAGATTCAAAAAAAATAATTGCTTTTAGTTTATTTTACTTGATTTTTGTCAACAATAAACCTATACTAGAGTCGGAGGTGATAATTATGGCTGGTAATAAGGAATTGATAACTGCACAGGTCCTGGCGGAAGCATTAGACCTTTCTGTAGAAACAATATGGAGATACACCAGAGAAAAAAAAATACCCTACATCGAATTAGGCAGAAAACAGTACCGCTATAAACTTACTGATGTAGTCCGGGCGCTGAGCAATTCAACCCTTGGAGAAAAAACAGCCCCGTACAAAACCGAAACCGATAAGAAATACACTTATCAGGACTACCTGGAGCTACCGGAAGAACCTGGCTATCGCTTCGAGATTTTGGAAGGGATATTGATAAAAGACCCCTCCCCCAATGTTATACACCAGCGGGTTTCCCGTCGGCTGCAGCGTATCTTAGAAGATTATTTTTGGGAGGTTGACCCCAAAGGAGAAATTTTCAATGCGCCACTAGATGTAACCTTCCACGATATTACTGTAGTCCAACCGGACCTGTTCTATGTATCAGCAGAACAAGAAAATATTGTAAAAGATACCCGGATTGACGGGCCACCTACTCTGGTAGTTGAGGTTTTGTCCCCTTCCAACTTCCGCAAGGACAGACTGCAAAAAATGCGCATATACCAAAAAGTTCAGGTGCAGCACTACTGGATAGTGGATCCGGCGGAAAAAACCCTGGAATGCTTTTCCCTTCGGGATGACATGTATGCACTGGTGACAGCGGGAATGGATGAAGATATTGTAGAACATCCAGATTTTTCAGGGTTAAACATTGAATTAAAAAAACTATGGTAAAGATATTACATTACGCTCAACACAGATGCAGCCCATCAAATTTCCTAACAGTATCCCTAAGAGCTATGCCCGGCAATCATTTTTAATTTTTCTTCCCTGGACAATCTTTTTATACAGTATTCTCTCTGCATAGCTTCACTTTTTGTCCCAAATGTTTCATAATACCTGACTGCTACCGGATATCTTCCCCGGGTATATTTTGCACCGTTTCCCCGGTTGTGTTCTGCCAGCCTTTTTGCTATGTCCATAGTCCAACCTGTATATAAGGTCCCGTCCCTGCATTCCAATATATAAACATAAAACATTTGGTCAGCCTCTTTCATATCAGTTGCTCCTCTCAAATATATCACCGTGATAAACTGCTGACTGCATTTATAGTTAAACCGTGTCAACTGATGGTCAAAAAGTAATAAGCTAAAGTCATTAACCTTTAGCTTATTCTGTCTAAAAAAATCAAACCAAACACCGGCTTATATCTGAATTTTAGAAAACATATAAGCACCGATTATAACCAGGATAAAGCTGCTGATTGACAGTACCCCAAGATCCAACCATACCCCCATTTGAAACTGGCCAATCAGAACACCCCGCAGCCCATCTACCCCGTAGGAAAGAGGATTTATATGAACTATGGTAGCTACTGCTGCAGGAAGATCGTTTAACGGAAACAGCGCGCCGGAAAGGAAAAACAAGGGCATGATCATGAAATTCATAATCAACTGAAAGCCCTGCATATCCTCCAGAACCGAGGCGATTGCCGTACCCAGAGCAGTAAAAAGTATAGCAATGAGAAACATAAAAACTAATGCCGACAGCAGCATCACCGGATTGGAAACCCGAAAACCAATTAAAAAAGATATACCCAAAACGATTATCCCCTGGAACACGGCCACCGTGGCACCACCCAGAGTCCTACCCAGCATGATGTTAACTCTTGAAACCGGAGCCACCAGTGTTTCCTTCAAAAAACCAAACTGACGGTCCCAGATGATTTCAATTCCGTTAAACATAGATGTAAACAAAACAGTCATGGCAATAATACCGGGGACCAGAAACTCCAGATAGTTTCCTTCCCCGGCCCTTTGAAATACCGGCCCAAAACCAAACCCCAGAGCAAAGAGAAAAAGCAGAGGCTGACCAAGGGCACCTATTATCCGGGGTTTAGAACGATAATACCTCTTCAATTGACGCAGCCAGAGTATATAAATAACATTCATACTACCACCTACCCCTCATCATTTTATTAACCATTCGATTTTTATTTTCCGCTTCCTCTTCCCTTATCTCCTTGCCCGTCAATGCCAGGAAGGCCTCCTCCAGAGATTTTGTACCGGTTCGTTCAGCTAATTCTTTAGGAGAGCCCTGGGCGATTATTTTACCATGGTCAATAACAGCTACAGTGTCTGCCGAACGTTCAGCTTCTTCCATCATATGTGTCGTAAAAAATACGGTGATATTTTCCTTTTGGTTCAATTCCCTTATATGTTCCCAGAGCAGATTTCGGGTCTGGGGATCAAGCCCCAGGGTGGGTTCGTCCAGAAAGAATATCTGCGGCAGGTGCAGCAATCCCCTGGCAATTTCCAATCTACGTTTCATACCCCCGGAGAATTTTTTAACCAGCTCATCTTTCCGATCCCAAAGCTGCACCAGTTCAAGCAGCATTTTAGTGCGCTCATCCCGGGAATTTTTAGGCATGCTGTACAGCACCCCGTGAAGAATCATATTTTCATAAGCGGTCAGCTCATTATCCAGGCTGGGGTCCTGAAACACAATGCCAAAAGAGCGTCGGGCCGCGTCCTGCTCCCGAACCGGATCATAACCATTTAGGATTATCTGACCGCTGGTGGGGACCAACAATGTAGTCAACATTTTAATGGTGGTGGTTTTACCGGCACCATTGGGACCCAGAAAAGCAAATATTTCCCCCGTTTTCACACTGATAGAAATATTATCAACAGCTGAAAATTCCCCATACTTTTTCACCAGATCCGTTACCTGGATGATGGGCTCCTCCATATCATTACTGCTCATCTCTTTATCCTCCAATATTTCTTTTTTTTGTCCAGCCATTTTCAAACTCCATGTTGTATAACTTTTTAATGACAAAAATACAATTTATGCCAAGAAAAATTATTGGCTGTTATTCTGCATAGATTGATCTTTAAAATATTCCGCCACCTGTGTTGTGTTGATAAGACTGCCTTTGGCTCCCAAGATTCTTTCAACTGCCTCCCGGTAAGCTTCAATCTTTCGGTTAACAATATCAATGTTATCAAGATTTTTTTCTACATTATAGGAAAGTCCCACCACAGACATCTTCAATATAATTAATAAATTTATTATCTGCTCCGCTGCTTCTTCAGGATAACAAGTATCAAAAATACCCTCCTTGATTCCCTGCTGGATTATAATTTTATAGGGCTGGCGCAGCATTTTTATCTTGTTTTCTACTATTTTACGCCGAAATTTTACGTTTCCCTCATCTTTAAACACAATAAAAAGCTTTTTACGTTTCTCTATATTAGAATCCTGATGCATTAATACTTCATTAAAAATTTTGGTAAGCTTCTCACCAGCACTCAACTGATTGTTATGTGCTATCTTTCGGCTCAATGTAATTTCTTCTTCAATATGACAAAACACCACTTCTCTCAGTATGTCTTCCTTTGACTTAAAATAATGATAAAATGCCCCTTTAGACGCATTAAGCCTGCCGACAATATCATTAACAGTTGTTTTGTCATAACCCTTTTCATAAAATAATTCCAGGGCAGCAGCCAAGAATTCCTGTTTTCGACCACTATCATGCATTTTTCAATTCACCTTCCTTAATAATCCCCATGACTTACGCCAGCCAGGTGTTTTAAGGTGCTCTTTGATAAAGAAAACCCCACCAGCCAAAAAAAGACCGACGGTCGGTTGGTTTCATTATAGTTTTAAACTATCCATAAGTCAAGTGAACAGGTAAAATTAAAAATAAGCCCCTTTAAATCTTTAAAATAGAGGCTTATTTTCACTTTACTTCTCTTCTCTTTTTTTGGGAATATTTTCATCTATATCTTCCGGGTTGAAGAGAGAAAACTCCCGGTCGATGTATTTTAAAATGTGACTTTCCAGTTTCATGTAGGTCAAAGAAATTTTTATTTGAGCGTTAATCACATTATTTACCACCTCAATCATATTTCCCTCCCTGAAACCCTCTTCATGTTCTTTCATAACCAAATTCGCTATTTCTGCTTCATGAATCGCCGTAAAATACTGTTTCTGCAGCTTCCAGAAAGTTTTTTGAGCTTGATCGTGTCCGGACAATCCCTTCCCCCCTTTCCTGCCTCTGCAATTAATACAAATAATATTATGAAACCGCCCGAAACCACTAATTTTTCAAAAATTTATCTTATTTTTAGGTTATTAGACCCCACCTCTAAGCGTTAGCGTAGGTGGGGCTTAAAATCTGGTGAAGTAGAGTCTCCACCTGATTCTCCGATTTTAAAGCTTGCTGAAACTAGTTCACTATTAATATTCCACGTTATGCAATCACCTTCAGATATGTTCCAGATTAAAATATGTAACTCTCTTAAAAAAACAGGTTCGATTAAAGAGAAGGACAATTACTGCATTAAAAAACTGAAAGGCAGCTGCTACCTTTCAGTCGTAGTTTTTTATAAATTAGTTATATTGGGGCTCCTGTTCCTGGATGTACTTTTGTCTTTGTTCTAATTTAGTCAGCGCATCCTCCATAGTTTGAGCTAATTCTTCAAAAGTCTTTTTAGCCTGTTGATCCTGGGTTTCCAGGGCACAGGTCTTCATGCTGGCCGCGGCGCTCTGCACACCGGCAATAGCCTGCTGAATTTGAGTTCCTACAGTCATAGATTTCACCTCCTGTTGTTTTGTCTGTTTACTTCGTTGCAATTTTTATCCTCCTGCGCACATATGACGTTACTTAAGCGTTACTTTTTAAAAATAGAGTTTCTGCTGCTTACACTTTTCTGTAATGCCCTGTTAACCAAGCTTCGTTATCATTTGAAAAAATTTTTTCACTATCCTTTCGGTTTAAAAATCAAAGCTGCCATAAACCCAAAAATAATGGCTGCTGAAATACCTGCACTGGTAACTTCAAAAATGCCAGTGAGAACCCCAACAATTCCAGTCCTCTCTGCCTCCGACAGGGCACCCTTAACCAAGGAATTACCAAAACTGCTGATGGGAACCGAGGCGCCGGCGCCGGCAAATTCAATCAGTGGTTCATAAAGGCCCAACCCCCCCAGCACCGCTCCCGCTACCACCAGCGTAACGGTAGTATGAGCCGGAGTCAATTTCCCTACGTCCATCAAAAGCTGGCCTATTACACAGATTGCCCCCCCTACCAAAAATGCATATAAAAATTGTTCCATTTTAAACTTGCTCCTTTAATGATTTTCTATGGACACCGCGTGGGCAACGCAGGGTATGCTTTCTTTTTGCTGAAAAGAAAGGGGAGAGAGCAGTGCACCGGTAGCCACAACCAATATTTTGTTCAGCTCCCCCTTTTTCATGCGGTTTAAAAGATGACCGTAAGTTACCACAGCAGAACAGGCACAACCGCTTCCTCCGGCAATCACCGGCTGATCTTTTTTATATATTAAGAGTCCGCAGTCAGTAAATTTTTCCTCCGGCACATCAATATTATGTTCCTTGAACAAATCTACAGCAATCCGATGCCCCACCTGGGCAAGATCGCCGGTGGCAATCAAGTCATAATACGAAGAATCCCTCTGCAAGTCCCTGAAATGTGCCTCAATGGTATCTACAGCCGCAGGAGCCATAGCTGCACCCATATTAAAAGGGTCGGACAGCCCCATGTCAATCACTCTGCCTATGGTAGCAGAAGTAACCCTGGGCCCCTCTCCTTTTAGTCCCACCAGGGCTGCCCCGGCTCCAGTTACTGTCCACTGAGCTGTAGGAGGTTTTTGAGCCCCGTATTCCGTAGGATAACGGAACTGTTTCTCCGCCGCCCCATTATGACTGGAGGTAGCGGCCAAAATTAAATTAGCAGATCCGCTGTCCACCAGCTGAGCGCCTAAAGCCAATCCCTCCATAGAACAGGAGCAGGCCCCAAACATACCTATATAGGGAATGGAAAGGGTTCGGGCTGCAAAATTGCTGGCAATAATTTGGTTAATTAAATCACCACTTAAAAAAAACTGAACATCCTCTTTCCTTTTACCGGCTTTATCAATAGCTTTTTCACAAGCCTGCTCCAGCAGTTTTATCTCTGCCTTTTCATAGCTGGGCTGTCCCAACCATATATCATCGTGAAGAATATCAATTTCCCGGGCCAGGGCTCCCTGTGCTTCAAAGGGCCCCCCTACAGTGGCCGCAGCCAGAATTACCGGTTCATTTTCAAATAACCATGACTGGTGTCCCTTAAGCAGCTAAATCGCCCCCAGTTCCATGAAAATCAATTTGATAATGGCTATCACAAAGGCAGCAAAAACCCCGTAAGTAATTACCGGGCCGGCTATTTTAAACATGTTTCCCCCTACCCCCAGCACAAAACCTTCACTACGGTGCTCAATGGCTGATGAGGCAATGGTGTTGGCAAAGCCGGTTACCGGGACAATGGTGCCTGCTCCCGCCCATTGGGCAAGATGATCATATACTCCCAATCCCGTAAGCAGAGCAGCAATTATGATAAGCACAGCTACCGTAGGATTACTGGCAGAAACATCGGTAAAGTCAAAAAAGGTTACAAAAATCCAATGGAAAAATTGGCCGATGGTGCTGATAATTCCACCCACCAGGAAAGCTCTGGCGCTGTTCAAGAGAACGGGCCGCTTGGGTTCCCGGGCCTGGGCAAAAACCTGATACTGCTGCTGCGTAGGGCTTAACTTCTTTTTCTTTTGATTTGACATAAGTAAACCATCCTCATTATATTTGAACATTTTTTTACCGTAATAATTGCGGCCTCAATTTTTGCAGTAAACCCTCCAGCCTTTGAGCATCTCCGGAAAATACATCCTTTGCCTCTTGGTCTTCTGTCTCCAGGGCATACCCGGATAGCTCGGCCTGTGCCTTTTCCAGGTTAGCATAAAGCAATTCCCTGACCTTTGGCTGAGAAACACTTACTGTATCGTCAAAAAGGTCAACATATAATTCCCCTACGGTATCCATCTGGCCGACAAAAACATTTTCCAGGGAAATGCCCATAGTTTCCAGCTGCTGTTCCAACCAGTTCCGGTTCAACCCCATTTCTGTCAAAGGTTCGTTTAATACACTGCCATCTAAAATTACCGTCTGCGGTTCTGTCTGAGGAGAAACCTTCCACTCCAAATCCTTAGGGGTTATTGGCTTTTTATCAGACTTTAATACCATATTAATATCTCCCGTAGCTTCCATAACGGCAAACTCTACATCGTTCAGGTTGAAAACATTTTTATAGCGAAGTTCTCTCAGCAGGTCTTCCCCGGTAAGCCTCACCTGATTTAAATTCTCTTCCATGATTGTTCCTTCCTTAATCAGCACGGTTTCCCGGCCGTTCACCACGTCATGGACAAATTTGCTTCGTACAGACAAAACCTCCAACCCTATGGGAAGCAGAGTAAAAACAGCCAAAACTACAACCCCCAGGAAAAGATTTAGGGCACCCACTGCGGTAAAAACGGCAGTTACTCCAATCATCACATAGATGATAAATTTAAAGGGAATCAAGCGGGAGGGGTTTCTCTTCCCCATGATTCGAACCAAAAATAAAACTAAAAACAATAATAATATTGACCTCAGTATTACTATCCATATAGGCATTTTTATCTTGCTCCCTTAATTTCCCTTATATTGTGGTTCTTCAAACTCTATCTTTTTCAACCTATCTTCTAAACTGTTAATAATCTCACCAGTAGTTTCCAAAGATTCTTGAAAAATATTGCGCAGTTCTTCCTCCTGGCTTTGCAGTGCATAGGTTCTGATGGTTCCCTGAGCACTTTTCAAACTGGCCAACGTCTGTTTTAATTGTGAAGCAACAGTCATTTTTATCTCACCTCGCCTTTAGTATCTAAAAAAAAATGAATCTTTATTCGCTTATAAAATAAATAAAAATATTACCGTTAAAAAAAACAAGAAGCTCTAACCCTGGCAGATGACCCTAAAGTCCTGCAGATTGCTTCTTTTAAAAAAACCCATAAATGTGTTTAAAATGGAAGGTTGTCTGACTAAAGAAGGAAAAATAGACAGAAATATTGAAATATTAAGTAATGGAAAGGGGCAGGATTATGAAGGCTGTTACTTTAAATTTTTCCCGGGGAGCCTTCGGTACCCGCAAAAATTATATGTTATATTTAACTAACATTTTAAAAACTTATAATGGGCAAAAATGCCTGGTGGTGCTTCCGGGTAATTCCGGCCTAACGCTGGCCTTAAACTGGGGGGACCTGGGCACTCCTGCGCACTTCAAAGAAGCATATAAAGCATATTTAGAACTGCCTGCTTCCTGGCATGAAGATTTGCTATCCCTTCATATTCAGGCTGCCCGCCAATTATCCTTATATATAGTATGTGGAACAGACATATTAACAATTAATACAAATAAATTTATTGCCACCCACCTGATTTCACCCCAGGGCCGTATACTGGGCTGCCAGAAACAGCTGTATCTCTCCCGGGAAGAGCGTTCTCTGGAGATTTCCCGGGGTGATAGCCTACAGGTTTTCCCAACCCCTCTAGGAAATATAGGCCTGGTGATAGGCACCGATGCTTTTTACCCGGAGGTAGGGCGGATACTGGCCCTGAAGGGAGCAGAAATAGTTTGCCATTGCGGCGCTCTCCCGGAGGAGACCCAGACAGAATCACCAGGGGAGAAAAAAAATATTTTCAATATTCAAGATGAAGATACCGGAAATAAAGAGGATTTAGAAAAAGAATTAGCGCCTAAAAAAGATAGAATTATTTACTGGAGACAGATGTCAGGAATGTGGTCCCAGGTTCAGCAGAACCAATTTTTCTGCTTAGAAAGCCAGCTAGCTTCCTCCATCCTTGGCCGGAATTTTCAAGGAAGTTCCTATATCATGGCCCCCTGTGAAATGACCAGTGACAAAAGTGGTTTCCTGGCCCGGGGAGGCCCCAACCTGTCCGGACTGCCCCGGAAAGATTTGACCCAAGGGAAACAGAAAAATAAAAAACAAAATGGCGATGATCTAGACACTAACAAAACAACCGAAGGGATACTATACTCTGAACCTCAAGAGGCACTGCTGGACTTTAAAGCCCGAAAAAAAGTAATAAAAAATTATCCCCTGTTAAAACTGCTGAACCCGGCAGCCTATGGACCCCTGCATCTCCACTAAAGTATGTTCAAGAAAGGAAACCGACCGGTGAAGCTAAATACTACAAAAGAATGGCTGTTCCTAAAATACTTAAAATGGCGAACCAGGCCTGCGCCCATAAATAAATATCTGCAATCAAAAAATATTAGCAGAACCGATAACATAAACCTCCCCGACCCGGAAAAAATCAAAGTAGGAGCCTGCCAGTTGGAACTGAAACTGCTATCAGACCCTTTAGATTACGTAGAAATAATGTATCAAAAGGTAGAAGCTGCCGCCAAAGAAGGAGTGCAGCTTCTGGTATTCCCGGAGAATAATTCCTTCCACCTGCTGGGACTTCTTCCAGGCATAGAAGAAATGGGGGAGACGGGAGAAGTGGGGAATGCCGCTGCAATTGAGGGTAATCCTTCCGTGAAAGTTGCGGATATTTTTCGTTCTGTGGGGCCCATGTTCAACAGAACAGCGGAAATAACCTTTTCCTACCTGGCCAGGGCTTTTGGCATGTACATCATGGCAGGAAGCTATCTTACTCCGAAGGGGGGAGAGGTCTTCAACAAAGCTTATTTATTTGGTCCCGACGGCAGTCAACTGGGTACTCAGGACAAAGCCCACCTTATGCCCATAGAAAATGACTGGGGCCTATCCAAGGGTTCCGGTTTCCATATCTTTCCCACCCCCCTGGGCAGACTGGCAATGCCGGTATGCATGGACGCCACCTACTTTGAAACGTTTCGAATTCTAGAATATATGGGGGCAGAAGTGGTGATGGTACCTATCGCCAACCCGGAACCTTATAACTACTGGCTGGCCCTGAGAGGTATCTGGCCCCGGGTGCAGGAAAGTTTAACCTATGGAATAAAGAGCGCCCTGGTAGGAAATCTGCTGGGTTATACCCTGACGGGAAAAGCGGGCATATTTGCTCCCCTGGAACTGACTCCTGAAGGGGACGGAGTCCTGGCAGAGGCAAAAACTTCGAATGAAGAAACGCTGATTACAGCGGAAATAAACCTGTTGGCCCTTGGGGAACTCAAAAAAAATCATCCCTATCTGGGAGACAGGAATGATAATCTTCAACAAAAATATTTCCCTGGGATTTACCAAAATACACCCTAAAGCTGGTTCTGCTACCCCCCAACAGGGGGTATTGTTTTTTCATAAGAAAGCACTTCTTTTTCAGGGTATTTCATGAAAGCCAGGCTCCCCAACAGAATGAATACAGCGGCCACGGGACCGGTGAGCTGAATCCCCAGAGGACTGGCAGCAGTCTGTCCAAAAAACTGCATTAAAAGCCCCGTGATGAAGGAGGACAGCCCCATAACTATTTTTAATACAAAGCCCTGGGCACCAAAGTACATAGCCTCCCGCCTCTGCCCCGAGAGGCTTTGTTCCACATCGGTTATGGAAGCCACTATGGCATCAGGCAGAACGAACAGACTGGCTAAAGGAATACCTGCAAAACCCATAATCAAAAGCCCAAAATTATAGGGGCTTAGCCCCAGGTAACCCCCTCCCAGGAAATAAAAGAAAGGAAGCACCAGGACAAAAAGAAACATGGAAATTACCATTACTATTTTGGGCCCCATTTTTTTAGCAAGAATATTAACTAGAGGAAAAGTTAACACAGCCATTCCAAAGGTTACGGCAAAAAAGATAGAAGTCTGTTCTTCCTGAAGACCCAACAAAACTGTAACATAAAAGGGCAGCCCCAGTGTAATAATATTAAATCCAAACCAGAAAGTAGCGTTTCCAACCAGGTAAATACGAAAAGCCCTATTTTTGAATGTAGTCATTACTGCATCAATTAACCCCAGGGTCGCCGGCAGAGATTGAGCATAATCCTTCTCTTTTATTAAGGCCGGAAGGTACATAAACAAGAGGCCCAAAAAACCCAGGCTCCATATCATACCCTTAAATCCTAAAGCAGCAATTAAGAGACCGGACCCCACCAGGGCTACAGCCACTCCCAGAAGAGAAAAAACTGCTCGTAGAGTTGCCAGATCCACGCGATCCCTGCTGGTCCTTGCCAACTCCGGCAAAAGCGCCAGGTAAGGACAAACATATACGGTAAAAAGAAAGAAATACATTCCCACCAGAAGGGCAAGGTAAACCACGTTAACCACACTGTTCCCGGCCACCGGAGGGTAAAATAGAGCTACAAAAACAATAAAGTAAAAGATACCTCCCACAAGCATGAAAGGAATTCTCCTCCCTAACCTGCCCTTAAAGTTATCGGACCACAAGGCCACCATGGGATCTGCCACCGCATCCACCACTCTTCCCAGGAGCATAATAGTCCCAAACACCACCGGCATCATCAGAGGCTCCCCCCCTGCAGGGGAAGTAATGTAATAATACATAAGCCAGGTTAGCACAATCCTATCAATCATTGCCCAACCCGCTGAAGAGGAGGCATAAAGCATCTTCCCTGAAAAGGGCAGCTTTTTTAACATTATCTCGACTCTCCCTCCTTATTGTTTACATAAGTTCTGGACCTAACCTTTTAGACATGATTCTGCTAAAACGTTAAGCTGCCTTAGGGGCTTGTCCGGTTCCGGTAACCTCTCCTTAATCTCTCGTTCCGTAAACTTTCCAAAGGGCATAGGCCAGAAATCCAGAAGCAGAAGCAAAGGCCAGCCCTGTGGAAGCCCTGCCCGTTGAAGGGTTCACCGTTTCACAGAAAAACCCGTTGTCCATGGTAACATTATAAAAAAAGCTGCCCTCCGAAAGGTTTAGGGACAAGAGGTCATTTACCCCCGACAAGGGCCACGGGTTACCTGCATGTCGGGAAGCAGCCCCTCCTTTAACCTTACCCTCCTGACAAAAATAAGGGTTATGATAAGAATTCACCCACTTCACAGTATTTACATAAACAGGATCTTCTTTAGAGCAAAAGCCATAATGAGCCAACAGCTGAAGGCTCCCCGGGGGATTGTCGTACAGTTCATTATTCCCCTCACCGTCCACTGACCAGGCAAACATGGGACCCAGTGGACCGTCTACTACTCCCAGCCGATAAATAATTTCTTTTAAACCCTCTGCCATTCCTCTGAAATTTTCTAAGAAATTAATATGTTTGTTCTCCTGTAAATCTGCCAAAAAATCCAGCGCCCTCTGAGCCAGGCCATTATCATAAATCAAAAAAGGATACTTTACCGGGTCATCTGAGGGGTCCAAAAAAGTGCTGAACAGGCCGGTATCTTCATCTCTGCAGGACAGAAGCTTATCCGCCACAGTAACTATACCCTTTTTAATAAGCCCCTCTTTTATTATACTCCAGTCACCGGCAGCAATCACATAATTTTTTAGGGCCAGAAGGTAAGCGGACAGCTGGTCCAGCTCAAAACCAGGATACAGTAAAACTCCATTTATATAGTGAGCGTGCTCCCCGGCTTTATCCAGATGATGAGAGTATACCCTGACCAGAACCTCCCGGGCTATCTTAAGATCTACAAGCAGTAGACCGGGAAAACTCCATAGAAGACAGTCCCGACCCCAAAAGGCAGCGCTCACATAATAATTAGGACTACGGGAGGTGACCGGAATCAATTCATCTGTATCTATGGTTCTCCCCAGGGCATAGAAAAAATTGAAGAAGAGATTTTGGTCCGCCATTGACCTGACTGTATTATCATCACAACCGACTGCGGTTTCACCGGCGGTCTCTATTCCTTCCGTCCTTTTTCCCTCAAGGCCTTCCCCAATTGACCAATTTTCTTCTGTTTGCAGTCCATTATTGAACTCATTCCCAACCTTTCTCACTGCTTCATTATAACTGCCTGAAATGTCCGGCTCCGGAAACATCTCCCGCTGCCGCAGCCAATTAACCGTATCTTTAAAAAGCTTTTGAAACCCATGCCGTCGGAGATCTACCACAGTAGTGGCAGCACCGTCCCCTTCAATATTTAAAGCGATATATAGTGGAATACTTTTTTCCTCTCCAGGGTTAAGATATATTTGCTCCCCGGTAACTGCCCTTTGAGCACCCGGCGACTGCTCTTCAACGTGCCAGGACCGGCCGCCTGCCATTCCCAGGGCCATAGATACCAGGGGCAGCCCGCACCCGGCCTCCATCACCAGGCTTCCGGTCCATTTATCAAAGAAGGCCCGCCGCTGGACCTCTAATTCCCGGCTTTTAAAAATCACCAGATTAAGTTGAGCCCAGTCAACTTCAAAGCCGGCTTCCAGGGTTATAGGCTTAATACCTGGATTATTAACCTTAAGACAGTATACTCCCCCTCTATGTCCCGGGGGAAAATATATTGATCCTTCCACCTGAAGTTTTTTAGAATCCAGCATAAAGGCCGGAATCCAGGAGTGCAGGTAATTCCAGGAAAGTTTATTTGACAGGGGAAATTCTTTTCCCTCCAATCGAATAAAAGGCGAGAGCAGTGTTTTTTTTGCTTCTCCCCTGAACTCTAAGAGGCCTTTCGCTCCTAAATGCAGAGCGTTTACAGAACAGACACCCCCCTGCATGGGATCAATATCCGGCAGAGATATATATTGATTTCCAGTTAGATAAAAATGACGGTAATCCTGTATTTCTTCAGGGACAGTCAAGATATCTTCAGACATTTCTTATCCTCCTGTGAATTAAAACTTATTTTTTAACCTTCCTACTTTTTACGAAACCCTTCCAGGATAATTAATAATACTCATTGAATATTATAGTAGTGAAGAATTGACTCCAAAGGAAGTGAAGGATTTTGTTCCCTACAGAAATATCCATATTTTTAGGCTGCACAGCTGGTTTTGCCCTGATGGGCCTGGTCTCATTTTTTTTGATAGCAACTATTTTAAACGTATTTAATATAAACAACCCATGGAAATCTCTCATCCTTTTTCCCCTGGTTTTGGCTTTAATTCTTTACTTGATGCTCATTTTCTCCAATATAATATATGGATCCTCCAACCAACTGAAAACATATTTATTTATAGCCTTGGTTGGGTTCCCCTGCGGTTGGTTTTTGGGGCTAATCGTTTACTTCATTTTAAAAATATTCAAAAAATAAAAATAGACGCTCTTAGAAGAAAATTATTTCATCCCCGCTTTAGCTATGCCTAAAGGAAGGGACTTCTGGCATGGGTGATATATTACATACTGCATTTGAAAATCTTCACACATCAAGAGACGTAAACTGAAAAAGGTCTACATCAACTAAACCCCGGTCTGTCAGCTTCAATGAAGGGATTACCGGCAGCGCTAAAAAAGACATGGTTAGGAAAGGATTTTTAGGTTGGGCCCCCAGTTTATGAGCTGCCTTCACCACAGCTTCCATCCCCTCAGCCACTTCTGCCGCATTTTTCTGGGACATAATCCCCGCAATCTCCAGGGGTAGTGAGGCCTTTACCCTTCCCCCCTGTGCTACCGCAAAACCTCCCTGCATATGCACTATCTGTTTTAAAGCTGCATACATATCCTCATCATTAGTTCCTACTATAATAATGTTATGGGAATCATGGGCCACACTAGATGCTATGGCCCCAACTTTAAGTCCCATTCCCCGGACCAGACCCAGGCCAACATTACCAGTACCCCGGTGACGTTCCACTACGGCAATTTTTAATACATCCCTCTCTGGGTCCGAAAGGATCATATCCTGCTGCTTTTTAGGTGAAAGAACTGACTTCTTAGTGACAACCTGGTCGGGGATAATATCAATAACGCGGGCCTTTTCCCCTTGAAGCCGTAAAGTAAACATATCTGGAGAAAAGATCTCTTTTAAATTTACACTTTTTAATATCTGCTCCGGCAGAGATGAGGTTTCTTTTAGGATTCCTGTTACTTCTCCACCCCGGTAAACCACCCGGCCGTTTTTAATAACCACAGTAGGTTGGAAAGATACCAGGTCCGAAACCACCACCAGGTCTGCCCGATACCCCGGGGCCACTGCACCCCGGTTCATCAATCCATAGGTTCCGGCGGTATTAATGGTAGCCATTTTTACAGCAGTTATCGGGTCAAGTCCCTGGCTGACCGCTTCCTTAAGGACATGATTAATATGACCACGGTTCATCAGATCATGGGCCTCCAAATCATCAGAGCCAAACAGAAACTGAGAATAATTGTTGTGCCTTACGGCGGGGAGAAGATCCCTTAAATTTCGGGCTGCCGTGCCCTCCCGAATAATAACCTTCATCCCCAGCGAACTTTTCTCTTGAGCTTCCTCTAAGGAAGTGCATTCATGGTCCGTGTGGATGCCTGCTGCCAGATATGCCTGAAGGTCACCTCCCGACAGCCCCGGAGAATGGCCATCAATAGTTTTATTTAATTTCTTCGCCAGGGACAGCTTCTCCATTACTTCGGGATCTTTATAAATAACTCCGGGAAAATTCATCATTTCCCCCAGTCCCAAAACCCGGGGATGTTTTAACAGATCTCCAATTTCCTTTACCGTGAGCCGTGCCCCGGAAGTTTCCATGTCCGTAGCAGGTACACAGGAGGGCACGGTAAAGAAAAAATCTACCGGAAGTCCTTCACTAGAGTTCAGCATAAATTCCACTCCCGAAACACCCAGGACATTGGCGATTTCATGGGGGTCAGCAATAACCGCCGTAGTTCCCCAACTCAGTGCAGCTTCCGCAAAGTACCTGGGGCTCAAGAGACTGCTTTCAATATGAATATGGGCATCAATTAATCCTGGTATGAGGTAGGCACCCTGCAAATCAATAGTTTCACCGGCCTGCTTATAATTCTCTCCAACCCCAGCAATAGTATCTTCCACAACAGCTACATTGGTTTTAACTATTTCCCCGGTAAATACATTTACTACCTGGGCGTTGAGCAGCAGCAGGTCTGCAGGCTGCTCTTCCCTGGCCGTATTAATAATTCTGGCCCACCGTTCTTGGTTCAATTTATCCATAAATACCCTCCTGCTGAAATAGTAAGTTGTTTACCCATATATTCTCTTATTTTACGCATCTTCCTTTAAGGTAACAAAAAACAACTCACTTGTCCAGTTGTAAGGGTTTTTCCGTCCTTGTCTTTCTTATTTTCCAGTAGAGAACTCCCCCACTGCTACACAGGCTGAAGATCTTTAGACCGATTTTTTTTCTCTCCTACCGTGTAACGGGGATTTCCTCGAATATAAGCCCGTATGTTTTTCACCGTAGTGCGGCGGATGCGATGAATGGCCTCTGTGCTGTAAAAGCCAATGTGGGGGGTGATAACCACATCTTCCCGATGAAGGAGAATATGATTTCTTACCAGCTTCTGCAGAGAATCCTGGGGTAATTCAGGGGAAAAGAGTCTATGTTCTTCAAGAATTAATGCTTCTCCCTCCAGAACATCCAGTCCCGCACCAGATATAATACCATCCTCCAAGGCCATCAGAAGAGCCTCTGTATCTACCAGTTCCCCCCTGGCTGTGTTGATGAGCAGAGCCCCTTTTTTAATTATTTGAATATTTTCTTTATTTATCATGTGATAGGTCTGCTCAATCAGAGGAGCATGTAAGGTTATTACATCTGAATTTTTCAGAAGCTGGTCTAAAGGTACATACCTGAACCCCAAAATTTCTGCTAAAAAAGGCTGCTTATTTACATCATAAGCCAACACCTCCATGCCGAATCCCCGGGCCATGCGAATTACATGGAGACCGATATGTCCGGCTCCAATCACTCCTAAGGTTTTATCTTTCAAATCAAACCCCTTAAGGCCAACTAAATCAAATTTATCCCGGGCGGTACGATAAAAAGCCTTATGTATATTCCTGGATAGGGAAAGAATTAAAGCAAAGGTGTGCTCCGCCACTGTGTTTTCCCCGTAAACCGGAACATTAGATACTATGATGTCATTTTTATTGCAGAACTCTACATCAATATGGTCATATCCGGTGGAACGGGTGGTTATATATTTTAATGCGGGCATTGACTTTATTACCTTTTCAGTAATTTTAGAATATACAAATACACTAAGTATTTCCGTATCTTTTAATTCATCTTTATACTTTTCCACATTATCCTCGGTCAAAATTTCCTCCTGAAATGCTATGGATACATCCTTTCGCAGGCTTTTTCGAAAATATTCCTTTTCTTCCTTTTCTATTTCAACAAGCATAACCTTTGGCTTCATTTATAATCACCTCGTATTATCTTATATACCCTATTATTTTCTCTATAGAGGGAACTAATATACGATAATAAAAGAAAACTTCACCTCCACATTTTAATTGCACAATTTAAAGCTTGTAATTGTAACAAGCTTAAGTGCCAATATAAAAAAGGTGTTCTATAAAAAAGAATCACCTTTTTTTAAAATATAAACTAATAACTTGTGCGTAAAAAGGGCTTACCCTCTCAAACTAATTTCTCCTCCTAGTAATTTCTGCCCGGGCCAGTTCATCACAGCGATTGTTGTATACGTTGTCTGCATGCCCTTTTACTTTAATAAACTTTACTTTATGTTTAGCGGCAAACTTCAGAAGTTCCTCCCACAGATCCTTATTTTCCACCGGTTTTTTTTGCGAAGTCCTCCAGCCGTTTTTCTGCCACCGGTCCAACCATCCCTGGTTAAAAGCGTTCACCAGGTAAGCACTGTCGCTATATAAGGACACATCACAAGGATACTTCAGCGCCTTCAGTGCTTCCACCGCCGCCTTCATTTCCATCCGCTGGTTAGTAGTTTGAGGCTCCCCACCGGAAATCTCTTTCTTTTTGTCACCATACATCAAAACTGCCGCCCACCCCCCCGGACCGGGATTACCGGAGCAGGCTCCATCGGTATATATTTCTATATGCTTTTTCATAATTCTCCTTAACACCTCCAAATCCTTTGAGTCTATTGACCCCATGAGTAGGTCACTGTACTTTTGGTAAGTATACCATGATTACCACAAAATTTCCATAAGACCCTATCTGCTCCTGAAATCCAGTTAACTGGTTTCAGCAAGCTGAAAACATCGGAGAATCAGGTAGAGACTCTACTCCAACAGATTTTAAGCCCCACCTACGCTAACGCTTAGAGGTGGGGGTCCTATTAAAAATATCCTGCCTGACTTGGTGCTTAAATTAGTATACAGCTAAAATTAGTAAGCACCTGTTAATAAGTTTTTTGTCTTATAATATAATTGCCCAAAACTGCAATTAATGTTAATATGTCACTAATATAATTATGCATATATATTTTGAAACCTTTCAACTTGGACCCTTCGTCCCAGGAGGGAAGGCCCCGGCCGCCAAAGTTCTACCTTTCTATTGAAAAACCTTTCAACTGGAGGAAAAAATGATAACCAATATAAAACTTAGCTACGGTAAGAAAAAATTACCTTTAGCTTTAAAAGAAAACTTTAAAATGATCACCCCTCCCCCACATCCTGTCCCAAAGGATGCAAACTCTGTGATTCAGGACGCACTTAATAATCCCTATGATTCAAAGCCCCTGAAACAAATTGCCTCCGCCGGAGACAAAGTTGTCATCCTGGTATCAGATTCCACCCGAATTACCCGGAGCGAAATATTTCTGCCTTTAATTGTTGAAGAAATAAATGCATCCGGGATCCCTGACAGGGATATTACCATACTTATAGCCACCGGTACGCACAAAAACATAAGCCACCAGGAAAAAATAATGTTATTGGGAGAAGAAATCTTAAACAGGATCAAAATCATCTGCCATGATGCCGACAGAGAAGAAGACTTGATACCCTTAGGAGTAACCTCCCGGGGGACACCGGTGAAATTCAACCGGCACTATGTGGAAGCTGACTTTAAGATAATTACCGGTGCCATAGTGCACCACTATTTTGCCGGATTTGGGGGCGGACGCAAATCCCTGCTGCCGGGGGTTTCCTCCCGGGAGACTATTTTAGCCAATCACCGGCTGGTCTTTGACCTGGACCGGGAAACCGGAGTGCATCCTCGGATAGCTCCGGGAATCTTAGAGGAGAACCCGGTTCATGAAGATATGATAGAGGCCGCTGCTTTTGCCCCACCTGATTTCATGCTGAACGTAATTCTAGATATGAAAGGAAACATCCTGGAGGCAGTAGGGGGAGACTACGTTAAGGCGCACTATTTTGGCTGCCAAAAAGCTGACGAAATATTTTCCGTACCCCTTAAAGAAAAAGCCGAACTGATTGTGGCCAGCTGCGGCGGTTATCCCAAGGATATTAATGTGATTCAAGCTCAAAAAACCCTTTTCAATGCTTCCCTGGCTGTAAAGGAGGGAGGAAGTATTATACTCCTGGCGGAATGCGCTGGAGGCATGGGTTCAGAACTTTTTCTAAACTGGTTTTCTTACCCTTCCCCGGAAGCTGCGGAGAAACTGCTCAGGCAGAACTTTGAGCTGAACGGGTTCACTGCCCTTTCGGTGATGCGAATAGCCCGGAGAAGCCCGGTAATTATGGTGTCGGAGCTGTCTGGAGATACTGTCAAAAAGATGGGTTTTACCCCGGCAGGAAACCTGGAACAAGCCATGGATATGGCGGAACCGGATCATAAACAAGTCTACATCCTTCCCATCGGCAGTGTAACAGTACCCCGGGTTAAAAGTCACTAAAATTCAGCATTCATTGATATTAGGGACCTTACATCATAGGAATTAAGTATACTGTCCCCTTAATTCCCCCTTAATTCCCTTAATTCCTTCATAATTACGTACTTTACTAAACATCCGCTAGCATTTCCAGCGGATGTTTAGTTTTGAGAGTATTACCCGGAGATTGAACTTTAAGCAGTCTTATAACAAGTTACAAAGGGAACAAAGCAATGCTAAAAACTTTTTGAAAATAAATGTGAAGTTAACAGAGGAAAAATGTTGTATAAATCTGTATTATGTAGTAAATAATTTTTTAATACATAAATAATGTAAAGCTACCCTTATAAAGGAGATAAATATAATGCGGTTTCTGCTTAGAAAGATTCTGCGGATATTTATATCACAGTCTAAAAAACCCGGTGAGAACAAACAGCTCAGCGGAAGCAATACCGCGGAGTTTGACAATATTCCAGCTACCTCCAAACTCTCAATGCGCATTGCCATGATAAAAACAGTTATGGGGAGCAGCCTGGATGTGGTCATCCGGGAAATTGTCATTGGGGATGAATCTAAAATACCGGCGGCTGTAATTTACTTAGACGGTATTGTAGATAAAAATACTGTTTTTGAGCATATTCTTCGCCCCCTTATGTTTGAAGCACAGTCTATCCAAACATTAGAGAAATTATCCCCTCAAAAAGTTTTTAAAAAGCTCATTGAAAACCGCCTTTCTGCCGGAGAAGTTATGGAAAAGGAAAATAATTCCGAACTTTTTGCACACCTGGTGGGAGGCGACACCATTATTTTAATTGACGGCCACCTTCCCTTTATCGCTGTCTGCACCCGGGCCTGGGAAGGACGGGGAGTAGAAGAACCGGAAAATGAATCAACCATCAGGGGGCCCCGGGAAGGCTTCACCGAGACTCTAAAAGTGAACATGTCTCAACTCAGGCGGCGTATAAAATCACCCCACCTGAGGTTTGACTCCTATTATATTGGACTTATCTCCCAGACTACAATATTAGTGACGTATCTAAATAACCTTGCCAACCCTAAACTGGTCAAGGAAATTAAACAACGCCTGGAGCGTATCAATACCGACCATATCCTGGACACCGGCGATATGGAAGAATTTTTAGAGGATAACCCCTTTTCCCCCTTCCCTCAAGCAAAAGTTACAGAACGTCCCGATGTGGTGGCTGCAGGGCTTTATGAGGGTAGAGTGGCTATATTAATTGAAAATACTCCCTTCAGTATGATTCTTCCCACCACTTTTTTTGAACACCTGCAGGCGGCAGACGACTACTACCAACGCCCCTGGTTTGGAGCAGCCTTAATCCGCTGGCTTCGGGTGTTTGCCTTTAATGTCGCCCTGCTATTCCCGGCCATTTATGTTGCTATAACCACCTTTCACCAGGAACTAATTCCCACACCACTTTTAGTAAGCCTGGCTGGGGCCCGGGAGGGGGTGCCCTTTCCCGCATTGGTGGAGGCCTTGATTATGGAAGTTACCTTTGAACTCCTGCGGGAGGCCGGGCTGCGCCTGCCGGCCTCCATCGGTACTGCCGTCAGCATTGTAGGTGCTTTAGTGCTGGGGGACGCCGCCATCCGGGCCGGTATCGTCTCCCCAGCCATGGTAATCGTGGTGGCCCTGACCGCCATTTCCACCTTTTCTATCCCTGGCTTTGCGGTAGCCTTATCCTTACGGCAGATGCGCTTTCCCCTGATGCTGTTGGCGGCTACCCTGGGATTGTTCGGAGTGATGTTTGGACTGCTGGTCATTTTAATACATATAACTTCTCTGCGCTCCTTTGGAGTTCCCTACATGGCCCCGCTGGCTCCCCTGATGCCCCGGGATTTAAAAGATATTTTTATGCGCCCCCCTTTCTGGGCTATGAACCGTCGGCCCCGCTATGTTCGATCCCTGGACCCGTTGAGGCAGGAGGAAAACCTTATGCCCCGACCACCACAATCTGACAAAAGCGGCGAAAAAAAGGATAATCCTTAAAATAAAGGAGAAAATCATATGCTGGAAGAAGGAAAAATTTCAATCCGGCAGGCAACCCTGCTCATGGTAACCACCGTCCTGGCTACCGCCATCCTCTTTCTGCCGGCTATTTCTACCCGACAGGCTCTGCAGGATGCGTGGATTTCCACAATTATTGCCACAACCAATGGAGTACTGATTGCCCTGCTGGTGGTTACCCTTATGCGCCGTTTCCCGGAACAAACCCTGATACAGTACAGTGAAGACATCATGGGAAAATTTATCGGTAAAATAATCGGCCTGGGCTACATCTGGTTCTTTCTGAGCACCAATGCCATCATTGTTAGGGAATTCGGCGACTTCATGGTGGCTGCCTTCATGCCCAGGACTCCCCTGCTGGTCTTTAACGCCATGATCGTCATCCTGGCAGTCATGGCGGTTAAAAACGGCCTGGAACCAATAGGCAGAATGAACGAATGGTTATTCATACTGAATTCCTTTATTCTAATCACAATTATTTCTATTTCTTTATTTGAAGTGAATTTAGAAAACCTGCAGCCCGCCCTGGAAGAAGGCATCATACCCGCTCTACGGGGAGCATATACCCCTACCAGCTGGTTCGGTGAAATTATTACCCTGGGAATGATCTTCCCCTTTATAACTCAACCCCAGAGAGTATACCGGGCTGCCGTGGGAGCCCAACTGATTACCGGCGCTTTCCTGCTTGCTGGAGCTATAATTACCATTGGCATTTTCGGTCCGGAACTCATAAGCCATTTCAAATTTCCTATTATTGAAGTAGCACGTTTAATCAGTCTGGCTGAATTTTTTGAGAGAATTGAAACCCTGGTCATGGTGATCTGGGTAGGCGGAGTATTCATAAAGGTTTCCCTCTTTCATTACGTTACCGTTATGGCTGCGGCCCAGTGGTTTAACCTGAAGGACTACCGCCCCCTGGCCCTGCCCCTGGGAATCCTGAACGTAATCCTCTCCATACACCTGTTTGAAGGAGTGGTGGACCTGGTGGATTTCTTAAGCATGACCTTTCCTGTGTATGCCCTGAGCACCTTTGAAGTGGGAATCCCGGCCCTGCTGTTACTTACCGCTTTAATCCGAAGAAAAGGAGGGATAAACAATGCTTCATCCCAGAAAAGTTCTTAAAAAAACAGCGGCCGGGATCCTTATGCTCTTCCTGCTCTTTTTCAATTTAGGCTGCTGGGACCGTCAGGAAATTGACAAACTTTCCCTGGCCATGGTAGCGGGAATAGACTACTGTCCGGAAAAAAACCAGATAGTCTACACCTCCCTCATAGCCCGCCCCGGACAGTTGGGGGGAGGAACAGAGGGAGGGGTGGGACAGCTCTTTATGGGTCCAGTATGGGTTGCCCAATCCACTGGAAAAACCATATTTGAGGCCTCCCGCAATATAGCTGTCAAAGACCCCCGCCGTCTTTTTGAATCCCATATGCAGGCCATGGTAGTAGGAGAAGAGCTGGCCCGTCGGGGAATAGGTGAATTAGTTGATTTTATTGTACGGGAAAGGGAACACCGTCTCATTCACCCTCTACTAGTTACTAAGTGTACAGCAGGGGAAGTAATAAGAGCCGAACCGCAGTTGGAAAACATATTATCCCAGGAAATAAAAGGTTTGTTGGAGAACCAACAGAACCTCTCTGCTGCTCCCACGATGGACTTAAAAGATTTTTTAAATGCTTTAAACCGGCCCGGCGCCGATGCCTATGCCCCGGTAATAGAAGTACGGGAGAAAAACCCTGCTCCGGATGAAGAATTTATAGGTAGTAGTGAAAGAAACAAAAAATTTATCTCCGTCCAGGGCACAGCCGTTTTCTCTGAGGATAAACTGGCAGGCTACTTGAATGTTCCCGAGACCAAAGGGCTCCTCTGGGTTCGAGGGGAAGTAAACAGGGCTAACCTGATCCCCAGACAATCCAACGGGGGACAGGTTACGGTATATATAACCCGAAGCATCAGTAAACTGGAACCGGAGTTTACAGAAAATTGCTTAAAAATGAGCATTCAGGTTGAAACAGAGGGAGATATTGCAGCCGCTAATATTAAACAGGATATTACCGACCCTAAAGTGATTGAAGAACTGGAAAAGACACTGGCCAATCAGATTAAACAGGAGATACTGATGGCCGTTACGAAATCCAAAGAATTCAAGTCTGATTTTTTCGCATTCGGTGCGTCCTTCCGGCGTAAAGACCAGAAGAAATGGAAAGAAATTGAGGAAAACTGGCGGGAATTGCTTCCTGAAGTGGAAATAGAGGTAAGGGTAAGCGCAGAAATAAGAAGGACGGGGCTTATCTCACCCCCCATAATACAGGAATAACGCTGTTACAAATCTATTAAAGTTTACAATAATATTGAATAATGAAAGGAGCCCAACCCATGGCTGTACTGGTAGTGCTGCTCTTCCTTTTCTTGGGCAGCATTGATGTAATTCCCCTGTACCAAAAAAAAATGTGGAAGGAAATAGCCGTGCATTCCCTTTTCATGTTTATAAGCTTCTCCCTGGCTTTGGCCCTGGTTCTAGGGGTAGAAGTTATCAACCCTACGGACATTATTGAAAGTATTTTTAAGCCACTGAGTCCTTTAAAATAATATGGGTAGTATAATGATAATGTACAGTTTTTTTTCCATACTTTTCTAATAGAATATTGTGTATTATTAAATCATTGAAATTTAAAGCTCACTTATATTTTGGCGAGCTTTTTAATGATGGAGAGTTATATGTGATTACAATACTAAGTAAAAAATTACTTTATTAAATAGTAACAATATTCCAGGTCATCATAACCAATTTGTTGTAAATTTTTCAACAGTTCCTCTCTAGATTGCAGATTCAACTGAGCATGATAATCCCCTAGAGCTGTCTGACATACAATACGGCTGGCATGAGAATGACTGTTTCGAGTAACAAAGTCTACAATTTCTTGAACCATCTGCTGCTGTTCCATGGTAACCTCCTATAGCAAATAAAAATTTTCTAATATATTTTTGTTTTTCTATAAACATGACATAATACAAACATTATATTTTCCCACTAATAGTAAGATTTAAACATTAATTTTTAAAAAACTACAATTATCTGATACACAAAATGGCACTTACAAATTAAATTGTTATACTATCCCTCATCCCTTCCAGCGTCTTTTCCCCAATCCCTGTGACCCTGGTAAGGTCTTCCACCGATTTAAAAGGGCCATTTTTCTCCCGGTCCTGGACTATGGCTCCGGCCTTGGCAGGGCCAATTCCAGGCAGGGTTTCCAGGTCAACTTGAGAGGCCGTGTTAATATTAATCTTTTGTGATTGAGTTTCCTGATAGACAGACAGGGAGGCCTCCTCCCCCTCCCGAGGAATATAAATTTGCTGCCCGTCATAGACCCTGGCCGCCAGGTTAACCGCATCCCCATAAGCATCCTCTAAAAAACCCCCTGCTTTTTTTACCGCTTCTAATACCCTATCCCCCTCCTGAAGAGTATACACTCCTGGATTTCTTACCGCTCCAACAACATGAATTATAACAGGCTCCTTTGACTCTTCCACAAATTGTTCCTCCTGGAAGCTCTCGTCAGTTCTTTTCCCTTCAGCATATTGGTTTCCTGAGGTCTCTAACGTAAATTGGCCGCCCCTTCCCGCCTGCCGGCCCACTATTAACCTGTAACCCAAACCAGCAATAATCAACAAAACTAATAAAATCACCGCTGCATTTTCTCTCCACCGAAAATTTTTCAAAACCAGAACACCACCTTACAAAAAAATATATTTATTCCATTTATTCCCCACGATGTTTTTAATTCCCTCTTTTTTTTAAAACAAAAAAAATCATATTATAACATTTTAATCCACTGTCAATATCACACCTCTAATTTAAATTTTCACACTCCTAATTTATCAGTAATTTAAGATAAAACAATCTGCTTGATATATGGGATTAACATTAAAGGATATCTTTACAATAACTTTACACACCCTAGAATTTAGATTTACACTAACATGTTATATTTAACTTGGCCAGGCCTTAAAAAAATATAATTTAATATTAAGGGAGGAAAAAAGTTTATGAATTTTAAGAAAGTCATAAAGTTACTATCTTTAGTTACCATCTTAACGCTCTTAGTGTTTTCCATGGTTGGTTGTGACGAATCGGATTCATCCTCCGACACCACAACTGATGAATCTGCTGACAATACCCCTGCTGAAGAGGAACCCACCCAATTGAGCGGTACAATCACCATCGCCGGTTCAACTTCAGTTCAGCCTATTTCTGAAGTTCTGGCAGAAGAATTTATGGATTTATACCCTGACGTAAGAATAAACGTTCAGGGGGGAGGTTCCAGCGCCGGTGTTAAAGCTGCAGATGAGGGAGCGGCTGATATTGGAGCATCTTCCAGGGATCTTAAGGATGAAGAAAAACACTTAAATGAAATCGTAATTGCCAAGGATGGAATTGCTGTTGTAGTTCACCCCTCCAACAATGTCGACACCCTAAGCATGGAACAGGTGCGGGACATTTTTGCCGGCAGCATTTCAAATTGGAGTGAAGTGGGTGGAGAAAATGTTGACATCATTGCGGTAACCCGGGAAGAGGGTTCAGGAACCCGCGGAGCCTTTGAAGAAATTGTAATGGGCAGCGATAACCCCATCAGCAGCAAAGCTATTGTCCAAAGTTCAACCGGTGCCATAAGCACTACGGTGGCCGGTGACCCTAATGCTATCGGATATATCTCCCTGGCAGCTTTAAATAATGATGTTAAGACAGTTAAAGTAGACGGGATTGAAGTTACTAAAGAAAATATCTTAAGTGGAAGCTACAAAGTGGCAAGGCCTTTCCTCTACCTGACCAAAGGAGAACCTGAGGGTCTGGTTAAAGCTTTTATAGACTTTATACTGAGTGCCGAAGGCCAAGAGTTGTGCAATGAAGAAGGGCTGGTTGCAGTAAAATAATTTATCCTCTAGCTAAAAACAAGGCAGCATCTTTAAAGGAGCAGTTTTTTTAAAAAAAAACTGCTCCCTCCCCATTCTTTTTTTTAATTATATCTTTGACGTTTTTTTGTTTTATCTTATGATCAAATGCAAACAAAGACAAATTTTAAAGGATGATGATAATGCATAAAAACAACTTCCAGATAGAAGTTTCCCCCAGGTATAAAACCGGTCTGTTTAATTTAAAGGAAAAATTTGATTACAAATCATTTTTCAACCGAAAGCTGTATGAAAATATGGTGGAAAAGCTCCTGTTTATCTGCGCTATAACTTCAATTGTGGCTGTTTCCACCATCACTATTTTTGTCTTTTACAGCGGGCTGCCATTAATTTTTAAAATTGGCATTAAGGATTTTATTTTTAACAGCACCTGGGCTCCCATGCAGGGAATTTTCGGCATTTTCCCCATGATTGCCGGTTCAATTATGGTTACCTTTGGAGCCCTGGCTCTGGCAGTTCCCCTGGGAATCGGAGGCGCTATATTCCTGGCTGAATTTGCTCCAAAATTTATTACACGGTTTCTACGGCCGGCCATTCAGTTATTGGCGGGCATTCCCTCGGTAGTTTACGGTTTTTGGGGCCTTATCATCCTGGTCCCCCTGATGCGAAATTATTTTGGAGGCAGCGGTTTCAGCGCCCTGGCTGGTTCTATTATTCTAGCCATTATGATTCTTCCCACCATTGTCAATATTTCCGAAGACGCTATTCTTTCAGTCCCCAATGAATATAAAGAAGGATCTCTCGCTCTGGGTTCTACCCACTGGCAGACCATAAAACATGTCATACTTCCCTGCGCCAGACCCGGAGTAATTACCGGCATAGTCCTGGGCATGGGAAGAGCTATCGGGGAAACCATGGCCATCATAATGGTTACTGGTAACGTCGCTGCCATGCCCGATTCTTTCCTGGATCCTGTTAGAACTTTGACCGGAAACGTAGTCATTGAAATCGGTTACGCCTACGGTGATCACCAACAGGCCTTGTTTGCCACCGGTGTCGTGCTTTTTGTCTTTATCATGATACTCAACATTCTGGTTAATCTTAAATTTAAAAAGGAAGGTGAAGCCTGATGAACCCTAAACTTGAAGAAAAAATATGTAAAACCCTTCTCTGGCTCATGGCCTTCTTTACTGTGTTTATCCTGCTGGCCATCATCGGCAATATATTAAAAAACGGCCTGCAGTTTATTAATTTGGAATTTCTGCTGGAAAGTCCCCGGCGCATGGGAAGAGAAGGAGGTATATTCTCCTCCATCATCTCCACAATCTATTTAATTATCTTTTCCCTGCTAATAGCCACTCCCATAGGAATAGGCTCGGCTATTTTTCTTACAGAATATAAGAAAAAAGGGACACTGTTAAAGCTAATACGCTTTACTACAGAATCCCTGGCGGGTATCCCCTCTATAATTTTTGGAATATTTGGCTTTGCCTTCTTTGTTATATTTTTAAAATTAGGTTGGTCAATCCTTTCCGGTGGACTTACCCTGGCTTTGATGATTTTGCCAACCATGGTCCGCACCGCCGAAGAGGCTATTATTGCTGTGCCTAACCCTTTCAGGGAGGGAAGCCTGGCCCTGGGGGCCACCAAATGGCAGACCATAGTAGGAGTAGTAATTCCCTCTGCCCTGCCCGGCATTATTACCGGTATTATTCTTAGTATCGGAAGAGCTGTTGGAGAATCTGCCGCATTAATACTGACCGCTGGAAGCGCCCTGGGCATTCCGGCATCGCTTTTTGATCCGGGACGCTCCATGTCAGTTCACCTTTATATCCTGGCAGTAGAAGGTATTTCCATGGAAAAAGCGTATGCCACAGGCTCTGTCTTAATAATAGCTATCATTATAATTAACCTTACAGCTAACTTCATAACCAACCGACAAAGAGCCAAGGTAAGCTGAGCATGCACTATTATTACCATATAAGGAACCGGAAAAGCCGTGATAAATACTTTTGCGGTTCCCTTTTCCTTTCATTTTGCCGCCTTCCCACTGCCTGATTAGCATTATTTCCTACCCCGGAACTGATCTCCTGCTCATTTGGGCCTGGGAAACTAAGGTAACTATTATTTTATATTCCCCTCAATGCCTATTACAACATTATCTAACTCAGCTTTGGATCCCGCCTCCAACAAGGCTTTTTCCACCAAACCCTGGAGCCCTGAACAGCAGGGAATACCAATATTTACTACTGTCACTTTCTTATAATCATAATTCTTAAAAATCTGCACAAGCTTTTTCATATAATATGAAGCATCATCCAATTTAGGGCAGCCAATTACCAGCGGTTTATCCCGTAAAAAACGGCGGTGAAAATCAGCATAAGTAAAGGGGACACAATCCGCCGCCACTAATAGATGGGGCTTCTTTAGAAATGAAGCTTCCGGAGATACCAGTTTCAACTTCACCGGCCAATGGGTAAGCTCCGATTCAATAGTAGGCCCTTCCCCGACAGTCTCCATAACTTCTTTCCCCTTATTTTCCCGATGAATCTCTCCGCTTAAGGCCGCACAAGCCGGACAACCACCATCATCTTCATGGTCATGGGAAGCCCCCGCTTCATGATGAGAAGAATTTTCCGGGCTGAAGGCTGCCTGCAGCATTTCCGCATTAGCTTGATTTTCCCCGGCCTGATGACAGGCACAGTTTCCCTGGGATTCCTCTTGAGGAATTTCAGAGACTTCCTTCCCCTCTAAGTGACAGGCACAGGCTGATTCGGAAAGGCAGGAAATTTCTTTCTCCTCTTTTTCTTCTGGTGCTAACGATTTTAAATATTCTTCTACCGCCGCTTCATCAAAGGGCTGTGCTTCCCGCTCCTCAATACTTATGGCTCCCTGTGGACAATCTCCCAAACAGGCTCCCAGTCCGTCACAATAAATCTCACTCACTAATTTAGCCTTACCGTCAATAATTTTAATAGCACCTTCTGCACAAGAGGGCACACATATTCCACACCCATCGCATAAATCTTCATTAATTTTAATAATATCCCTTTTTATCAGCTTTCCCACAATTATTTTCCTCCTTTTTATACTTTAATGATGAACCTGCTTTAACTGACTAGTTTTTTAGTCCCCGTTAAAAAAGAAAAGTTAATTTAAAAGAACTTTATATTACTTAGTAACTTAGTAATATATTATAAGAATTTCATTCTCCTGTCAATACTCAAATAAGTTTTTAAAAATAAAAAACCGGATTTTTCCGGTTTTTTATTTTTATGATAACCTTCTTTTTCAAGATTTTTTTGTCCTCACCAGGTTCACTTAACCACCAGATTTACCAGCTTCTTTGGAACTGCAATTTCTTTCACAATACTTTTCCCCTCCAGGTAACCCTGAATTCGAGGAAGTTCCATGGCTGTGCTGATCATTTCTTCTTTACTACAGTCTACGGAAATTTTAATTTTATCCCTGACCTTTCCGTTTATTTGCACCACAATTTCCACCTCCGCTACCTGGAGGGCCTCCTTCTCATATTCCGGCCAGCTTTGAAGATGGACACTTCCCTCTTCCCCTATGACAATCCACAATTCTTCGCAGATGTGAGGTGCAAAGGGAGCCAGAAGAGTGATTAGGTTTTTTACCGCTGAAGTAAACAGGTAACGATTGACCTCTGACTCTTTTGATTTATCCAAATAAAGATAAAGGGCGTTTACCAATTCCATGATAGAGCTGATAGCCGTATTAAAATTAAATCTCTGACCTACATCCTCGGTAACCTTCTTTATGGTGGAGTGCAGAGTTTGATACAGCTCCTGCTCCATGCTGCTCAGTCTCATGAGATTTATAGTAGTGTCACCAGAAAAAACCAGGTTCTGGTTTTCATTAACCAGTCTCCAAACTCGACGCAAAAAGCGGAAAGAACCCTCTACTCCCTGGTCGTTCCAGTCCAGATCCTTTTCTGGAGGAGCGGCAAACAAAATAAACAGTCTACCGGTATCCGCCCCGTACTTGTCAATAATCTCATTGGGAGACACCACGTTCCCCTTGGACTTGGCCATTTTGGCCCCATCTTTATAGACCATCCCTTGAGCCAACAGCCGGGAAAAAGGCTCTGTGGCCCCCACCAGGCCGGCATCATACAGCACCTTGGTAAAGAAACGGGCATACATCAGGTGCAGGATGGCATGCTCAATTCCACCAATATACTGGTCTACAGGCATCCAGTAATCCCCTGGTTCTTTATCAAAGGGAAGGTCTTCGCTTGTGGGACTGGTATATCGGAGGAAATACCAGGAGGAACAAACGAAGGTATCCATAGTATCTGTTTCTCTCCGGGCTTCCCCGCCGCACTGTGGGCAGACCGCCTTCATGAAACTCTCCGATTCCGCCAGAGGTGACTGGGACTTGTTCTCAAAATGTATATCTAAAGGCAGGATTACCGGCAGCTGCTCAAGAGGGACAGGTATTGTGCCGCAGCGTTCACAGTAAAGAATGGGAATAGGGGCTCCCCAATAACGCTGACGGGAAACCAGCCAATCCCTGAGCCTATAGTTTATATGAGCTCTCCCCCAGTTTTTCTCCTCTAAATAAGAGGTGATTTTCTTAATACAGTCTTTAGATTCCATCCCGTCAAAATGAGCAGAATTGACCATTATCCCAGGCTCTTCAAAGGCTTCGGTCATACTTTCCAAAGTTAATTGGCTGTCCTTTGGTTTAATAACCTGCCGTATAGATAAATTATATTTTTTTGCAAACAGAAAATCCCTCTGGTCATGAGCAGGCACAGCCATGATGGCACCGGTGCCGTAACCCATCAACACATAATTGCCTACCAGTATAGGGACTTCTTCTCCGTTTAAAGGATTAATACAGTAAGCACCGGTAAAAACCCCCAGTTTTTCTGTATCTCCCGAAGTCCTCTCAATTTCACTTACTTTCCTCATCTTTTCAACAAAGGCCTGGACCTCTTCTTCATGAGGAGTTCCGGCAGTAATCTGGCTGACCAGCGGATGTTCCGGGGCCAGCACCATGTAAGTCACCCCATAAAGGGTATCAGGCCTGGTGGTGAACACTTGAATTACCTGCGGAGAATCTTTCACCGGGAAATCCACCTCTGCTCCTTCACTACGCCCAATCCAGTTTCTCTGCATAATTTTGACCCTCTCCGGCCAGTTCTCCAGTTCTTTCAAATCTTCTAAGAGACGGTCAGCATAACTGGTAATCTTAAAAAACCACTGTTCCAAGTCCTTTGTGGCAACATCGGTGCCACAGCGCCAACAAGAGCCGTCTTCTACCTGTTCATTGGCCAGTACAGTCTCACACTGGGCACACCAGTTTACCGCAGCCTTTTTCTTATAGGCCAGGCCCATTTCATACAGTTTTAAGAACAGCCATTGAGTCCATCGATAATAATCAGGATAGCAGGTGGTAACCTCCCGGTTCCAGTCATAACTTAACCCCAAAGATTCCTGCTGTTTTTTCATATAGGCAATGTTCTGGTCTGTCCACTGGGAGGGATGCACATTATTCTGAATGGCTGCATTTTCCGCCGGCAGCCCAAAAGCATCCCAACCCATAGGGTGAAGGACATTGTACCCTTTCATTTTAAAATACCGGGCCAGGACATCCCCAATGGAATAAACCCTCATATGGCCCATATGAAGTTTCCCTGAAGGATAGGGGAACATCTCCAAAACGTAATACTTTTCTTTTCCCGGCTCATCCCCGGTCTGATAAAAATTAGTCTTTTTCCAAATATCATGCCACTTAGGCTCAATTTCTTTAGGGTTATATTCTCTGCTGGTCATAAATTTTTCCTCCTGCCATAATGTTTTCTAACTTCTTGGCACTTGACACACAAAAAACTCCCGTCTGTTGGGACGAGAGAATTTTTCCCGCGGTACCACCCGAATTAACGCTGCTGGACTTTAAAAATAAAATGTCATTCAAATGTCCTGCGTTCCCTTTTAAAAAGCAAAATAACGCTGCCAGCCGTCTCCGAATATCAACCTTTTATAAAAAGGCCTTCCCCGGAGATGCTCCGAGGCGAGTTCAGCTGACCAAGACTACCGGCTTTTCACCTGCCGCCGGTTCTCTTTTGAATCCTGGTTAAAAGCTTACTACTCCTCTTCAAAGCATGTTAAAAATATTAAATATATTATTCCTTTTCCGAAAAACCCATGGAAGTTAAGGAACTGTTACTTTCGGGATAAATCTGGGAGCTATTTTTCCACAAACGTTCGAGATTATAAAAACTCCTTACCTCCGGCTGGAAGATATGAATAACCACTTCACCAAAGTCTAATAAGACCCATAATCCTTCTCGGTACCCTTCCTGCCTCATAAGAACATAATTATGCTCGTCCAGTTTATCAACCAAAAAATCGGCAATGGCTTTAACTTGAACAGCCGTTTGACCGCTGCAGATAATAAAATAATCAGCAATTAATGAAATCTTTCTAATATCGCATATTACCACATCTGCGGCTTTCTTTTCCTCCAACAGGTTAACGGCTTTCAGAGCTAAATCTTTCGCCGTTTGGCTCACAAAACCCCTCCTTAACCTTTATATTAGTATAACCTTCATTAATCCCTATTATACCTTATTGCAGCCTTTCTGTTAACCGCTTTTCATCAAAATTATGTCCAATAATAATAGTAATCTGTGCATTATGGCCTTCAATAATCTCCTGTTCCACTTCAGAACCCTCAAACAGTTCTGCCAGGGTTTCGGCGATTTCGGCCGTTTCCAGGTCTTCAATACGGCTTATTATCTGTGTAGAGGTATAGTTAAAATGATCCGCGTTGGCTACCCTGACCACTTCATAACCCAGTCCACTCAGGGCCCTGGAAACCCGGTTGGCAGTTCCTCCTACTCCCTTACCGTTTAAAACCTCCAAGGTAATCCCGGATTCAAGACTTAGCATCTCCCCGCCGGTTAAATCGTTAATCAGGCCTCGGGTCTCTTCCCTGTCCACCACCCAGTAAGTAACTTCATCTATTTCCTCCCACCAGCCCGGAATAATTTCAGCGGAAACCTGTCCCTTATAAGACATGTCCTTGATATGATTATAGTACTGTAACAATTCTCTCCATGCCATATTGGTGCTGACCAAAGGAGACAGTCTGCTGATAGACCCCGGCAGTCCTGTAATCAAGTTTTTCCCCATCACTTTCTCCCCCAGAGCAGCCATAAAGATACGCTGTCTTTCCAAACGGTCCAGGGCATGCTCCCCCTCTAACTCAAAGGTAAAATACTGGTATACTACCTGCTCTTCCAAAAGATATTCTCCCCGGGGAAAAACAATTCTCTGGTTATTGGTTAAGGTTTCTTTCACATCTACCGTGATATTTTTCACCGACTTAATAGCCTGGGGAAGTTCCCAATAATTTATCTCAAAATAGTAATGCATTGGCATATACAAAAGTTCCGCTACTGTTTCCACCAGAAGAGGCAGCTGATTGGAAGCACTTTCCAAGGCGTAAATATTCTCCACCTTTTCACCACCATAGTCCCTCAAGTACACCTGGGTTTCTCCTGGAATATGAAGCATAAAAGCCCTCTTCTCAGAAGGATTAAAACTCACCACCACCAGCTGATCTATGTATTTTTTTCCGTTCTCTCCAGTATCTACTCCCACCAGTAAGGTATTTTCCCATTCCTCATCCCCGGTTTCTATCAGGCTTTCCGAAACCACGGATTTAATCTGTAGACTGTTTAAAAGACTCACAATCCTTACGGTAATAAGCAGCAAGGCAATGAAAAGCAGTACTGCCGACAAAAAAATAACTTTCTTTTTTTTCAGGCGAACTGTCTTTTTTCTCTGCATTAATCTATTCCTCCGGACTTGTCTCTTTTTTCACACAGAATAGCATTACGAAAATCTACAGAATACGGGTGAAGGGGAAGCCCCCGATTCAGGACATAACGTATAGTCGCATCTAGTGCTTCAAGCAACGCCTCTCTTAAATCCCTTCTGGACAACACCCTGATTTCTTGGACTCCTGGAAAAGAACGATTTTCTTCAATATAGTCTGCTAAAAAAACAATGCGGGATAAATCCCCCATTTGTTCTTTTCCGGTGGTATGAAAACTTATAGCTTCAATAACTTCCGTATCCGCCAGGCCGAACTGCCTTTTTAAGACTTGGGCACCCACTGGGCCGTGCAGCAAATCCGGAGACAATTCCTCTACCAATTGAACGGGGATTCCCCATTCCCGGGCTTTTTTTAAAAGCTCACCAGTCTTAAACTGCTTTCCAAAATCGTGCAAAAGGCCGGCTGTTTCCGCTTTTACCGGGTCCGTACCATAAAGGAGAGCCAATTCTAAAGAAGCTTTTTGTACCCCAATTGAATGAATAAACCTTTCTGAGTCCAGTACTCTTTTTAAAATTTTTTTCCAGCTGTTTAAGTTAATGATCCTTCACCTTCCAAGCGATTACCAATTATCTTTGTGATTTCCAATTAATCTTCCAAAATTTTATTCTTCGACAGTCATAGAAGTATTCCCTGCCTTAAAAACAAAAAAGGCAACTTTTCGCTGCCTTTAATTTAATGTTCTTCTCTAGCTTTTGCTTCGTTTACAATTATCTCTCTTCCATTAAGTCCTGTCCCGTTCATGGCTTCAATTATTTTATCTGCTGATTCTTCATCTACCTCAACGAAACCGTAACCTTTAGACCTTCCAGTTCTCCGGTCGGTGATTATCCTGCAGTTAACGATATCACCGTGTTCAGAAAAAACGGTCAGGAGTTCATTCTCATCTAAAGCCCATGGAATGTTCCCTACATAAAGGGTCTTAGTCATAGCTCTCCCTCCTTTCACTAGTAACCTACGATATATTATTTTCCTTTTGAGCAAAAATTATACATAACTTGAAATAAAATATTTTTACTCCCCATAAAGGTTATTTTTTAAAATATACTGCTCCACTCCAGAGGTAGTGAGATATTTAATAGTCTTCCCCTGCTTGACCCTCTCCCGTATTTCCGTAGAGGATATAGCCAGTCCAGGAATGGTCAAAATCATTATCCGGGATAAAAGCTCAGAATGCTCTGAATCAAAAATTTTTTTAAGACGGGTAAGTGAATAACCGGGACGGGTTACGGCGATAAATTCACACATTTTCAAAAGATCCTCATAACCCTTCCAGGTTGTTAAATCCAAAATAGCATCAGCCCCGGTGATAAAAAACAGTCTACAGTCTTCACCAAAAATATTTTTAATTTTACTAACGGTATCCAACGTATAGTTAACGTGATATGGGGCAGAATCCAGTTCAATCCTGGAGACAGAAAAATAACGGTTAGTGATGGTGGCAATTACCGTCATCATGTAGCGATGTTCCCAGTGGCTCAGGCATTCTTCCTCTTTATGAGGAGGGTTTCCTGAGGGAACAAATATTACCCTTTCCAGGTAGTATTGTTCCCGGGCTTCTTCCGCTGCCAGCAGATGTCCTAAATGAATAGGATCAAAAGTTCCTCCCATAATCCCAATATTTCCGTTCCTCTGTTCTTTCTCCCTTTTCAAAAATAATCACCTCAAAACCCTTCCTCCGTAAAGTTAAACTCCATGGGGCCGATTCTAACCAGATCCCCCTCTTTAATACCCTCTTTTTTTAACCGCTCCTCCAGACCTATTTTGCTAAAAATATACTGGAGCCTCTCCACGCCTTCTTCGTAATTAAAGTCTGTCATATGAACCAACTTTTCTATTCTTTCTCCCTTAACCCGGTACGCCTCCCCATCAAAAATGACGGACAGCTCCTCTGGTTCATCCCGGCGTCTGTATATTTTTCTTTCTTTATCCTGCAGCTTTTCCTCAGAAACTGTTTCCCTCTCTTCCTTCTCCAGTCGATCCAATTCATCCGCCAGGAAAAAAAGAAGTTCCTGAATTCCCTCTCCGGTTACTGCAGATACAGCAAAAAAACGAAGGCCCTGAGGAAGGTTTTTCCTGATTTTTTCAATATTTTCCTGACCCTGAGGCAGGTCAATTTTATTAGCCACCACTACTTGGGGTTTTTCACTGAGTTTCTCACTGTACAGCCTCAATTCCCTCTGCAGAGCATTAAAATCCTCCAGGGGTTCCCGATTCTCTGTTCCCGCTGTATCCAATATAAAGAGCAAAAGACGTGTTCTTTCCACATGTCGTAGAAACTTCAACCCCAGTCCCGTTCCCTGGTGAGCCCCCTCTATTATTCCCGGGATATCTGCCACCACAAAATTTCTTCCCGAAGAAATATGGACCTCTCCCAGGTTAGGAGTAAGAGTAGTAAAGGGATAAGAGGCGATTTTTGGTTTAGCAGCAGAGATCCTGGATAGGAAAGTAGATTTCCCGGCATTAGGAAAACCCACCAGGCCCACATCAGCCAAAAGTTTCAACTCTAAAATAATAGTCAATTCTTCTCCGGGCTCACCTTTTTCGGCAAATTTCGGGGCTTTGCGGGTGGCGTTTGCAAAGCGGGTATTTCCCCGGCCTCCCCGGCCTCCCCGGGCGATTACTGCCCTCTGTCCCGGTTCAATTAAGTCGGCAATTAACTCACTGGTTTCATCCCGATAGACCATAGTTCCCGGGGGGACTTTTACCACCAGGTCTGGAGAATTTTTGCCGTGTCTTTTTTTCCCCTGTCCGTGCTGACCCCGGGATCCCTTAATATGCTGTTGATACTTAAAATCCAGCAGGGTCCTGAGTCCTGAATCCACTTCAAAAATCACACTGCCTCCGCTTCCCCCATCTCCCCCATCGGGTCCACCGTAAGGCATATATTTTTGCCGGAGAAAAGATGCTGCACCGCTTCCTCCATCTCCCCCTTTGACATACACTTTAGTTCTATCAATAAACATAATAATCACCTTTTTTTCTGAAATATTTATCGCTTTTTTTTAGGGTATAAGACCCCCACCTCTAAGCGTTAGCGTAGGTGGGGCTTAAAATCTTGTGGAGTAGAGTCTCCACCTGATTCCCCGATTTTAAACCTTGCTGAAACGAGTTCACTTCTGTTCCGAAAATAATAATTGCAGAGTTACTTCGTCTTCCTCAAAGGAAAGGTCAAAACTTCCGAACTGAGTAATCTTCTTCTTCAGTAGATCGGCCCGGGCAAAATCAAACTCTTCAGCATTCCCTGGGAAACTAAAATAAACTTTGACCCCCTCATGCATATCTGATATTATAAGCAGGCATTCTCCTTCTTCCTTTGGATGTTTTTCCACCAACCCGAAGATAATTTCAAACAACTGACGGCAAAACCTTCCGTCAGCTGTAATTTTACTGAGATCAGATTCAACTATAATCTTCAAATCAATATTTTTTGTTTCAAATTCCTGATATTGATTTACGAGAAAAAGAGCCAGTGATACATCCCTTATACTCAATATTTTTCCCGTTTCATGAATTTTTTCCGTTATTTCTTTGATATATTCCATCTGACGGAAATATTTCTTCATCTGTACCAAAGTTAGAAGCATCTGTAAATCGTTTAAAAAATCATGGCGCCAAACTCTTAATATATTTCGACACTGCTTTAGGCCCTCC
The DNA here is from genome assembly GCF_022558445.1 of Candidatus Contubernalis alkalaceticus. Taxonomy (NCBI): domain Bacteria; kingdom Bacillati; phylum Bacillota; class Dethiobacteria; order Dethiobacterales; family Dethiobacteraceae; genus Candidatus Contubernalis; species Candidatus Contubernalis alkaliaceticus. The sequence goes on from NZ_CP054699.1 coordinate 3,074,774, forward strand.
AGTTCTCTTATCTCCAATTCTTTTCGATGCAGTCCGTTGAGCCTAAAAAACTGCAAAAAAATAAGCAGCAGGAAAATACTCTGAACTAAAACCACCTGCCCTACAGTAACAATGCCGGTAAAACCGAATAATAATAAAACCATTAATCCCAATAATATCGTAATGATTAAGGTTATTTGATTGATTTTTATGTTTTTCGGGGTATTATCCATATTATCCACATTATCCACATTAATCTATATTATCTATATTTTTGCTATTGTTATAGTTATAGGGATTACATTCGTCATATCTCTTTATATTCCTCTATTTGACAAAGCCTTAAAACGCTTAAAATTATAATCATGTATATAATTTTTTAGCATAGACAGGAGCCTTTCCAATTATGAAGTAATCGTAATTTCTGAGGTAAAAAAAAACCAGTACTTACGTACTGGATGATTATTAACCAACTATGCCTGCTTCTGAAGGTACTATACTTACTTGTTTTTTAGACCTGCCCTTACGCTCAAAGGCTACCATTCCATCTACCTTTGCGAACAGGGTGTCATCTTTACCCAAACCTACATTAAGACCTGGGTGAATGTGAGTCCCTCTCTGACGAACCAGAATGCTTCCGGCAGTAACAGTTTGACCGTCTGCACGTTTTACACCCAATCTTTTTGCGTTGCTGTCCCGACCGTTTCTTGAACTACCTACACCTTTTTTGTGAGCCATATCATTCACCTCCGATTTCTATTATTAGATAATTTAAATAAATTTACGCTTCAATACGCTCAATCTTTACCTGAGTGTAAGGCTGACGATGACCGGTCTTTTTCCGGTAATTCTTTTTGGCCTTATATTTAAAGACAATAATCTTTTTATCTTTATCCTGTCTTACAACCTTGGCGGTAGCAGCAGCTCCTTTTACCAGGGGTGTGCCTACTTTTAAACCATCGCCGGAGTTCACTGCCAGTACTTTGTCAAAGGTGATTTCATCACCCACCTGGGCATCAATTTTTTCAATTTTAATAACCTGGCCTTCCTCTACCCTGTACTGCTTTCCACCGGTCTCAATAACTGCATACATCTCCTTTACCTCCTCAAAAAGTCTCGCTAAAAATAGGTACGGAGGGCTTTCCCTTCTGCCCTCTCGATTTAAAACCTTTTTCATGCGGTTTAAAACCGGTTTAAGGAAAGCCTCCTCTTCCAGGAGTCTTTCTAACCGGCTAAACTATTTTAGCATAGTATTTTTCCTTTGTCAAGGAATAAGAAACGCCCGTTAGTGGGCGTTTCTTTTAACTTTCTTTTTAACTTTGGTTTATCTCTTTCTTTAGGGTATAAGACACCACCTCGGGTCTTTGACAGTTGAATAATGAACACATGTCTTAAAAGCCTTGAAAATAGGGCTTTTTTTATTGCAAATTTGTCAATTTTTCACCTATTTCTATTGAGTATTATTGAGTATTATGTTATAATATAAGGGATTGGGGGGTTAATATGAGATTGTCTATTTCGAAATCAAAAAATTCCACATCTCTTTACGTAATTAAATCAACTTATGAGAATGGTGTACATTCATCAAAGATTGTTGAAAAACTTGGAACAGTTAATGATTTGAGTAAAAAGTTAAACGGCCAGGATCCCATTGAATGGGCAAAGAAATACATAGCAGAGCTGAATCAAAAAGAGAAGGAAGAAAAGCTTGATGTGTTGGTAAAGTACTCACCTTCCAAGGTCATTACGAAAGATGAACAGCGCTCTTTTAACGGTGGTTATCTTTTTCTTCAACAAATATACTATCAACTTGGCCTTCACAAAATATGTAAAGAAATGTTAGGAAAATACAAGGTTACATATGACCTAAACTCCATACTCTCCAGATTGATTTACGGAAGAATAATCTTCCCTTCATCTAAGCTCGCCACTTACCAACTTTCCTCAAGATTTATAGAACAACCTAACTTTGAACTTCAACATATATACAGAGCTCTTGAAGTTATTGCTAAGGAAACGGATTTTTTACAATCATCCTTGTACAACAACAGTTTAAAAGTTTCTAAGAGAAATACTGGTGTACTTTATTATGATTGCACCAATTATTTTTTTGAAATTGAACAGGCAGATGGCGATAAGCAATACGGTCCATCAAAAGAGCATAGACCAAACCCAATCATTCAAATGGGCCTATTTATGGATGGAGACGGTATCCCTCTTGCATTTAGCATCAACAAAGGAAATACAAATGAACAATTAACACTAAAACCCTTAGAAAAGAAAATTCTATCTGATTTTAATCTTTCTAAATTTATCGTATGTACCGATGCCGGTCTAGCGTCCAAAAATAACAGAAAATTTAACGACAGGGAAGAACGAGCATTTATTACAACTCAATCAATTAAGAAATTAAAAGCACATCTAAAAAAATGGGCACTTGATCCAAACGAATGGCACCTCTCTAACGATGTAAAAACCTATGACATCTCTAAACTAGATGATGAGAAAGCTAAAAATAAAATGTTTTACAAAGAACGTTGGATTAAAGAAAATGACCTTGAACAAAAAATCATTGTGACGTACTCTATCAAGTATAGAGATTATCAAAGAAAAATCCGTAATTCACAGATAGAACGTGCACAAAAAACAATAGATTCAAATCCTACAAAAATAAAAAAATGTAATCAGAATGATTGCAGAAGATTTATTAAAAAAACTAATTTTACTCCTGATGGAGAAATTGCTGAAAAAGAAATATACAGTATTGATACAGAGGTTATCGCTAAAGAAGAAGCCTTTGATGGGTTTTATGCTGTATGTACAAACCTTGAGGATGATGCTTCTGAAATAATTAAAGTAAACAATAGACGATGGGAGATTGAAGAATGTTTTAGAATTATGAAAAGTGAATTTAAAGCCAGACCTGTTTATTTAAGCCGTGATGACAGAATAGAAGCACATTTTACAACTTGCTTTATATCCTTAATTATTTACAGATTATTGGAAAAAAAGCTTGGTGAGAAATATACCTGCAGTGAAATAATTAGAGGATTAAAGGATATGAACTTTCATGAAATAAAGGGGGAGGGTTACACTCCAACATATACGAGAACTGACTTTACTGATGATTTACATGAGGCATTTGATTTCCGTACAGACTACCAGATTATAAAAACAAAACAAATGAAAAAAATTTTTAAAGCGACAAAAAAATAAAAACATTACTCACTTTTTTGAATACAAAAAAAGCTTGATAATCCTTGTAAATCAGGGATCATCAAGCTTTTTGCTTGTAACAACTGTCAAAGACGAGATAGTATTTTTCCTTTGTCAAGGAATAAGAAACGCCCGTTAGTGGGCGTTTCTTTTAACTTTCTTTTTAACTTTGGTTTATCTCTTACTTTAGGGTATAAGGCACCACCTCTAAGCGTTAGCGTAGGGGGGCTTTTTTATCAACTGGAGTAGTGTCTCCAACTGATCCCGATGTTTCAGCTTACTGAGACCAGTTCACTCACTTAGTCAACCACCAGTACAAACAACCAAAATGGCGGCTCATACTATTTTTTTAAGAGTCCTACTTAATTTCTACACTGCCGCCGGCTTCTTCAAGTTTAGCCTTAAGCTGCTCAGCTTCTTCTTTACCAACTTTTTCCTTCACAGGTTTGGGGGCTTCATCCACCAGAGCCTTAGCTTCCTTTAAACCCAGTGCAGTAATTTCCCGAACCACTTTAATCACTTGAATTTTCTTTTCTCCGGGACCGGTGAGAATTACATCAAACTCCGTCTGTTCCTCTGCTGCTTCTGCTACCGCTGCAGGGGCTGCAGCCGCCGCTGCGGGAGCTGCTGCGGACACGCCAAATTCCTCTTCAAAAGTCTTCACCAATTCCGATAACTCTAATACGGTCATTCCTTTAATAATTTCCATTACTTCTGCTATTTTAGACATTTTTTAACCTCCTGATATGTTTTAAATTTTTCAGGATGAATTATTATTCTTCAACCTGTTTAAAATGATAATCTTAAAAAAATCTTTTCAGCTCTAACCTTAAGCCTCCTGCTCTTTCTGTTCACTAATAGCCTTAAGGGCATAAACGGTTTTAAGCAGTAAACCCTGCATGGCATATGCTATACCATAAACCGGAGCCTGCATACCACCCACTACCATGCCCAGCAGCACTTCCCTGGAGGGAAGGTCCGCCAGCGCCTTAATTTGTAATATGTCAATGATTTTTCCATCCAGCAGCCCACCTTTAATTCCCAGCTTGTCATTCTCTTTGGCAAAAACTGATAAAATCTTAGCAGGAGCTACCGGATCCTCTTGACTATAAGCAATGGCCGTAGGACCCTGCAAAAATTCACTTAAATCCTCATATCCAGCTTCCTTGGCTGCAATCCGGGTAAGTGTGTTTTTTACTACAGAATACTCAATCCCCTCCTGGCTCAACTTGTTCCGTAAATCATTTATCTGAGAAACATTCAGGCCCCGGTAGTCGGTTAAAATAACCGCTTGGGATTGGGCGATCTTGTTTTTAATCTCTTCTACTACCTTTTTCTTCTTTTCCTGGACAACCATTTGTTTCACCTCCTCCAGGTCAAAAATAATAAAACCCCCGCAGACATACGGAGGTACAAATTTCTAATAAGAAATTTACCGACCTCGGCAGGATTGGATTAAGCCCGATAGGACACCTGCTGTCTACAGCCTAAATCAAAAATGAAATTAAATATATTCAAATGTCTGCGAATCCTACCTTACTTTCCCCAACAGGGCTGCCTTTTGAGGGCTCACCTTAACCCCCGGCCCCATGGTGGAAGAAACAGTAATACCTTTTAGGTACTGTCCTTTGGCTCCAGAGGGTTTTACACGGATTAACGTATCAATCAATGTATAAAAGTTTTCCAAAAGCTTCTCCGTTTCAAAGGATGCTTTACCAATGGGAACATGAATCAATCCTGCTTTTTCCGTGCGATATTCTACCTTACCTGCCTTAAAGTCGTTGACTGCTTTGCCAACATCAAAGGTAACGGTACCGGTCTTGGGATTGGGCATCATACCCTTAGGCCCTAAAATCCTACCTAGTTTTCCCACCAAAGCCATGGTATCAGGCGTGGCAATAGCAATATCAAAACCCAACCAACCCTCTCCCTGAATTTTGGCTACCATATCCTCGGCACCCACAAAATCTGCTCCAGCCTCTTCAGCTTCCTTGATTTTATCTCCTTTGGCAAAAACCAAAACCTTTACTTCTTTACCTGTACCATTGGGAAGAACCACCGCACCTCTGACCTGCTGATCAGCATGCTTAGGGTTAACACCCAGCTTCACAGCAATCTCAACAGTCTCATCAAATTTAGCGGTAGCCAATTTTTTCACCATTTCCAGAGCTTCTTCTGGTTCATATTGCATATCTCTGTCCACCATCTTTTTGGCTTCCAGGTATCTTTTGTTTGATGCCATTTTAAAAAACCTCCCTGTGGTACCAGCGAGCCATTGGCTCTCCCACTTATTAATTATTATTTTTACTTTTCAACGATGATTCCCATACTCCTGGCAGTACCTTCGATAATTTTCATAGCAGCTTCGATATCGTTGGCGTTTAAATCCACCATCTTAGTCTCCGCAATCTCCTTAATAGCAGAGCGGGGAAGGGTAGCTACCTTTACCTTGTTGGGTTCACCAGAAGCCTTTTCCAGTCCGGCTGCTTTTTTCAATAGAACGGCTGCCGGAGGAGTTTTAGTGATAAATGTAAAGGAACGATCCTCAAAAACAGAGATTTCCACCGGTATAATCAAGCCTACCTGGGCTGAGGTCCTCTCGTTAAATTCCTTACAAAATGCCATGATATTCACCCCATGCTGTCCCAATGCAGGGCCTACAGGAGGAGCCGGAGTTGCTTTACCGGCGGGAATTTGTAGTTTAATTAATCCAATAATCTTTCTGGCCATTATTCTTTCCATCCACCTCCTTACATTTTCTCTACTTGATCATAGTTCAGTTCCACAGGCGTCTCTCGGCCAAACATAGAAACCAGAACTTTGAGCTTCTGTTTATCATTATATACTTCCTTTACTACCGCAATAAAATTAGCAAAAGGACCCTCAATCACCCTGATCTGTTCCCCGGCATCAAAGCGGGCTCTGCTTCTGGGCTCAACTTCGCCCATCTGCTTTAATATTTGCTGCACTTCAGCTGCCGCCAAAGGTACGGGCTTGGATCCCGGGCCTACAAAACCAGTTACCCCTGGAGTATTACGCACCACATACCATGAATCGTCTTCCATAATCATCTCTACCAGTACATAACCAGGGAAAACCTTTCTCATGATAGATTTGCGCTTTCCGTCTTTAATTTCAATTTCTTTTTCCATGGGCACCAGAACTCTAAATATCTTGTTCTGCATTTCCATGGAATCCACCCGTTTTTCCAGGTTTGTCATTACCTTATTTTCATAACCGGCGTATGTATGTACTACATACCATTGTTTTTCAATTTCCATAATTACAGTTCCTAAAATACCTTTCCCTCCTTGATCATTGGATTACCAACCTCAACAATGCATTAAAACCGGTATCCAAAAACCAAAAAAATACTCCAACAGAAGCTATTGCAATGAAAACGATTACGGTAAAAACCGTAAGCTCCTTGCGGGTTGGCCAATGAACTTTCTTCATTTCAACCTTGACATCTTTAAAGTGCTTGTTTATCTTTTGAATGCCCTTTACTTCTTTTTTGGTTTTAGCTGGAGCACCCATAACTTCACATCCTTTAATCTGACTTTAGCTGAACAAGCTCTATCGGGTCTCCCGGTGCAAGGTATGCTTGTCACAGAAACGACAGTATTTATTCATTTCCATTCTGTCAGGATTAGACCTCTTATTCTTCATACTGTTATAATTTCTCTGTTTACATTCCGTACAAGCCAAAATTATTTTTACTCGCATTTTGCACACCCCCAGGATTATAGCTAAATTAGACTTTATCTTTGGTATTTATTAAACTTAAAGTTCGTCACTCTATCAAATCTACCACAATTTATAGGGAATGTCAACATTTTGGCCTTCAATCTTTACCGGGCAAAACACTGATAATACTGGCTTTTTGGTAAGTTGGTTTAGCAATGTGAGGTGTAATTACTTAGTATGTTAATTATTGTAAATTTTATACTGTATTGATGTAATTATTTTACTAAATTTTTCAAGCCAGGATAAATTGAGATTAGATATGGACAAAAAGAAATCAAAATAAAAAAACTACCCTACAAAAAGAAAAAGCCTGATAGTAACGTTACCAAGCCTTTATATGTGGTAGCGGCGCAGGGACTTGAACCCCGGACACTACGGGTATGAACCGTATGCTCTGACCACCTGAGCTACGCCGCCATATTGGAGCTCACGACCGGACTTGAACCGGTGACCTTATCCTTACCAAGGATACGCTCCACCTCCTGAGCTACGTGAGCTTAAATTTTTTGGTTGCGGGGGCAGGATTTGAACCTGCGACCTCCGGGTTATGAGCCCGACGAGCTGCCTGACTGCTCCACCCCGCGTTGTTAAAATTGTATTATAGCCAGGACATATCCTGGAGCGGGTGATGGGAATCGAACCCACGCGACTGGCTTGGGAAGCCAGGGCTCTGCCATTGAGCTACACCCGCAAAAATGTCATTATGGTGGAGAGAGGAGGATTCGAACCTCCGAAGGCGCTGCCAACAGATTTACAGTCTGCCCCCTTTGGCCAACTTGGGTATCTCTCCATATTTTAAACTGTTCTATTAAAGTTAATCTTCCTTGGAGCCGACGATGGGACTCGAACCCGCAACCTGCTGATTACAAGTCAGCTGCTCTTCCATTGAGCTACGTCGGCCAATCGCAACATTTTAAATTATACAAGGTATCAAATGAAAAGTCAAGTCCTCTTTTAACTTTCTCGAATTTCCAAATATTTTTCAAGTTTTCTTTTGACTCTCTGCAGTGCGTTGTCTATAGATTTCACATGCCTTCTCAGTTCTACAGCAATCTCCTGATATGATTTACCCTCCAGGTAAAGCATCAAAACCTTCCATTCCAGGTCGCTCAGGATCTCCCCCATCTTAAACTCGATATCATCGTATTCTTCCCTGTTAATCATCAGCTCTTCCGGGTCAGTGATTTTTGCCCCGGACAAAATATCCAGAAGAGTTCTATCTGAATCCTCGTCATAAATAGGCTTGTTCAAGGATACATATGAATTAAGAGGTATGTGTTTTTGCCGGGTAGCCGTCTTAATAGCCGTGATTATCTGCCGGGTAATGCAAAGCTCTGCAAAAGCCCGGAAAGACGACAGCTTGTCCCCTTTAAAATCGCGAATTGCTTTGTATAGCCCAATCATTCCTTCTTGTATAATATCTTCCCGATCAGCGCCAATTAAAAAGTATGACCTTGCTTTAGCTTTGACAAAATTCTTGTACTTGTTAATCAAGTATTCTAAAGCGACCGAACTTCCTTCCTTTGCCTCCTCGGCAATTTCCTCGTCGGTCTTGTAATCATACTCCAAAACCACCTCACGGATATCTTGTTGGGCATTTGACATAGCCTCGCCTCCATTTTTTTTGGGGATATGGCAGTTACAAAATAATTATAACTTAATCCCTTGTTAATCGTCAAGGTCTTAAATTCACTTACCTCGACGCCACTGTTCCAGTTTCTCTTTAACCTCTTTTTTAAGAAGCTTATCCAGAGGATTTCTAGTTGACAAAAAAATGTTTTCAGTATAGTTTATGCTGATATCCTGCTTAACTAAATCCAAAAAGCTCTTTAACTCCGAAGGCGTAATCCTGTTGGCCCCTCGACTAAAGATGGTCTGCTGTTCTGTCTGGTCTGAAGTAGCTACCCATATATTTATATTAGAGCTCCCTTTAAAATTATGCGTAATTCTTTCAATAACATTGTCCGCTCTTTCACCTTCTCGGGTATATATAACCTCTATAATATCCACCATCTCCCGGCTCTCTGTTCCGCCAGGTACCAGGTGAGCATCAAAAACTACTGTGAGTTTGTCCCACATATCATTGAATTGAGAAAGATTATAAATCAACCTGTATCGGGCAAAATCCATATCCTCCACAGCCAGTTCACGCAGCTCTTGCCAGGAATTGATAATATTATATCCATCAATAATTAAATATTCCAAAACATTTTCTCCTTCAAAAGGGACTGCCTAATTTCCCCTCTGCCTGAGCACTTCATACATCAGTACCGCACCTGCTGCCGAAGCATTCAGTGAATTTATTTTCCCCCTCATGGGTATATTTACCAGGTAATCACATTTTTCTTTCAGCAGGCGGCTGATTCCCTTACCTTCACTGCCCAACACCAAAGCCAATGGAATGCGGTAATCCACCCTATGATAAATTTTAGATCCTGAAGCATCAGTACCGAATATCCAAAATCCCTTTTTCTTCAGCTGCTCCACCAAAGAATTCAAATTTTTTTCCAAAGCAATGGGTATATAAGAAGCAGCGCCGGCGGATGCCTTGAAAACAGCAGAAGTAACCTGAGCAGAACGGCGGGAGGGAATCACCACCCCGTGGGCACCCACAGCCTCTGCGGTACGAATAATAGCCCCCAGGTTTTGTGGGTCTTGAATCTGATCTAAAAGAACCAAAAAGGGCTTCTCTTCTGTTTTCTCAAGCCTGGATAAAATACTCTCCAGAGCAGTATAGCGGAACTCATATCCCAGAGCTATTACCCCCTGGTGATTCAAATCAGGAGCCAGACTGTCCAAATGTTTCCGGTCTTTCCGCTCCACATTAAAACCCTGGCTGTGAGCCAGCTTTTCTATCTCACTTATCACTGTTCCAGTTATTCCAGAAGCCAGCAGCACTTTTTTCAAAACCCCTCCTGCCCGCAGAAGTTCCAGCACCGGCTGCCGTCCTACAATTAAATCCAAATTATTCATAAAATTAGCACAACCTGTTTGATTTTTCTCTTTTTTTTAGGGTATAAGACCCCCACCTCTAAGCGTTAGCGTAGGTGAGGCTTATAATCAGGTGGAGTAGAATCTCAACTGATTCCCCGATGTTTCAGCTTGCTGAAACGAGTTCACTGTTTATCCATCAATAGTATTACCTATTAATATAACATTAAAAGATGAAAAAAACTAACATTATTCGAAATATTTCAAAACTATTTACAAATAACCCCTTAAACTTTTACATAAATTCCTCCTGCAGGTGGGCCAGGGTGTTGGGGTCAAAGTGACGATAGGCCAATGGTTCTTTGCCCCATTTTCCCTGAAGAGCCGGAATCTGTGACTCAAAGGTAGGGGTGGGAACCTCATAAAAGATACCAATGGGAATCTTCTCTCCCCATTTACGGGCTAACCGCTGGGCTGCCTCAATATCCGTAGGTTCATGGTTTTTGAGTATCTCAACCCGCTTTTTATACCAGGCAAAGGTGTTCAGCTTATTAAAGGAAACACAGGGCTGCAGGATATCCACCAGTGCATAACCGGGGAAGCTCAGGGCTGCCTTCATCAGCTGCTTTAAATGTTCTTTTTCCCCACTAAATCCCCGGGCCACAAAACCGGCCCCCAGGGTCAGAGCCAGGGAAAGGGGATTAAAGGGAGAGAGGATTACTCCTGCCGCCTGTACCTTGGTCTTCATTCCCGGGTCGCTGGTGGGACTGGCCTGCCCCTTGGTCAGTCCATAAACCTGGTTATTGTGAACAAAATGGGCGATATCCGGGTTTCGACGGATGGTATGAAGAAAATGGTTTCCCCCTTCCCCATAGGTATCTCCATCCCCGGATTGGACGATAACTTTCAGGGAGGAATTTGCGATTCGAGCCCCCACCGCCGGGGGCAGTGCCCGGCCATGCAGGCCGTTAAAACCGTTCACCCTTACATAATGGGGGATTTTAGCCGCCTGGCCGATACCGGAACAAAGCAGAACCTGGTGAGGGGAAAGTTCCAGCTCCGCCAATGTTTCCTGCAAAACCTCCAATATGGCAAAGTTTCCACAGCCGGGACACCAGGCAATTTCCTGGTCCGTGATAAAACAATTAGAACTAAACATTCTTCTCCACCTCCTGAAGAATTTCATCAACCATAAAGGGCCGCCCATCATATTTCAATATCTTGTGATCCACCTCATACCCAATTTCCCGCCGGAGCAGGGATGCAAATTGGCCGGTGGCATTGTTTTCTACACAAAAACTTTTTCGCACCGAGGGAATAATCTGGGATACAGTTTTAACCGGCAGAGGCCAAAGGTCGCTGAAGTGAAGAGAAGCAGCCTTCCTCCCCCGGGCTTCCAAAGCATCCACCGCTTCCCTCAGAGACCCATAGGTAGAACCCCAACCCAGTAAGAGGATGTCCGGTTCTCCATGGCCGTACAAGACCGGCTCCTCCATTTCAGAGGCCAGCCCCATTTGCTTTCGCAGGCGCTTTTCCACCATCTGCCTGCGGGTGTGAGCATCTTCGATGATATTTCCTTTTTCATCGTGTTCATCGCTGTCCGCCAGCACCACTTCTCCTGGAAACTGCCCCGGCAGAGCCCGGGGAGATATTCCATCATCAGTAATGCGGTACCGCCAATAAGGAATTACCAGGTCCTTTTGCTCCACCAGGTAACGCTCATAATTTAGCCTCTGGAAATCAAAGGGTTCTATGGAGCAAGCCGTATCCGCAAAATTCTGGTCAGTGAGAAAGATCACCGGAAGCTGATACCTATCCGCCAGGTAAAAGGCCTTATTAAGCCGGTAAAAAGCGTCCTCCAGATGGGTGGCGCTTAAGATTGCCCGGGGGAACTCTCCGTGTCCCCCATGCATTACAAATTCCAGGTCCCCCTGCTCAGTCCGGGTAGGAAGTCCCGTAGCAGGGCCGGGGCGCATTCCCATAATGATTACCACCGGGGTTTCAGTCATTCCCGCCAGGGAAAGGCCCTCCACCATCAAAGCAAACCCGCCGCCGGAGGTACAGGTCATAGACCGGACTCCGGCAAAAGAAGCTCCCAGAATCATATTAATAGCGGCTATTTCATCCTCTGCCTGCTCCACCACCACACCATACTGCTGTTTCCCTGCCAAATAGTTCATGATTCCCGTGGAGGGGGTCATGGGATAAGCCGAAAGGAAACGGCACCCGCTGGCCAGGGCAGACATGCCCAAGACTTCGCTGCCGTCAATAAACAACCTCTTTCCCTCTGCTTCCTTCTCCGGCAGGGAAAAACATTGGGAACAGTGGTTGGAAGCCTCTGAATAGCCCTTTTTTAAGGCTGTGATATTTTTATCTACCATTCCCTCTTTATGGGCAAACATCTGCTCCAACAGTTCTTCTGCAGCGGTTAGATTCAATCCTAATAACAGCAGCACTGCACCCACCGCTACAGTATTGGCCATAACAGCACTACCGGATTCTTTAGCCAACCCTTGAAGCCTCACGGCGATTCCCCGCTCTTCCTCTGAAGGTAGGGAAAAAGAATCAGGATCATAAACCACCCGGCTGCCCTCCGTAAGCCTCGAGCGGTGAACAGTGTAGGTCTCCTCATTTAAAGCCACTAAGATATCCGCACTTTCCCCAATGCACCAGGGGGTTTTTGAAGCAATACGCAGGCGGGAAAAGTTGTGTCCCCCCCGCACCCGAGACATATAATCCCTGTGGGAGCAAAGGCCGTATCCTGACCGTACCAATACTTTAGATAAAAGAGCGGCCACCGTATCCACACCCTGGCCGGCAGCCCCTCCTATCAGAACATTAATTTCCATAAAATCCTCCTGTTTTATAGGTTTTGAAACTTTTTCCTTACTTCCTCCCCGCTGCCGCAGGTCATCTGCTTCTCCGGACAGGCACCTTTTAGACAGGGAGGGCCAGCCTTGGCAAACAAAACAGGAGAAATTTGGCGAACCCTTTTCAGCATTTCTGTGGCCAGCTGTCGGATCTCCCACTGAGCCCGCTCACAGCACCGCTGGTGGAAAAAGTGATAAAGGGCCCGGGCATTCATGGTGAAAACCACCTTAGTTTCACAGGCATTGGGGAATATATATCGGGCATCCTCAATGGACATTTTTTCCGCGGCTCTTCGGGCCTGTTCTTCTTTCATTCCATTCTTCAGGAGGGCTTTTGTATGCCTGTCCAACAGCAGCTCCACCAGGAAATCGTATTCAACTTGAGCCTGTTCCATGGCCTGGATAAAACGCTGCCGGGCTTCAGGAATGGCTTCAATGGAAGGAGGTATAATATAATCAAACTGCTCCAGCTTAACATAACGCTGGGACTGCTGGGAATAAGAACATCCCACCCTATGCCTAACCAGCTGATGTGACATGGCCCGGCTCACCCCCTCCACCCCAAAGGTGAAAGAGACATGTTCAATAGGGGATTCATGTCCCATATCCATCAAAATTTTCAAAAACTTCTCCACATTTTCCGGGGTCAAGTTTCTATCAATCTCTTCTACCCCCACCCGGGAGTAGCAGAGCTTTGCCGCCGCAGCAATAGTTTTCTCCGGCTGGGGTGTAAAATTAATTAGGCTTACCTTAAGTTGGGATTTCATTAAACTCCTCCCTTTTATATTATGAGCTGCAAGCAGTTTTTTTTGCATAAATTACCTATTTTGATCGCGCTCATATTGATCTTTAAACGTATTTTAGCTCTTTCTCTTCCACCTTACCCCCTGGGGAGTATCCTCCAGCATAATCCCTTTAGACAGCAGTTCATCCCGCATGCTGTCCGCTGTGGCCCAGTCCTTATTTTTCCGGGCCTCCTGCCTCTTTTGAATCATTTCTTCAATCTCCGGGTCCAGAGCTTCCTTATGCTGGTCAGCAAAAAGGCCCAGCACACCCCCCAGTTCCCGGAAGGTATCTAGAATTTTGGTAATTACCCTTTTGTCTAATTTTTCTTCTTTAATATAGATATTGGCCTCCCGGGTCAGCTCAAAGAGGGCTGATAGAGCATCCGCCGTGTTGAAGTCATCATCCATGGAATGGATAAATTTTTCCTTATACTCCTTCACCGCCCCCATCATCTTCAGATCTTTCTCTTCTAAAGAAAGTTCCTGGGCCCTGGCCTGGGATTCCTCCAGGGAGGAAAGCATGGTGCGAAGCCTTTCCAGCCCCCCTTTGGCCTGCTCCAACAGTTCAAAATTAAAATTTATGGGGCTCCGGTAGTGAGCGGAAAGCATGAAAAATCGAATTACCTGAGGGTCAACTTTCTTCTTCATTTCTCGGATAGTAAGAATGTTACCCAGGGACTTGGACATCTTCTGCTTATCTATGTTAAGATAACCTACATGCATCCAATAATTGGCAAAAGTCCTGCCGGTAGCCCCCTGGCTCTGGGCAGCTTCGTTTTCATGATGAGGAAATACCAGATCCGGCCCCCCAGCGTGGATATCTAGCGTTTCCCCCAGATATTTCATAGACATAGCGGAACACTCGATATGCCAACCGGGCCGCCCTTTCCCCCAGGGGCTCTCCCAATAAGGCTCCCCCTCTTTGGCATTTTTCCAGAGGGCAAAATCCAGAGGATTCTTCTTCCGTTCATCCACTTCAACCCGGGATCCTGATTCCAATTCCTCCAGGTTTTGCTGAGAAAGGCTTCCGTATTCTGTGAATGAGACCGTATCAAAATATACGTCCCCCTCCACCTCATAAGCAAGGCCCTTCTCCTCCAGCTTTTTTATTAGCTGAATAATTTCCTTCATATGATGCGTGGCCCTGGGATGATGGTCGGCTTTTTTTATCCCTAATGCCTCCGCATCCTCCAGGTAGGCGTCGATAAATTTTTCCGCCAGTTCTTCCATGGTGATGCCCATCTCATTGGCCCTTTTAATCATTTTATCCTCAACATCAGTAAAGTTCTGCACAAAGGTTACATTATACTCCCGGTATTCCAAATATCGCCTAATCACATCAAAAATCATAAACACCCGGGCATTTCCAATATGAAAATAATCATAAACGGTGGGGCCGCAGACATAAAACCCCACCTGCTTCCCATTTAAGGGGAGAAATTCCTCTTTTTTTCTGGTGGCAGTATTAAACAGCTTTATCGACACGGTTACAACCCCTTTCCAAGCATTCCAGTTCATAACGAAGATCATCAATCTGCCGCTGCATACCCTTAAACTTTTCTAAAACCGGGTCAGGCAGCTTGTGATGGTCCAAATCTATGTGGGGGACCCTTTCCCCATTGAAATTCACCACACGACCTGGCACCCCCACCACGGTGGTGTTTGGGGGAACGTTGGTGAGCACCACAGAGCCGCCCCCAACTTTCGCATTATCTCCTACTTCTACCGGGCCCAACACTTTGGCCCCGGCCCCTACCACCACATTACTTCCTATGGTAGGATGTCTTTTCCCCTTTTCCTTACCGGTGCCTCCCAGAGTTGTTCCCTGATATAGGGTCACGTTGTGACCAATTTCTGCCGTTTCCCCGATAACCACTCCCATCCCATGGTCTATAAAAACTCCGTCACCGATTTTAGCACCCGGGTGAATTTCAATCCCCGTCAAAAAACGGTTCACCTGGGATAGCAAACGGGGTAGTATAACCATTTTCCTCTGGTATAAAAAATGAGCAATACGGTGCAGCACAAGTGCATGCAGGCCGGGATAACACAAAACCACCTCTAAAATACTTTTAGCCGCCGGATCCCGGTCAAAAATAACTTTAATGTCCCTTTTTAATCTAGACAACATTTCTTAAAACCTCCTTAAAAAATAAAATTGTCAAGGGGACAGTTCTTCTGAAACATTTACAAGCCAATTGTCACATAAAAGGTTCCAGCGCCCCAACAAAATTTAACGAAGAAAAAAAATAAAAAAACCGTCCTGTAATCATTACAAAGACGGATTGATTCCGCGGTTCCACTCTGTTTAGGTGATATTAAATTTACCACCCCTCTTGAACAAGATAACGGCCTTTAACCGGGGACCCATACGGAATCGCTTTCCTGGTCCCACTCAAGGGTGCATTTTCTGCTTCCTTTCCCCGAAATTCCTCTCAGCTCAGTCAAGAATTTCTCTCTGGTGTGGTTCCCGGAAACGTACTTCTCCCCATCATCACTTTTCCCTTTTATCCTTTGTTTCATTTATTATAACGATAAGGCATTTCATTGTCAATTAGGAGATTAATTTTCCATATAGGGAAATATGAGGACACCATACTTAGGGAAATACGGGGTGGACGGAAATACGGGGACACCACGGAAATACGGGGACACCATACTTAATTAGCTTATTTCCTCTAATTTAGTATGGTGTCCCCGGTATTAGCCTTAGCCTTATTACACTTATTACACTTATTAGAAACCAACGGTTACCTTATCATATTAAACGGCAGCCATGGCCATTTTACGGCATTCTTCTGCACATTGGCGGCAAATTTGAGCACATTCCTGGCAATGTTTATCTTTAAACATTTCACATTCTTTTGCACAGGCGTCACAAATTTTTGCACAAAGATCACAAAATTCTTTAGAAAAATCACTGTTTCTGGCCATATACTGAACAGCCTGCATGCAAACCTCCGCACAATCATTTAATATTGTAATACATTTAGCTCTGGCCTTTGCATCCGGCTCTTGTAAGCAGGCCGTAAAACATTCTTCACAGGCCTGGGCACATTTGGCGCAGGCATTAATACAGGAATCCATATGTTTTGGAGCATCTGATAATACACCCAATACTTTCACCTCCCAAATTAAATATTTCTACCTTTTTATAATTTATCCAAAATGATAATTATATTCAAAATACCTAAGGGAAATAAAGGAAATACGGAAATACGGGTACGGAAATACGGGGACACCATACTTAATTAGCTTATTTCCTAATTCAGTATGGTGTCCCCGTATTTCCGTATTTCCTCTTCCATATTTCTTTACTTTCTTATGGGGTATATTCCCTCTCCGTGATGGTCAATTCGACCCTCTTAATATCCTTTATCCCTGCTTTTTCAGCTAAAGAGACTATATCCTCAAGATTAATCGGGTCATTATATACGCTGGCTTTATTAAAGGGCACACACTGGCAACCCTCTTCTCTACTGTTCCTAACATACCCATTCCTGCATTTTAAAGCATAAAGCTTAATCATATCTTCCTCCCTTGTTCCTTTTAGTCTAATTGAAGTATTTCTCCAGCCTGGCCAGTCCCGCTTCCGGCTGTGCATTCTGCTCTCTTACCCAATCCTTTAACTTATCCACGGCCTTACCCGACTGAATAATTTCCCGGGAGAAATGATAACCATCTTTAATGCTGCCGCTGGCCCCCATTAAATATAAAATCAAACCACTGTTCAAACAGACTATGTCCCGGGGAGCTCCGTTCTCTTCACCGCTTAAAAGCCTCACCAAGCGCATCGCCTCCTGGGCAATATCGGGCAGCGGCTTTATATCTTCAGCGGATGCCCGCTTAATCCCCAAATCCTCCGGCGTAAAGGAACTGTAATGAATGCTCCCGTCCTCTTTCAATTCCGCCATTAGAGTTTCCCCCAGGGTGGAAGCTTCGTCCATGCCATGTACACCGTCCTCCGCCAGGCCGTGTACCACCAGGGCTTTCTTGTAGCCAATTTCCCGCATAATCAGTGGGGCGTGCTGCAGCAGTTCCCGGGAATAAACTCCCCTTACTCCGTAACCGGGCAGCGCCGGATTGGCCAGTGAAGCAGCAATATTTAGCACCGTCCCGAAGGAAATCTGGGAAAGAATTCTGCCCAATGCCCTGGGATGAACCTCAGGGCTCATACCATTAAAAATTCCGATACCCGCCTGCTCAATACTTCTTTTCACCACCTGGGGGCCACACTCCACATCCACCCCCAACTCTTCCAATATATCTACAGTGCCGCAGATTGAGGTAATGGCCCGAGCACCGTGCTTGGCCATAGTAATTCCTGCAGCTGCCGCCACAATTGAAGCAGCGGTGCTGATGTTAAAGGTCTTAATGGAGTCCATTCCGGTGCCGCAGTTATCCACCAGAGGGCCTTCCGTCTCCGGCACAACTTTTACCGTATCCAATTCGTAAATAGCCTCCCAACCACCGGCAATCTCCTCGGCCGTTTCCCCTTTGGCTGCCAGTGCTGCCAGAAAAGCACCCTGGTGCATATCGCTTTGAGCATTATCCAGGATTTCATAAAACATATCCCGGGATTCCTCTCGGGTTATGTTTTCCTTTTTAATAAGTTTTGATATAACCGCTCCAAACTCCTTTACATCTCCTTTTGACATACTACTTCCTCCCTTATTTATAGTTTTTAACTAAAATCCATCATGTGATAGGCTTTTAAATTATTAACCTCTGCTTAAATCAACAGTATTGCTTAAGTTACTAAAAGGGCTTACATATTTGCAAAACAGGGTATCAAAAACTCCCAAAGTTCACCCCTCTTTAAGAATCAAGAAAATTAATAACCAGGGACAAACCTTTCAACTCTTTAACCCGGCAAATCCCCTGTTCCACCTCCTCCAGCGGAAGAATGCCGCTAATCATATCATTCACCTGAATTGCCCCTTCCCCTAACAGCTGCAAAGCCTGCCGACTGTGCTCCAGAGAACAGCCGTAAGCTCCTACCGCTGTTATTTCCCTATAGTGAATCAAATTAAAATCAATTCTAGAAAAATCCTCGGTAATCAGGCCACTGAAAAAGCCGAAGCGTCCTCTTTTGGCCATAACATTTAAACTGATGCTGACAGCCTCAGGACCAGGGCAGCAGGGGATAGCTACGTCAACCCCCATGCCATTTGTAAGCATCCTTATTTCTTTCTCAGCAGATGTTTTTAACGGATTTATGCAGTAATCAAACTCATAATTTGCCGCTCCAACTAATCTTCCAAGATCCTGCTCCAGCAGTATAATCTTTTGGGCTCCCCGCAGCCGGGCTAATTTTGCATTTAATATCCCCAGCCTGCCTCCCCCTACCACGAGAACCGTGTCTGGAGATTGTACTCCCAGAGACTGCTGCATATTTAATGAACAGGCCAGGGGCTCCGTCATGGAGGCTTCTACCAAGGAAAGGCCCAGGGGTATCTCATTTAATATTCCGTTTTGAACTCCCTGGAGGGGAACTCGAAGATACTCTGCAAAACCTCCATCATAATTAAACCCCATGATTTTAATTGAGTCGCACATATTGTCCAAGCCCTGCCGACAGTAATGGCATTCCCCACAGAAGATTCCCGGATGCACCTGCACCCTGCTTCCGGGCACTACATTTTTTACCCCCTCTCCTATGGCGAAAACTGTGCCGGCTATTTCATGCCCCAGGATACGGGGAAGCTTAAGGTCACGCTGGCCTATTAAGTAACACTTCATATCCGTCCTGCAGATTCCGCAGGCCTCCAGTTTGACTAGAACTTCCCCCCCGGCACATTGGGGTGTTTCAATTTCCCTGATTACCAGCTTTTCTCGTCCCTCCAAAACAGCAGCTTTCAGTTGAAATCCCTCCTTTATACTAGAAATAAAAAAGTCCACGCTAATTACAGCGTGGACTTTCCATCATCCTACGTTACAGCCTGCTTTGAGCACGAAAGCAGCTCTTTTCATTCATTCCAGGCAGGTCTCCTGACTCGGTTTCATCACCTAAGATACCGCCTTCCCCCTCTCGGAGTGGCTGCCGGTACCGGCTTCCCCATACAGTGGCGGGCCCGTTTAGGATTTTCACCTAATTCCCTATTCTCCTGTTTTAGGCACCTGGAACTAATAATATTTATTTTTCACTATTATTCTATTAGCAATTCAAAGAAATGTCAATATAGTAATTTATGGTAAACATTTCCTGGTAGTTACCACCGAACAATAAGGAACAATAAGGGGACACCATACTGAATTATTTTATCTCTCTTTTTTAGGAAATAAGTCCCCCACCTCTAAGCGTTAGTGTATATGGGCTTTTAATCAGGTGGAGTAGAGTCTCCACCTGATTCCCCGATGTTTCAGCAAAGCTAAAACGAATTCACTTAAAATATTTCTTTATTATAATTCAGTATGGTGTCCCCGTATTTCCTGAACAGCTGCAAAGCCTGCCGACTGTGCTCCAGAGAACAGCCGTAAGCTCCTACCGCCGTTATTTCCCTATAGTGAATCAAGTTAAAATCAATTCTAGAAAAATCCTCGGGTAATCAGGCCGCTGAAAAAGCCGAAGCGTCCTCTTTTGGCCATGGAAAAATACGGGGACACCATACTGAATTACCTTATTTCCCTAATTAAGTATGGTGTCCCCGTATTTCGGTATTTACCTTTAAAAATTATGTTCTAAGGCTTCCAATGTAAAAGCCAAACGCATGGCCACCCGTTCCCGTCCCAAAAGAAGAATTAAATTCTGGAGATCGGGGCCCTCAAGGCTTCCCGTCAAACCTGCCCGTACCGGTTGAAACAGCTTTTTGCCGCCTACACCCAGTTCTTTTCCGATTCCCTTAAAAATTGCTTTAATGGAGGGCACCTCCCAGTTCTCCTCCTGCAATATCTGCTCTCTAAATCTTTCTACTACCCTGGGGGAGGATTCCTCCTTCATCATTTCCAGTGCCTCTGGGGTAAACGCATCTATCTTGTCCCCGAAAAACACCTGAATGAAAGACACCACTTCCTCAATAAAATGCAGTTGTTCCTGCAGAAGGGATATTACCTTTACCAGCCAATCATTCTGCTCATCTGTCAGATCCTGTTCCAAGAGCCCTGCCTCTACCAGATAAGGCAAAGCCAACCCGGCGATGACCTCCGGTGCTTCCTTCTTTATGTACTCGGAATTCATCCAGTTCAGTTTCTTCAAGTTAAAAACCGCAGGGCTCTTGGAAACCCGGTCCAGGGAAAACTCCTGCACCAGTTCGGAAAGAGAAAAAACCTCTCTTTCCCCCTCCGGCGCCCAACCTAAAAGGGACAGAAAGTTTAAAAGGGCATGGGGAAGATAACCCTTCTCACGATACTGCTGAATAGAAGTGGCTCCATGCCTCTTGCTCATTTTAGACCGATCTTCCCCCAGGATTAAGGAAATATGGGCAAACTCAGGCATATCAAATCCCAAGGCCTTGTATATCATAATCTGCCGGGGGGTGTTAGAAAGATGCTCCTCTCCCCGGATTACATGACTAATCTTCATTAACGCATCATCCACAACCACCGCAAAATTATAAGTAGGAATACCGTCTGACTTTACAATAACAAAATCACCGATTCCATCGCTTTCAAATTCTACCCTGCCCCGGACTAAATCCTCCACCGGGATAATCTCCCCTTGGGGTACCTGAAAACGGACTGTTGGCTTTTTCCCTTCATTTTCAAGCTTTTGCCGCTGCTCAAGAGTCAAATCCCTGCACCTTCCCAGGTACCTGGGCATTTGTCCCTTATTCCGCAAGGATTCCCTTTCCGCTTCCAACTCCTCTTCGGTACAATAACAGGGATAAGCTTTCTTTTCCTCTAAAAGCCTTTCCCAGTAAGTGCTGTAAAGGGACAGTCTTTCACTCTGCCGATAAGGCCCATTCTCTCCCCCCACTAAAACCCCTTCGTCCCAGGCCATCCCCAACCATTTTAAATCATCTAAGATAACCTCTTCCGATACCAGGGTAGAACGCTCAACATCGGTATCCTCAACCCTGACTACAAAGTCCCCACCGTTTTTTCGGGCAAAAAGCCAGTTAAAAAGAGCCGACCTGGCTCCACCGATATGTAGAGGCCCAGTAGGACTTGGGGCAAATCTAACCCTCACTCTTCTATCCAAAATTGTATACCTCCTGACTTTCATCTATATTTTTTGTTACAACATTTTAATTTTTATGAGTAAACTCGTTTCATCAAGCTTAAACATCGGGGAATCAGGTGGAGACTCTACTCCACCTGATTATAAGCCCCACCTACGCTAACGCTTAGAGGTGGGGGTCTTATACCCTAAAAAAAAGAGATTAAACGGATTTTAAACCTAATGAAATTTTCTAAAAAAAAGTTTTAAATAATATTGTAGAAGAACCGTCCCCTTGACAATTTGGCAATATTCTCACATACTTGAAAGCAATACTATTGCCTGTGCTGCTATTCCCTCTTCTCGGCCGGGAAAACCTAATCCTTCGGTGGTAGTTGCTTTCACATTGACGGCTTTTTCATCTACTCCAAGGGTGGAAGCAATATTTTGCGTCATCTTTTCTATGTAAGGGGCCAATTTTGGCTTCTGAGCGATAACAACTGTATCCACATTGACGATCTGGTATCCTTCCTCTTTTAGAATATGATTCACTTTTGCCAGAAGAATAACACTGGAAATTCCCCGATACTGCTCCTGGGTATCGGGAAAATGCCTGCCGATGTCTCCCTTACCCACAGCTCCCAGCAGAGCATCCATCAGAGCATGAATCAAAACGTCAGCATCGGAATGCCCAAGAAGTCCCATATGATGAGGGACTTCCACCCCTCCCAAAATAAGCGGCCGGTCCTTGACCAGCCGGTGAACATCATAGCCTATTCCAACTCTCACCATGGCTTTTTTCCAACCCCTTCTTCTCGTAAGAGAGCCTCCGCCAGCATCAGATCCTGAGGAGTAGTAATCTTAATATTTTCATACCTGCCCTGGACAATTCTCACCCTATGGCCTAACCTTTCCACCAGGGATGCATCATCAGTACCTAAAAAACCCTCCTCAAGTGCCTTCCCATAAGCTTCACAGATTAATGGGAAAAGGAAGGCCTGTGGTGTCTGCGCTGCCCACAGCAGGCTGCGGGCTGGCGTATCCACCACAAATCCTTCCTCATCTGTCCTTTTTATAGTGTCCTTAACCGGAACAGCCACCACACAAGCTCCATAACTCCTGGCTGTATCAACAGATTCTTTCAAAAGCTCTTGGGTAATAAAGGGACGGGCCCCATCATGTATGAGCACCACCTCAGTCTGTGGGGCCAAGGTTTTCAGTGCTTTGTTAACGGTTTCCTGCCTTTCCTTACCCCCGGGAATCACGGTCATGGGAATATCCAGTTGTAAAGGATCAATAATTTTATTTTGACAGAAATCTTCTTCCCCCGGAGCAACTGCTACCACAATTTTATCAAAGGGATACTGGGAAATCTTTAACAAAGTCTGAGCTAAAACAGGCTTCCCACCGCACAACAGATACTGTTTATTGACTTTTTCACCCATTCTCTTTCCTTTTCCAGCGGCTGCTACTACAGCGGAGACCAACACTATTTGGCCTCGTTAATATACTTGGCCAGATATGCTTTTGGCCGGGCAAATATCATCCTTCCCGCGGCTGTCTGCAATACGCTGGTGACTACTACCTCTAGATGCTGCATCATATGTTTCTTCCCTCCATCAACCACGATCATGGTACCGTCGTCTAGATAACCAATTCCCTGTCCCATTTCTTTACCATCTTTAATTATTTGAACGGTCATTTCTTCCCCGGGGAGAACTACCGGCTTTAAGGCATTGGCCAACTCATTAATGTTCAGCACCGAAACCCCCTGGAGTTCACAGACCTTGTTCAGGTTGTAATCATTTGTGACTACTTTCCCTTTCAATAGTTTAGCTAATTTCACCAGCTTGCTGTCAACTTCCATGTCCTCAAAGTCCTGTTCAGTAATTTTTACGGGAATATCCAGTTCCTTTTGAATCTTGTTTAAAATATCTAAACCCCGTCGTCCGCGATTTCTCTTAAGTACATCTGATGAATCAGCAATATGACGGAGTTCATCTAAAACAAAGCCTGGAATCATCAGTACTCCCTCCATAAAACCGGTTTTACAAAGATCGGCGATGCGACCGTCTATGATTACACTGGTGTCCAGTACTTTTATTCCTTTATCCGATAATACTTTTTCCCCTTTCGCCTGCCAGGCAAAGAGAGAAGTTATAAAAGAAAGTTCTTCTTTCCGATTAGTGACAATATGAATCCCCACGTATCCCAAAACTAGAGTAACTGCCAGGGAAAGATAAACCCCCACCCAGGGAATCCTATAAAGAGCAAGACTCAAAAGAGCCGCAATAGAAAGGCCTATAACCAAACCAATGGTACCTAAAACTATATCCTGTGTAGGAATAAGCTTCAATTTCCCATCAACCCAGGATGTAAACTGAACCACTTGGTTTATTACTATGGGAGTAATAATATAAAATATAATTCCAAATGCTGACCCTCCCAAAACAGAAACGCTTATGCTGGCAGCGCTTAGGCCGGTTTCAGTTAAATTAAACGTGGTAACTGTGGAAAGAGCATTAAACCCGGCATTAAAGGCCTGGTACCCCAGCACAAAACCAATAATCAGTGAAATTATACGAAATATTTTAGGAATCATCTTTTTCACCTCCTTTATGTAAATAAATATAGAATCACTGCTGCTATTTTCATTATAACTTATATAAATATCCAAATTCAAGCTTGAATATGTATGCATATGAAACAAAGTAAAAAACCTCTATATAAAGAAAAACATCAAAAGTGCTTACTTTTGATGTTGAAAGACTTCGTCCAGTATGCAGAGCATCTGATCCTCGTCTATCCCTTTTGCTAAGACCAACTCACTAACCAAAATCTGTTTAGCACTTTCTAACATCTTCCTTTCCCCTGTGGAAAGGCCCTTATCTCTATCTCTAATCATCAAATTGCGAACCACTTCGGCAACATTGAAAATATTGCCGCTCTTTATTTTCTCCATATTCATCCGATACCGTCGGTTCCAATTAGTTGAAATAATAGTGTGATGTTCCCTGAGTATGGTAAAAACTTTGTTAACGCCTTCTTCATCAATAATCTGCCTTAATCCTATTTTACTGACGTTATCCAAAGGGATCATTACCTTCATTTCACCAATGGGCATTTTCATGATATAGTATTTCTTAGTGATTCCCATAATCTCTTTTTCTTCTATAGCTTCTATCACTCCGGCTCCATGCATCGGGTAAACAACCTTATCCCCCACATTAAACATAATAAGACCTCCTAGAAAAGCTACAAACAAATTTTAACACACTAAAGGCTTTCTGTCAATTTCTATGCTATATATTGGAATTTTTACAGGTATAGGAAATATGATGTTGACTTGACAAAGGATTATGCGTAGCAATATAATGATATCAAATACATGCATCCCCTGAATATATATAATAATAATAAATGAGGTGAAAATATGAAGACTGTTGTTATTGGTGATTTTCAGGAAAAAGTTGACCAACTTTTAATAAGACATCGCAGCATTCTGGACAGTTTATCAAAATATCAAGATACCAATGCCAAGGTCAACCGGGCTATCACTAAAACTGTTACTACCTGTGGATGTCTGACCGTTAACGCCACCCGTCAAAACATACCAAAAGATGCTACTTTCAGGGATTACAAACAATATATGGATTCACATTTTAAGGGTGACCTTTGCGAAAACTGTAGGGAAATCATTGAAGGTAAGATAGGAGATAATCTCTTTTACCTGGCCGCTTTATGCAATATTCTTGATTTAGACCTGGATGAAATATTGGCTAAAGAGTTAAACAAAATATCTACCCTGGGTCATTTTAACCTTACTTAAAAATATCCTTAATCACCTCTGATAAAGTCTTACATTTAATTACTTCCGTATTATTTAAAGTAAGCTTTCGCATAACCGCATTTTTAGCTGTGTAGACTTTACTAAAGCCTAATCTGTCAACTTCTTTGAGCCTTATCTCTAGTGAAGCAACTGTTTTTAATTCCCCGGTTAAACCAACATCGGCAATAAATACTGTATCATTTGGTATTGGCTTGTTTACCACAGAGGATACCATACTCATCATTACTGAAAGATTTACAGCTTGTTCTTTAAATTTTATACCACCAGTAGTTTTTAAAACTACGTCTTTATCAAAAAGAGAGATACCGCCTTTTTTCTCAAGTATAGCAATAACCGTATTCAACTGTTCCCTTGAAAGACACTCCCCAACTCTTGATGGATAAGGTAGAAAAGTTTTAGATACCAGACTCTCAATTTCAACAATTATAGGCCTTGAACCTTCTTTTATGACAGTTAACGCATTTCCAGGGAATAGGTCCCCTTTTTCTCTTTTGGTCATAAAAACTTGGGATGGATTGTCAATGGGCAACATCCCCATATCAGACATAAGGAAGAAACCCCTTTCCCAGGTACTCCCAAATCGGTTTTTTAAAACTGCCAGGGCCCGAAGCTCCTCCTCATTTTCACCTTCTATAATTAACACTGTATCTACCAGATGTTCCAGTGCCCGCAGCCCTGCCAGTTCTTCGCTCTTATTCATTTGACAGACCATTATTACTGCTCTGGGCCGAATGGAACCTTTTGATATTTTTACCAGTTTATTTGCACATTCCATGGTTTGTACCGGAGACCCGGCCCTGGAACCAGGATATTCTTCTGACACAAAGGTCTGAATACTGTCGATAATTATCAAATCAGCATTTATTTCTTCAATGGTCCGAAGAACGTTGTCCATACTTAAATCAGAGAGCACCCAAATATTATTATGCACAGACTGGAACAACCTGTCCGCCCTGCTTTTTAATTGACTTTCACTTTCCTCCCCCGAAGCATATAGTACTTTAAACCCCTGCCGTGCAATATCATCGGCAACCTGCAGAAGTAATGTCGATTTACCTGCACCAGGTTTTGCTGAAACAATAGTAACGGAATCTCTTACAATTCCGCCCCCCATAGCTCTATTAAATTCACTAATAGAAGTTATAATTCTATTACTCCTGCTTACTTCGACTCCATTCAGACGGACAGGTATCTTTCTAGTTGGATTTTTCATTGAGCTTTTTGCTTTATTAGTCACAAAAATTTCCTTTTCTTCGAAGGTGTTCCATTTACTGCAGTCAGGGCAGCAGCCGGCCCATTTCATAGTTTGATATCCACAACTTGAACATTCAAAAACATTTTTAGTTTTAGTGCTGATAATAACACCCCATTTCTATAGTGACCTCCTCACGGGGGTCAATAAACCCCAAGGATTCCCACGGGTATCCTATTATAATTTTATCCCATGGAACACATGTTTGTCTAGTATTTTTTAATAATTAATTCATTTCCCACCGGGCCCGCTGCTCAAGGTTAGGAGGATTCTAAAAATTTATTTAAATTCAAAAAAACTTGACGTATACCAGCTGTATATTTTTTTACGAAAACATCAAATCAGGAAGGCTAATTTTTTTTTAAAATAAGTAAATACTACCTTTAACAGAATGTTTAAATAAAAAAACATATAAAGGAAATTATGTCATGACATATCTTTTTTATCCTGAAAGAGTGATTTTTGAAGAAAAGGCCCTTTCCTATCCACTGGGAGATGAACTATATAAGAAATTCAAACATGCCAATATTCCCTTGGAAATCCTCTCCTCCATGAGGGTTACCAACCTTCCGGGAAAAACTCCGGCAGAAAAATATCGCAGGGCAAAAAAAATTGTGGCAGTTACGGTTAAAAAAAGCTTGAGTTTCTCCAGCTGCAAACCATCAGCCCATTATCAGCTCCCTTTGGCCACCAGTTGTCCCGGCCGCTGTGAATACTGCTATCTACAGACCACATTGGGTCGACAGCCCTACATTCGGGTATATGTGAATATAGACGAAATACTAGAAGCTGCCCAAAAATACATCCATAAAAGATTACCGGAGATAACTCTTTTTGAAGCCAGCGCTACCTCAGACCCACTTTCCCTGGAACCCTGGACCCAATCCCTGTTTAAAACTATAGAATTCTTTGGCAGGCAGGAGCATGGGCTTCTTCGGTTCGTCACCAAGTTCAACGCAGTAGATACCCTGCTGACAGCAAAACACAACAACCGCACTCACGTGCGGTTTAGCCTTAATACTCATCACATTATCAAAACTCACGAAAGGGGAACTCCTTCCCTGGAGCACCGCCTGGAAGCTGCAGCTAAAATTGCCTCTGCCGGTTATCCCCTGGGCTTTATCCTGGCTCCTATATTTGTTTACTCCGGCTGGGAAAAGGATTACGAAATACTTTTAAAAAACATCAGAACAAATATCTCCCCTCCAAAAGGAAATATGGACCTTACCTTTGAATTAATCACTCACCGCTTTACTAAAAAGGCAAAGAATATTATACTGGAGAGGTTTCCCCAGAGCCTTCTTGAGATGGAGGAAGAAAAACGTCAGTTTAAATGGGGACAGTTCGGTTATGGAAAATACTTGTACAAAAAAGAAGATCTGGAACAACTAAAAGAATTCTTCCAGAAAAAAATTTCTGAACTTTTCCCCGAAGCATCAATAGAATATTTTATTTGATCTTAACTCTTTTCTTTTTGATACACCAGAAGTATTTCTTTCTTGAGGTCCCGGACCAGTCTGTTCACAGACTTTTTAATCGGACTGCTCAAATTGGCGCTAAATTTTCCTCTTTCTTTTACTTCAATACCGTACAATATAAACTTAACAGGCATTATTTGCGGGAACTGCTTCATACCGGAATCATAACTATTGATCAAATTAAAGCCATGAATAGACATCTTAAAAAGCTCCTGGGGAGTATAATTATCAGTATCGTATTTTATAATTGAACCGGGTTTATCCCCCGTGATTACAGCGTCAATTATAATTAATAATTCAGCCCCCAGCAAGAAATCAAGCAGGGAAGTGCCTGGACGCCCTACTTCAAAAATCTTAACTTCACTGGGAAACCTATACTTATTAATTTTCCTTACTACATGTATCCCCGCACCTTCATCTGAAGCCAATATATTCCCGCATCCCAGAACATTCACTTTCATAGGATACACCTCGTTTATTAGTCAGCCTTATTGCTTTAACAATTATTTTTCTGCTAGATACATTATATAGTATTAGTTCTATTTAAATACTTAAAATTCCTCTGAATTTTTAGAATATTTTAAATTTTATAATATTTATTTTTTGTACCTAAAAAACATCCATAGTTAAAGGCACCTTAAAAGGTGCCTTTAAGAGTTCACTATTTTTATGCCTGTTTTCGGCTGCCGGGTTTGACCAGGGGCAGTCCTTCAGCGCACAAGGGACAATGGTTTGGCTCATAGGTTTCAATGTGTATGGACACCAGGCTGGTTAAAGGGACTCCCAGGGCAGCCTTTCCACCGCTGCGATCCACAAACGAAGCGGCTCCCACCACTTCGGCACCCTCACTAATGGCCAGGTCAATCACCTCTTTGACTGAACCACCGGTGGTGATCACATCCTCCACCACCAGCACTCTCTGACCTTTAGATATTTTAAAACCCCGGCGAAAAGCCATTTTACCTTCTTCCCGCTCGGCGAAGAAGGCACTGCAGTTCAGCTGTCTCCCCGCCTCATAGGCAATAATGATTCCTCCCATGGCCGGCCCCACCACCAGATCTATCCCCTCTTTCAAATAAGGTTCCACCAGGTATCCACAAAGCTCCACATTATAATGAGGATACTTGAGCACCTGGGCAATCTGCATATAGCGCCTGCTGTGCTTTCCCGAAGTCAGTAAAAAATGACCCTCCAGAAGGACACCGCTTTTTTCAAAAATATCCAACACTCCAGCTTCCGACAAGATATTTCCCCCCAATTCTCTTTTTTTCGATATATTTAGATCGTATGCAACTGCTAAAGACACAACAAAATAAGACAAGATGAAGTTTTTAGCCTTATTCTATTTCGGCCAATATCTTATCCAGGGCTTCCCCGGGATCAGCAGCAGCCGTTATTGGACGGCCTATGACCAGGTAACTGGCACCCAAGGCCGCAGCCTCTCCAGGGGTATTAACCCTTTCCTGGTCATCCCGGGAAGCCCAGAGGGGCCTTACTCCCGGAGTTACGATGACAAAATCCTTACCACAGGATTCCCTAATAATCTTTATTTCTTTGGGACTGGCTACTACTCCATCCAGCCCCGCCCCCTGACACAGTTCCGCCAGGCTTTTTACCTGCTGTTCCAAAGGCCTATTTATACCCAACTGCTCCAGAGCCGCCTGGTTCATGGAGGTAAGGACTGTTACTCCGATAATCAGAGGCTTTTCACTGCGGTTTAAGCGCAGTGCCTCCTCCTGGGCCGATTCCACAGCCTTGCGGAGCATGGCTTCTCCCCCCGATGCATGCAGGTTGAACATATCTGCCCCCATCCTCACCGCCACTGCTGAAGCCGCACCTACAGTATTAGGAATATCATGGAACTTTAAGTCCAGAAAAACTTTTACCCCTTTTTCCTTCACCTGTGATACGATAGCAGGGCCCTGACTGTTGTACAGCTGCATCCCTATTTTAAAAAAACTCACCCGGCCCTTTAAGAGGTCTACCAGTTCCAAAGCCTCCTGCCGGGTATCCACATCCAGGGCAACGATAATCACTTCATCACTCTCCTTTTCTTGCGGCACCGATTAACTCTTTCATCTGGCTTATATTATTATCAATCATGAAATCGGCTATCCCTTTAATGATTTGCGGGATCACCAGGGGATTAACAAAATTTGCGGTACCCACCGCTACTGCTGAGGCGCCGGCCATTATAAACTCCAGGGCATCTTCGGCAGTCATAATTCCGCCCATGCCTACTATAGGAATTTCCACCTTTTCCGATACCTGCCAAACCATACGAAGCGCCACCGGCTTCACAGCGGGACCGGAAAGCCCCCCCATGACATTGCCCAGCACCGGCTTTCGGCGGTGAATATCTATGGCCATGCCCAAAAGGGTGTTAATTAACGACAGTGCATCCGCTTTTGCCTCCTGAACCGCCAGAGCCACCCCCACAATGTCAGTAACATTGGGTGAAAGCTTTACGATCAAAGGTTTCGAGGTGACTGCACGGACACCTTTTACCAGACGATAAGCACATTCTACATCGGTCCCGAAAGCCATGCCCCCTTTCTTTACATTGGGACAGGAGATATTCACCTCCAGGCCCTTCACCTGTTCCACCTGGTCCAACATTTCCGCCAGCTTGAAGTATTCCTCCTCCAGGTTTCCAGCAATATTCACAATCAAAGGAACAGTACTTTCCTTAAACAGGGGAACCTCTTCCCTGATAAAGTGCTGCACTCCGGGATTTTGCAGTCCCACGGAATTTAGTATCCCCGAGGAGGTTTCTACAATCCTGGGGGGACAATTTCCCTCCCTGGGTTCTAAGGTAGTTCCCTTAACCACCAGGGCTCCCAGCTGCTCTATATTATAATATAGAGCGTATTCCTTACCATATCCGTAACAGCCCGAAGCACTCATTACCGGATTCTTTAAATTTATACCTGCAATTTTTACCGACAGATCCGGCTGTTTCATCATCAAAAAACCTCCTCCAGGGAAAAAGTAGGGCCTTCTACACAAATCCTTTTATACCTGGTCTCATATTCCACCGCCTGGATGCTCTGATCATTGTCAGCTGTGGAAGAAGGATCAACCTTTACCGGAAAAGCGCACCCCAGACAGGCCCCAACACCACAGGCCATGATGGATTCCAAGGATACTTCTCCAGGAAGAGAACATTGCCGGGAAAGTCTGGCAACCTGCTCCAGCATGGAACAGGGGCCGCAGGAATAAAGACGGTGAAAGGAATGCCCTTTAAGCTTTCTTTCCAACAGGTCCGTGACCCTTCCTTTATATCCCCGGGGTGAACCCTCTTCTACTGCCACCTCTGCAGAAATTCCCAGCAGTTCCAGATCCTCTTTTCCCACCAGTTCCTCCGCCTTCCTGGCTCCCAAAAGAACTTCTACCTCTACGTTTTTTTTCTGCAGCAGCCGGGCCAGGAAGTTCAGTGGAGCATATCCAACCCCACCGGCTACCATGAGCACCCGGCGATCCTCCTCAAAGATGCTAAAGGGGCGGCCCAGGGGGCCCATTATTTCGAGGGTTTCCCCCCGCTGCCTGCCCGAAAGGATTCCCGTGCCCAATCCCACCACTTTATAGGTTATGGACAGTACCCCCTGCTGCCGGTCCAGGTCATAGATACTGAAAGGGCGCCGCAGCAGAGGATCATATCCCCGATCTGTCGTTTTCAGGTGAACAAACTG
Organism: Candidatus Contubernalis alkalaceticus; assembly: GCF_022558445.1. Lineage (NCBI taxonomy): Bacteria > Bacillati > Bacillota > Dethiobacteria > Dethiobacterales > Dethiobacteraceae > Candidatus Contubernalis > Candidatus Contubernalis alkaliaceticus. The sequence goes on from NZ_CP054699.1 coordinate 3,106,672, forward strand.
CCCCGGCATGGCCTCACCACATATTTCCGGGGCATCCAAATCCAACCGGAAAATTCCTGGGCCTTTTTTCTCTTGCTTTATCACTTCCACTTTACCAGAAAAAGTCATCTTCACATAACTCCCTTTTTATTTATGACCATGAGTCAGTGAGTCAAGGAACCGTCCCCTGACTCATTTAACATAACTCCTATCTCTTAAGAAATGTAATGCTCCATAGGGTTCATCTTAAAAATAATAGAATTCAGTACTTTTAAGAGGGCCGCCGCCGTGTCCAGAGAGGTTAAACAAGGAATAGACTGTTCCACCGCTTCCCGGCGAATCTTAAACCCATCCCTTTCCGGGGTTTTGCCCTTAGTTAGAGTGTTAATTACCAGCTTAATCTGATCATCCCGAATTAAATCCAGCAGGTTAGGAGTACCCTCCTCAATCTTGTTTACTACACATACACTAACCCCATGGTTGCGGCAGTATTCCGCCGTGCCCTTGGTAGCATATATTTTAAAGCCCAGCTCTGAGAATCCTCGAATCAAGGCTAAAGATTCACTTTTATCCTTGTCTGATATGGTTGCCAGAACCCCCCCCTGTTTGGGGACATCCATCCCCGCTGCCTGCAGTGCTTTATAAAGGGCCTTGGAATAATCCTGATCCACCCCCAGCACTTCTCCCGTGGACTTCATTTCCGGGCCTAAGGAAATATCCACCTCAATCATTTTGGCAAAGGAGAATACCGGCGCTTTTATGGCCACAAATCCAGGTTTAGGATGCAGGCCGGTGCCGTAGCCCAGTTCCTTCAGTGTCTTGCCCATAGCCACCTTGGTGGCCAGATTTACCATAGGAACCCCTGTTACCTTGCTGATAATGGGCACTGTGCGGCTGGACCGGGGGTTCACCTCGATAATATAAACTTTATGCTTACTGACCACAAACTGGATATTCACCATTCCCTCAACCTTCATTTCCCTGCAGATACGGGTGGCATAATCCACAATAGTAGCTTCCGTCTCAGGACGAAGATTTTGAGCGGGATAGACGGCGATACTGTCGCCGGAGTGCACCCCGGCCCTTTCAATATGCTCCATAATCCCTGGAATAAACACGTCCTCCCCATCGGAAATAGCATCCACTTCTATCTCCACCCCATTAACATATTTATCTAAAAGAATAGGATGTTTGGGGGATACTTTCACCGCCGTCTCCATGTATGAGATTAATTCCTTCTCATTGGAAACAATCTCCATAGCCCTACCCCCCAGCACATAGGAGGGCCGTATGACCATGGGAAAGCCCAATTCTTCCGCCGTATTCTTAGCATCCTGCAAAGAAAATCCGGTTTTACCAGCAGGCCTGGGAATATTCAGTTTGGTCAACAGCTGATCAAACTGTTCCCGATCCTCTGCCCGGGCAGTCTGTTCCACCGAGGTTCCCAAAATTTTCACCCCGGCCCGGTGAAGGGGTTCCGCCAGATTGATGGCCGTCTGTCCACCAAACTGAACCACCACCCCCAGAGGGTTCTCCTGCTCTATAACATGCAGAACATCCTCTGTAGTCAGGGGTTCAAAGTAAAGACGGTGGGCGGTGTCAAAATCTGTGCTCACCGTTTCCGGGTTATTGTTAATAATGATGGATTCTACCCCAGACTCCTTCAAAGCCCAGACAGCATGCACAGAACAGTAGTCAAATTCAATCCCCTGTCCGATACGGATGGGGCCGGAACCTAAAACGATGACCTTATCTTTTTTAGAAATTTCCGCCTCATTTTCCTCTTCATAAGTTGAATAATAGTAGGGAGTCACGGCGTCAAACTCTGCAGCACAGGTATCTACCATCTTAAAAACAGGTTTTATATTCCACCCGTACCTCTTTTCCCTGATTTCCTCCTCTTCTCTATCCAGGAGGAGAGCCATTTCCGCATCGGCAAATCCCATCTTTTTAAACTTTTTCATGTTCTCTTTATTTAAACCTTCAAAACCAACCTTTTTAATTTCATTTTCCCCATCTATAATATTTTTCAGCTTTTTTAGAAAGAAAAGGTCAATTTTAGTGATTTCATTTATTTCCTCTATCAACATACCCCGTCTTATAGCTTCCGCCAGTAGAAAAATCCTCTCATCATCAGCCTTTACTATCCTACGTTTTATTTCCTCCATAGAGAGTTGAGAAACTCCCGGCAGTATCAACCCACTTACTTCGATTTCCAGAGAACGAAGAGCCTTCATCAAGGAGGACTCCAGGGTCCGATCAATGGACATGACTTCACCGGTGGCCTTCATCTGAGTCCCCAGCACCCGGTCCGCCTTATAGAACTTGTCAAAAGGCCAGCGGGGAATCTTCATAACCACATAGTCAATAGTAGGCTCAAAACAAGCAGTAGTTTTTTCAGTGACCGGATTTTGAATCTCTTCCAGGGTAAGCCCCACAGCAATTTTAGCGGAAACTTTGGCGATGGGGTAACCTGTAGCCTTAGAGGCCAGGGCACTGGAGCGGCTGACCCGGGGATTTACTTCAATCACATAGTAATCAAAGCTCTCGGTATCCACGGCAAACTGCACGTTGCAGCCTCCCTCAATCCCTAAGGCATGCATAATTTTTATGCAGGACTGCCGCAGTCGATGAAATTCCGTAGTAGTCAGAGTCTGGATGGGAGCAGTAACGATACTGTCCCCAGTATGAATACCCATGGGGTCAAAATTCTCCATGCCGCAGACCACAATACAGTTGCCGGCACCATCCCGCATCATTTCAAATTCCATCTCTTTCCATCCTACCACGCTTTTTTCAATAAGGGCCTGGTTAATCCGGCTGTAGCGTAAACCCCGGACAGTAATGGCTTCCAATTCCTCAAGATTATGAGCAATACCTCCACCGGTACCCCCCAGAGTATAGGCAGGTCGTACGATCACAGGATAACCAATGGATTCCGCAAACTCCCGGGCCTCCTTAAATGAAGTTACGATGACACTCTCCGGCACCGGTTCGCCAATATCCGTCATCATCTGCTTAAACAATTCCCGGTCTTCTGCTTTCTTTATAGTTTCCAGAGGTGTCCCCAATAGTTCGACATTTTCTTCCTCCAATATCCCCATTTCTGCTAATTCCACGGCAATATTTAAACCCGTCTGTCCACCCAGGGTGGGAAGAAGGCCGTCGGGTTTCTCTTTGGCAATAATCCTGGACACAAATTCGGCGGTAAGGGGTTCAATATATACTTTGTCGGCAATATGGGGATCGGTCATGATGGTAGCCGGATTACTGTTTATCAGAATAACCTCTAAAATCCCCTCTTCCTTCAGGGCTCGACAAGCCTGGGTTCCCGCATAGTCAAATTCTGCAGCCTGGCCAATAACAATAGGGCCGGAACCAATTACCATTACTTTTTTCAGGTCTTTTCTCTTTGGCATCTTATCCTTACCTCCTGCTATATTTTAATCATCTTTTTAAATCGGGCAAACAAAGTCTCTTCTCCTTCTAAAAGTGATTCCACCGAAGGATAATACTGCACAGCTATAACCGGCAGTTCCTCATGAGCTAACCCCTCCAGGGTTCCATCATGAATATTCCTCTCTGTAACCTTTAATCCGGTACCCTTTAGGCTGGATTCCTCCACAACAAATCCGTGATTCTGACAGGTGATAAAGTTTTTGCCCCCGGCCAAGTTAGTTACCGGTTGGTTGGTTCCCCGGTGTCCAAATTTCATTTTTTCAAGGCGGGCACCTAAAGACAGGGCAATGACCTCCATCCCTAAGCCCACCCCCATCGTAGGCAGTGAAATGACTGCCGGATAAAGTTGGCGGGCAATCTCTGTCAACTCCGGATCCCCCTCTGGGCCGCTGGATATTACCAGTCCCCGGGGATTCATGGCAAGAATTTCTGCTGCCGGTGTCCCGGCAGGTACAACCCTTAACGCTAATCCCAAACTTTGAAGGGCAGTGGGCAGCCAGCTTCCCATCCCTAAGTCTACCACCACCACAGGGCTTTCCCCTTCCACCAGGTTGTACGCTTTTTCAGTAGTAACCTTTTCAATAAAACGGACGGGTTCAAACCCGTAATTCTTAAAAAAGGCAGGATCCACTTCATCCTGACTGGCAATCAATCCCGGCATTGAGCCGTGCCTGCGGAGGTGCCGGGTGAGAGCTCGGGTATCAACCTCCACCACCCCCGGGACTCCATGATCCTGTAAAAACTTTTCCAGGGTGCTCTCCATCCTCCAACTGCTGGGTTCTGCAGCCCCTTCCCGTAAGACCATACCGCTGGCATGAACGTATTGGCTGTAAAGTTCAGCAGAATGAATGCCGTAATTGCCTATTAAAGGATAAGTCATCACCACAATTTGTCCGCAGGAAACAGGATCCGTTATTATTTCCCCATACATCCCCATGGAAGTATTAAACACTACTTCTCCCACCGCTTTCACCGGACTTCCGTAAGCTTTTCCATTAAAACAGGTTCCATCAGCCAGCATTAAAACAGTTTTCATATTTACCCCTTCCTCTCCGTTGAGTCTGAGCATCTTTTTTATATTAACAGGCACCTTTGCCTTTTATATAAGCTCCTGCTATTTTTAAAGTAACACTCTACCCTCTTTCATAACTACTTTTCCCCGTACCAAGGTCATCACCGGAAATCCTCGGACTCTTCGGCCTTCAAAGGGTGTATTTTTCCCCTTAGAATAAAACTTATCCTGACTGATAATCTTTTCAGCCTTTAGGTCAATTAGTGTAAGGTCAGCTTCAACCCCAGTCTTCAGGTTCCCCCCTTCAATTCCCAGAAAGCTGGCCGGATTACAGCTAAAAGCGGAGACTGCCTGTTCCAACGTCAAATGCCCCGGTTCCACCAGTTCCGTCAGCACCAGAGATAGAGCTGTTTCCAGACCCACCACCCCAAAGGGCGCCCTTTCAAATTCTACATCCTTGTCCAAAATACTGTGTGGAGCATGATCTGTGGCAATCATATCTATAGTACCGTCCCTCAGGGCCTCCCTCAATGCTTTGCGGTCATCCCGACTCCGTAAAGGTGGATTCATCTTCATATGGGTATCAAAATCTTTCACATCTTCATCAATCAAAACCAGATGATGTGGGGTTACTTCAGCGGTAACCTTTACTCCTCTAGCTTTAGCACTGCGGATTAATTCCACCGATTTAGCACAGCTGACATGGGCGATGTGAAGCCTTGCCCCGGTAAACTCTGCCAACAGGATATCCCGAGCTACCATGATGGCCTCTGCCACATCAGGAATTCCCTGAATTCCCAATAGAGTGCTCTGCAGTCCGTAATGCATGGCTCCCCCCTGGGCCAGGGACCTTTCCTCGCAGTGGCTGATTATGGGGAGATCAAACATGGCCGCATACTGCATGGCGGAAAGCATCATGGAAGCACTGTCCACCGGCTGACCGTCATCTGAAACCGCCACAATCCCCTCTTCAACCATCAATCCAATTTCCGCCATTTCTTTCCCCAAAGAACCTTTAGTAACGGCCCCGATGGGGTAAACCTTCACCACGCCCTCCTGGACTGCGGTATTTTTAACATAATTCACCGTCAGGCGGTTGTCGGTTACCGGTTCAGTGTTGGGCATACAAGCGATGGAGGTATATCCACCTGCCGCCGCACTGGCGCAGCCGGTGCGGATGGTTTCCTTTCCTTCAAACCCTGGTTCCCGCAGATGTACATGAGGATCAACCAATCCAGGCACTACCAAAAGGCCTGAAGCTTCAATTATTTCCGCCTGGCCAACTTGTATTTGAGGAGCTATTTCAGTAATCTTGCCCCCCTGTATTAATATATCCGACACTTCCAACAACCCGGTAGGAGGATTCAGTACCGTGCCGCCCTTGATTAATAATAGCATTCTAATTCACCTCCCGGGCGACCCAAAGGTCCAGCAGAGCCATCCTCACGAACACACCGTTTTTTACCTGTTCTTGAATCAAACAACGGGGATCATCCATCAAGCTGTGGTCTATTTCTAGCCCGGGAAATACCGGGCCTGGATGCATAATTACTGCAGAAGGAGAAATATTCTCAGCTCTTTCTGCCGTAAGCGCAAAATACTTCCTGTATTCACCTATAGAAGGAAAGTAACCCTTCTCCTGTCTTTCCCTCTGCAGCCGCAGCATATATATTACCTCTGCCTCCTCCAAACAACTTTCCAGATCCCAGGAAATTTTGACCCCCATATCCCAAAGACCCGGAGGCAATAAAGTAAAAGGCCCCACCACCGTTACTTCCGCCCCCAGCTTTAGGAGTGCCCAGAGGTTTGACCTCACTACTCTGCTGTGCAGAATATCTCCTACAAAAAGGACCTTCAGTCCGGCAATGCCGCCTTTAATTTCCTGTATAGTGAACAAATCCAAAAGAGCTTGACTGGGGTGTTCATGACAGCCGTCCCCGGCATTGATCACCGGTATCTTTACCGCATTACCCGCCATGACCGGGGAACCGGCCAGGGAATGTCTGAGGATAATTCCCTCCACCCCCAGGGATTCAACCGTCCTCACCGTATCCACCAATGTTTCCCCTTTTTTTACACTGCTGGTTCCACTGTCGAAGTTCATCACCACTGCCCCCAGATTCACTGCAGCCTTTTCAAAAGACATCCGGGTCCTGGTGCTGTTTTCAAAAAAGAGGTTCACTACCGTTTTCCCCGTTAACAGAGGAGGGAACTCCAGGTTTTCCTGAAAAGCTTTTTTATAACCCTCCGCCTTCTTTAGTATCAGCTCAATGATTTCCTTTTTTAAATCTCTGATTCCCAGCAGGTCTTTTTCTATAAACTCACTTCCTGTCACATTTCTTGCAGTAATGGAACTACCGGTTTCACATTGCAAAGTTATTACCTCCCTCACAGCCATTATGTACAAATAAATACTCCCACCGCCGGACAGCTGGAAGGAGTACACGCATTTTTGCGAATAAAACCTTTTCAGCCTCGCCGGACCAATTTAAAGGTTAAACAAATAAATCTTCCCAACCGAGAGAAGTGGGAAGATTCTTTAATCATAATAAAACTTAAATTAAATATAGAATCCTTACTAACCTCTCGGGGTCAGTTTAAAGGTTCTTCATTTAGAATTAGTTTAACAAAGCCTTAAGGCATTGTCAACAAAAAAAAACCATTTTTGTAATACGAAACGAAACAACCCGAAAACGAAACAATAAGCAACAATCTTGGTGAAAAAAATTCACCAGCCATCTAGACCTGAATAAATTATCTGCCAGCAGTGCTGACGTTTCAATAATTTTAACTCAACACAGTTATAAAATTGGTTGAAAAATAATTTTATCCCCTACTTTCTTCTCCCGAAACATCCTATCAAATAATATTTCATGGTTCACCCGCCATAAATTTTCACCGTATTTTTCAGCCATTGTCAAACAGTTCTGTGGAAATTTATGATATTTCAACACATGGGCAAAACTATAATATATTTCACGGCCCTGGTCATTCAATTTCAAGGCTTCCTTTTCCATCAGAAACTCGGCTCTTTTAAATTCACTGAGCACTTTTTGAATTTCAAAGCTGTATGCACCGCTTCTCAGCTTAATAAATATAAAGGGCCTTGGACAGTCACTGCTCCTGGAGGCAGCCAGGTATAAAAAATTGTGAAGAGTTTTAACTTTTTTAAAAGGAAAGACCATCATCAGTCTTAATATAAGAATATGGTTTAACGTATAATGTAAAGTTCCCGTCAGCATATTATTATCATCCGCTCTCATGTTTTTTATCTCTTTTTCCTGCTATTGTTAATATGCTGTGACCGAGGGAAACTTATGCCTTTAACGGTGAAGTAAATAATGCTACTGCTGAACCCTTTTTCTTAATTTAAACATTTTATCCTGTTCTTCTAATTATTATTTTTTACATTCAACCGCTTTTACTTACTCTGCCTGGTCCTCTAAAAGCTTTAGCTGCACATAATGCCTTACGCCTTTTTTAAAAATTTCTGTTCAATAAGGTCTACCATTCCCACCGCATCCTCAAGGTCAAACTGAGATACTCCGGGCAGGCCAAAATCATAGTCCGTAGCTGCCGCAAAAAGTTCCGGAGGCGAAGAGATCAATTCCATTTTATTGGCTGCCTCTTTTCGAAATACTTCCAACTTAGGCCTGTCACCAAACTTATATCCTTCAGTAATAATCAAATCTACCCCTTTAACATCCTTTACGATTTCCTCCAGAGACAGTTCCTCCTCCAGTTCCCTGACATAAGCAAACCTTTGGGGTGAAGAAATGGCAGAAACTACTGCTCCCGCCTGCCGATGAAGCCAGGTATCTTTACCCGGTGAATCCATTTCAAAACTTTTCCTGTGGTGCTTGACCGTGGCCGTTTTATAACCTCTCTTTTTTAGTTCTGGAATAAGTTTACAAATCAAAGTAGTCTTGCCGGTATTTGACCAACCTACTACAGAAATTACTGGAATCAATAGATTCTCTCCTTCCTGACACAATTGCATGCCAAAATTTTATGTAACAGGTCGAACTGTTCGAACCCTCAAACTGTTTTAAGATCAAAACTGTGTTTCATTAATTTGTTAAGTTAGCGCAGCTAAGAAAACTATCCCCTGATTCACGGCAGGTCCATCAGCTGGACCTGCACTTCATCTCCGGGGCCAAATGGCCCTTTTCCCGGTGGTATATGGATTAGAGAATTTACCCGGGCGAAGGAGGAAAATCCATATCCAGTGGGTTCTACCTGAAAAACTCCCTGCCGCACAAATGTATTCGCCTTATAATACCTGTCCTGGGGGTATACCCCCTTAATATCTCCCACCAATTGAGCATTTACCTCCGATGCCGTGCTTTCTTGGCATCCCTGAAGCCTCCACAGGACAGGCCTGACCAGCTGCTGAAAAGAAACAAAAGCTGCCGAGGGGCTGCCGGATAATCCAAAAAAGAGGAAACCATCTTTACGGGCCGCCACCATGTAATTCCCCGGCTTCATGGATACCCGGTTAAATAAAATTTTTGCACCTAAAGATAAAAAAACCTCTTCCGTAAGGTCGTACTCTCCCCGGGCTGCTCCTCCCGTAGTAACAAAAACAGACAACCCCGGCATCTGCCTCTTAAGAACACCGGCAGTAATATTTTTTTTATCCCCGGCAATCCCTAAATACACAGGAACCCCACCGCTTAAAGCCACCTGGCTGCTCACCATATAACTGTTGGAATTATAAATTTTACCAAATTCCCTCTTTCTATTCAAAGGCATCAATTCTTCACCGGTAGCCAGAACCCCTACCCGGGGACGGGAATAAACTTTCACCCTGGCTTTCCCTAAAGAGGCCAGCAGTGCAGCCTCCCCGGGACGAATCAGGCCTCCTCGAAATAATATCTGCCGGCCTTTTTTAAAATCTTCTCCCGCTGGGGAGATATTATCCCCCGGCTTGACCCTTTGGGTAAATTGGGCATAACCCCCCTGCTGATGCACCATTTCAAAAGGTACTACTGCATCAACCCCCCGGGGGAGAACCGCACCGGTCATGATTCTAACGGTTTCTCCCGGATTAATTTTAACCCTGGATTCACTTCCGGCCCCCAGCGTCCCCTTTATTTTTAAAGTCAGGGTACAGCCGGGAGGCAGGTTCTTAAAATCACCGGAAACAACCCCATAACCGTCCATCCTAGATCGGGTAAAGGGCGGATAATCAAAAGGTGCGGTAATATCTTCAGCCAGAATATAACCCTGGCTGTTTAATGTTTTTCGGGAAGTGACCCGGGTAACGGGAAGATCCTTTAAGATTGCGGACAAGCCTTCCTTAATACCTACAATATGTTCCAACTTTTCTAAGTCCCCCTGTTTAATCGTCCTCTCGGCATAAAATCAAACCCGGAGGATGATAATAAATCTTTTACTGTTCCAATACCTTAATCGTATTCCCCACAGAAACCTTGCCCCCTTGAAGAACCCTGGCAAATATCCCTTCTTTGGGCATCACGCAGTCCCCTGCCTGATAATAAATAGCACATCGGTTATGGCACTCTTTTCCGATCTGGGTTACTTCCAAGAGCACCTCTTCTCCCAATGCCATTTTGGTGCCAATTGGCAGAGAAACCAGGTCCAGCTTTTCTGTAGTAATGTTCTCAGCAAAATCACCCGGATTTACATCCAACCCCATATCCCTCATTTTTTGAACACTCTCCAGTGCCAAGAGGCTGACCTGCCTGTGCCAGCCTCCGGCATGAGCATCTCCCACAAAGCCATGCTCTTCTTGAAGGACAGCCTCTCCTACATTACTTTTTCTGACCCCTTTGGTGTCGCTGGTACAGACAGCTGCAACTTTCCCTGTCATGAAGTATTCCCCCTGGTATTTATAATAATATTTTCAGTTATTATTTTAGTAATATTTTAAAGCTTACTTCCTGCATACCTTTATCTTCCAAAGATAAAGGCTCTCCCCCAAGTTAATTGATAGAAACTAGCCGCCAATCTGCTGCATTTCCCTCTTGCTGCAGTTGAACCTGCTGTCGGGATTTTTATCCACCTGATGAGGGTCCGGCCGAAACTTTAGGGACTGAAGAAACAGCTGCTTAATTTTTTCTTGATCTCCTCCGGCCTCTATCAAATCGATTTCATCCATTGAGAAAAGACAGGGCTTAATCTTTCCGTCAGAGGTAATCCTCAACCGGTTGCATTGGCCGCAAAAATGCCTGCTGACTGGAGAGATAAAGCCCACTAATCCCTTGGCTCCTTGAATTCGATAATAATCTGCCGGGCCATTACCATGAAAAGAGAACTGCTTCTCCAATGGACCAATTTTTTCGCAAAGCCCTTGAATCTCAGATAGAGGGATAAAGCACTCCCCCCACTGCTTTTGGTGGCTCTTACTGATGGGCATATACTCAATAAATCGCACATGAAGATCATTTTCCACAGTTAACTTCACAAATTCTTCTATCTCTCCGTCGTTGATACCCTTCATAGCCACAACATTAATTTTTACCGGGGTAAGCCCCGCCTTAAGGGCTGCCTGAATCCCTTCTTGAGTTTTTTTCAACGCACCTCCCCGGGTAATTTTTTTAAAATTTTCCGGGTTTAATGAGTCCAGGCTGATATTGACCCGGGTTAAGCCGGCTTTCACCAGGGCCGGTGCCAATTTATTTAATAAAACTCCGTTGGTGGTCAGAGAGATATCGTCAATTCCTTCAATTTGAGATATTTTAGAGACCATCTCCACAATATCTTTCCTAACCAGGGGTTCTCCCCCGGTCAGCCTAACTTTTTTGATACCCAGGGCAGCTGCAGCCTTGGATATATTTATAATTTCCTCCAGAGACATTACTTCAGATACATTAGGAGAACAGGAACCAACATCATCGGGAACACAGTAAAAACATTTCAAATTGCACTTATCTATGACTGAAACCCTGAGATAATCAATTTCTCTACCATATGGATCAATTAATTTTCCCATACTACATCCCCCTCCAAATAAAAAGTCAACCAGCTGCTTATAAAAGACAGGTTGACTAAAAAAACAACAAATTCTCCTTTCTAAGCAGCGAGAGGCAAAAAAGTTTCCCTTCTTACCCTATCGGCCGCAAACCATGGGAATTATCCTTTAGGAATAACGGCTCGGAGAATCATATTTTTTTACTGGCGGACCAACTCAGGCCTTTCCTTAACCAGATTAACAGCTCTTTCAAACTCTTGCCTGGTATTAATGTTCTGAAAGGAAAGAAATTCTGAGTCATACTTTTCTATTTCCTGCTGTGAAATATATTTTGTGTTTATCTGGGTGATGAAATATCCTATTCGATAATAATCCTTGTTCAAATGTTCAGCAATATAATCTACGCAACTCTTGCTGTACACCGCGTGCAGTGACTGGTGACAATCATTAATCAGGGGAACAACCAGATCATAGTCATTAACAGGATATTCAGAAAGATAATGCAGCAAATTAAGATTTAGAAAAGGCATATCACAGGCCACCACTAAACTGAAATCACTGGAGGACCTGGTTAAGCCGGCATGGACTCCCGTCAGGGAATTTTTCACGGGCTTAACAATGATATCCCTGGTAAAAATCACCGGAAGATTTCCTGCTTGCTCTTCCCTTTCCCCTACCACAATAATTTCGTCGAACACTTTCTGAAGTTTCCCAACAATAATTTCCAACATTGTCATCCCAGCAAGAGTGAGCTGAGATTTATCCTTACCCATCCTTTTACTGCTGCCCCCTGCAAGAACAACTGCAGACTTTGCTGTTTTCCCCATTGGATACCATCCTTCAAGCATTGCAATCAGTTTTTATAGTTTAACCCTTACGGTTACTGCAAGAAGCACTTATTTAACAATAAAACTATTTTGACCCCTCTATTATCTTTAAAATCTCTGAAACTTAAGATGTGGAATCCTTTTCATCCGATGAAGACTCCTCAGGCTTTTCTTTTACAGGCTCAGGCTTGGCTTGTACTCTAGGTTTTTCTTCATCATCTTCAATATTTATGCTGTCTTTTATATCCTTGGCAGCACCTCTGAATTCTCTGATCCCTTTTCCCAGGGACTTTCCTAATTCCGGCAGTTTGCTGGGTCCGAAGATGACCAGGACAACCCCTAGTATGATTAAAAGCTCCGTTGTACCTAATCTTCCTATCACAGTATCACCTCCTCCTTTAAAATTACTTTCTGGTAACCTTAGCAACCAGGATACTGATTTCATAAAGCAAAAGCATAGGTATGGCCATCAAGATCTGAGAAATTACATCAGGTGGCGTAATAATAGCCGCCAAAATAAATATAACCACCAATGCATGAGTTCTGTATTTTTTTAAGAACTCTGAGGAAATCAGCCCCAGTTTGGAGAGTATAAAAACAGCTATGGGCATTTGAAACACCATGCCAAAAGCAAAAACTACCCCGGCAATATAAGAAATATAATTACCAAAAGAAATCATCGCCGAGATTCCTTCTGTTTCAAATCCCAGGAAAAACTTGATGCTTATGGGAATAATAACGAAAAATGCAAAGGAAACTCCCCCGGTAAAAAGCAGAAGAGAGGCAGTCACGAAAACAAAAACAAACTTTTTTTCTCTTGGATCTAAACCAGGCAGGACAAAGCTCCAGACCTGATACAAAATAACCGGAAAGGCCAACAGAACACCAGCAATAATGGCAATTTTAATATTGGTCATAAAAGCTTCCGCTACACCGATAAAAACGAGATTTCCTTCAGCGGGCCTGATGATGGTCTCTCTTATCAAATCCACATACATAAAGGTTACGATAGAACCGATGACAATAGCAATAACAGAAATGATAATTCGCTTTCTAAGTTCATCTAAATGTCCGGTCAGATTCATAACCGGTTCTTTTTTCTTTTTTCTCCCCACCCCATAGCACCCTCTCAACATAATTATAACATAACATTCTAAATTATAATTTATCCTTTTATACGTGTCAATCCAACCAGTATATAATTTCCCTTGAGTTTTATTCGATATACGGACAGCAAAACCCTTCTTTAAAATTCTATGAAATTAACATAACTTAAACATAATATACATCTGTGCCCTGACCTATCCTCCATTTCTACCTTAATAATGCTTTTTTTGAAATAAAAAGGAAATAATTTGATCCAGCTTTAGATGTATTGAAACTAAATCTCTCCGGGTTATCTCCTCTCCCGTATCCAAAGAAGAAGACTTATCACTTAACCAACAGAAATGCTTGATGCGGTAGTGCTTATCCACCAGTTCGGCATTCTTTAACTGCTTCAATACTGTTTCATAACTTAGAAATACACCAACCTCAGACTTGTTATGGAAAATTACCGCCGTTTTATATTCTCTGTCCCTGGTTCTTCTGATCTCCTTAATGGCCGGCAGGTTAAAATACCCGTAAGCTGAATCTCCGGGTAAAAGTGGAGTAATGGTTTTTAAAGGTACTAAAATTAAATGCTGCGAAAATGGTATGGGCACCAAATTACTTTTTCCCAATACTTTACCATATTCTTTAGCTGCAGACACTAGATCCACAGAAAACTTTCTAGCCAGCTTTTTAACTACTCCTTTTATTGTTTTGTTTATCTTTTCCTCAGACCCATCAGAAAACAGAACCCTGGTCAACCTGCCTTTCCCCTCTTGGTATGTTGGGAGCAGAGCTGCAATACTATCGCACCTTTCCCAGAGTTTTTCTGTCAATTTGAATACCCCCTTAAAATTGTTTTAGCTCTTTATGTTATGCCGGGGGAAATAAAAATCCACAGAAATATGAAACCTTTTGACAGATCAGCTTCTTATTTAATATATTTCCGGTCTTCTGTCCCGTAAATAGTAAATTTCTTTACGAACTGATTTAATTTGATCTGGAAATATCTCCACAGCCAGCACAGATTCCTCTTCCCCTGCTTCCGCCAGGATCTCTCCACCGGGGTCCACTGCCAGAGAACCACCGAAACCCTGCTCCCCTTCGATTCCTGCACGGTTTACCCCCACCAAAAAAACTTGATTCTCCGCGGCCCGGGCACATGCCAGGGTTCTCCAGGCATGAATCCTGGATCGGGGCCACTGAGCGCAAACAAAAATAATCTCCACCCCCTCCAGGGCAAGAGCCCGGCTGAGTTCAGGAAAACGAAGGTCGTAACAGATCATAATACCGCAGGAAACATTATCCAACTTGAACAATCCTATTTTTTCTCCTGGAGAAAAATAATTTTGTTCTCCATTGAGACTGAAAAGATGTATTTTAGAATAATCCCCCACTAATTCACCCTGACGGTTTATAATTAGGCTGCGATTTAAAAGCTTCCCCTGCTTATAATCGGCAGTAGAGCCTCCTACAATGTTTACATTATGTTTCCTGGCAAAGGAACTTAGAAAACCCAAGGTAGACTGCCCTTCCTTATCTGCCACCTGCAAATAATTATCCGCATAACCTGTATTCCAAAGTTCTGGGAGGACAAGAACCTGAGGATTTTGATTCAAGGCCTTTTCCATCATTTCTAAAATCTTTTCCCGATTTTTATCAGGGTTTCCCTTTTTTATTTCCGCCTGAATCAGTAACACCTTCATTAAATTCACCCTCTTTAAAATTATCATGCATTGAGAATTGAGAATTGAGATTTGAGAATTGAAAATCATTCTGTCCATAAGAAGCAGTACTATGTCTTACTTCTTATTATTTATGATTTCCACATGAAGCTTTCGAGTACGGGGGCCATCGAATTCACAAAAATAGACACCCTGCCAGGTCCCCAGCACCAGCTGCCCCCCTTGAATCAAAAGGCTTAAAGAAAAACCCATCAGGCTGGCTTTAATGTGGGCAGCTGAGTTTCCCTCCATATGATGGTAATCCCCATCAAAGGGAATTAAATTGTTAAGGCAGGTGAGAATATCCCTGACTACCGAAGGATCTGCATTTTCGTTTATTGTGAGTCCTGCCGTGGTATGGGGGACGTAAAGATAACATACCCCCTGCTCCACAGTTTCCTCCTTTATCAGATTTCCTATTAGTGTGGTAACCTCTAATAATTCTGTTCTTCTTGATGTTTTCAAATTAAGAATTTTCACTTAAATTTTACCTCCTTTAAAAAAAAAGAGACTCATTTAAGAGCCTCTAATCCTCTTCTTCTTCTCTAAGATATCTTAAAACATTCTTATAGGCCTTTACATCTAACTTCAGAGCCTCATTGATCAATTTAAACTTACTTGAAACGCTGGAGCTTGAAACCCCATAACGTTGGGCAATCTGTTTTTGGGTAAAATCCAGGAAGTGGAATCGCACCAGGGCATATTCTAGTCCTGCAGCCCAAACCATGGGTTTCTTAATCAATGGAACCTCGGGGTGAACAGTGTTAATAAAATCCGACCAAATGGCTTTAACATCCTCAATGAACTCTTTATCATAACAGTCTAGTTCTTTCATTTTATGCAGAGTGCAGTTCAAGACCTCCTGCCACTCCTCCAGCCATTCTGGGGCATCCACAGTATACTCCTTAAGATTAACCCGACATAACTCTCCGTCTAAATAGATCTCATAGGGTTCAGGTGCCCCCATTTCCTTCAATATCAACAGCGCCAGTTGTTTGTGCTGTTCTTCTACCCAGGGGTTCTTTATGAAAGATCTCAATACTTTTTCCGCGGCGTCAGTACCAATTAAGCCATAAAGATATATAACGTCACTGACAATTTCTTCATCTCTGCAGTATAAAATATCTAAAAGTTTATTACGAAATTGGGGGTTCTGATTATACTTTGCAACCAATTTTTCTTTAGTCTCTTCAACAATAGGAGGAAATTTTTGTTCCGCTTTAATAAAATTAAAATTTTCATAAAAATCTTCATCTTCACTAATGGCCTCCAGAAGTTCCTCCGCTTCGAATGCCATCTCTCCGTCTGGAGTCAATGTCAAATACTTCTTTAGATAAATCCGTGTTTGAGTCAAATCTTCCAGCAACCCATAATTTACTGCCATCAAAAAATAGCATTCTGTCATGGTGGAATCCAGTTTTTCAACAATATAACAAAAAATCTCATTGGCCTCGGTTAAACAACCCATCTTACTCAAAAGGCATGCAACATTATAATGATTGAGAGGATTATCCGGTTCGGTTTCGATGGTTTTTCTAAAAAACATAAGAGCTTTATCGAGATTATTGCGCTTGTAATATAAGGTGCCCTTTTCAAAATAATAGCTGGCATCCTTTTGAAATTTAACAACTTTATTTTCATGTGCTCTTTGTCTGGCCTGTGTCAACTGTAATTCACCACCAATCTTTTATCCTTACAATTTATCCTTAAAAAACAATAATTTATACTTCTCCAAGTTAACATTAATATCCTTCCTTTAATTATATAAAACATTTAAATATCTAGTTCCTAAAATTTATGGTAAAAATGGTAGAAGGTAATTCACTAAAAACCCATACTCACCATTATGACATACTTTTTAAAAAATGCAAAAAAAATAACCTTTTAAAAAAGTTATTTTTTGATGATTTTTAGGCCTTTCCCATATCAAAAAGCCGTAATTTTACATTTATGACAATAAGCTAACCTAAAAGGTTACCAACTTAATGAAATATTATTCATGAGAAGTATCCCTGTCCTCTTTAAGATAATTCGGAATAAATACATCCCTTTCCAAAAAACGGTTCCAATCTGACCATGGCTGCTCATTTTCCAAGCTTTGCTGTATCACCCCGGTAAACTGATTCATCCGAGCACTGACCAAATCAGCATGAAATAAGGCAAAAGCATTTATGGTCCTGGGAATTTCTGGGGAACCCCACTCTTTTTTGCCATGATGAGATAAAATCATGTGCTCTAGCTCCAGCTTAATATCCTCTGGAAAATGTTTATATTTATTAGCTTTTTTCATCACCATATCCCTTCCCATGGTGATATGGCCAATGAGCTTACCTCGGTCCGTATACTGGAACAAAATACTGTTCATATCGTATTCTTTAATTTTTCCGATATCATGAAGAACAGCACCACTGATAAGTAAACTGGAATTCATATATTTAGGATAGAGGTGCAGCAGTTGAATGCAAATCTCCATCACCTCAAGGCTGTGCTCTAACAATCCCCCCACATAATTATGATGGATAAGCCTTCCTCCGGGGGCTTTGATGAACTGAGAGTTAAAATCACGGTCATCTAAAAATTCTTGAAGCAACCGACACAGATAAGGATCATTAACATAAGTATTAATATGAGACTTGACTTTTTCCATCATTTCCCGACGGCTTTTTTTAACTACCTCTTGGAAATAAGTAGGATCAATGTTTTTCATATTAACCTTTTTCAATGTTTCAATCGTGATTTGTAGGCCCCTGTAGTCAGTGACCTGCCCGGTGACATGAACAACCTCCCCAACCTTAAATATCTGACTGACTTCCTGAGCGTTGTCCCAAAGAACACCTGTAATAGTCCCACTGGTATCCGATAAAAAAACCCGTAGAAATTTCTCACCTGCCCGGCTGGGTTTAGAGTATTGCTGTAAATTCTTTTCCCTGACCGCAAGTAATGTATCTACCCTGTCTCCAACTTTTAAACTTTTTACAAACTGCACCTTTTTAATTATTCCCATATTCCCTCACCTAAACCCCTTAAAGAAAAATAAGCAGGCGTTTAGCCTGCTTATTTTTTAAGATAGTCAATTACACTCAAAGATACTGATTTAGCCTGCTGCATAGAGGCAGCTATATCCCTGGGGCCAGTACAGGCCCCGGCAACAAATACGCCTTTTTGCGAAGTTACCCCGGGATTTAAACTGTCTTCATTCATAAAGAAGCTATCTTCAGTTAACTGCAGGTTTAATATCTCTGCTATGCTGCCTGTATCCTCACCAGGCTGACTTCCGATGGAGAGGAATACCAGGTCATATTCATGTTCCTGAGGCTCTCCCTCTGCCGGTGATTCGTGTTTTAAAATTACTTTTTTGGATATGGGGTGGAAATATGTCTTTGCAGGCCTGCCCAGGATAAAGTTGATGTTTTTATCCGTAATGCAGTCATTTTTATATTCCATAAATCCCTTCCCAAAATTCTGCAGATCCATATAATATATATCTATAGCTGCTTCCGGAAGTTCCTCCCGGATCATGCTGGCCATTCTTACGGCATACATGCAGCCTACCCTGCAGCAGTAATCCTGCTGGGGGTTATCGGATCTAGAACCAACACACTGTATAAAGGCAATCCTCTCTACAGGCTTGGGGAATGCATAGGTAAAACTACCCTTTTCCCTGACCTTCTCATCCAGGTCCAGTGCGGTATAAATACCGTCATAAACCTTGTAGCCGTACTCTTGTCTTTCAGTAGCGTCAAAAGGTTTAAAGCCGGTAGCAACCACCACTGCATTTACATCAAAACCGGACTTTTCTCCGCGGTCATTAACAAAATTTACCTTGAAGCCATCGCCTGTTGACTGGAATGAATTAATTTTCAATCCGCAGAACACACTGATATTGGGATGGTTATTCACATCATCAATGGCTTGCGCAACAAAGCAGGCTCCACATTTCTGGCAGTCTTCTTGGGCTTTACAGCAGTATTTGCCTGCATATCCTCCCACTTCGGCCTCTTTTTCAATCAAAAAGACCTGGCTGCCGCTTTCTGCTAATTCCAATGCGGAAGTTAGACCGGCTATTCCTCCTCCGAGGACCAGTACATTATCTTTTCCCATTTGTCTCCCTCCAAACTAGCAGTTTAATCAATCTTAGGCCGCGGCAGCAGACCTCCAACTTCCTCAACGATGTGGGGAACCATTTCTTCCCAGGCAATAGCCATAATATGAACTCCCTTAAAACCTTCAATCTCCCGTATCTGCTGTATCTGTTCTATAGCCATCTTGAGGCCTTCCTTCTTCTTATCCTTGGCCCCTTTTAATCTCTTGACTACTTCATCGGGAATGATGATACCGGCTACATTATTCTTCATATACATGGCAGCTCCAACAGCCTTCAGGGGTGTTATGCCAGCTAGAATATAGCACTTTTCATGAAGTCCTTTATCTACTACCCTTTTCATGTATTCCTTTAACCGATCCATATCATAAATACACTGTGTCTGAACAAACTGAACTCCGGCCTCAATTTTCTTGGCAAACCTGTCCACCCTGTATTCAAAAGGATCTGCAAAGGGGTTTATTACGCCCCCGATGAAAGCCTTTAGTGGAGCTTCCAGTTTATCCCCGCTGATAAATTCATTTTCATCTCTCATATTCTTGATCATACGCATTAACTGTGTAGAATCAAGATCATAAACGCCCTTGGCTTGAGGCTCACTGCCCAGGGTCTGGTGATCCCCTTGAATGCAGAGGAAATTCCCTACTCCACAAGCGGCTCCCCCCAATACATCTGCCTGCAGCATAATACGGTTCCTGTCCCGGACTGTCATCTGCATGACTGGATCCAGGCCTCTTTCTACTAACTTAATAGCTGCTGCCATGCTGGCAATCCTCACCACGGCGGTCTGGTTGTCGGTGATGTTATAAGCGTCCACATGGTTTCTCATGTGTTCCGCGTGTTCCAGGCAGGGACCCAGGTCTGTGCCTCTCATGGGGCCTAGCTCGCCAGTTACTGCAAAGTGACCGTTGGATAATACTTTCTCTAAGTTACTCCCCGCGAACAATTTTAACATCCTCCCTTACTATTTTTCTAGGCCCGCCACTGAATGAAGTACTCCAATTTTTCGGAGGTATAATTTCATCCATGTATTCCAATTTGCCTAATTTCTTAAGCCTCTCATAAATCAGGGCCCACCCACACTCGGTGTCCTTACTTACCTCACAAACTCCCTCGGAGGAACCTCCACAGGGACCGTTCATCATACTCTTAGAACAACGGGTGACGGGACAAATTCCGTAGGTCCTGTCCAATACACAGTCTCCACAGGCCTGACAGTTTTCCATCCATACTCCCTGCTCCAAAGGATATCCCAGGAATGACGTATTAACCCCTGGAAGTATAAACATATCAGGAGCCTTAGTAGCCATGGTCTGTACTCCTACCCCGCATGCCAGAGAAAGAACACAATCGTATTCATTTAATTCTTCCATTACTTCATCAACAAATTCCAGTTCACACTGTCTTTGTATGGATGAAGCTTTAATTTCCACTGGATTGTTTGTCTGTTCCCTGTGCATTTTAATGGCCTCAGCAGTTTCCTGGGCTTCCTTATTACCCCCTGCTAGACACACAGCTATACAAGTCTCACAACCTAAAACACAAATCTTTTTAAAAGAATCGGTTCTGCTAAATATTTCTTCTAATGGTTTCCTTTCACCAATAATCATTTTTTCACCTTCCCTTCTATCGGACCCATTTCTTTGAGTTTTTCAAGCATCTCTTGTGCTGCCTGATTGTATTTAAATTCATTATTTGCGGCTACAGGAGCATAAGCCAGGCGGTCCTCACCTACTCCTATATCCTTCAATAAACCTTTAACGTATGCTACTTTTTTCTCTGCTCGATCATTTCCGAAAGAGTGCTTGCAGTTTTCTTTTAAACAGGACATTACCAAGACCCCGTCTGCCCCTTCGTTAAAAGCCCTAAGAATATGAACATGTTCCAGCTGGGCCCCACAAGGGATTCTTACTGCTTTAACACCTGACAGTTTGCTTTTTTCTGCAGCCAAGAAGGCTGAGTTCTCACAACAGAGAGTTACCATAGAAGGACTAAATTCTGCCATTATGACTTACCCCCTATCCCCGAAAATTGTTTCTTCATGTCTTCATCAGTATATCCAGGAAAGCTGATGGCCCGGTTGGGGCATTCTGCAACACAACTTCCACAGGCCTGACAGGCATAGGGATGTACATACGGTGCACCGTCCCAGGCAGCTCCTTCAATACCATATAGCAGTTCAATGGCGTTTCTGGGGCAGGAACGGTAACAGGTAAGACAATAAGCACATTTTGCTACATCAATTAAGGGCTTTTGATCCATTAAACTCTTTACATCAGCAGTACTTAACTGATAAATGGCATTAACTGCTGAGCCGGCCTGCTCCTGAACATTATGCAGGAAATCAGGCATCCTACAGGCACCCACAAAATAAATGCCGGCACGGAATGAATTTACTGGCTCCAGATGGAAATTGTCCTCCTGGAAAAAGCCTCCCGGCCCCCGTGTAACTTTTAGTATTTCAGCTAATTTCTTAGTATCAGCACCGGGAACCAAATCCTCATTGAAAATAAGGTAATCACAATTAATAATTAATTCTTTGGCCAATTTAATGGGAAGCAGAGGGTCAACAGTAGTTATAGTCAGCTTATCTGCCTGCTGGCCAATTTTAAGATTTTGAGTCCCCCGCACGAAATAAACTCCCTCTTTACGGGCCTGATGGTAAAGCTTTTCCATCTTTTCTTCACTGATTTTCATCTCATCATAAAAGAGATAAACCTCATGGCCTGAATTCTTCAACTTTAGCGAATTCTTTAAAGCATTGGCCATCCCGCAAAGAAAATCGTCCTCCTTAACTACAAACACAAAACATTTGGAATCTCCTGTAAAATCACCCATCTTTTTCTCAAGTTCCATTTGGGACATAAAGCGACCTGCGTCGGCACCCTCCGGAACAGGCATCTTGGAACTTAACTCCATACCCGTGGCCACCACTATGGCCCCGACAACAATTTCTTCTTTCTTTCCAGAAACATTTAAGGTAACTGTAAAGCTGCCGGCCTGTCCTTTTACCTTTTCTAGGCTCCCATTAGTATAGATGGCTACTTTATCGTTTTTCTCTAATACGTTAATCTTTTCTTTGAGCCATTGGGATGGTGACAGGTCTGTTTGGTACATACTGGAGATCTGAGCAAATTTTCCGCCTAATTCAGCAGTTTTCTCTAAAAGTACAACAGATAATCCTGCTTCTGCCGCTTTTACTGCTGAAGCAATGCCGGAAGCTCCTCCCCCAATAACAAGTACCGTTGGATTGAATTGCACTTCTTCTGGTGCAGGTGGATACTTTGCTTGGGCATTCATACTCCCTTTTTATTCCTCCTTTCTTAGGAAAGGGGAGAGTATCTGATTTTAGATACTCTCACTTTTAGCATAATATATTTTTAAAGACAGTAATTAATTTCGATAATAAACATTAGATTCCTGCTTTTTGGTTAAAAATTTTTAAAATTATGTATGTATAGTTTAATAATAATTCTATTTTAAGTCCATATTATAACTCTGCAGGGCTTGAAAGCCCTGCAGAGTTATTTTTATTATGTTGTTTTTAATTTACCACCTGTTCTTGTACACCTGCACGAAGGAATCGCAGTAAATATCCAGGTTCATAATCAAACGAGCGGTAGCAATAGCTTCCATCAGCTCATCGTCACAGGCATCGCCCACAGCAGTGTCCAAGCCGGCTGCAATAAGCATAACAGCACAAATCCTGTTGATTAGTTCTCTCTTCTTAGTTCCCTGAGAAATATTGCTCAGTCCAATAGTAGTCTTGGGAGCAGGATCTGAAAGAGTTTTAATCTGACGAAGAGTTTCTAAAACCTCAGGCCCATGATCCTGCCCTACATTTACAGGCAGCAGCAGAGGGTCAATGTAAAGATCTTCCATAGAAATGCCATAACCGTCAGCACAGGCACACAGTTCCATAGCCAGGGCTACTCTGCTTTCCGCATCCTTAGGAATACCCTTTTCATTCATGGCCAGTCCTATAACACCAGCATTGTACTTTTGAGCCATTTCAAAAACTCTTTCCATCTTCGGCCACTCCGCAGGAACGGAATTAATCAGAGGTGGAATCTTGCAGATTTCCAGGCCGGCTTCAATAGCATCATAGTTGGTGGAATCCAATGCCAGGGGAACGTCACTAACTTCCTGAGTCACTTCAACCAACCATTTCATGTGTTTTACCGGGTCGTCGGAAGCGGGTCCGGTGTTAATGTCCAACCAACCGGCACCATTCTTTTCCTGTTTCTTTGCCCACATCTGCACTGCAGTGGGATCTCCGGTTCTAATCGCATTGGCTATATCTTTAAACATACCATTAATACGCTCGCCAATAATTAACATTCACATACCTCCTTTTTAAAAATGCTTTTTCATATTAATAGGCGGATGGAACCATCAAAGCATCAATACTCTTCTTGACCAGTGCCACTGTCTTGGGATGACGTAATACAGCAATACCCAGGCCGGCTGAAATCAAAGCGGTAGCAGTAGTTGCTTCCCACATGATACCTCTGGTCTCCTG
The DNA here is from genome assembly GCF_022558445.1 of Candidatus Contubernalis alkalaceticus. Taxonomy (NCBI): domain Bacteria; kingdom Bacillati; phylum Bacillota; class Dethiobacteria; order Dethiobacterales; family Dethiobacteraceae; genus Candidatus Contubernalis; species Candidatus Contubernalis alkaliaceticus. Next base: position 3,130,323 of record NZ_CP054699.1, read on the forward strand.
ATCGCCCCAACCAGGAAAATCTTCTTGACTAGCATTGGCTTCCTTGGCTCTCCAGGCCTCAAAACCTACGTTTCCAATCATGGGGTTGGCCATAGCCTTGTCCCCGGTCAGCGCGCCAAATCGGGCCCGCTGCATGATGGAATATCCGTATTCAATTCCGTAACCCAGGGAAGCAATGGTGGGATCCATTACAATTCTGGAGGTGTCAAAGTTCATCTCACCAATCAGAATATTCAGCTGCTTGGCAATGTTGATATCGATGGGAGACTGGGCGATGATAGCATGTTTATAACCCAGTGCAGCGGCGGTCAGGGTCTTGTAATTTTCCTGTTCGCCTACACCCAAAAGCAGGTTTTCGCCTTCGCCGGCTTCTGCTATGGCTGGGAAAAGAGCATTGTCTTTCTCATATTTACCACAGCCCAGGACAATCAGGGGAACCCCAACTGCACCCAGAACGGCTTTCAAGGTAGCTACACAATCCTCAGGAGATTTATCTCCAAGATCGGGGTCAGCACCCTTGAACCTCAAGCAGATCACTTCTGCGCCGTACTCCTCCACACACTTCTTAGCCCATGCAGCGGTATCGTTGTAAACATCTCCATAATACTGGTCAAAACAACTATTCCACTCCGTGGGAGCAATATCCCATACTTCTAAAGCAACTACCGGCTTGTTGGCAATGGTTCCTTCAAAATGAAGGAAAGGAAGCGCTTCTTCCCCGCCAATGGTTACGGTAGAAGTCCTGGTGCCGCCCTGGTCAGCGGTGGCTCCCAGGGTAATCTGTGCTACTTTATTTCTGTATTTCTCTTTTAACGGTGTAAAAGCCATTATAACTCTCCTTTCTAAAATCTTAATATCAAAGCCTTAAGGCACTATATTCATCGTTTATTATTTATTTTGCAAAGTTCTCCCGGACAAACTTGGGTATACCGGAAGCTTCCCTTGGACCAACCATTGCTTTCCAGCCGGAAGCATCTTCCAACTTACCGCTGATTACAGCTACTCCACCGGGAATTACAATATTCTTATGATTAACCTTCTCTTCTAAACCGGTTTCCTTAATGGCCGCAGCAATGGTATCGCCGGTAAATTTGCCGGCGGCAAATCCGGTAAGAACCGAAATACCATCGGTATCTACAGAAAGAATGTAAGAAGGAACCTTGCTGGCTTCCACTTCACCCTCCACAATATAGTAGGTCAGTGAGAAGTTGGTGGTGGTATAAACCGGGGAATCCGGAGTTACATCACCTATTTCCTTTAGGCCAGGCTCAACAGCGATGGGCTTTTGAGGATCTGTGTACAGGTTCTGTCTCCATGCCATCAGGGGCAGCAGAAGGGCATCATCATCAGCCTTCAGCGCAATCAGTCCGGCATAGTTGGACATATAGGAAACTGCCTCAACTACTTGATCCATGGGATCTTCTGCAGTTACTACAGCCATAGCGGGGAATCCAAATCCTTTGGTCCTCTTCAGTGCCTGACGGCGAAGCTGAGTAAGATCAGCCACTGTTTGGGATACCTGACGGGAACCACTGTCGATTACCACTTCTTTAGCACCGGCAGCAGCAGCTTTGGTTGCCAGTTCAACGGCTTCCTCTAAGTTAGCTCCCTTAACTGACAGAGGGCAACCCTTGGAGACGGCCAGTTCAACCATCTTATCAAAGTTTGCAGCAGTAGCTGAACAAATCAGAGGCTTACGGTCAGCGGCGGCTTCAACAGCAGCAGCCATGGCATCGGCATCCTCAGAACATAATACCAGTACACGATTGGTCTTGCCCATGGCAGCCTCTACAGCAGCCTTAAATTTTCCGGCATCTCCGGAAGCATTAATAATAGCAAGAGCATCGGTATAGAAGGTAAGTCCAACTCTTTCATATACCTTTTTGTCGAAGGACTCAGCCTTGGCGGCGACATCCTCAGTATCATCTACCATAATTGCGATAACGGTTTCATTGAAGAACTTCTTGTCATGACGGAAGAGTTCTGTCTCATCCCCCATAGTCCTTACAAAGTCGCCGGCACCCAGTGTAACCTTCTTGATTGGAGGTGCAGCAGCAGCATCTAACTGCTCTTTTGCTTCATCAGACACGTAAGGACACTGATCTAAGGAAGCTTTTGAGTTTGCAAGAGCCATAGCAAAAGCCATACATGTGGCAACACCACATTCTTTGCAGTTGGTCTTGGGTAGAAGTTTAAAAATTTGTAGACCTGTTAAACCCATAATTCTGACTCCTTTCTTAATGGTAGTTAGTTAGTATTTTTATACTATTACCATTTCAATACATTTTTGGACTGCCTCTTTAAGGAGGCTTTATTCCATCCCACAGCAGTTGACAAGCCTTAAGGCTTTTCCTCAAAGTGGGACTTTTTACTTTCACCGATGAATTTCATCGATGTTTTAAATGTAAGGGGTCGACCATAATTTTCATAAAAAAATTAAACTATGAGGCCCCAACCCTATTTATTGTATCCCTGCCCCCTTTAATAAAGGAGGCAGGGAACATTTTTTAAATTAAACTATTTTAAAACATGGAATCCATAGTTAAAGCGGGATGTCCTTTTTCCTCTAAGAAGCCCAGAATTTCCTCTGCGGTGGTGCCCACGGTCTCGTCGGCAATCTTATCCACAAAGTCTTCTCCCAGACCCTGCTTTACAGCAACTTTCACCAGGTCTTCACCCAGCTGTTCCTTCAAGGATTTAGGAATCCAGACCAGTCTGGCCAGGCCGCCTTCAGCCTTGACGAACTTATCGCTGAGAAGATACCCTTTGGAGTGGCCCATGAATCCGGGGGTCTGCATACCGCCGCCCACAGAACCGGCCAGAGTGGAAAAGTTCATTCCACAGGGGGTGTCTCCACCGTGATCCCGGGTAGTGACCATAACACCGTTGGCCTCGGGAACGATTGCGGCAATAGCTTCGAAACATCCGCAGGAAGTCATGGGATATTCCATGATGGAGTAAAGGTTCAGAGTTTCAGTCTTCCGCTGGGAATTTTCATAGACATATTCATTTACAGCCTGCCATTGGCCCTTCTCGGCATCAATGGGAGCCGCACTGACATCGATGGGACGGCAGGGGCCGTTGGCATCAATTTCATAAGCAGCCCGTCCATCCAACCAGCTAACCGCACCACATAGGCCGGTTCGGTCAGGAGAAACTACACAGACCTGAGCCGGGGCAAAGGACTGACAAAGTATACAGGAGTAGAAGGTATCCACAGACTCATCGCTGAGCTCGGCCAACCGCTGATCCCTGGTTGCATAAACTTCTTTAGCCTGGGCTAAAAGTTCATCAACTTTTGCCTGGTCGGTATAAAGGCCAATTTCTACCCGGTCCACAATAGCGGGGAATTCATTCTTCATTTTAGCCAGAATGATTTCACCGAAATGGCTTACGCGGAAGCCCTTCTCAAAAGCTTCATTACTTACACGGATCCAGTTGATATCCCTCTGACCCATATGGAACAGGCCTTCACCGAAGTTAATAAAGTCGTGGAGACGGCGCTCCAGAACCCCTTCGAAATCGTCCTGCATCTTTTTGCCGTAAACCTTGACCCATATTCCGATGGGCAGCCGTCCACCCACTTCAATGGCATCCAGGTCAGGGCCTTCCACGGTAATTTTGCCATCTTCAATATCATCGGCTCCCACGGAACGAACAATTTCAAAACCGGAGGCTTTGGGTCCGCCCAGTTCAGCATGCATGTCGGCTCTACGAATGGTTTCACCTTCGAAGGATGGGCCGATAGCGATGGGAACAGGAATATCTAGAATCTTAATCTTGATGCCCCGAAGTTCCATAGCATAGGAAACCAGGGTATCGTAATCGGGATGGGACTCATACCAGCCTGGAATTTGATGATCTTCGGGCAGCTCAGTGTCGCAAATAACCGGGAAGCCCAGGAATATAGCAGCAAAGTGTGCAGCTACTTGCACATCATCAATTTCTCCCAGGTGAAGGACAAAAGCCATGATACGTTTACGCTGGTATTCTCTGTGCTGTTCCCTTAAGCCGGGGTCAATACCCGCAAAAGCAATACCGGCACGGAGAGCATAGTTAACCACGTGGATAACCTGGGTAAAGTTGCCCAGTGGGAACTGGAAGAAATCCTTACCAACTTTAACCTTAGCTTCAAGCACCTGCTCACATACTTCGTTACAGAAGAAGTTCATCATACCTTTGCCCATCAGTTCCCTGGCTAAGTTGCCGGCATCTTCCGAGGTCCTGGCCTTACCCACGATAACTGCTTCACCGGGGATGGTCCAGTCCACCATCAAAATACCATATTTCCTCATAATGGGGTCTTCAATAAAACCTGTATATGGATCAACATGCCTGTGACCATATCTCAGATAGTTTACCGTTTCAATAATTTCCGCGGCATAGGCGGTAGTTTCACCAGCCAACCGGGCCATGTTAAAGCTTACGTCACTTTCATTAACTTGGGCACGCATCCGGTTCAGGATAGGGGGTAATTGTCCCAGTTCAGTAATTTCCTCACCACTGAGGGACCGTATTACCGGTAGAAAATAAGCGGTATCAGGATAACCTACTTTTGCATCCGGACCAAACTCGGCCAAGGCTTTACTTAATAGAATTTCAGCGTAACTGCAGGCAATAATTGCTCCATTGATAGCCCGCTGGAACAGGCGCGTCGGGGGATTATCCTTAATCGCCTCTTCTGCTTCATTATAAATCTGTTCAAAATTCAGCTCTTCAGACACTTTCATTCCTCCTTTTATTTACATGTTCATACCATTGCATTACTGTATAAAATGGACTACCAAAGATGAATCAGGTCGGTGCCGAGTTTCTCAGCAGTGGCCTTTTGTACTTTCAGTTTCCAGGCACGATAATCCAGGTGGTACAGCAGTTTTTCCGCCGCAATGTTGGGGTCGGTTTCGAAGTAGAAGAATCCGCCGTATACATCATGGGCAATCAGCTGAGCCACATCATTTACCAATGGGCTTCCTTCGATGGGAGGCCATACACCTACGTGACAGGGCAGGCCTAAGGCAACTACCCAGGAACCGATGGAAACCGCTTTTTCACTCATGGCTTCCGGTGCGCTTCCTACATAAGGAATCCGAGGTACGTCTACGCCCATGTCATTGGCCATGGCGGTTGCCAGGTCATAACAACGGCTGTTGTCCACGCAGGAACCCATGTGGAATACTAAGGGAAGCTCTACGCCGCTGGCGTCGGAAAGCTTCTTCAAGAAGGCCTTCAGGCCGTCTCCAGCATACTCATCGATGGCTGCTGAACTCAGCAGGCCTTCTTTAGCATAAGATTGGGCGGCACAGCCGGTGGCTACGACAAATACATTGTTCTTAGCCAGTTCTTTGGCTATGGTGTTGTGGCCATCGTCCTGCTTAGCCTTCAGGTTATTACAGCCGGCCATCAAAGCCACACCTTTTACCTGGCCTTCCATAATGGCATCATTCAGCACCCGGATGGGGTTCTCTTTATTGACAGAAGCAAAAATATCCATCATGGCTTCGAAGCTGAATCCGGCAATAACATCTTTAACAACCTTAGGAATATTAACTACGCCGGGCTTACGCTCTTTATAAGCAGCGATAGCGGTGCGAACTACGTCTTTTGCGTTTTCCATGGCATACTTTTCGTTATAGGCGATATGATAGGATCCGGGAATCTTTGAGATTGAAGAGGTGGTGATAATCCGGGTATGGAAACACTCGGATACCGCCCGAAGACCCGGCATGATGCACTGTACGTCCACCACATAGGCGTCAATTGCTCCGGTCATCATAATCAATTCCTGAGAGGCATAGCTGGTCACAATGGGAACACCCTGCCGCATTAATACTTCGTTACCGGTGCAGCAGATACCCATGCACTTAACACCTTTGGCTCCTGCAGCTTCTGCGTCTGCCTTCATTTCCTTGGCAGCCTTTACTACCATTTCACTCAAAAGCGGGTTGTGGCCGTGAACTACCAGGTTAACCATCTCGGGATCAATAACTCCCATGTTGGCCTCTGACTTAACAGGCTTAGGTGTTCCGAAGAGCACGTCGGTCAAATCGGTAGCAATATGCATGCCGGTGTAATCGCAAAGCGCTGTCTTAAGTGCCCCGAAGATAATGTTTACGGGGTCGGCGTCCACACCAATATGGGTCTGGTGAAGGATTTCCACTACAGAACCGTTGATATTGGCAGGAAGGATATTACATTCATTGAACTTCTTCATGCGGCCTTCGGTGATGGTGGTGCTCAACCATACGGGAGGCACGCCTTTGTAGGTTCCGAAATCTTCCAGGGCCAGCTTGGCTACTTCTGCAGCCAGAGTGTTATCGTCTTTGCCTTCGTAGCTGATACCTACTCTGTCGGCAACCCTCTTTAACTTATCGGAATCCGTAATCTTATAGTCTTTAGCATGTCCTTCCGCTACTTCTAACAGTGTCTCCGCTACATGACGGCCGTGGTCGGAGTGGGCGGAACAACCGCCGGCTACTGCCCGGGCAATACCACGGGCTACAATGGTGTAGGCGGTGGCACCACAAACACCCTTAGGAGCCTTCTTGGTAATCCGGCAGGGTCCGTTCAAACAGATTCTACAACAGACACCGGTACTTCCATAGTTACACTGAGGCTGCTGATCCAGATACCGCTGAAACGCCGTATCGTAACCCTTGTCCTCAATCTGCTCCAGGATTTCCAGAGCCGCTGGATCTGAAGTGTTTTTAAAGTCTTTTGCTTTTTTAGCAGACATATGTTTTTCCTAACCTCCTTGAATCTTTTTAATCACAGCATACGCTTAACTAAAATCCTTCAAGCGCATGCAATGTGTCCTATAAAAACGCATGCATTGTTTCCTAAAAAAATAGTGCTCCGACTTACTAAATCTTCACCTCCTCCAGAATTTTTTTATAAACTCCCTCCAGGTTGGGTAATAACTCTTCTTCCGCCAGAACACCCTTCTCTTCAGCCATGGCGGTTTCCCACACGCCCTCATCGAATTTAAGGACTCCTATTAGTTCATCTTCTGTAAATTGGGCACGAATGAATTCCTCTTCCTTGCTATGTCTAATTTTATTACCCAAAACTTTTATCTTCCTGATTCCCAGGTCTTGGGCCAGCTTTTGAACTACCTTAGCAGTCTGCACGCTGACCTTGGTGGGCTCAGTAACAATAATCATTGTATCCACACCATCAGATGTCCCCCGGGTAAGATGTTCAATGCCTGCACTCATATCCAGGATGACCACGTCGTTCTTATCAAAGAGAAGAGAATTCAGTACAGCATTAAGGAAGGTATTCTCCTTGCAGTAGCAGGCTGAACCTCCCTGTTTTATGCCGCCCATCCTCAGCAGTCTCACCTTATCCTTAGCAATACTGTAATTTTCAATTACATCGTCAACATCAGGGTTCAGGTCAAAGAAAAGGCCCCCTCCACCCGTCGTTTTTTTGTCAATAACTTCATTTAGTTCAACTAAGGGAGTCAAATTAGCCAATTCCTCCGAGGGGAAACCAAGAGTTTGCCCCAGGCTTATATCAGGATCAGCGTCTACGGCGTATACATTATAACCATCATTTAAAAAAGCTTTAACCAGGTTTGCTGCTACAGTTGTTTTGCCTACACCGCCTTTTCCGGATACGGCTATCTTCACTTCTGCAAAACCTCCTATAATAAAGTATATATAGTTTTGATTAATACTAGAGCCTATTACATGTACCCTTGATATATATTCGACGGATTTAATTGAAATCCTTTTTTTACTTTAAGTTCTTTTATTCACTTTTCAAATCATTGCAAACCCCTTTTATCCTCAGAACATCTAGAAATATGAACAAAAAATACAACACATTTCTAAAAAATTTTTTTCAAATGTTTGCAAAACTTTTCCTTCTAAAAATTAACCTTCTAAAACTTACTTTTAATGCAGCAGCGCTTAAATTGAAATTAATTAAGACATTAACTGATATATATTTTTATTTCCTTCTCGAAGGATTTTTTCCTGCCAAAAAATAATTTAAATTTTTTAATAAGTCACAAAATAAAAACAATTACAAAAAAGGTGTTCTCCCCACTCTTTCTAATTGGGGGAACACCTTTTACAGAGCATCTATGTTGGTTATCGGTTCACCTGACAATACTTACTTCATTACCAAAGATGAATCAGGTCGGTGCCCAGTTTCTCAGCAGTAGCCTTTTGTACTTTCAGTTTCCAGGCACGATAATCCAGGTGATAGATCAGTTTTTCCGCCGCAATGTTGGGGTCGGTTTCGAAGTAGAAGAATCCGCCGTATACATCATGGGCAATCAGCTGAGCCACATCATTTACCAGTGGGCTTCCTTCGATGGGAGGCCATACTCCTACGTGACAGGGCAGGCCTAAGGCAACTACCCAGGAACCGATGGAAACCGCTTTTTCACTCATGGCTTCCGGTGCGCTTCCTACATAAGGAATCCGAGGTACGTCTACGCCCATGTCATTGGCCATGGCGGTTGCCAGGTCATAACAACGGGTGTTGTCCACGCAGGAACCCATGTGGAATACTAAGGGAAGCTCTACGCCGCTGGCGTCGGAAAGCTTCTTCAAGAAAGCCTTCAGGCCGTCTCCAGCATACTCATCGATAGCTGCTGAACTCAGCAGGCCTTCTTTAGCATAAGATTGGGCGGCACAGCCGGTGGCTACTACAAAAACGTTGTTCTTAGCCAGTTCTTTGGCTATGGTGTTGTGGCCATCGTCCTGCTTAGCCTTCAGGTTATTACAGCCGGCCATCAAAGCTACACCTTTAACCTGGCCTTCCATAATGGCATCATTCAGCACCCGGATGGGGTTCTCTTTATTGACGGAAGCAAAAACATCCATCATGGCTTCGAAGCTGAATCCGGCAATAACATCTTTAACAACCTTAGGAATATTAACTACGCCGGGCTTACGCTCTTTATAAGCAGCGATAGCGGTGCGAACTACGTCTTTTGCGTTTTCCATGGCATACTTTTCGTTATAGGCGATATGATAGGATCCGGGAATCTTAGAGATTGAAGATGTGGTGATAATCCGGGTATGGAAACACTCGGATACCGCCCGGAGACCCGGCATGATGCACTGTACGTCCACCACATAGGCGTCAATTGCTCCGGTCATCATAATCAGTTCCTGAGAGGCATAGCTGGTCACAATGGGAACACCCTGCCGCATTAATACTTCGTTACCGGTGCAGCAGATACCCATGCACTTAACACCTTTGGCTCCTGCAGCTTCTGCGTCTGCCTTCATTTCTTTGGCAGCTTTTACTACCATCTCACTCAAGAGCGGGTTGTGGCCGTGAACTACCAGGTTAACCATCTCGGGATCAATAACTCCCATGTTGGCCTCTGACTTAACAGGCTTAGGTGTTCCAAAGAGCACGTCGGTCAAGTCGGTAGCAATATGCATGCCGGTATAGTCGCAAAGCGCTGTCTTAAGTGCCCCGAAGATAATGTTTACGGGGTCGGCATCCACACCAATGTGAGTCTGGTGGAGAATCTCAACCACAGAACCGTTTACGTTGGCGGGAAGGATATTACATTCGTTGAACTTCTTCATGCGGCCTTCGGTGATGGTGGTGCTCAACCATACGGGAGGCACGCCTTTGTAGGTTCCGAAATCTTCCAGGGCCAGCTTGGCTACTTCCGCAGCCAGAGTGTTATCGTCTTTGCCTTCGTAGCTGATACCTACTCTGTCGGCAACCCTCTTTAACTTATCGGGATCCGTAATCTTATAGTCTTTAGCATGTCCTTCCGCTACTTCTAACAGTGTCTCCGCTACATGACGGCCGTGGTCGGAGTGGGCGGAACAACCGCCGGCTACTGCCCGGGCAATACCACGGGCTACAATGGTGTAGGCGGTGGCACCACAAACACCCTTAGGAGCCTTCTTGGTAATCCGGCAGGGGCCGTTCAAACAGATTCTACAACAAACACCGGTACTTCCATAGTTACACTGAGGCTGCTGATCCAGATACCGCTGAAACGCCGTATCGTAACCCTTGTCCTCAATCTGCTCCAGGATTTCCAGAGCCGCTGGATCTGAAGTGTTTTTAAAGTCTTTTGCTTTTTTACTCACTTAGCTCATTCCTCCTTATTTTCCCTTCAATTTAACCTATTCGCTTAATTCATAAGTCAAACGTATAAATTATGTACATTTAAGTATATTTAAGTTTATCTTTTTTTTTAGGGAATAAGACCCCCACCTCTAAACGTTAGCGTTTGTGGGGCTTAAAATCTGGTGGAGTAGAGTCTCCACCAGATTCCCCGATTTTTTAAGCTTGCTGAAACCAGTTCGCTTAAACACATTTTGGTACATTGCACCAATCATAACAATATTTGATTAAACCATCTTTCACCTGGTAGACTCTTTGACAAAGCCACTTCAAGACTTATCCTTATGCCCTCAAAAACAAAAAATCTAGTGCCGCCCCTCACCTCCTTAAGTCAAACTAATTGCCTCCCACCTGGATCAATTACCACAATTATTCAGCAGCAATTATTTTAATTAACTTCTTCTTCAGACAAAACATAAGGACGGTTCTCCTGTCTCCCATGATACCTTTACTACTATGATTGACTCTCAAACCGTCCCATAACTTTCAAATAAATTTATCAACTCCAAAATAACACTGGCCCATCAATATAAACCCATGCTACCTAAAATTTCCACTAAAATTACAGTTCGTCTAAAAAGCCTGTCCAGGCATCCCCACGTTCCTCACTCTTTAAAAATTTGATAGTTTCAATAATTTCCAGAGCATAGGCTGTGGACTCATCTGCCTGCCGGGACATGGCAAAGGAAATTTCTCCTTCCTTCACCCGGGCCCTCATCTCATTTAAAATTACGGGCAGCTGCCCCAGGCAGCTTATGCCGTCCCCCTCAGTAGTCCGGATGGCAGGAAGATAATAAGCTGTATCGGGATAGCTTATTATCTGCTGCAGCCCATAATCCTTCAGTGCCTTGCTCAAAAGTATTTCGGCATAGCTGAGAGTAACAATAGCTCTGCCAATGGACCGTAGGAATAACCTTTCAGCACTTTCACTGTCTTTGTTTCCCTCTTGGGCCATTTTTTTAATCCCTCCTAATGTAATGTTACTGCTTCACCTTCTCCGGTTTCTCCCCGGTGGTAAACACCAATTCTCCATCCCCGGCGTCCACAATAACTACGCCTTTATCATGGAATGTACCCTTCAACATTTCTTCTGACAGTTTATCCTCCACATGTTTTTGAATGGCCCTTCTCAATGGCCTGGCTCCATACACCGGGTCAAAACCTTCCTGAGCTAATAATTCCCTGGCCGATTCCGTAGTCTGGAGCTCAATATCGTAATCCCTGAGACGCTCCACCAACTCCTGCAGCATCAAGACCACAATCTCCTTCAGATGTTCCCTGGCTAAGGAATGAAATACAATCACTTCATCAATACGGTTTAAAAACTCCGGACGGAAGGTCCTTTTCAATTCCCCGAGGATCTGTTCCTTCATGCTCTCATAAGCGGCTTGTTCCCCTGCTGGCCTGAATCCCATGGTACCCTGTTTTTTAATATGGTTTGCTCCCACATTGGAGGTCATTATTACTACGGTATTTCTAAAATCTACAGTTCTGCCCTTACCGTCCGTAAGACGTCCATCCTCTAGAACCTGCAGCAGGACATTAAATACCTCGGGATGAGCTTTTTCTATTTCATCTAACAAGATTACAGAATAAGGTTTTCTCCTAACTCTTTCCGTCAGCTGCCCTCCTTCGTCAAATCCCACATAACCCGGAGGCGCTCCAATAAGCCGTGCAGTGGTATGCCTCTCCATATATTCCGACATATCCAGCCGGATGATAGAATCCTCGTCTCCGAAAAGAGACTCCGCCAAAGCCCTGGCCAGTTCTGTCTTGCCTACACCGGTGGGTCCCAGGAAAATAAATGATCCAATAGGCCTTCTAGGGTCCTTCAGCCCTGCCCTGGCTCTTCTGACTGCCCGGGACACAGCCACCACCGCTTCATCCTGCCCAATAACTCTCTGGTGCAGCACCTCTTCCAGCTTCAGCAATCTTTCACTCTCTTCCTCTGCCAGCTTTTTCACAGGAATACCCGTCCAGCTGGATACGATTTGAGCAATATCCTCCTCAGTAACCACGGACTTGTCGGTCACTTTTTTTTGCTCCCATTCTATCTTCAAATCCTCAACTTCTTCCCTCATTCTCTGCTCTCTATCCCTGAGCTTAGCAGCCAGCTCAAACTCCTGGCCCTTAATTGCACCCTCTTTTTCATTGCGCAGAGTTTCCAGTTTTTCTTCCATCTCTTTCAGATCCGGAGGCGGCATAAAGGTCTGAAGCCGCACCCGGGAACCGGCCTCATCAATCAGGTCAATTGCTTTATCCGGCAAAAAACGATCAGTGATATAACGATCTCCCAGTTTAACTGCAGCCTCCAGGGCAGCATCGCTCATCTCTACCCGGTGATGAGCTTCATAACGATCCCGTAAACCCTTTAGAATGGCTAGAGCCTCCTCCTTGGTGGGCTCCTCTACAGTAATAGGTTGAAACCTCCGCTCCAGGGCGGGATCCTTCTCAATATATTTCCGGTATTCATCCAGGGTAGTAGCTCCCACACACTGCAGTTCCCCCCTGGCCAGGGCAGGCTTCAAAATATTGGAAGCATCAATGGCTCCCTCTGCAGCGCCAGCTCCAATTATGGTGTGAAGTTCGTCGATGAATACGATCATATTGCCTGCAGACCTCAATTCATCAATAAGCTTTCTAAGCCTCTCCTCAAATTCACCCCGATATTTAGTTCCCGCCACCACTGCGGAAAGCTCCAGGGTAACCACCCTCTTCTCCTTTAGAGTCTCGGGAATATCGGCTGTAGTAATCCTTTGGGCCAATCCTTCCACGATGGCAGTTTTACCCACACCAGGTTCCCCAATAAGGCAGGGATTATTCTTAGTGCGGCGGCTTAATACCTGAATCACTCTTTCAATTTCCTTGTCACGGCCAATCACCGGGTCCAATTTCCCTTCCCTAGCCATCTTGGTTAAATCCTTACCGAAGGTATCAACGGTGGGAGTCTTGCTTCCCTTTTCGTACCCTCCAGTCATTCCTTGAGCATCTCCTCCCAGAAGGTGCATAACCTGAACCCGGGCCCTTTTCAAATCCACTCCCAGATTTGCCAGCACCTTAGCGGCGATTCCTTCCCCTTCTCTAATTAACCCTAACAGCAGGTGTTCTGTACCTACGTAATTATGACCCAGATTTCTTCCTTCTTCTATGGCCAACTCAATTACTTTTTTAGCCCTGGGAGTATAGCTGATGCTCTGAAGTATCGGTTTATCCCCCTTGCCTATCATTCTTTCAACTTCCTGGCGTACCTTCACCAGATCCACACCTAATTTCTGCAGAGCTCTGGCAGCAATACCCTCTCCCTCCCGCACCAATCCCAGCAGGAGGTGTTCTGTCCCCACGAAATTATGATTTAATCTCTTGGCTTCTTCTTGAGCCAGAAAAAGTACTTTTTGAGCCCTTTCGGTAAATCTTCCGAACATGAACATTGATATCACCTCACCTTTCAAATTTTGATATAAACTTTTACCTGATCTACACCGAATAAGTTTATATAAATTCATGACCTTCTTTGACTAACTATATATGGAAGCAATGTAATAGTTTTTTAGTGTGTTCTCTCATTCCTCAACCTTGCACCGCCTCCGCCAATTTCTCCCTAATTATACCAGCTCTGCTGACATCTATATCATAATCGCTCAGCTCTTTACCTTCGTTTTTTTGAATAAATGCAGGGCTGATAATAACCAACAGCTGATTCAGCACCTTAAGATCTACAGGCTTTAAAAGCCCCAGGTCAACTCCCAGTCGGAAATCTGAAAAAAGCTGCATGGCCTCCAAGGAACTCATAATCCTGGCATTGGAGAGAATACCATACGCCCGGCCTGCCCGATCTGCCAGCTTTTCCCGACATTCGTTCAAAAGACCCTGCCGGGCCCCCTCTTCCTGCTCCAGCAGCTGTTTTGCCACACCATATAAGTTTCGAATAATTTCCCTTTCAGTCTGCCCCAGGGTAATCTGGTTGGATAACTGGAGAATATTACCCACCACTTCTGTCCCTTCCCCATATAAGCCCCTTACCACCATTCCAACCTGGTAAAGGGCGGAAAGTATCCGGTTAATCTGTTTAGTTATGGCCAAGCCCGGCAGATGCATCATTAAAGATGCCCGCATGCCGGTTCCCACATTAGTAGGACAAGAGGTAAGATAACCCAGTTGGTCATTAAAAGCAAAATCAAGATCTTCCTCCAGAACGTTATCAATATCATCTCCCTGTTTCCAGGCATTTTCCAGCTGGAGGCCCGGGAAAATAGATTGAATTCGAATATGGTCTTCCTCATTTATCATAATGCTGACGGACTCATCATTTTTCAGCAGCACACAGCTATTTTTGGCATCCTTTACCATTTGAGGGCTGATAATATGCTTTTCCACACACAGCTGTCTTTCCAATGGAGTAAGCTTAGACAGATCTACACGGCTGTATAATTGAAAGAATTCTTTCTTATGATCTAAGACTCTATTAACCTCTTTTAACACTTTCCCCCTTTGTTCGCCTTCCGCCAGACAGGGAAAAGGAAGCTCCTTTAAGTTTCTGGCCATACGAACCCTGCTGGTCAACACAATCTCAGAATGTGGACCGGTTCCCTCCATCCATTTACTGGACTGGATATCCAAAAAATGTTGTTTAGTCATTTTGTTTCTCACCACTTTCCACTACTTCTCTATCCAGTTCTCGAATTTTATCTCGGATCACAGCCGCTTCCTCGAATTCTTCATTCATTATCTTCTGCTGTAAAGCAGCCCGAAGTTTCTCAATTTCTTTTTTTACCTTAATTAAAGAACCTGAACGTTCAGGCACTTTCCCGGTATGCTGAATGCTGCCGTGAATTCTCTTCAATAACACCCCTAGTTTTTCTCCGAAATGCTCATAACATTTGGCACAGCCTAACCGCCCAATCTGGGAAAACTGAGCATATGTTAAACCACAGCCCTCACACTGAATCTTGGTGCTGGAGGGAATATCCACCGTTGTTTCGAATCCCTCTAAATCAAGAAGCCCTGCAAAAAAATGGTGCAAGGAAAAATTGGGTTCAAGAGTCAGCTCAAGCTCTCCCTTGTTATTTGCACACTCCTGACAAAGGTGCATTTCTGTCTTTTTATCATTTATTATTTTCGTCAGATGGACAACGGCATTATTCTTTTGACATTCTTGACAGAGCATAACTAATTACTCCTTAAAATTTTAGTTGAACTCCCCCCCGGCTTAAAACCCCATCCTTTTTTAAATAAAAGATGAACGCCGAAAAAAGAGTATAAATCATTAATAATTAAAGACTCCTTATTAGTCTATTAAAAAGCAGGCTAAATATTTAAAGTTAGAGGATCTTTTTACCCTTTCATAACTGCCTCAAACATTTTCAACAAAAATTGTTTCTTTATATCCTCTGCAAACAATCCTTCACCAAAAGCATCAAACTCCAGCATAACGACTTCCATGATTTTAGCTTCCCGACGGGTAATTACTTTCCCCTGGGAAAGGCGAGATATAAAATTAGTCACCTGAACTTTGTTCAAGGGTTCTTCCTGCAGATGACTGATCACCTTGGTATAATTTGAAACCTTGCTTACATCCAGTTTATTTATACGAATATACCCACCGCCGCCCCGGCGGCTTTCTACAGAATAACCTCTTTCCATGGTAAAACGGGTAGAGAGGACGTAGTTGATTTGAGAAGGAACACAGTTAAATTTTGCAGCCAACTCTCTACGCTGTAACAGGATATGATCCTTTGAGGAAAGAGCCAGGAGCTGTTTTAAATAATATTCAATACCGTCAACTAAACTAGGGATAATACCACCCCCTGACCAATTCTTTGACCTTCCCTGACCTTTATAGCTTAATTATATATGATTTTCAAAGATTATCAAATAGAAAAAACCCCGCATTTCTTATTATTTGCTATTTGTGAACTATTATATCTAATATAATACGATTTTATTTTACTTTGCTAAAAAAAGGCACGGAATTGTGCCTTTTTTACCCTAATTTAAAATATTTAATATTAAGTTTTACTTAACAATTTTTATTATTAAAACATCGTCCCCGCCCCGCTTAGCTTAGAGGAAGCAGCCTTCTAAGCTAAGAATGAAGAAATATTTAATGGTCAAGATGGGCACCTTCGCCGCCTGTATCCATAAATTTCCCCGGGCCAGGTCGGCTGTAGGGATAATTCCTTTTATCTACCTCTTCCCCGTCCCAGGATATTTCCAATACCTCATTAATCTGAACTATTTTCTTAAGCATTTCATGGGTTTTTAATTTATAAGGTATTTTCAGCAAAAAGTCCAGTGAGATAACATTGGTTTTATAAGCCTCCAAATACTCCGCCGGGCCCATTTCCAGGTTATGAATATTAATGTTCATTTCACCGAAGGCATCCCCTATTTTTCCTAACAAACCTGGTTTATCTACTGCCATCACCGCCATTTTTCTCAGACGCTGCTGTCGGGCCAGGTAAACCTCAACTCCCCGCAGTGCATAAAGACTGGATAAAAGCAAAAAAGTAGTTACCAATGCTCCTACATAAAAACCACTGCCCACCGCCAGGCCAATAATGGCCACCACCCACAGGCTGGCTGCCGTTGTCAACCCCCGAATAGTATTTCCATAGCGCATTATAGTTCCTGCCCCTAGAAAACCAATACCGCTGACAGCGTGTGAGGCCATCCTGGATGGATCGGCTCCCCGGCCTACTTCTCCTAATTCTGAAGTAAAGGCATACATAGACACCAGCATTACCAGAGCACAGCCTACACAAACTAAAATATGTGTTCTAAATCCTGCTGGACGGTTATGCCTTTCCCTTTCAAACCCCACCAGACCACCCAATAGCACGGATAAAATTAGCCTTATAACCAACTCTAAATGGGAAATGTTCATTTTATGTCTCCCTGTATACGTTATATAAGCTATTATATGCGCTTTTTCCTTAAAAATCAACTGAATGGACCTTCGTTTTCAGAAATTTCTGTCATTAGCATGTAGTGCGTCTATAGAAATTTCTGAAATTATTTTGAAACCATTAGATTCTCCAGGATACCATCTATACTCTGCTTGCCTGTCAGCACACCTTCAAAGAGGTCACCTTTAGCCTCCAGCCGTTCCTTTATATTCAACAAATGAAAAGCTGAAGAGGATGTAATATTACCCTGCTGGATTTCTTCCCATAACAGAGGGGTAGAAACCGGTGCCCCGGGATGGGGTCTTATACTATAAGGTGCATTTATGGTTTTGCCCCAGGCATTTTGAAGATAATCCAGGTAAATCTTACCCTGTCTCTTATCCACTTTCCTTTCCATGGTAGTAATCTGAGGGTGAATATCATGAACTAAAGAACAAAAATAGGATACAAATTTCCTTACCTCCTCATAAGAATAACGAGGCTTAAGAGGCACATATACCTGTAATCCCGTAGAGCCCGAGGTCTTGGGGTAACACTTGAGCCCCACCTTCACCAGAAGGTCCCTGATAGTCAGGGAAACACTGCAGACCTGCTCAAAGGTAGATTCCTCCATAGGATCCAAATCAAACACTGCGAAATCTGGATTCTCCAAACTCTGCAGACTGGAAAACCAGGGGTGAATTTCAATACAAGCCTGATTGCCCAACCAGGCCAGGGTCTGCACATCCTCCACAAGAATATAACGGGTCACCTTGGAGCTGCTTCGGGAATTAATGGAAAAAGTTTTCACCCAGGATGGACCCTCCAAAGGAAAATTCTTTTGATAAAATCCTTTTTCCTGGATTCCTCCGGGAAATCTTTGAAAAACCACCGGCCTGTTCCTTAAATACTTCAATAAATAAGGAGCAGCCTCCAGATAATATTTAATCAGTTGAGATTTGGTAAAGCCCTCACGGGGCCAGAGTACTTTATCTAAATTAGTTAACCTCAACTCTTGGCCATTAACTTCAAAAAAACTTTCCATACATTTCAAGTGTTAAGTGCCAGGGATTGCCAGGGGGACAGTTCTCTTGACAATCTCCTGACACTACGACACTAAAATCACTCCTTTCACTGCTTTCAAAATCTTCGCTGCGCTCCTTGATACAGCATACCAAACTATAACAACAAACCGGTTTATCTCTTTTTTTTAGGGTATAGGACCCCCGCCTCTAAGCGTTAGCGTAGGTGGGGCTTAAAATCTGGTGGAGTAGAGTCTCCACCTGATTCCCAGATGTTTCAGCTTGCTGAAACGAGTTCACTGTATTTTTGTGTAATTTAAATTAATATTCTAAGTCATAAGTGCAAATAGTAAAATAACGAAAAAAGGTGTCAGGGGAGGGTACATTCTTCCGGGTCTGCGGTGGTAAAGCCTTTTATGGAGGGTGCTCTTAATTTTAATTGTGGTGTCCACTCACTGAACTCCACCCACATGGCCAGGCTGGGCTGCACCCAAATGCTGCTTTGGGAGGAGGGAAGATTGGTAAAAGGAGATTCAGAAATTTGTCGTTCCATTAAATAACCCATAAGGTTTCTCCACTCATCTTCTTTTAGTCCGGTCCCTACTCGGCCCACATACAATAGTTCCTGTCCCAAATAGGCTCCCGCCATCAGGGATGAGATCCGGCCGTCCTTAACCGTAAAACCTCCTATGGTGCACATAATTTTATGCTTCACCTTTATTTTCCACCAGTGATGTGAGTTTTTACCGGAAACATAGGGGCTGTCTTTCACTTTAGCCACCACACCCTCTAGACCGTTCTCTTTTGCCCAGGCAAACAGCTTTTCCCCCTCCTGTGAATTATCGGTAATCTTTATAAAATCACTTTCCTGCACCGACTCTCGTAACAGCCGTTGACGCTCTTCATAGGGACATGAAAAGAGAGGTTTCCCCTCAATATAAAGAAGGTCAAAAATATAATACACAGCAGGAAGGGTGTGTGTCAGTGTCTGCAGCCGTTCCAGACGAGTCAATAGATCTCTTTTCAATATAGAAGGGAAACTGGGCTTCCCCTGCCGAAGCACCACCATCTCCCCGTCTAAAACCCCTTTAGCAAACTTCACCTGAGAAGGTAATTGGATGGCCTCCGGATACTGCAGGGTCCGATCCTTCAGCCGCCGGTTTTGCAGCCTCACCTTCCCCTCACTAATAAATGCCAGCATCCTGACCCCATCCCATTTTACCTGATATAGATATTGCCGGCCCAGGGGAATATCCTTTCTGGAATGGGGTTCCATGGGTTTTATTTTTTCCTCCAACAGGTCACGTTCCATAATCTAGCCAATCCCTGCTTTCTCTTTTTTCTTCCGCCCCTGGGGTGGTTTTTTCTTTTTATCCTTTTTTAGTCCTGCCCTCTCTTCCTCTTTACCCTCCGTCATCTGCACACTGGCCCTCAAAGCCTCCATCAAATCGACAATCTTGGCTTTTTCCGGCGCTTCGGGAACCTCTATCTTCTGCCCCGCTACTTTGGCCTCAATAATTTGCAGCACTCTTTCCCGATACTCATCAAAGTATTTCTCTGGGTCAAAGGATGAGGCCAGATTTTCCACCAGCTGCTGAGCCATTTTCAGCTCATTTTCATGAATAGTAATTCCCCGGCCTTCCACAGGAACCAGGTCAGTGTTCCTTACTTCGTCAGGGTAAAACATCGTTTCCATGGTAAGAATCCCGTTATGAACCCGAATGGCTGCCAGATTTTCCCGGGTCCGGATGACCACCCGTGCGATGGCAATTTTCCCGGTTTCCTCCATAATGTTTCTAAGCAGGACATAAGGCTTTTCTCCGGTTTCACCGGGAGCCATATAATATGTTTTATCAAAATAAACCGGGTCAATCTCCTCTAAGTTTACAAAATCCACAATGTCCACCGTTTTTGATCTACCCTGGGGAAACCGCTCCAGTTCCTCAGAATCAAAAACTACATATTTTCCCGTTTCAAACTCATAACCTTTGATAATTTCATCCCATCCAACCTCCTGCTGACAGGAAGAACATACTCTATTATTTTTAATAGGACTTTTACATTTGTTGTGCAGAAACTTGAATTTTACTTCTTTCCTCTCCGTTGCCGGAAAAAGTTTTACCGGTATGCTGACCAGCCCAAAACTGATAGCTCCCTTCCAAATTGTGCGCATAAAAAACCCCCCAAAGATCAAGTTGATTGTTTATATCTTTTGAATATAATGGCATTCTATACATCAACATAACCCGGAGGGCTTATTTATATTAAATTAGCATTATACTACCTTTAATACACATAAATACACACCAACATACATCAATTCACACCAATATTCATCAATTCACATCAACAATAATATATAAGTTTTTATACTATGTACTCTTTCAGCTTACCTTGCAGCTCTTCCTTTTGTCTAAAACCCACCAATACTTCCTTCATCTCTCCATCCTTAAAAAAGACCAGGGTAGGGACACTTAACACCTTATAATTGGTGGCTGTTAAACTACTTTCGTCCACATTAACCTTTGCCACTTTAACTTTTCCCTGAAATTCCTCAGCCAACTCCTCTAAAAACGGAGCTAACATTCGACAAGGCCCACACCATGGGGCCATAAAACCCACCAAAACAGGTTCCCCTTCATGCAGCAGAACCTCTTCTTCAAAGTTATAGTCCTTTATCTCTAATACTTTTGACATTAATTTGACCTCCTTTATATTTTAAGATTTTCTCTTCTTTAAATAGCTTTTGGCCAGGTTGGCAGCAACAGCACCGTCAGCAGCGGCGGTAATCACCTGCCGCACCTTCTTCTGCCTTACATCGCCGGCGGCATAAACTCCCGCAATAGAGGTCTCCATCTTTTCATTGGTTATTATGTAGCCTTCTTCATCCATTTCCACCTCTGAATCCTCCAGAAAATAGGTATTGGGGTGAACTCCGATATAGATAAGCATACCGCCGACCTCTAACATCCACTCTTCCCCGGTAACATTATCCCGAAGCAGAACTTTTTCTAAAAGATTTTCTCCCTTTACTTCCTTCACCACTGTATTCCATAAAAACTCAATCTTTTCATTTTCCGATGCCTGCTCTTGTAAATCTTTTTCTGCCCTTAGATTTTCGCCACGATGGGCTATATAAACCTTCTCTGCAAATTGGGTTGTAAAAATGGCCTCTTGTAACGCAGCATTTCCGCCTCCCACCACCAAAACCTTTTTATTCCTAAAGAGAGGAGCATCACAGGTAGCACAAAAAGATATCCCCCTGCCGATAAAATTCTCTTCCCCCGGCACACCCAGGCTCTTATGACTGGTTCCGGTGGCAATAATTACAGACTTCGCCAGAAACTCCTCTTTTTCACTTATGGCCGCTTTTACATCGCCTCTGTCCTCAAACCGGACAATATTTTTCCATTTTATTTCCGCACCAAAATTTTTAGCCTGCTCTTCAAAAAGCTTACCCAATTCGTATCCGGAAATGTCCTGGGGAAACCCCGGGTAATTATTTACCTTTTCGGAAATCACTATTGTGCCGCCCAACACCATTTTTTCTATTACCAGCGTAGAAAGCTTGGCTCTACTGGCATAAATTGCCGCCGTCAAAGCTGCCGGGCCACCGCCAATAATTATTACATCATATAACAGGGAAAGCACCTCCTTACTATTATGGTTAATCCTATCAATATATTGCAAATTTTAATTAAGTCCCAAAGTTTGTTCCTACGATTTTTCTTGCCCTATCTTCCCTTTAGCATAACGGCTTAACAACTGCGGAAACTTAATTCCAATATCCTTTAACATTGGCCCATAGCCTCCGGTATTTTCCATAATATTGGCTATATAACGCACCAAAAATGGGTTATAACGGACAAACTGAAAGGGAATTACTTTTTTGCCCAAAAGAATTGCCACCGCCAGGGACAGTCGAAACTCCTTTAAAAAATCCTGGTAACACCTGTTAGTATATCGAGAACCAATCTGTTCTATTCTATTTTGCTCCAAACCGGATATAATCTCCTCAGCAATGAAACGTCCGCTTTTCAAGGCAAAATAAATACCCTCTCCTGAAAAAGAGTCTACAAAACCTGCTGCATCACCCGCCAGGTACACCTGACCTTGAGAAATAGCTCTTTTAAAACCCCCCGCCGGCAGATAATATCCTTGAGTTTTGTAATCTTTCAAAGGAAGATTCTTTTCTCTGCAAAGCCTGTCCAACCAGTTATGGAAAACACCAATACTTTTTTTCTCCACTAACTTAGATGTGCCAATCCCAATATTTAGGTAATTCTCGTGGTGAAATAACCAGCCCATACTAAATGGATGAGAAACACAATGCAGCTCAGCCACCTCGGGATCTATGCCCTCCACGGGGCCCTCCAGGGGAAGATCCATATATAAAGTAAAACCTAAATCCCAACGGCGCCATTTTTTTCTGATGCCGGACTTTTTAGCTACTCTGCTGTAAACGCCATCGGCACCTACTAAAAACCGACAGGTCAATTGGCCCTGAGAGGTGTTTAGAACAATTTTTTGGCCCTCCTCTTTGAAGTCCAAAAGACGGGTATTGTCCTTCAGGTCAGCTCCTGCTTCCCTGGCCTTTTGGGTAAGAAAAGCATCGAACTCACTTCTTTTAACCGTTCTTCCTATAATTCTTGAGGTTTTTTCCGTAAATTCGTTAAAAACTGAGTCAACCAGCTTAACTCCTCTAATTTTTTGAGCAGTAAGCCCTTCGGGCAAATCAAAGTCCAGCTCAGTAAGAGCTTTTTTACTAACCAGGCCGGCACAGGGTTTCATCCTGGGCAGTGCTTGTTTTTCAATGATAACCACGGAAAGTCCTTTTAACGCTGCATTTCGTGCTGCCGAAGCACCAGCAGGCCCTGCCCCTATCACAGCCAAATCATAATTCATACCAACACCTCTTTTAGCTTCTGTTGTCTTAACAACTAAGTCATTATAACACATTAAAAGCGGCTACTTCAAGGCAATCTCAACATCCATGGAAATCAGCCCTCCTTAAAAAATCCAAAAGAGCAAAAAAGAGCCCGAGATGCAAAAGGCATATACATGATTCCAGGGACTAGTGAAAGTATGAAACCATTTAAAGGCCTTAAAGGTTACTTTCAGGAAGCTTAAAAAGATTAACTTCTAAGCACTGAAAGAAAAACCTTACATCAACGGGCTCTGATATTATATTGCCCACTATCTAAATTATTATACAATTTTTAATACAACTTTTTTAAAAAAATTAAAAGCCCGCAGACAGCAGGCTCAAAAACTTATTCCAGGGACTTATAAAGTATAGAATGTTAAAGGCCTTAAAAGCAGCTTCCAGGAGGCTCAAGCAAGGCTAAAAGCGCTGGAAGACAACTTACTGCTTGCGGACTCTAATATTATATTGTCCCGATTTTAATTTAATATACAGATATTCTTAATTTTTTATATATGTAAATTTATAACAATTTTGACGCTCCAGCTTCTGCAATTAAATATCCTTTTGGAGTTAATATTTTTAATTTATGTTCAACTGACTTCTTCCTCTATCTCTTCGTCTATCTCTTCATCTATAATTAACCAATCTAATACCGACAGAAACTTTTCTACCAGCTCTGGATCAAACTGAGTTCCAGCACACCTTCTCAATTCTTCTACAGCTTCCTCTTTAGATTTCCCCTTTTGATAAGGCCTATCATTAGTCATGGCATCAAAAGCATCCACTATAGAGAGGATACGGCACTCCACAGGAACTTCCTTCCCTTTAATACCTAGAGGGTAACCATTACCGTCCCATCTCTCGTGATGCTTAAGGATTAACTCCGCCACTTCTTTAAGTTCGGGAGAAGAGACAGCTATTCGATATCCTTTTTCCGGATGCTGACGCATTATCTCCCATTCATCCTCTGTCAGCGGTCCTTTTTTAAATAATATATGATCCGGGATCCCCACCTTTCCCAGATCGTGTACCTGGGCCAATAAAACCAGATCAATAATCTGCCGGGATGAAAGATCCATCATTTCCCCCATAACTTTACAAAGCTTAGACAGTCTCTGGGTATGACCCTCTGTAATAAAGTCCCTCTCAGACAGAGCAGCCAAAAGCGTACTCATAATCTGACTGCGGGCACCGCTCCCATGTAAGATCTTACTGCGATACATCAAATCATCTGCTTTTTTATATGTCTCCCGAAGGCATTCTTGTTGGTTTTTAGCCGTAGCAATACCCAGGGAAATACTTAAAGGCAAATGAATGAACTGTTTATTATAACGGACAACCTGTAATCGTATTCGTTCAACAATCTCTTTTCCCTTTTTATTCTCTGTTCGGGGCAGCAAAACTGTAAATTCATCACCTCCCACCCGGGCCAGGATATCCGATTCACGTAGAGACTTCTTTAATACCTTTGCGCAGATTTTTAACAGCTTATCGCCCCGGTCATGCCCCATAGTATCATTTATAAATTTCAACCCATCAACATCAGCAGCAATAATCGTTATGGGATAATCCCTGCTTTTGCTCAATCGATTGAGCTCCTCTTCAAAAAAAGTATAGTTATAAAGACCGGTAAGCTGGTCATGAAGGCTTAAATATGTCAGCTGTTCTTCGTAGCGTTTTCTATCGGTTATATCGCTAATTAACCCTAAAACTGCAGGATTACCCTCCCATTCTATTAAAACTGCACTTATTTCAACCCATTTTAAACTGCCATCTTCGAAGATAATCCTGAAATTATATTTGTCCGGAGGATCTTGACCATTTAATCTTTTTAGATACCTATTTTTTACCATTTCTCGGTCTTCAGAATGAACAAATTCCAGGAAAGAAACAGAAAGCAGTTTCTCTTTACTGCCTCCAAAAAGTGTTACTGCCATAGGATTCACAAATTTATGCATTTCATCCTGGTAGACAACAATAGCTTGATTGGCATTTTCCACCAGGATACGGTAATGTTCTTCAGAAACCTTCAAAGCTTTCTCCGCATTTTTACGGTTTGTAATTTCTTTCATAACCAGCATTTGCCCAATTACTTTTTCAGAGTTATCTTTCAGGGGAAAAGACTCTAATTCAAACCAGCATAATTTCCCATCCTTATTCCTCTGCACTTCAACAAGATTTTTTATAAATAAATCTTCCCCCTCACTTAATAGTTCCGGCCAGCAGGCCAATACATCCTCCCATAATTTTCCATTATCAATTACGGTTAACCCAAGATATTTCGCAGCAGACAGATTAAAATCCACAATCCTCTTGTGCTGATCTAAAACCAGTGCTCCTTCAGACATTTGTTTAAATAAAGCTGTAGAAGCTATTGGCACCAGATTAAATAGCTGGTAACGGAAAAGGCCTATAAAAAACAAAATCCCGCTAAAAGTAAATGCAAAGGGGGTAAAATCCAAAAACCAGGTGTTAATAAATGATAGATAAACCAGGTTTGCCCCCCAGGGAATCAGGGAACCTATGAGAACAATAGCAATCTGGCGGCGGTACATAGAAACGGAATGCAGCCACATTTGAAATAGTAAAAGAGAGCTGAAAATAGAAGCAGCTCCCATGTAAACAATATACATCCAATAACCGGGGCCCTTAGTAAAAGAAATAACCGGGAACGGACTCTGTACATTCAATTGAACAGACTGATAATAAAACTCATGATTTTCTAAGGTGACTACCAAAACCATAAAAAACAGGGATAAAAAGAATAATACAGCCAACAACGGCCTGGTGATACATCGGTCTCTATCGGTATAACTTAAAGTGAAGAGGATCAAAAAAGCTGGAAGTGTGGTAATGCCTATATATTGTATTTTTAGCCAAAATAAAGACCCCCATAAGGTTTGGGTAGAAATCTCCAACGCATAGCCCAGGGAATAGATAACACCGGCAAGGGAAAGAAATATAAAGTATTTTGCACCATTAATTTCCTTAAAGCGCCAGGAAAAAAGGACCAGCAAAAATGCAACTACAGCCGATGCAAATAACGGAAGGGAAAATACATTGAAAAACATAAGTAAATACCTCGAAGTAAAATTTATTTTGTCTTCAATAAAGTAAGATTTAATATATTAAGGAGATAATACTTCTTCAATTGATTCTGGTTTTCCTTGTTTGCAGTGATTTTTTTGCTATTTTTTTGTATTTTTTGAAGAAAAAGTTCTAATTATGGAATTGAATTAATTAACTAAAGCTGGGTTCTACATTTTTACTAAAGAAACACAATAATAAAAGCCCGCGATACAGTTGGCTTAAAAACTTAAATCCAGGGACTTATAAAGTATGGATCAGTTTTAAAGTTTTAAAGTAACTCCCAAGAAACTGTAAGAATTAACTTTCAAGAACTGGAAGTTTAACTTTACTGTCGCGGGCTCTGATAATATATTGTCCCGAAATAAGTATATATATACTATTTTTTAAAAAAAATTTTTAATAATCTATTGGTTGATGTTTATTTAAGTGTTTGTTACAATTCCATACTGACATCCAGGGACTTGATATGATGGGTAAGTTCTCCCACTGAAATGTAGTCTACTCCCGCAGCTGCCACCTGTTTAATATTTATTAAAGTTATGCCTCCTGAAGCCTCTACCAGCGCCTGCCCATTCACCAGGGAAACCCCTTCCTTAATCATATCCAGGCTCATATTATCCAGCATAATGATATCCACCTTCTCTGCCAGGGCTTCCTGAACCTGCTCTAAACTGCTGACTTCTACCTCTATTTTAACCGTAAAGGGAGCCTTCTCCCTTACTTTTCTAACGGCCTCCCGAATGCTCCCCGCAGCTATAATATGGTTATCTTTAATCATAGGAGTATCATAAAGCCCAAAACGGTGATTAATCCCGCCCCCTACTGAAACCGCATACTTTTCTAAGATTCTTAAACCCGGAGTAGTTTTCCGGGTGTCCGTAATTCTAACTGGATAATCTTTTACCGCCTCAACATACCTTCGTGTTCGGGTGGCAATCCCCGAAAGCCTTTGGATAAAATTCAAAGCTACCCTTTCTCCCTGGAGAATCCCCCGGGTTGGACCTTCTACTTCTGCCACCACTAAAGGCATATCTTTTATCTCTTCGCCATCGGGCATTTTAGCAATCAATTTCACAGCAGGATCAACCAGGCTGAAAACCATTCTGGCTACATCCAGGCCGGCGATGATCCCCTTTTCTTTGGCCACAATCTGACCCCGGCTGTTATGATGCTGGGTAAAAATACTCTCAGTGGTAATATCCCCTTTTCCTATATCCTCTTTTAACGCCTTGATTACTATTTCTCTTACCACGTGGTTTCTATCCAATTCACTTCCTCCCTTCTTTCTCTGGATAGTGAAAACACCAGATGCCCCCGCCATTTTTTTCTCTGAGACGGGAAATCCTGTCTGAAGTGTCCTCCCCTGCTCTCCTCCCTCATCAGGGCAGCCTTGGCCGTTATTGCCGCAGCTAAAAACATATTCATTAACTCAAAACCTTTTTGATTTAAATCTTTATTACCAAAAATACCTTCATATTCGCTGATAAAATCCAGTGCTGATTGTAAGGATTCCTGGGAACGAATAATTCCCACCCGACTAAACATAATTTCCTTTAACATGGCTCTTACGGCGGGAATATCCAACTCTAAATCAGCGGCATCAACTGTTTCCAGACACTTTATTTCCATAGAAGAAGGCTGAAATGAGACTTTTTCCCTGTCACTCTTAATCTTTCTCACTACCCGTTCTCCAAACACCAGGCCCTCCAGCAGGGAATTACTAGCCAATCTGTTGGCTCCATTGACACCATTGCAGGCTACCTCCCCTGCGGCATATAAACCCTTTATATTGGTTTCGCCAAAAACATTGGTCTTTACTCCTCCCATGGTATAATGGGCTGCCGGTACCACTGGGATTAAATCTTTAGTTATATCTATATTATAATCCTTAAGGGTACAGTATATGTTAGGAAAGCGCTTCTTAATATAGTCTTCTCCCATATGCCTTAAATCCAGATAAATACTATTGGTTTTAGTTTTCCGAAGCACACTGGTTATGGCCCGGGTAACCACATCCCGGGGGCCCAGATCCGCCATAGGATGATAATGTATCATAAACTGTTCCTCGTCTTCATTGCGAAGAATACCCCCGGCCCCCCGTACCGCTTCAGATATTAAAAATGGCTTGCCTTTCGTGGGATAAAACACCGTGGGGTGAAACTGAAAAAATTCCAGGTCCATCACCTCAGCCCCTGCCCGGTAAGCCATGGCTGCACCGTCACCGGTTGCTACATCAGAATTTGAAGTTCTATTAAAGAGCTGACCCATCCCCCCGGTGGCCAGCACCACATATTTGGAAAGGTAGGCCTCTATCCGATTCTTCTCTAAATTAAGAACCAGGGCTCCCACACAGCGGTCCCGGTCCGTCAAAAGATCAATGACAAACAAGTTTTCCACTATATTTATTTTTTTATTAGATATAACCGTATCCATCAATACTTTCTGAATAGCCCGGCCGGTACAGTCTCCCACATGAAGAACCCTGTCTTTGGAATGAGCGCCCTCTCTACCCAGGGCATAATTTTGGTTAGTCCGGTCAAAATCTAACCCCATTCGAATCAATTCCCTAACCCTGGAGGGGCCTTCCTCCACAAGAATTTTCACTGCCTTTTCGTTGCAAATCCCGGCGCCGGCCTGTAAAGTATCCTCTACGTGAAGGAGGGTACTGTCATCTTCACTAATAACCGAAGCGATCCCTCCCTGAGCATAGGAAGTATTACATTCATCCAAAGAAAGCTTGGTTATCACCGTAACCTCTCCTAAGGAGGCTAACTTAACAGCCGTAAAAAGACCGGCCACTCCCCCGCCAATGATTAAAAAATCACTGGTTCGAGTTTCCAGTTCGGAAAGATTAAAATTAACCAGGTACCTTGGAAACATAGTATACACCTCTTATAAACCAAAAATAAAGAAGCCTTCCTGGCCCGAGCCAAGAAAGGCCTTTAATTCTTAAGAATACTGCATCATACGATCCAGACAGATCTTAGCTTTGGTGCTGATATCCTCCGGAACTTCAATTTGCGGCGACATATTTTCTAGAGAGTCAACCACCTTCTGCAGATTCGTTAGTTTCATATTAGGACAAATCATTCCTGCCGAAAGCAGGTAAAATTCTTTACTGGGGTTCTCCTTTTTCAAACGATATATAAGACCCATCTCCGTCCCCACTATAAACTTGGTTTCCTGGGATTCCCCAGCGTAACGGAGCATCCCTCCGGTACCCAATGCTTTATCTGCCAGATCAACTACCTCCGGACGACATTCCGGATGAACCATAAGTAACGCCCCAGGAATAGCTTCCCGGGCCTTCCTGGCCTCCTCTGCCGTAACCCGGTGATGGGTTATACAATAACCATCCCATAATATAATTTTCTTTTGGGTCTTACCGGCAACATAATTACCCAAATTCTGGTCAGGCAAAAAAATAAACTCATCTGCAGGGTAATTGTTAATCACCTTCAAAGCATTGGCAGAAGTTACACAAACATCGCACTCTGCTTTCACCGCAGCCGAAGTATTGATATAACAGGCCACTGCCGCCTTAGGATATTTCTCTTTCATTTCCCTGACCTTCTCGGCCACTGCCATGTCCGCCATAGGACAGCCCGCCATTGTTTCCGGCAGCAGCACCGTCTTGTTTGGCGCTAAAATCTTAGCGCTTTCCGCCATAAAATGTACACCGCAAAACACAATCACCTGTGCCGGGGTCTCTGCAGCAATCCTGCTTAACTCAAAAGAATCCCCCACATGGTCCGCACAGTCTTGAACTTCATCTATTTGATAATTATGAGCCAAAACAACGGCATTTCTCTCATCTTTCAGCTCAGATAACCTCTTTATTAATATTTTTGCCTTATCCTCCATGTTCCTACCCCCCCTTACACTGCAGCATCTTTGATGACCACCAAACTTTTAACCATTATCTCACGATTAAATACCCTTGTCAAACATTCTATGCCCGGTATAAAAGGGTTTTTCATGTACATAAACGTACGCTAATACTTACCTGAACGGGTAGTGAAATAACGAAAGAAATAAAACTGAACAGTAAAATGAGAATACAAAGAAACCACTATATTTAGTATTTAAATACTACACCCTTTCATGGCGACAAAGGATGTCCTAATTGCTAGAATTATGTCGTTAAAATTCACTATTTACACATCTTTGGCTAAACATGAAAAGTTAAAGATTACAGGGAGGTGATAATATGGGAAACTATCTTGACAAAAGTTACTGGAACGGACTATTAAAAATTGGTCTCTCCCGTTTTTTAATTCTCCGTGTACTTTACGGCAGGCCATTGCACTGTTATGTCATAACCAGGTTCATTACACAGCTGACTGATGGAAATTGTTCTCCGTCAGAAGGTTCGCTCTATCCTGTTCTGAATGACTTTTTGTCCGAGGGTTACGTTACCTGTAGTATTAGTACAGTTGCAGGACGGAAAAGAAAAGTATATACATTGACACAAAAAGGAATTAAGGCCTATTATACGGCAATTGAATCCTGGCACGAAATGACACGGGTTTTGATTGAAAAGAAAAAGCATACGGGTTAAGCAGCACACTATCTAATCGGGTAGGAAATTACGAGAACTGTAAATTCGTATAGTAAGAAATAAGTGTAAAAACTACTATATCATGTATCCTAAAGACTATACTTCTTCATGGTGACATAATTACAGGCCAGCGCTAAGATTATACACATAAAGAGTGCAATAAAAAACAATAGGGAGGTTTTAAAAAGTGAAGGGTTTTGCTATGTTAAGAATCGGTGAAGTTGGCTGGATTGAAAAGGATAAGCCCACAGCAGGTCCATACGACGCAATTTGTCGGCCGCTTGCTGTAGCTCCCTGCACATCAGACGTTCATACCGTTTGGGAAGGATCTATTGGGGAAAGAAACAATATGATTTTAGGACATGAAGCCATAGGAGAAGTAGTTGAGGTAGGAAGTGAAGTAAAATATATTAAGCCCGGTGACCGGGTAGTCGTTCCTGCCATTACTCCTGATTGGGACACCTTAGAAATACAAAAAGGTTTTCACCAGCACTCGGGAGGCTGTCTGGCCGGATGGAAATGCTCAAATATTAAAGACGGCGTATTTGGAGAATTCTTTCATGTAAACCATGCAGACATGAACCTTGCTGTTCTCCCCAATGATATTCCTTTGGAAGTTGCGGCTATGATGCCTGATATGATGACTACAGGCTTTCACGGTGCAGAGCTGGCTGATATTCAACTGGGAGACACCGTAGCTGTTCTGGGTATCGGTCCAGTAGGGTTAATGAGTGTAGCCGGTGCAGAATTAAGAGGTGCCGGAAGAATCATTGTAGTTGGCAACAGGCCTGTTACTATAGAGGCAGCTAAGTTTTATGGTGCTACTGATGTAGTAGATTACAAGGACGGAGATATTGTGGAACAGATTATGGAATTGACAGGTAATAAAGGAGTTGATGCATCCATTATCGCCGGGGGAACTCCCAGTGCTGTGGCTGACGCAGTTAAGATAACAGTTCCCGGAGGAACAATTGGTAACGTTAACTATTTTGGAGAAGGGGATACTCTTCCCATCCCTAGACTTGATTGGGGCTGCGGCATGGCCCACAAGACTATCCGAGGTGGGTTAACTCCCGGTGGACGTTTAAGAATGGAAAAAATGATAGAGCTGGTTAAAAATAACAGAGTAGACCCAAGTAAACTGGTTACCCATGTTTTTAATGGTTTAGAAAAATCAGAAGAAGCTCTGATGATGATGAAAGATAAACCCCGTGACCTAATTAAGCCTGTTGTTATTATCTAATTGTTAACAATCCCATCAGTTTTTACCCGGGGTAAGGGCTCTTTCATATCGAGAGTATACCGGTACCTATTTTAATTTTCATATTGTTGGATTTTAAAGGCATGAACTCCTGCCTCTGCTCCTCCTCCTAAAAAAAGTGAGCAGATATACTACTACCGATGAATAAATAGTGTATACTTGATCCCTTACCCTTCCATAAAAAATCATGAGTCAATGAGTCAATGAGTCAATGAGTCAGGGGACGGTTCCTTGACTCATAAAATGTTTTCCTCATTCCCTTGGTGCCGCCGCCGCAGGGGGCGGCATGGGGGTCTATAGCGAAAACTGTTAATATCCGTGTGCCATTGGACATTTCGGTTACCCGAAACGCAGCAGAGTCCCTCGGGAAGCCGATGGAACTGTCAACTATGGCTTTGCGGTAAAGCAGAATAGAAAATTTATTGCTGTAGTGATAATCACTGCTGATACTTTTCATAACGGTCATCGGCAGTGATTTTTTATATATCAACAAATATTTACTATTGTTGACAAGCTTTATTTACGTTAATATTAAGTTATAAACACAGGGGAATGAATAAAACTGCCATGTTTATTATAAAAGCACAGCCATTCCTTTGAAGACAAGCACAGTAATATTTTTTTAAATTTATATTGGGAAGGGTGGTCCAATTGGAATTTATACGAGAGTTTAGAATCCCCGAGATTGTTTTTGGAAGATTGGCTATCCAGCAGGTAGGCAACTGCGCCCGGCGGGTAGGGGCTGAAAAAGTATTTCTCGTAACAGATCCTGGAATTATTAAAGCCGGTTGGATAGATGTTGCTGTACCACAAATTAAACAAGCGGGAATAAAATTTGAAATTTGGCACAATCTCACTCCTAATCCTAAAGATTATGAAGTAGAACAGGCTACAATTGCCTACAAGGATTCAAAATGTGATTCTATCTTAGCCATTGGAGGAGGCAGCCCAATGGACGTAGCTAAGGCAGTGGCAGTAATGGCTGCTCACCCGGGAACTATCCATGATTATGAAGGAGTAGACAAAATCACCAACCCCCTTCCTCCCATGATTATGGTTCCCACAACGGCAGGTTCAGGTGCAGACATTACTCAATTTGCTATCATTGCGGACAGCAGGCGCCAGATTAAGATGTCTCTAATAAGCAAATCCCTAATCCCGGATATCTCTATTACCGACCCTCTAATTTTAACCACAAAAGATCCAGAATTAACGGCTAATACAGGAATGGACGCCCTGGCCCACGCTATTGAAGCCTATGTTTCAATAGCCGCAAATTTTTTAACAGACTCATATGCATTAGCCGCTATCAAATTGATTTCAAAATACCTGAGCAAATCAGTTTCCAGTAAAACCAATCTTAAGGCTAAAGATGCCATGGCCAAGGCCAGCCTTCTGGCTGCAGCAGCCTGTTCAAATGCTTTAATCGGAGCAGTGCATGCCATGGCACACCAAATTGGAGGAATGTTTGATCTTCCCCACGGTAAAGTAAACGCTGTACTGCTTCCTTATGTAATGGAATACAATTTACCGGCCTGTTTTGAGCGGTTTGCTGAAATTGCCAAGGCCTTGGGGCAGCCAACTCAAAACCGAAGTCTTAGAGAATCGGCTCTCAGTGCTGTTGAGACTGTAAGGACCCTGGCAAAAGAAGTAGGCATTAATCAGAAGTTTTCTGATTTGGGCTGCAATCTAACAGAAGACTGCCTCGATATATTATGTAGAGAAGCTGCAAATGATGCAGTATTGATTACCAATCCTAAGGAGGCTGGACCTGATGAAATCCGGGAATTGTTCCTCCGGGCTATCTAAACCGGATAAAAACAAAAAACAGGACACCGGTAAAAATGAGAATCTTATCCCCACATCTTTTCAGAGTGATAAACAACTGAAAGTATTAGAGACTCTTCGCCTCATTAAAAACAATCAGCTGAATGTATCGGAAACACTTAGTCAAACCAGGGATAACAGCTACCAGAATGCAGCTTACATAAAAACGGCTGCTCTGGAAAAATTGAGTGGGGTTAAAACTTCTGGAAAAACTCATTACAGCGTGTTAAAAGAAAGTATAGCTAAATTAGAGATGGAAAGCATTCGCTTAAAAAAAGCCATCCAATCCCTGGAAATGATGTCCAACAACCTGCTGATGCTGCATAAGGGGGTTGAACCCCTCATACAGGCTTTGGGAAAATCTCTTCTGGAGGTATCCGATGCACAGTATATAATCATGATGGTAAATCATGAAAGACTCATAAGCATACACGTACCCGAACCTTGCAAAGAACAGAAGATATTAGAAACCCATTTTTCTTCCTGGTTTAATAAAACTGATCGAGAAGATTTTTTAAGCTTTCTGGGCACACATTATCAAAATCTTAAAGATGAAGCAACCTTAAGTTTTTTACCGGAACGCTATGGTTTAACAGAATTAGTAGCCTTTCCCATGAGAGCAAGTGGAAAAACAGTAGGTCTAATTTTATTATTTTTTGATAAACGGTACAAACATGATAATGCCTGCCAGTCCATACTACAAATACTAGGTAATCAGGCTGCCATAGCGTTAGAAAACGCCAAGCTTTTTGAGGACACACTGTTTTTAAAACAAGAAGCAGAAAAACACTATGAGGCAGAATGCCTGCAGAAGGAACATCTGGAGCAAAAAAACCGGGAATTAAAAAATATTTACGATATGCTGTCCCGTGTTCGAGAGGAGCAAACTCTATACAGAGAAAGAAATAGAATTGCCGCAGACCTGCATGATAATGTACTGCAAATTTTATTCGCTATAGGGCTTCACTTTGACTGGTGTTACAACCAGCTTTCTCCCGGATGTTCCGTTTATAATAAGCTTCAAGTTTTAGATTCAATGGTAGATAAAGCGAGCCAGGAAATACGAAAAGTTATTTATGAATTCTCCTCCATGAAAACAAATCATACTTTAAGCAAAAGTATAATAGAACTGGTACAGGACCTGAATCAGGTTGGTTCTGCCCAAATTACTATAGATATTACTGGTATAGAACCTACACTACCGATGGAATTACATAACATAGTATACTGCATAACCCAGGAGGCATTAGTAAATGCTCTAAAGCATGCATCAGCCACTAAGATAGATATTATTTTAATATTTAAAAAGAAACAGTTAGAATTATCAATCATTGATAATGGTATAGGAATTTCTGATAATAACCTGAACGACTTATACCAGGAAAATAAAAAATTTGGACTTAAAAATATGATGCAGCGAGCCAATTATCTAAATGGAATCCTGGAAATAAAAAGGGTAAACGATTGGGGTACAAAAGTATCTGTTTTAATTCCACTTAAAGGGGATGATTAAAACGGGAAACATTTCACTGATAATTGTGGATGATCAAGAAATAGTACGGGAAGGACTTAAATTAACTCTGCAGTGTGAACCTGGTTTTAATATCATCGGAGAAGCGGCTAATGGGAATGAACTAATTAAGCTGTTAGAAAATGTATGCCCGGATGTAATTCTTTTAGATGACCGTATGCCCAATGAAAACGGTATCGATATCTGCAAAAGACTAATGAGGCGTTATCCTGATATCCGTATAATTATTTTAACGGCATATGCTGAACAGGAGGATTCTATTGTAAGGGCAGTAATGGCAGGGGCAAAGGGTTTTTTAATTAAAAATGTAAGAATCGCAGAGCTTAAACGTTCAATAAAAGCAGTAGTCAGAGGGGAAACAATATTAGACTCTCAAGTAGCAAAACACTTAATTGAGAAAGTCAAGGAAGTTCCGCGAAAAGATTCCAGTACTCCCCAGTTAACTGAACAGCAGTTAAACATCGCAAGATTAGTAGCAAAGGGTTTGACCAACAAAGAAATAGCTGCTAATCTTTTTTTGAGTGAAAATACCATAAAATTTCACATACAAAATATTATGCGTAAAATGAATGTACATAACCGTGTAGCTTTAGCCACCCAATTGCTATCGGATACAGAAGACTAACTATTTAGAAGAACCGTTCCCTTGGCACTGCCCTTGGTTCTTTACACAAAATTTTAATAGAGGGAAACTGTTAATTTGATAGAATAATATATTATATTATAAATGTGACTGCTAAGGTTACATTCCTCTAAAAAAGCTATATTCTTGTCATAATCGGTTCGGCTTTCATATCGCTTTATCTGGCAGTTCATTTAAAAAATACTATTGCTCCGGGAGGGGAGAATAACCATGAAACGAAAATACGTAATATTTATCGCACTGGCTTTACTTTTCGTGTTTTTTAATGTATTAAACCGCTTTTATCTGGACTTACTCTGGTTTCAAAGCCTGGATTACGGGTCCGTGTTTACCACAATCCTTTTTAGTCAGATAGGAATTAGTGTACTTTATTTTTTAGGAATTTTTGGTGTGTTGTTTCTCAATCTAATGCTGGCCCGAAATGCCGTTCTAAACCCGTCCAACTTGATGCTCCGGCACAAACTTTTCAAAAGTCAAATAGGGAATCTTTTAGTCCCAAAAACTTATACTTTACTGGCTTTGGGAGCCAGCGGACTGGTAGCTCTACTGTTTTCTGCTGCCTCCGGTGAACAATGGATGACCGTGTTACAATATGTTAACCGCACTTCTTTTGATATTACCGAACCTATTTTAAACCGGGATGTAGGTTTTTACATGTTTGAGCTGCCCTTTTTTCTCCTGGTTAAAGACTATCTAACCTCACTGCTGGTTCTGTCCATTATTACCATAGGAGGTCTTTATCTCACCATAAGCATGTCTCCAGAAGCCTCCCCAACCGGCTGGTGGAATCAGTTGGAGGGTAAAAAGCATCTTTCTCTGCTGGTTTCCTTCTTTTTCCTTCTTAAAGCTTATGACTACCACCTAAAAATTTATGAAATGCTGTTTTCTCCTCGAGGAGCTGCCTTTGGTGCCGGTTATACCGATGTGACCGTACAGATCCCGATGCTTAGGGTTTTGATGTTCATATCACTGGGCCTTGCATTATTTCTTATTTTTAAATCTTTCAAGCCTAGTACCCGAAGCCTGCCCATGGCTGCAGGAGCGTTGATTATCGCCTCTCTTTTGCTGGGTTCCATTTATCCAGCGGCTATCCAAAATTTCCGGGTTGAGCCTAACGAACTGACCATGGAAATGCCCTATCTAGAACATAATATTGAATTTACTCGGAAAGCTTTTGCCCTGGACGATGTTAGAACGGAAACATATTCAATTTCAACCCAGCTTGATCCAGAGATACTGGATCAGAACCAGGGGACCATTCAAAACATCCGGCTGTGGGACTACCGACCCATCAAGACCACCTACAACCAGCTTCAGGGGATCAGACCTTATTATAAGTTCCATGACATAGACATCGACCGATATATTCTGGACGGAACCTACCGGCAGGTGATGCTCTCCGCCCGGGAACTTGACCAAAACGAACTATCGGAAACGGCAAAAACTTGGGTTAACTTGAGATTAAAATATACCCATGGTTACGGTTTTGCCATGAGTCCGGTAAACGAAGCTACTTCTGAAGGGCTTCCGCAGTTCATGGTTAGAAATATACCTCCCACTACTCAAACGGATCTGGCAATTGACAGACCGGAAATCTATTATGGGGAGAAAACTGACCCCTATGTAATTGTCAATACCTTAACTGAAGAATTTGACTATCCTTTGGGAACAACTAATGCTTATTCTATGTATGAGGAAGAAAGCGGCGTAACCATCAACTCCTTTTTTAGAAAAGTCCTGTTCTCGCTGCGCTTCAACGATTACCGACTGCTTCTTTCCAACGACGTCATCAACGACAGCCAGGTGCTCTTCGACCGGAATATTAATACCAGAGTCCGAAAAATTGCTCCTTTCCTACAATATGATCAGGATCCTTACCTGGTGGTCAGTGAAGGCAGATTATTCTGGATGCTGGATGCTTATACCACCAGCAGTAATTACCCATACTCGGAACCTTTCGGAGGGGTAAACTATATAAGAAACTCTGTTAAGATAGTTATTGACGCTTACAATGGTGAGGTGGACTATTATATAGTTGACGACTCTGACCCATTAATACAAGTTTACAAGGGCATTTTCCCTGACCTTTTCAAGCCGGTGGCGGATATGCCCACAGGGCTTAAGAATCATTTTCGTTATCCCGAGGATCTTTTCAATCTGCAGAGCCAGGTCTATGCCCAATACCATATGGAAGACGTCAGAGTTTTTTACAATAAAGAGGACGAATGGACCATTCCTTTAGAAAACTATGATGGACAGCAGATACAGGTGGAGCCCTACTACACTATCCTACAGCTCCCCGGAGAACAGGAACCGGAATTCGTGCTGATGCTTCCCTATAATCCCATTCGCAGAGATAACATGGTGGCCTGGATGGCTGCCCGCTGTGACCCGGAACATTATGGAGAAAGAGTAGTCTACCGTTTCCCCCGTGAACAGACCGTCCTGGGACCCCGACAGGTGGAAGGAAGAATCGACCAGGACACGGAAATATCCTCACAGCTAACTCTGTGGGATCAGAGAGGTTCTAGGGTAATTCGGGGCAACCTGCTGGTTCTGCCCATAAACAATTCTATCCTGTATGTGGAACCTGTTTTCCTGCAGGCTGACCAGGGAGAACAGCCGGAGCTGGTCCGGGTTATCGTTATGCACGAAGAAAACTTAGTTATGGAGGAAACTCTCAAGAAAGCTCTAAACCGCATTTTTGGAGATGCTCCCGATACTACGACGGAAGAGGAAGAGGCCGGCACGGTAGAAGAACTAATTATAAGAGCCAATCGACTAATCACCGAAGCAAAAGAAGCCCTGGGCCAGAGCGACTGGACTGGTTACGGAAGAATTCAAGAGGAGCTGGAATCAACACTGAAGAGCCTTGCGGAAATCGTAGATGTGCCTATGATAGAAGAAATTATAGAAGAAGAGGAGCTCTGGGAAGAGGAAATGCTTTCACCGGAGGAATTGGACCCGATAGAATAACTGGATTTCAATGAGGGAATCGTTAATATGTGCCTCAACTAAGATACTCCAGCCGAACATGAATGTTTTTAGCTTATATTTTTGATAAGACGGTGTATCGCTGCCGCAAGATATTCCCGCACAACAAAGCCGGACCATTAGGTCCGGCTTTGTTGTGCGGAGGGACAAACTTTTTATCTTTCTCGACAGTATTTAGTATCTAGTATTTAGAAATATCGGCGGCAATCCTTGGAGTCTATTAACCCCGTGAGGATGTCACTATCCTCTAGTATCTAAAATATTGTCATATGCCTTTAATCGCTAATTTTTAAAGGTAGGCTTACCAGGTTAGTCTTACTGCCATCAATAGCACTGGGAGAGTACATCTCTACCTTAAAGCTATTGCTAGTCTCCTCCGGAAGATTAATATCAATCTCAAAATGATACCAATCCCCCATCCCGGCAGTAGTATAATGTTCATACAGTGATTTTCCATTTTCATCAATTATTTCGTAAACAATATTCCCCTCGTAAACACTGGCGATTCCTGAAATGCTAAATTTATCACCAACGGTACTGTTAGGGGCAGGTTCAAATATTTTAATAAAAGGAGATTCTGCCACAATAGGCTTCAATTCCTCAACTCCCCTCAGAATCATTAGATATTCCTCATCTCCTGAAAGTATAAAAATAACTGGTAAATTAACCTTTTCAATCACCTCTAAAGCATAGGGATAAGTAATTACCTGGGTAACCATATCCCCCTCCTTAGGGGCTTTAAAATCTACTGATACTTCTACACTTTCACCAGTAATATTGACATCGGTAATATTAACTTCATATCCTCCTGTAGCCTTTTCCCCGTATGTAACCAGGATATACAATTCATCTTCATAAACCCTTGACTGTCCCATGTTCATAGTTAAAGAACTGTTCAGCCAATCTTCAATCTCTTCCGGCAGCTTTTCAGAATCAATGGGTTCTTCATGATCATTATTATTATCTTCATTATCATTTCCGTTTTCGCTACCATTTCCATTTACTATGGGATTCTCATCTGGTATTCCATCCCCATTACTTTCACAACCCATACCCAGCAAAGACAACGAAACAATTAAAACCATAATCAATGAAAACACTAGAACTTTTCTAAGCAAATTTTCTCCCTCCATTATATTATGTTTCATCAGAAAAACAAAGGTGTTCTTGATGACGTTTGTATTAATACTTTCGATAAACATATTCATTTACCTACCTGTATATTATTAAGTAATTATTATATTTTTTTAAACTTTAATTTTACAAAAATCAAAGTAAAAAGCTATGATTATAGTGCCCACAAAAGAAGAGTACAAAAAAAAATGGCTCCCCAGGTAGGACTCGAACCTACAGCCTATCGGTTAACAGCCGATTGCTCTACCGTTGAGCTACTGAGGAGTACAAACTTTTTAATAAAAAAATTAATTTCCGGCGAAGACCTACTCTCCCGGGGACTCGCGTCCCAAGTACCATCGGCGCTGGAGGGCTTAACTTCCGTGTTCGAGATGGGAACGGGTGTGGCCCCTCCGCTATCTTCACCAGAAAAGGTTGTCTTTGAATGAATTTCGTTCACACGATTTTACGAATGGAACTAATGTTTACCTTATAGAGAGCTCGTCAGTGGAATGAATCCGTGTTCACACGATTTTCAATCGAACTGTTCACACAGATTCATTCCACTGACTTGCAGCTTATAAGGAATCTGTACTTACTTCTGATTTTTAAATCGAACTGTTTACTCGATTCTTCTTCCGCAGACTTGCAGCTTAAACAATATGCCTTTGATAGTGATGCTCACGCCTGGTTTTAAATCGAACTGTTCACTTGATTCTTCCGCAGACTTGAAGCTTAATCAATATGACTTTGATAGTGATTCTCACGTCTTATTTTTAAACTGTTCTCTTAAGATTCATTCTACAGACATAAAATTATAGAGAAAGTTTGTTCTCTCAAAACTGTACAGCGGAAACGAATTTTTTGTGGGTCAAGTCCTCGACCTATTAGTACCGGTCCGCTGAAAGCATTACTGCTCTTACACTTCCGGCCTATCAACCAGGTCTTCTTCCTGGGGTCTTATTCCTTTTACGGATGGGAAACCTTATCTTGGAGAAGGCTTCGCGCTTAGATGCTTTCAGCGCTTATCCCTCCCGGACTTGGCTACTCAGCTATGCCCTTGGCAGAACAACTGATACACCAGCGGTCCGTCCATCCCGGTCCTCTCGTACTAGGGACAGACCTCCTCAAGTTTCCTACGCCCACGACAGATAGGGACCGAACTGTCTCACGACGTTCTGAACCCAGCTCACGTACCGCTTTAATGGGCGAACAGCCCAACCCTTGGGACCTACTACAGCCCCAGGATGCGATGAGCCGACATCGAGGTGCCAAACCTCCCCGTCGATGTGGACTCTTGGGGGAGATAAGCCTGTTATCCCCGGGGTAGCTTTTATCCGTTGAGCGATGGCCCTACCACTAAGAACCACCGGATCACTAAGCCCGACTTTCGTCCCTGTTCGACCCGTCGGTCTCACAGTTAAGCTCCCTTATGCCTTTATACTCTACGCGCGATTCCCAACCGCGCTGAGGGAACCTTTGGACGCCTCCGTTACATTTTGGGAGGCGACCGCCCCAGTCAAACTGCCCGCCTGACACTGTCCCTAGACCGGATTCACGGCCAAAGGTTAGAATTCCAATACTGAAAGGGTGGTATCCCAACAGTGGCTCCATGCAGGCTGGCGCCCACATATCGATGCCTCCCACCTATCCTGTACATCCAGTACCAAAATCCAATATCAGGTTGCAGTAAAGCTCCACGGGGTCTTTCCGTCTTGTCGTGGGTAACCTGTATCTTCACAGGTATTACAATTTCACCGGGTCCCTTGTTGAGACAGCGCCCAAGTCGTTACGCCTTTCGTGCGGGTCGGAACTTACCCGACAAGGAATTTCGCTACCTTAGGACCGTTATAGTTACGGCCGCCGTTTACTGGGGCTTGAGTTCAGAGCTTCGCAAGTTCCGAAAAACTCACTAACCCTTCCCCTTAACCTTCCAGCACCGGGCAGGCGTCAGCCCCTATACTTCGTCTTACGACTTAGCAGAGACCTGTGTTTTTGGTAAACAGTCGCTTGGGCCTATTCTCTGCGACCCCTTCAGGCTAAAGGAGCAAGTCCTCTCACCCTAATGGGGCACCCCTTCTCCCTAAGTTACGGGGTTAGTTTGCCGAGTTCCTTAACAAGGGTTCTCCCGCGCGCCTTAGGATCCTCTCCTCGCCTACCTGTGTCGGTTTGCGGTACGGGCACCTTTTATCCTGACTAGAGGCTTTTCTCGGCAGTGTGGGTTCAGCCAGTTCGCTACTTAAATTTCGCTCCCCATCGCGCCTCGGATCAACACAGGGACGGATTTGCCTATCCCTGCTACCTACACGCTTAGACGCACTCAACCAACGGTGCGCTGTACCTACCCTCCTGCGTCACCCCTTCGCTATTAACGGATAAAGGTGGCACTGGAATATCCACCAGTTGTCCATCGCCTACGCCTTTCGGCCTCGGCTTAGGTCCCGGCTTACCCTGAGCGGACGAACCTTCCTCAGGAAACCTTAGGCTTGCGGCGGGCGAGATTCTCACTCGCCTTTTCGTTACTCATACCGGCATTCTCACTTCCATATACTCCACTACTCCTTACGGTATAGCTTCTATGCGTATGGAACGCTCCCCTACCCCTACTGGAGGTTAGAAGTTAGATGTTGGAGGTTAGATCTTTCGCCAGGTTTGTATCAGCTCACTTTAGCTGCTTTCCCAATATATCGTATTCTTGGCGATATTTAATGGGATACTGACGGCTGAACGTCTAATTTGACTGCTCAACTCATACCTCTAATCTTTTTCCAATTTCCAACCTCTAACTTCTAACCTCCAATAAGCCGTAGCTTCGGTATCAGGCTTAGCCCCGTTACATTTTCGGCGCAGAATCACTTGACCAGTGAGCTATTACGCACTCTTTGAATGGTGGCTGCTTCTAAGCCAACATCCT
Organism: Candidatus Contubernalis alkalaceticus; assembly: GCF_022558445.1. Taxonomy (NCBI): domain Bacteria; kingdom Bacillati; phylum Bacillota; class Dethiobacteria; order Dethiobacterales; family Dethiobacteraceae; genus Candidatus Contubernalis; species Candidatus Contubernalis alkaliaceticus. The sequence continues at coordinate 3,173,203 of NZ_CP054699.1, forward strand.
GGTTGTCTGGGCAATTCCACATCCTTTTCCACTTAGCCTGAATTTAGGGACCTTAGCTGACGGTCTGGGCTGTTTCCCTCTTGACTATGAAACTTATCTCACATAGTCTGACTCCCAAGAAACAAATCTGCGGCATTCGGAGTTTGACTGAGATCGGTAACCTTGTAGGGCCCCTAGCCCAATCAGTGCTCTACCTCCGCGATTCTTTTATCTTGAGGCTAGCCCTAAAGCTATTTCGGGGAGAACCAGCTATTTCCGAGTTCGATTAGCATTTCACCACTACCCACAGCTCATCCCCCAATTTTTCAACATTGGTGGGTGCGGGCCTCCACTCGCGTTTAAACGAGCTTCACCCTGGCCATGGGTAGATCACTCGGTTTCGGGTCTACGACCAGCAACTAATAGTCGCCCTATTAAGACTCGCTTTCGCTGCGGCTTCGGCACTTAGTGCCTTAACCTTGCTGCTGATCGTAACTCACCGGCCCGTTCTACAAAAAGTACGCCATCACCCTTGGAGTAAACTCCAATAGGGCTCTGACCGCTTGTAAGCATACGGTTTCAGGTTCTATTTCACTCCCCTTCCGGGGTGCTTTTCACCTTTCCCTCACGGTACTGCTCCGCTATCGGTTGCCAGGTAGTATTTAGCCTTGGGAGGTGGGCCTCCCTGATTCACACGGGGTAACACGTGTCCCGCGCTACTCGGGTAATCGCTTGAGGAGCCTTGGGCTTTTCGTCTACAGGGCTTTCACCTTCTGTGGCTCTACTTTCCAGTAGATTCGACTAAACTCAAGGTTTTTGACTCCTCTGAATGGCTGCCGCCAGTCAAAAAGCAATCCCCACAACCCCTATACCGCAACTCCGGCAGGATTTAACACGGTACAGGTTTGGGCTCTTCCCCCTTCGCTCGCCGCTACTAAGGGAATCACTATTGTTTTCTTTTCCTCCGGGTACTAAGATGTTTCAGTTCCCCGGGTCTCACCAGCTGGGGTTAATGGTTTTGGCCCCAGCTTAATGCGGCTTTACCGCATTAGGTTGCCCCATTCGGGAACCTTCGGATTATCGCCTGCTTGCGGCTACCCGAAGGTTATCGCAGCTCGCTGCGCCCTTCTTCGTCTCCTGGCACCTAGGCATCCACCGTACGCTCTTTCTAACTTGACTTTACTTAAATCTTCGTTTCCGCTGTTCAGTTTTCAAAGAACAATAATGCTATTTACTTACTATAAAACTTTTTCATTTCAGGGTTCTGTTGTTCCCTGAAAACTAAGCAGGACTCACTATTTTGTTACACACACCTAGCTGATTCCGGGGTTACCGGAACGCTAAGGATTTTGGAGAGAGAGTAATGTTTTTACTCATATCTCCCTTTAACTATACCCTAAACGTCGTTGTCAGGTTTAGTTCTTTAAACTCTGGCCCGTTTTCACGGTAGTATCATAAACGGTGTAACCGTTTATTGGCTGTGCCAGGGTTTGATTATCCTTAGAAAGGAGGTGATCCAGCCGCACCTTCCGATACGGCTACCTTGTTACGACTTCACCCCAATCACCTACCCCACCTTCGACGGCTGCTTCCGTAAACGGTTAGCTCCACCGGCTTCGGGTGTTGCAGACTTTCGTGGTGTGACGGGCGGTGTGTACAAGGCCCGGGAACGTATTCACCGCGGCATGCTGATCCACGATTACTAGCGATTCCGACTTCATGCAGGCGAATTGCAGCCTGCAATCCGAACTGAGACCTGCTTTATAGGATTAGCTCCAGGTCACCCCTTCGCAACCCGTTGTACAGGCCATTGTAGCACGTGTGTAGCCCAGGACATAAAGGGCATAATGATTTGACGTCATCCCCACCTTCCTCCGGTTTGTCACCGGCAGTCTCCCTAGAGTGCCCATCTTTACATGCTGGCAACTAAGGACAAGGGTTGCGCTCGTTGCGGGACTTAACCCAACATCTCACGACACGAGCTGACGACAACCATGCACCACCTGTATACCCGTCCCCGAAGGGAAACAATTAGTTTCCTAGCTGCGTCAGGTATATGTCAAGTCCTGGTAAGGTTCTTCGCGTTGCTTCGAATTAAACCACATGCTCCACCGCTTGTGCGGGCCCCCGTCAATTCCTTTGAGTTTCAACCTTGCGGCCGTACTCCCCAGGCGGGGTACTTAATGTGTTAACTGCGGCACAGAAGGTATCTAAACCCCCTACACCTAGTACCCATCGTTTACGGCGTGGACTACCAGGGTATCTAATCCTGTTTGCTCCCCACGCTTTCGCGCCTCAGCGTCAGTTACAGGCCAGAGAGTCGCCTTCGCCACTGGTGTTCCTCCCGATATCTACGCATGTCACCGCTACACCGGGAATTCCACTCTCCTCTCCTGCACTCAAGTTAAGAAGTTTCAACTGCAGGTCCAGGGTTAAGCCCTGGGTTTTCACAGCTGACTTTCTTAACCGCCTACACGCCCTTTACGCCCAGTAATTCCGGACAACGCTCGCCCCCTACGTTTTACCGCGGCTGCTGGCACGTAGTTAGCCGGGGCTTCCTCCAGGGGTACCGTCTTTTGGTCTTCCCCCTTGACAGAGCTTTACAACCCGAAGGCCGTCATCGCTCACGCGGCGTCGCTGCGTCAGGGTTGCCCCCATTGCGCAATATTCCCCACTGCTGCCTCCCGTAGGAGTCTGGGCCGTGTCTCAGTCCCAGTGTGGCCGTACACCCTCTCAGGCCGGCTACCCATCGGAGCCTTGGTGAGCCGTTACCTCACCAACTAGCTAATGGGACGCGGGCCCATCCAAGAGCGATAAATCCTTTCCTATAATGGAGATGCCTCCTTTATAGGGTATCCGGTATTAGCAGTCCTTTCGAACTGTTATCCCAGTCTCTTGGGCAGGTTGCCCACGTGTTACTCACCCGTTCGCCACTAGGTAACAGCTTCTGGCAAGCCAGATGCTGCACCCCGTTCGACTTGCATGTGTTAGGCACGCCGCCAGCGTTCGTCCTGAGCCAGGATCAAACTCTCCAGTTATTATTGAACCTCTTACCCGAAGGTCTTAGAGGATTTTAACCAGTTCGTCTGCCTTTGCTTCGTAACGCTGACCTTTTGTCCGTGATAGGGACTATTTATCCCTACCAATTTTGAATCGGTCGTTATTAGGAATTGAAAGGGATTTATTAATGATTCATCAATAAATCGCCTTCTTGGCTTAAAAACTTTTTGACTCTTGGCTTTTAAAAGCCTTAAGTCTAGTGAGTCCTGTTTAGTTTTCAAAGAACAATGCCCGTATCAGGCACGAACATAATCTTACCACGTTTTTTTTGCACTGTCAAGCTTTTCTGAAAAGTTTTAGAAAAGTTCATAAAATAACATTCTATGACAGCAATAGGCATAACAAAACAATAAAAATTTGATATATTTTTCAAACATTCCTTCGGACTAATGGAAGATATTTCTTCAATTCATTTCTTTGATTTATAATTTATAACTAATAACTTATCCATTTAGTATGTAATAAAATATGGCTAATTATGCAGTAGAATAAAATTATTTAACTTAAGAAAAGAGATGGCTTTTAACAGTTTTTCTAATAACCAAACTCTTCAATAAAAGCTTTCACAAAGGCTTTCTTTACTTCATCATGTTGTACGGGCTTGTTTAAAACCTTTTCCATTGAAGTGATTCCCAGGTGAGTAATGCCGCAGGGAACAATATAATTGTAATGGTCCAGATTTGTACTAATATTTAAAGCCAATCCATGATAGCTGATCCAATGCTTTACCCCAATACCGACGGCGCATATCTTATGACCTGACACCCATACACCAATATATTCAGGGTTCCTGCCGGCGGAAATACGAAAACACTTCAGGGTGGAAATCACTGCCGCCTCATACTTATATATTAAATCGTGCAGATTTCTTCCCTGACTACGCAAGTCAAGAATTGGATATACCACCAATTGACCGGGCCCATGATAAGTAACCGCTCCTCCCCGGTCTACTTTTTTAACCGAAATTCCTGCCCCTTTCAGCACGTCCTCCGAGGCCAGTATTTCCTTTCTGCTTCCCCGGCAACCTATGGTGAATACAGGAGGATGACTGACCAGTATCAGCGTATCCGGGATAAGTTCTTGTGACCGAGCCTTCACTAATCTTTGCTGCTGCTCATACCCCCTGGAATATTCCATGCTCCCCCAGTCTATGACTTGTAACAATTATAACAGCACCTTTTTCTTTGTTAAATTTAATCATTCCCGGCTAGTTCCAGTTTCTCCAGCAGAGACCTGGCCCCAGCATTCTCTTCACAAGCTGTTTTCCTGCTTCGTCAAGTTTATGCGCCAATAATGAAAATGTTTTAACCCATGCCCTTGACAACTTGATAACTCAGGAAAAGGAAAAACACCTCCCCTTATGACATCCTGAGACCAAGGTGTTTTTTCCACACTTTTTACATGCTTTATCCACACTTACTACATGTTTTTCCATGCTTTTTCCATGCTTTTTCCATGTTTACACTACATATTTACCTGTTTACCTGCAAAATCCTTAGGGGCTGCTGATGTCTTCCCGGGGGCGCAGGGTTGGGAAAAGCAGCACGTCCCTGATGGAAGGAGAATCAGTTAACAGCATAACCAGCCGATCGATTCCAATACCTAACCCTCCGGCAGGGGGCATGCCATATTCCAGAGCAGTAATAAAGTCCTCATCCATCATATGAGCTTCTTCGTCTCCCGCCGCTCTCTTTTCCACCTGTTTTTTAAACCTTTCCCTCTGATCAATGGGATCATTCAATTCCGTAAAAGCGTTGGCAATCTCACTGCCCGCCATAAATGCCTCAAAACGATAGGTAAAACCAGGTTCATCCTTCTTACGTTTGGCCAGAGGGGACACCTCCAAAGGATAATCCATGATAAACGTGGGCTGCACCAGGTGCTTCTCCACATAATTTTCAAAAAACATGTTTATAACTTCTCCCCGCACAGTATCATTAAAAACTTCCATCTTATGCTGCCGGGCCAATTTTAAAGCTTCCTCATCAGTTTTAATCTCATCAAAATCAAAACCTGCATATTTTTTTATAGAATCCAGCATGGTCATCCGCGGCCAAGGGGGGGTTAAATCCATTTCATTACCCTGGTATGTAATCTTCAATGTACCAAAAATCTTTTCCGCCACATGGGCAATTAGACTTTCCGTAAGCTTCATCATATCGAAATAGTCTGCATTGGACTGATAAATCTCTATGGAGGTAAATTCCGGGTTATGTTTGGTAGAAATCCCTTCATTTCTAAATATTCTCCCCAATTCATAAACCCGGTCAAATCCACCCACCAGGAGCCTCTTCAGATGAAGCTCTGTTGCAATTCTTAAATACAGGTTCATATTCAACGTATTGTGGTGGGTAATAAAAGGCCGGGCACTGGCTCCACCGGTTATGCTGTGCATAGTGGGAGTTTCTACTTCCAAGAAACCCTCCCGGTTTAAAAAATCCCGGATGAATTGGATTATTTTGCTCCTCTGAATGAATACCTTCTTTACCTGGGGATTCACAATTAGATCCAGATACCTCTGCCGATATCTAAGTTCCACATCCTTCAAACCATGCCACTTTTCCGGAAGGGGCCTTAAGGATTTGGCCAACAGTCGAAATTCTAGAATAGAAACTGTAACCTCTCCCCGGCGGGTCTTAAATACCTTGCCCTTCACACCGATAATATCACCAATGTCCAGGAGACCATAACATTCATAGTTATCTTCCCCCAGATCATCCAGACGGGCATAAATCTGTATCTGTCCGCTCTCATCCTGAAGGTTTGCAAAAGCCGCCTTGCCGTGGCCTCTGGTGGTCATAATCCGGCCACAAAGGCTTACCTCTTTTCCCTCCAGCTCCTCAAAACCCTCCAGTATTTCTTGCGCCTGATGTGTAACCAAATATTTCTCTCCATAAGGGTCCATTCCCCGGTCATCAAGTTCTTTCAACTTTTCATGCCTTCTCAATATCAATTCGTGAACAGTTTCCTCGCTCATGACACAACCTCCAGCAGATATATTGGTGTGAACGTTTTTTCGTTCCGGATATAATATTATCTTATTTAAAGCACGGATTAAAGGGTTTATCAAGAAATATTTGGGAAACTTTCATATTTAGTCAGTTTGGCTTATTTTTTTATGCTTAGAATCTGATATTTGATATTTCCTGCCGGAACGGAAACCTCCACAATACTGCCCACGGGCTTGCCAAGAATAGCTTTTCCCACCGGTGATTCATTAGAGATCTTATTCTCCCCAGGATTTGCCTCTGCTGTCCCTACAATAGTATAATCAACATCCTCATCAAATTCTAAATCCTTCAAAGTAACAGTGCTGCCTACACTGACATTATCTGTATTAATTTCACCCTCATCAATTAATATAGCATTCCTCAGCATCTTCTCAAGGGTTATAATCCTTCCCTCAATAAAGGCCTGTTCGTTTTTCGCATCCTCATATTCAGAATTTTCGCTAATATCACCAAAATCAATAGCTATCTTAATTCGGGATGCTACCTCTTTTCTCTTAACTGATTTTAATTGCTCCAATTCCTTTTCTAGCTTTAGTAAACCACCGTGAGTAAGAATAACTTCTTTGCTTACCATCCACTGATTTCTCCTTTACATGGGATTTACCCTCGTATTAATTTAAAGTAAAACCTTGTTCTATGATCTAACCCCACTTTTCCTAAATCAAGTATATGTCAAGAGCCATTAATTATTCGAAAAGCAGGATTATTATTATATGACTAAATAGGTAAAGATATAAATATAGTGTCAAGGTTTTCCTTGACACTTAAAAAATATCCGCTGATAAATTGCCCACAAATTTTTAACTATTATAAAATACAATATCAATAATGTCAAACAACAACAGTTTTAAATTTTCAAATATTTAGGAATCATATGAATCATTACACTATTTTTCAAATTGAAATATTATTCGTTGCCGATATCCCTTTTTCCTGCCTTACAAAAATTAAAAAAATTTAAAATTTAAACAGGTATTCCTTTTTTTTGCAGGGCTCTTTCCCTGATCCCTTTAATTTGTTCCGGCTCAACCGCTTTTTCAAAACTTCTAAAACCTGCTAACTTAAACCCGTGTTTATCAGCTAAATTGCTTATCACATCAATTTGGGGGACCCTTATATCCCTGCCCAATGAAAAATTTTCATGTCGATTTTCCATAGCTAAAATCATAGTTTCCGCCATACAGGCGTAAGAGGTTTGGGGGGGGAATCCGAAATTAAAGTTAAAGTTTGCATCCTCTCCGGGCACCCGGACCACGCCCCCTTCGATGACTAAAATATCATCCCGCAGCTCTGCTACTTTTTTTGAAACATCCCGGGGGCGGGCCACATCACACACTACCGCACCAGGCTTTAAATCATTTACATCGATTACCGCCTCTGCAGAACCGGTAACAGTTACAATAATGTCTGCGGCAGGAACCGCTCTTTTGAGATTGGAGGTAACCTTCACTGCCAAACCGTTCTCCGACATAATCCGCTGTGACAAAGCATTAAGCTTCCTCTCATCCCGGGCCAGCAGAGTAAGAAATCCAGCCTCCCGGGCCAAAATACGGGCTGCCGCACTGCCGATAGAACCGGTAGCCCCCACAATGAGAATTTCCGCCCGGTCCATATCCACTCCCATCAAACGGGCTGCTTCCTTAGCCCCCTGAAGCGCCGTAGCTACCGTGTAACTATTGCCCGTTGTAACTGCTACCTTTAGATTTTTGGCAATGGTAATGCCGGCATCGCCCACCACAGAGGTCATAGCCCCCAGGCCGATAATTTCCGCCCCCAGCTCCTCTGCCTTTTGACATGATTTAATAATCTTCTCCAGTACATAATCCTCCGGTAAGGTGACCATCTGCCTGGAGGTAAGGGAACAGGAAACAAACCAACCGGAGGTCTCCCCATGGGAGGATTTTATTCCAGTAATTTCCGAAACCTTCATGGGAGGCACTATCTTTACAACCGCCTCCACCAGTTTTTTAGGCCAGCGGCGCATAAATTTATATTTACGATAAATATCCTCCAGCTCAATGGGGTGAATTATAAACGCAAATTTGCCCAATATATTAAACTCCCTTCATTGATAGTTATTATAATATCCTTTTTGTATCCCTTTAATTACGGATTTAACAACTCTACCCGTGGAGCAAAGTTAATTTCAGACAGCAGTTTACTATATTCCCCCGGAGTAAGCTCAGTAGTTTTTCCAGAAGCAGCCACCAGCAGAGCTTCCATTACATTGGTCCCAAAGGACCTCCCTTGGATTTCCGGGGTAGTGGTAACCAGATATTTAATTCCCCTTTCTTTTAGCATCTGAACGTCCTCAGAGGTCACTGTGTTAGTGATAATAGACTTACCCTCCAGGCCAGGGGGCATATTCCTGCGAATAAAATGATAATCCCCGGCAATGATATCCGCCTTTAGATAATACTGGCTAAATTTTGGTTTCACTTCCTCCTGCTTAGAGCCGGTAGGATAAAGATATTTAAAGGGGAGCAGCCTGACAAGAGGCACCAACACTTTAGCAACACTATACATGGTTTTCATCTTCCTTAAAGGAATAGGAAGTCCCAACACAAACATTAAGTCCCCCAAAACCAGCTTACATCCCAGAGAATCCAGGGACTGAGCCATGCCAAAGCGGTCCATGGCACATACAATCAGCACTTTAGTCTCAGGGCCAATCAAAGAAGTATTTTCCTCCAAATATTTTATAGCTTTTCGTTCCAGGGTATTTTTCAGGCCGGAACCATCTAAAATTGGGGTTAACTGAACCGCAGAAACCACCTTTATAGCTTCTCTCAGAGTATAACGCTTTTCTCCGGCAAATATATATAAGTCCATTCCTCCCAGGCCAAAAGCATCTACTTTACCGTCCAACTCTCTAAACATCCTGATCATAGCTTCCATGTCTCCATTGGTGCCAATCCGTTCCACCTTATATTTTTCACCTAAGAGTTCAATTTCTACACTGTGATTTCGTTTAGAAGAACCCAAACTTACACTGATTACATGTTTCAAATAAATAACCTCCTCCGGTCAAATAACAGCTCAATTTAAAGAGGAAATAACACTTTTCAGTACTCCCGGCTCAACATACACATCTTCTGTCAGGGGAGACCTGCCGATTTCCAGGGAAACCACTTCCTTATCCAGAAGGGATTCCACAATTTTAATCCTTTCATCAGAGCCCAATATAATAACGGTATCATAATCCCTCAACTCCCCAATGATATCCATCAAGTAATTTAAGAGTTCAACACCGCTTCTATTGTTTAATAATAACCGCCTCTCAATCTCAGTCAGCAGTAAAACAAAATCAATCCCCTCTCCCTGAGCCATCTCTTCCAGCTCTTCTTTGTTTTTCACCGGAAAACCGATCAAGGCTATTTTGCCCCCCCGGCGAACTTCACCAACGTTCTCCAAACGGGAAATAAAACTACGGTCCAACCCCAAAATCTCCGCCGTTTCCCTTTGAGAACTTCCCTTAGATCTCAGGTTCATTATCCTGTCAATCATGGAATATATTTTTTCTTTACTAACCAACTTATTGCCAATTCTTACTAATTCCATTTTTGCTTGTGCCCTGATTCAATCTCTCAGGAATGCTCCTTTCCACAATTTATAATAGTGCACAATTTTGTATACAAAGTTTATCATGGTTATGTTTTATCACATTCTGGGTGATTTATCAATATGTGTTGGAATAAAAATAAAAATCCCCCCACAGGAGGAATATATGTTCACAAAAATTCACTTTAATTATTCCTTGATTTTGGCTAATACTTCCTTCATGTCCTTAACACTCTCACAGGTATTAATCTCCCTGCGAAGAGCTGCCGCCCCCGGAAATTCTCTAAAATACCAGGAGGCATGCTTTCTCATCTCCCTGACCCCAATTCGTTCCCCTTTTAAATCAACCAGCAGAGATAGATGCCTTAAACAGGTTTTCAATACCTCCCTTACAGGAGGGCCGGGTAAAAGATTTCCCGTTTCCAGGTAATGCCGGCATTGTTGAAAAATCCAGGGGTTTCCCAGAGCACCACGACCGATCATTACCCCATCACAGCGGGTCTCTTCCATCATCCTAATGCAGTCAAGAGGGCCGCGGACATCTCCATTCCCAATCACTGGAATATTAAAGCTGGCTTTAATTGCCCCAATAATTTCCCAATCCGCTTTTCCACTGTAAAACTGTTCCCGAGTCCTGCCGTGTACCGTAATCCAGTGCAGCCCTGCTTCTTCGGCATAACAAGCCAGGGAAAAAACAGCATCATCTCCCTCTGACCAACCCTTTCTGACTTTTAGGGTAACCGGTACCTTAACAGCTTTAGACACCGAGTCTATAATAACCCGGGCCAGGGGAAGATTCCTCATAAGAGCTGCCCCATCCCCATTTTTTACAATCTTTGGAGTAGGACAGCCCATATTCAAATCAATCAGGTCAAATCCAGCTTCCACCCCGACACAGGCCGCTTCAGCCATTAGTACAGGATCAGACCCAAATAACTGCAGCGCTATGGGCCTCTCTTCTTCCCGGAAACAAATAAGTTCCAGAGATTTTTTGGTTTTCTCCAACAGCCCCCGGGCGTTAACCATTTCTGTAAAAACCAGGCTGGAGCCCAATTTCCGGGCAATAGTTCGGAAAGCTGAATTAGTTACCCCAGCCATGGGGGCAAGAAATATTAGGTTATCTTGTTTCATATGTTTTTTATCCATTTATATAATTTACCGCTTTTTATCATCCGCTTATGTAATTGACTTTCGTAATCGGCTTATGTAATTTTTCACTTCTGTAATTGACTTATTTAATCGGCTTTATGTAATCAAATTATTTAATTAATCAAATAATAATTAGAAAAACCATCGGTTCCAATCTATCCGTTTACCCTTTTCATTTGTTGCATCTCCGGCAGCACGAATAGTTCTTCCTGAGGCACCTGCAAAATTTCCGTCATTTTTTTTAAAAGTTCAATGTTAGGGTATTTTTTCCCTCTCTCAATGTTGCTCAGCATACTCACTGAAATCCCCAGCCTATCAGCCATATTTTTCTGAGTAAAACATTTTAACCGGCGCAGCCCTCGGATCCGTTTTCCCAGCAGCAAAGACACGACTCACACCCCTTTCGATATATTTTTTAGCTTGTTCAACAAATATTTTACTGATATTACAATAATATTACTATTTTGTCAAAAAGTCAAAAGAAATCGCCAAATAAGACATTATATGAGCATATCTTTTAAGAAAAGCTAATAATTAAATCTTTAACCAAAATTAATAAGTACTGTAGAGGTATTTATCTTTTTATATGTAATTAGTAAAATACAAATCAAATTATCTGCAAGGATATCCCTAGAAAATTTAAAGGAGTGGTTAATATGTCTGGAGAATGGCAAGTTAAAAACATATACCTTCACCTGGTATGTTTTGTTACCCTGATGATGATTATCGGGGGAATAGTCAGCACCTTTAATACTGGACTGGAAATGCTTTTTCCCTGGAGGCATTCCACCTCACTGATGGATATGTATCTCCATGAAGAGGCCCCTCATGACCCCTATAGTGAACTGCCAAAACTGCAGGAACACCTGAAAGAAAATCCCCCGGATTGGCAGCGCCTGGAGGAAGTGAGGACAGCCCGGGAACAGCGGGAGGCTGATTCTAACCATATATATAAGCTCAGGACCCTGTTGGGTTCTCTGGCACTGTTTATAATACCCCTGCCCTTTTATTACTACCATTGGAAAAAAATAAAACCGCAGGTTGAAAATGCCGGGGGAGGTGTTGACTATGAAAGTTAAATGGAATCTTCAACAAATTTATTTTTACCTGGTATGCTTTGTCACTTTAATTATGATTATCATAGGAGCAGTTAACACTGTGCGTTCTGCCGTAGATTTCCTACTTCCCGACCCTGCGGCTGCAGATGAAAGTTTTTATTATTCAAAGTTCACTGGGGTGGAAGGCAGAAATCTAAATGAGCAGCTGTTTGACCAGGAGATCGTAGAAAAAGAATTAAGCAGGCAGGAGAAAATAAATCGTACAAACTCCAACAACCAATCGGTCCGAAGCTTATTGGGAGGGGTTATCCTGATTTTGGTGGCGGGACCCGCATACCTTTATCACTGGCGGCAGATTCCGGGACTGGAAAGCCACCCGCCCCAGGAATAAAAATCCAAAAAAAAAGCCGGGGTTTAGTGCTAACCCCCGGCTACACCACATCTTTAAGCTGTTCCCACTTTCCACATCGTCCTCCCCAGCGGGCAATAACCCTGTCATCCATAGATATATTTACCACTTCACACAGGTTAGGACAACCTTTACATTCAAAACTGCTGGCCTTATAATTCACTTCACTAACGGAGAAACCCCGAAAACTGGTTTTCCCTTTATAGTTCACTTCCATTTTAGCCAACAGTGCCGCCCCAATGGCTCCCATCACATCATAATATTTAGGGACAATCACCTGAGTTTCCAAAGCCTTTTCAAAGGAGGCCTTGATTCCCTCATTAGCTGCCACACCTCCCTGGAAAACCACCGGAGACTGAACATCTTTCCCTTTACCCACATTATTTAGATAATTCCTCACCAAAGCCTCACAAAGGCCGGCGGTAATATCTTCAGTTTTATATCCCATCTGCTGTTTGTGAATCATATCTGACTCCGCAAAGACTGAACAGCGTCCGGCGATTCTGACAGGGCTTTCACTCTTCAAAGCCATTGCACCAAAATCTTCTATGGCAATATTTAACCGGGCAGCCTGGTGATCCAAAAATGAACCGGTCCCGGCGGCACAAACCGTATTCATGGCAAAATCAATAACAATACCATCCCGCAGCAGAATAATCTTAGAATCCTGCCCACCGATTTCCAGAACCGTTTGAACCTCCGGCACCACATGGGATGCTGCCACCGCATGGGCTGTAATCTCATTCTTTACTGTATCGGCTCCCACAATCACCCCGGACAGAGTTCGGGCGCTGCCGGTGGTGCCCACCCCTTTTATTTCTATTTCCTTTTCAATCCTTGCTCCAATTTCCCGAAGGCCTTCCTGTACAACTTTTATGGGCTGCCCCTGAGTCCTAACGTAAAGGTCCGTTAATACCCTTCCCTTTTCGTCGATAACTACAATATTGGTACTGACTGAACCTACATCGATACCCATATAACCGTCCAAAATAAAAAACCTCCCTTATCCGTCGCTTCCCCTATTAAATAATTATTTAACTTATGTAAAAATGATTAGAAAGGCCCCGTGAAACACAGGGACAATTTTCATTGAAAACTTTCCTATCCTCCAACTGAAGCTTTTTCTTTTATTTTATCTATATGTGAGCATTTTTTTATATCATACCCTAATAAAAACATTTTTATCAAATTTTTTTCGAGAGGCCAAACATTACCAAGGTTGTCAAAGTTGTCAACTTGGGGACGGTTCTTCTGACCACCGAATATAAATCCATTTGTTGGATTCCCGGCGCTTCGAACCGTCCCCTTGACAACTTCCTTGGCAACTTGGGGAGATTGGAGGCTATTTGAAGTCGTAGCCCCTTTGGAAGGCTTTTTCGTTAGCTTCAAGGATTTTGGCCGGCAGTACAGCCTTTAGGGCTTCCTGCCAGCATCCCCGGTCAAAGTTCATATGGCTGGCCAAAAGGCCCAGCAGCACCACGTTGGCCGCCTTTTCATTTCCTGACTCCCGGGCCAGCTGAAGGGCATTTAGGGAAAAGGTTTCCGGTACATTTTCCTTCAACCGTTCCAGAATCCCTAAAGGATAACTTTTAAGTCCTAGAATCACCGGAACGGGGGAGATTTTTTGAGAATTCACAATCACCTTACCCCCCTGCCTCAGGTAAGGCAGCCACCGCCAGGCTTCCAACTGCTCCGTAGCTAAAATAATATCCGCGCTCCCCACCTCAATGAGGGGGGAATGTATTGTATCCCCCATGCGCAGGTGAGTCACCACACTGCCCCCCCGCTGGGCCATCCCGTGTATCTCCGACAGCTTCACTGTTAAACCGCTGCACTGGGCCGCATAAGCTATAATCCGGCTGGCCAGGATAGTCCCCTGACCGCCAACTCCCGCCAGCAGTAGATTAATGGTATTATTCACCGGCTTCACCTGCTTTCTCAATGGCGTCAAAGTCGCAGACCTGGATGCACAGTCCGCACCCGGTACACTGTTCCTGCGTCACTCGTACTTCCTCCGATTGAGTGTCGTTCACCATGGCCGGGCATCCTAAATCAACACAGTTGGTGCAGTAGACACATTCCTCATTCACCTGAGCAGGAGCATCCTTTTCTTTTACCGTCAAAGCACAAGGGCTTCTAAAGATGATTACCGAAGACTCCTGAACACCAATTTCCTGAGAAACTACCCTTTCTACTTCCTCCAGGTTCAAGGGATCCGCCAACACCACCCGGTCAATACCTAAAGCCTTAACAATACCCTCCAGATCTGCAGGCTCTCCCGGTTCCTTCTTCAGAGTTCGCCCGGTCCCCGGATGGTCCTGATGCCCTGTCATGGCCGTAGTACGGTTATCCAGTATAATTAGGGTGGAGGACCCCAAGTTGTATACAACATCTAATGTCCCCGTAAGACCCGAATGGAAAAAGGTTGAGTCGCCAATTACAGCCACTACCCTCCCCTTTAGGGTGGGATCAGCTTTCTCCATCCCCAATGCTGTCCCTATGCTGGCTCCCATACAAATACAGCTGTCCATGGAATCCAAGGGAGGCAGACATCCCAGGGTATAACAGCCAATATCCCCAGTTACAATTAAGTCAAGCTTTTTCAATATATAGAATACTCCCCGGTGAGGACATCCGGCACACATCACCGGAGGCCGCATGGGAATTTCCTCAAGGCTATAATCTTTAAGCGTTAGAGGGGCAGGCTTTTCTTTTCCGCCAATCCTCTCTAAAATCATGGAAGCGTTGATTTCCCCAGTGAGAGGGAAGATTTCTTTCCCCACTGCCTCCAGGCCCAAAACCTTCACTTCTTCTTCCAGAAATGGTTCCAGTTCTTCTACTACATAAAGCTTCTTCACTCCGGCAGCAAATTCCCGAACCAGTTTTTCCGGAAAAGGATAGGGCATCCCCAATTTCAGGCAGGAGGCATCGGGAAGTGCTTCCTTAACATACTGATAACATATGCCTGAGGTAATCACCCCAATCTCTCTATCTCCCCATTCAATCCGGTTTAAATTACTTTCCTGGCTGAATTGTTTAAGCTCCACCAGTTTTTCCTCTAACAGCTGATGCCGCACCCGGGCATAAGCGGGAATCATCACATATTTTTGAGAAGCCTTATGATAGGGTTTCAGCCCTTCTTCTACCCGTTCCCCCAGGGTTACTTCACTCATGGAGTGGGCAATCCGGGTGGTGGTCCTAAGCATCACCGGAACATCAAACTGCTCACTTAAATTCAGAGCGGCTCCCACAAAATCTTTAGCCTCCTGACTGTCGCTGGGCTCCAGAAGAGGAACCTTGGCAAACCTGGCAAACAACCGGTTGTCCTGTTCATTCTGGGAGCTGTGCATCCCGGGGTCGTCTGCAGAGATTAACACCATCCCCCCGTTGACTCCGGTGTAGGCAAAAGTCATCAGCGGGTCCGCCGCCACGTTAACCCCTACGTGCTTCATGGCTACCAGGGTCCGGGCCCCAGCCAGGGAGGAACCGATCCCCACCTCCAGGGCTACTTTCTCGTTACAGGACCACTGGGCATATATATCTTCATATTTAGT
The DNA here is from genome assembly GCF_022558445.1 of Candidatus Contubernalis alkalaceticus. Lineage (NCBI taxonomy): Bacteria > Bacillati > Bacillota > Dethiobacteria > Dethiobacterales > Dethiobacteraceae > Candidatus Contubernalis > Candidatus Contubernalis alkaliaceticus. The sequence goes on from NZ_CP054699.1 coordinate 3,188,984, forward strand.
AATATTCTCCAATATTTCGGTGCTGGGTGTACCCGGATAAGCAGCCGCAACCTTAACCCCGTGCTCATAGGCCCCCCGGGCGATAGCTTCATTTCCTGTCAGTATTGCCTTTTTCATTCATTGCCCCCCTTTAACTATATTTGCCTTTTATCTATCACTCTTTTAGCCTTACCTTCGCTCCGTTGGATGGTCTTAGGTTCCACCAGCTTAACCCGCACATCAATAGAAAGGACCGTGTTCAATTTTCCCCGAATTTTATTCTCCATGGCCTCCAGGTCTCGGAAACTGCCGGTAAACATTTCTTTTTCCATCTCCACCTGCACTTCTATGTTGTCCAAATGGCCCTTACGGTCCACAATAATCTGATAAATAGGGGCCAGCCCCTTAACTTCCATTAAGACACTCTCGATCTGAGAGGGGAAAACATTAACCCCTCGAATAATCATCATATCATCAGTCCTGCCGGTGACCTTTTTCATCCGGGCGGTGGTGCGGCCGCAGGCACAAACGTCATCCCATAATATAGAAATATCCTTGGTGCGGTATCGAATCACCGGGAACCCTTCTTTAGTCAGAGTGGTAAAGACCAGCTCTCCCTCCTGACCAAATCCCAGGCTTTCCCCAGTTACCGGGTCAATAATTTCCGGTATAAAATGGTCTTCAGAAATATGCAGCCCCTTAAATTCCAGACACTCCCCGGAAACCCCTGGGCCGATAATTTCACTCAATCCATAGTTATCCGTGGCAGTAATCCCCCACTTGGCCTGGATTTGTTCCCGCATGCTTTCAGACCAGGGTTCAGCCCCAAAAAGCCCAATCCTCATCTTCAGCCTGTCCAAATCAATGCCCGACTCCTGGATTACCTCCGCCATGTACAGTGCGTAAGAAGGGGTGGAGACCAGCACCGTAGTCCCGAAATCCTCCATGAGCATAATTTGACGCCGGGTATTACCCACCGAAGCAGGGATAATGGTGGTCCCCACCTTCTCCAGCCCATAATGCAGGCCGAACCCTCCGGTAAACAAACCGTATCCAAAGCAAATCTGAACCACATCCTCCTCCGTAACCCCCGCCTGGGATACAATCCGAGCAATAAGTTCCGCCCAGGTGTTTAAGTCTTTTTGGGTATATCCCACCACAATAGGTTTACCGGTGGTGCCCGAAGAGGCATGCAGCCGGACAATCTTATTCATAGGCTCTGCAAAAAGCCCAAAGGGATAATTATCCCTCAGGGCATCCTTAGTGGTAAAAGGAAGCTTGGATATATCCTCCACTCCCTTTATATCTGTTGGTTCAATTCCCTCCTGCTCAAAAAGCTGTCGGTAAAAAGGAACTTGATCATATACCCTCTGGACTACCTTAACCAGTCTTTCACTCTGCAGGCCCCGCAGCTGTTCCCGGTCCATACACTCGTATTTCTTATCCCAAATCAAATTTCAAACACTCCTTTCCCCTCTGCCGATAAAAACTTTGACTAAAGCGCCTATCAACACAAAAACGTAATCTCTTCTTATAACTGATACACTTTTTCTTCATCTACCACTTGGATACCATTACTTTTCAGAACCTCCACGGCCTTATCACAATCCTCTACCCGGAAAACCACCAGGGCATTCTTGGTGCTGGTATTCCCCACAAAGGCATACAAATACTCAATGTTAACACTCTGCTTTTCCAGAACCTCCAGAACCTGCCCCAAACCCCCGGGCTTATCCGGAATGCATACGGCAATAACATCAGTTTCCGTTACCACAAAACCTTCCGACCTTAAAATGTTATACGCTTCCTTGGGTTGGCTTACGATGATTCGTAATATGCCAAAATCTGTAGTATCCGCTATAGACAAAGCCCTGATATTAATGTTATTTTCTCCTAAAACCTTGGTCACCCGGGCCAGACGGCCCGATTTATTTTCTAAAAAAACTGACAGCTGATTAACCTTCATAAACATCCTCCTAAAAAATTATTTAAAGGGCTTTTTCCCCTTTAATTCTTTCGACATCAGGCACCTCTTTCCTGCAAAAACAGTTCTTATTTTTAATACCTCGTCAACCTGCTAAAGCAATTTATCCTTTATCCTTCCCCTAATAGCTTACACTTCTAATATGGAAAGAAAAACCTGCATCAGCTCCGGGTCAAATTGAGTGCCGGCACACCGCTTTAGTTCAGCTATCACTTCACTTTTGCATAACGGCTGCTTATAAGGCCTGCCATTGGTCATTACCTCATAAGCATCGACTATATTTACAATCCGGGCCAATATGGGTATATCTTTACCTTTTAACCCTTTGGGGTACCCCAAACCATTCCAGTGCTCATGGTGGCAAAGAATATCTTCTGCTACATGGGCAAATTCTTCCATAGACCGTGCTATCCGGTAGCCTGATTCCGGGTGTTTTTTAAGACATGCCCAATCATTCTCTGTCAACTTATCCATTTTGGTTAATATTTCCTCCGGAATTGTAATTTTACCTATGTCGTGAAGGTAAACCAGAAGGGTTAACCGGTCTAATTCTGTTTCCGGGAGATTTATTTTTTCTCCTATCTTCATGGCTATCTGCTGCATACGCCGTCCATGCTCCTCTGTTTCGTAACTTTTTTCCTCCAATGTTTTTAAAAGGGCATTTAAGACCGCACTCTTAGTACTGCGGCTTTCTGCTAATTTATGCTTATACATATTATTTTCGGCCTCTTTTAAGGTTTCTGTAAGACCTTTATCCATACTATTCTTGCCGGCAGTTCCTAAGGCCATTGAAAGAGGTGCTTTTTTTACGTACAATTTTTCGCATTCCTGAACAATCCTTTTACATATAGCTGCTGCTTCAATGATTGTTGTTTGAGGCAGAAGGACCACAAATTCATCACCGCTCCAGCGGGCGATGATATCTTTCTCTCGGCAGTATTTTCTTAAAATATTGGCCGCCCTTACCAACATCTCGTCTCCGGTGCTGTGTCCATATGTATCGTTAATCAGTTTAAGGCCGTTTAAATCGCACATTATCATGCTTATGGGCAGCTGCCTTTTTGTATCCAGCCTCTGCATTTCCTGTTCCAGAAAAACTCGGTTGTAAAGGCCGGTAAGGCTATCATGAAAAATCAAATGACGAATTTTTTCTTCCGCCAGATATCTTGAAATGACATTTGATATCAGTTCCGCCACAACTCGTAAAAGCGTTACATGTTCTTCAGTCCATATCTTATTTGACTTAACCGCATCAAATCCCATAAACCCCATAACCTTATTATTGGATACAATGGGAACAACTAAAACCGATTTTATATCCTGTTCCTGCAGAATTCTTTTTTCCACAGCTGCCTGCTTTGACATTTCATCAACACAGGGAATGATAATATTTTGAAAGTGGGTAAGCTTCTCCATCCACCAGGGGAACATATCGGAGGGAATGTTCTGCAGCACATCTATCTGAGGTTCAATTTCCTCCGAACACCACTCATGGGTATTGTTCATTCTCTGCCCCTCAGTAAACTGAAACACATAACTGCGGTCAACTTGAAAAAACTCTCCCATTATCTTCAATACATTATTGATTCCACGGCACAATTGTTCTGTAGGCAGGCTCACAAAATAAGAAGAGATATTGGAAACCATTTTTTCAAATTGAAACTGAGCCCTCAGATCTTCCCCGGCATTAGATTGTTCAGTTACATTAGAACAGTCCATAACTACGCCACTAACCATACCTTCACTATCACTAATGTCAACAGCGCTGTGAGCAATCCGACGTTGTGTGACATCCTCAGCAGATAAGCCAGATTTCTCTTTTTGCTTGCGCTCAGTTATATCTACTTGTATGCCAAAGAGGCTAATAAATCGTCCCTGACCATCATACATACAGGTACAGTCACTCTCAACCCACATTTCAGTGCCATCCATACGCCTCTCCATGGTTTCCAGCCGCCGGCTCCCTACATCCAACAAACCCCGCAGAATATTACGGCCTTCTTCTGGGTCATGTTTAAATAGATCGTAAAAGTTGAGACCAACTATTTCAGCTTCCGATGCCCTGTATTGATCTAACAGTGCTTGATTGACCTTAGTCATGCGTAGATGCATAATGATATAATCCAACGCTTTTTCCTTATCAATTGATTCATTCCACACAACAGGCTCATCTAACATCATAAAAAATGATCCATGTAAAGACTGAGAAAAAAACATATCCAACCATGAAACCTCCTGCATGTTTTCCCCCAGTAAACGATACCTGTCATTTTCTTGACACATTAAGATACCCCCTGTACAAAAGCAGTTCTTAGAAAATATAAAATAAAAAAAACAACAAATTTTTCTACAAATTTTCTTACATTTCAATATATTTCTATGCCTGCCGGCAAATTTCCTCTATTATTACCTGAGACGACCCCCTGGTTTTTAAATTAAAAAACAGCCCCTTTTAAAAAAGGGGCTAATTAATACCTGCTCTAAACGCAATTATGAAAACGTGAAAATTTTAAACTTTTCCCCCATACACCCTAACAATTAATCCTTATTTTTGATCTCCGAAACGGGTTTTAGGTTTTTGATCCAATACATCTTCCACGTAACAGCGCAGCACCTCAGCCACTCCCCAGGCCTGGGATATACAACCCCTGGGTTCATGGGGGAAATCCCCATCAAAGATTTCACTGACAGTACCTATTCCATGTTCAAAGAGATACCTGCGAAAGGGTGCCAAAATTTCCCGGGCCATACCCCGACTGCGCTGAGAATTCTCATGAACCTTTAGATAGGCAGTGATGAAAGGCCCCATGAGCCAGCTCCACACCGTTCCCTGGTGATAGGCCGCATCTCTCTGCCAGCGATCTCCCTCATATACCCCTTTATAGTCTGGATGAGAGGGAGACAGGCTGCGCAGTCCGTAGGGAGTAAACAGCTCTTGAAACACCTTTACCACTACTTTCTTCTCCTCCTCCCGGCTCAAAAGAGAGTAGGGCAGGCTGACTGCCAGAATCTGATTGGGCCTCAGGCTGTCATCCCGGCCGGAGGAGGAAACGACATCGTAAAGATAATCTTTATCAAAATTCCAAAATTCTTTCCTGAAATTACTATAAACCAGATCCGCAAAACCTTTGAACCTCTCCTCTTTAGGGTCCCCAAATTCCTGAGCCAAGTTCTCCATAATCCGTAAAGCATTGTACCACAGGGCATTGATTTCCACAGCTTTACCGTGTCTGGGAGTCACCACCCAATTGTCCACCTTGGCATCCATCCAGGTAAGCTGCACATCCGGTGAACCGGCAAAAATAAGGCCATCGGGATGCATCCGGATATTGTACTTAGTCCCGTGCTGATAATAATCAATAATTTCGTTTAGCACCGGATAAAGCTCCTCCCGGACAAAACCAATATCCCCGGTATATTCCAGGTACTTGGCCACAGCATAGAAGTACCAAAGGGAGGCATCCACAGTATTATAAAGGGGAACATCTCCTCCCCGGTCCGGGAAAGTATTGGGAATCAAACCCTCCTGACAGTTGGCAGCAAAGGTTTTCAGGATTTCTTTAGCCTCCTCAAACCGTTTGGTCACCAGAGTCAATCCCGGTAGAGATATCATCGTATCCCGGCCCCAATCAATGAACCAGTGGTAACCGGCTATAATGGTTTTTCTCCCGGTGGATTTTCTATCTACTATAAAGGAATCTGCTGCCAGAATCAGCTGATTTGCAAAATAATCCTGATATCCGGCATGGCTTAACACCCCGTTGAGACGTTCCACCTGCAGATGGTATTCCTGGGCAGGGTCATGGATCCTCTTCTCCAGGGTGGCCACCACCGCAAACTCCATAGGCTTGTCCCCACTAATTTCCCAAACCCCCGGCATATAATGATATTCTATAGAAGATTCTCCCCTTCTGATTTCCTGAATATATTCCATCTTCTCATACCAGGTATCCTCATAAGCAGTAAATTCTCCGGCGGAACACCTGAGATACAAAGGGTCCATTTCCGTATAGCTTAAAAGGGATACGGTACTGCCCTCCACCTCCTGAATAAAACCTCCGTCGGGAGCATGGGTGACCCAGTGATAATCCCGATAGTTCATCAAAGGAAACAAGCGGAATTTAAAGGTCCTGTCGGGAGATTCTACCCGATAGCGAATAATGGTTGTGTTTTCACCATAAACCATGAAAATTCTTTTTTCTATTAAGATATCCTCCAGTTGGTACACAAAGGTGGGCAGAGGGTCATAACGAAACTCATGAAGATACTGATACCCTTTCTGTATAAAGCCTCCCGCCGTGGCGTTGGCAGCCAGGGGATAGACTTTTCCATCAATTTCAATATCCTCATCAATTTTAGTTAAAAGCATAGTCCGCTCTCCGGGGGGACGCAGTGAGGCCACCAGCAGCCCATGATAACGGCGGGTATTTCCCCCGGCAATGGTAGAGGAGGCATATCCCCCCAAACCGTTGGTTATAATCCACTCCTTTTCAGCAGACTTGTCCCAGGTAGGAACATCCATCTTGCCATATCTGATCATCCCTGCTTTCATTCCGTTAAACCTCCCTCTCCTAGAGCATATTCTTCGGCCGCCAGCAGTACCGCTCCCACTATTCCTGCTTCATCGCCCAGTACTGCGGGGACAATTTCTACATTTTCCGTAATCGGCCCCGCCGCCCGGCTGAAAAAGGCCTTCTGCAGCGGTTGAAAGAAAGAATTTCCGGACATAGAAACTCCCCCTCCAATAACAAAAATCTCCGTGTTCAGCAGTGTGGCCATACCCGCCAGCCCTGCCCCCAGGTACTTAATCGCCCTGTCCACAATCTCCGCCGCCGCCTCATCGCCCAATTCCGCTGCCGTAAAAACATGTCGGGCCGTTACATCACGGCGGCCATCCATGGCGGCAACCTCAGGCATTCTGCTGGACCTTCCGGCAGCCAGCATCTCTGCCGCCTGACGGGCAATAGCTGTGCCTGAAGATATAGCCTCCAGACAGCCCCGGTTTCCGCATTTGCACTGGGGGCCATTCAAATCTAAAGAGAAATGCCCAATCTCTCCGGCATACCCTTGAGAACCGTGAAAAATCTCCCCATCGGCAATAATCCCCCCACCAATACCGGTGCTTACAGTAATATACACCACATGGGATTTCCCTCTGCCGCCCCCCAGTCGAAACTCCCCATAGGCCGCAGCATTGGCATCGTTCTCCACAAACACCGGCAGCCCGATTCTTTCCTCCAGGATTCCCGGAAGTGGAATATGAGTCCAGCCAGCCAGGTTAGGAGATTTCACCATAACTTTTTCCCGGTGGTTATAAAAACCCGCCGCACACATCCCCACCGCCTGAATTTCTTCAAAATGAATACCCTGCAGTTGAATCACCTGTCGGATATCCTCCTGGATTTGGGCCAAAACCACTTCAGGCCCCTGAGAAGCCGGAGTCTCCTCCTTTTTCCGCAGCAGGATTTCCCCCTGTGTGGTTGCCACCACCGTAAGAGTTTTGGTGCCCCCCAGATCTACTCCAATAATATATGGCTTACTTTTTTTGTGTGCTTTACTGCTCCCTTGAGTCAAAAAAACCACTCCCCATGATAAACTACTCTTATATTTTTCATAACTGTATAAGTATATTCATTACCTTTAACCAGGGTAAGCTTTTTACAGATTCGTTACAGATAGTTAAATGGTACACTTGCCCGCCGGCGCCTACCAGACAGACTCACATTTACTGGAAACTAACAGCTCCTCATATCTTTCCGTATAGGCCAGCACCACATGCACATAGGTGGCATGAGACCAGGTCAGAGGGGCTACTGAAATCGATTCCCCGCTGTACGGGTCCAGCTGTTCCGACAGCACCCCGGAGGACATGGCCTTATTATGTACCCATTTTAAAATTTCCAAAGGCTTTTTCAGCTCATCTAAGCCCATGGCCCGTTGAATATGCCACAGGGCCAGCCACAGGGTGCAGATAATCCAGGGGTTCCCCGGCACCCTCTCCAGGTCTTGAGACTTCTGAAAATAATAATCATTGGTATACCGGGCTACTCCCCCAATTTCCGTCTTAGCCCAAAGCCCCAGCTCCACCTGCTTCATAGTAGAATCCACCCGGGGGTCCGAAGCCGGTAAAAGGTCAAAAGCAAAGACCGAATACACACTGCTTTCCAGAATCAAATCTTTTTTATAATTATTATCCCCCTGAAGATAGATTCCCCGCAGGAACCGTCCCAGAGAGTCATCATACAGGTGAGTGAGTATGCCTTTTTTTATGGTATCCGCCATGGCCGAATATTTATCCGCCCTCTCTTCGTCTGCCACCAGGGAAGCAAAATAAGCAGCAGACCGCAGGCCGGCATAAACAGCACTGGCGGTAAAGGTAAAGATCCCCCTGCGCTCCTCCCAAAGGTCATGGCTCTCCATGGGCAGGTTTAATTCAGGAATATAAAATTGAACCATAAAATCCGCCATAGGCCGAATAAGGTTCCGGTACAGCCTCTGTATCATCTCCAGGTTGGGGCTCTTCCGGTAGTAAAACCATAAGGCATATAGTACCAGAGCTGTCTCATCCTCCTGAATGGGAAGCTGAGTCTCCCCCTCATGGATCCAGGGGTGCCAGCTGGACCCCGCCGTCCCATCAGGATTGTACTTATGCAGAAGAAAACCGCAATCGGTCAGGGCATTCTCACAAAAATAAAAGAAATTGGCAACCACTTCAGGATACCCTGCCTCAATCATGGATATGGCGACCAGGGCCCCGTCCCGGGGCCACATGTAGCTGTAATGGTCCCGATTATACTGCAAAATTTCCGTATCATTGGCGGCAATAATAGCCCCGTTGCGGTCAATCTGGGTCCTGACAATTAAAAGGCTCCTCTTATAAAGATCAATAAGCTCCGGGGAGAGATTAGCAAAATGCCGGGAAGACTTGTTTACCCAGTTTCGCCAGTAAATTTCAATCCTCTTTAAAAGTGTTTCCGGAGTGCGATCCAGCACATAAAGATTTAAATCCTTAATATCTTGAAAGTTTTTCCCCACCGCCAACCAATAATAGAGGGCATCCTGTCCTTTAGAAGGCAGGTTCATCTGAAAACTGATAGTACTGTCCACAGAACCTTGGGCAATGGGATTCCCCCCCAGATTGCCGTCTTCGGCATCTCTCCAGGTCCCCTCAGCGCCTCCAAAGCGCTTAATCCCGGTGGAATATTGAAATATTTTATTCTCCCCCACCCGGCCGTTAACCAGGAAATATCGATCCCGCTTATAATGGTACAGGGCGTGGACTTCGGGGTTATAAAGGGCAGTATCCCCTACTTCGCTTTCATCTATGGAAAAATCATGGGTAAAAAAAACCCGAACTTCCCTCTCCCGGTCTGCCAGGTTTTTTACCACCATCTTCTTAATATAAATATTATCCCGGTAGTGAACCGCATCGTTGATCGTAATATGTAAACCCAGCCGATGGTTAATAACCGTCACCTGAGTAACCAGGCTGTCCTTCTTGTACTCCAGAGTACGATGCCAGTCCGCTTCATGGCACCAGGAAAACTGACCCTCCACCCATACCCCAAAACTGTTGTGATGACCACCGATATGGTTAAGCTGACCAACATGGGGAAAATAAAGGTCCCTCATACTGAGGGCGCTATCGAAATTGATTAAGAGTTGGCCGTTACCAATTACCAGAGCCCTTGCCACCACAATTCCTCCTTTTGCATGCACAGAGCTAACCCTATGAATGCATCTCCCGAATCTTATTTATATAGAATGCTGTCAATTTTTCTGCTTCCTCAAGGGTAGAGCTTTCACTTATGACATAAAATAATGGCTCATCCACCCCTGGTATAATAAGAGTCCAGCCCTGGGAGCAGAATATCTTAATGCCGTCAATTCTTTCCACCTCCTGGCTTTTAGAATCCTCCATAAGACGTCTCATAATCTTCCCAATATCCTGCCAACTCGTAGAAACAGTATCTTTCTTCATGCAGAACTTTGGTATTTCCTTAACCAACTGCGATAACTTCATATCCTGAGCCGCCATATAATCTAGAATCAGCACCAGGCCGTATAGAGCATCAAAATGCAGTTGAAAATAGCTATCCCGGGTAACCTCCATGACCGCCCTGGGGCTCACCTTGGTCCGCACCGCCTGCCCATGAAATTTCTCCGCCAATATCTCAATCACATTGGGAGCCGAAACCGGCACCGCCGCCCGTTTCCCCTCCGAAAATTTCTCTGAAGAACAAAGGGACACCATGACCAGTAAAGCAGTTTTCAAGTCTTCACTCACTACTTCCCCCTGTTCAGTAACCAGGGTCATCTTTTCACCGTTCCGGTCAATGATCACTCCCAGGTCCGCACTGCTTTTCTTAACAGAAGCGGCCAGGTTCTCCGGCGTATAGTACTGGGGAAACTCTTTTTGCGGCTTCTTACATCTGTCCCCCCGGGCATATGCAGATCTGATGGGCCGGTTTTGGGTAACAGCAATCACCTGGCAGCCTAACTTATCCAGTAGAGGCATCAAAAGTGAGGACAGATTCTCATAATCATAGGACAGGACAATGCGATAATGCTTGCGGTGCACCTTATCCCTGTGAACTGCCCTGGTAAGTCGATCCACATAGGCATCAGCCAGTTGAGGCAGATACTTTAAATCCCCCACCTGGCTGTAATTTACCCGGCGGAATTCCTCCTGTAAAAGGGTATTCTCTATTTTTCTTTCCCAGTTTTTATCCGTATTTATTCCAAAGTTATCCAAAAACTCTATCAGTATGCGGGGATCTCCCTCCTCCACCAGCCTCAGGTGCACTCCACCATTCACCGAGAGCACTTTCACCGCATAGCGGTTCACCGAGGTGTTGGCCGCCCCTATATCAATAGTATTTATCCCCGTAGACTGCAGGCTGGAACAGAAAGCCCGCTTCAATACCTGAGCATAATTATTCTTATCGGAACTAACACAAATCTCCGCATCCATGTCCAGCACCGAACCAAAAGCCGCCGCCAACCGGGTAATGAAGTCAACGGTAATCTCCACGTTGGGAATTCCGCAGATCCCCGATAGGCCAAAATACTGAGGGCCCACCCCTTCGCTCCAGACAATGGAAGTACTGATGGTGCTGTTGTCCGCAACCACCTTTTTGGGCCACAGCTTAACCTCAGGCCGGATAGTACTATTGACCCCAATACTGCAGTGGTCGCTGATCACGGACCCTTCCAACATCGTAGCCTTGGCCTTTACAATACACTGACTGGAGATAATAGTACCTCTCAGTTCCGCCTCCCTGCCCACATAATTATGGTTCCATAGGATAGACCTCTTCAGAGAAGCTCCCTGCTCTAAAGTGTTGCCCTCCCCAATTATCGTAAATTCCTCCAGGCGTACCCCTGCTTTCACAGTGCAGTTATCTCCCACAATAACCGGGCCCTTAACTTCAGCTTTTGCGTCAATCCTGGTATTTTGCCCCACCCAAACGTTTTCTGCAATCCGGCTGCCCTTCAAAGGAACCTTTATTTTCCCCTCCAGAATGTCCATATGAGTCTGGCGGTACTGAACCAGGTCCCCAATATCACTCCAATAACCCGATGCCGTATAACCATACAAAGGAATATCTTTTTTTAGCATCAGGGGAAACAAATCCTTACTAAAATCATAAAACAGTTCTTTGGGGTAGAGATCAAAAATTTTCGGCTCCAGGATGTAAATACCGGTATTCACCGTATCACTGAACACTTCCCCCCAACTGGGTTTTTCCAGATAGCGGGTAATCCGGTACTGCTCATCCATGGTACAGACCCCAAACTCCAAAGGAGTATCCCGATGGGTCAGCACTATAGTACAAAGCCCCTTCTTTTCCTGGTGAAACTGAAAAGCTGCGCTCAAATCAAAGTCCGTCAGGGCGTCCCCGCTGATAACCACAAAGGTTTCATCTAAAAAATCTGAAGCGTTCCTCACCCCTCCAGCAGTTCCCAAAGGCGCATATTCCTCGAAATAACTGATATTTACCCCCAGCTTTTCCCCTTCACCAAAATATTCCCGGATAGCCCCGGGCAGATACTGCAGCGTTACAGCAATATCTGAGATGCCGTGTTTTTTTAAAAGCTCCACCGTATAATACATCAGGGGCTGATTCATCACCAGCATCATGGGTTTGGGTATATTACAAGTCAGAGGCCTGAGGCGAGAACCCTTGCCTCCAGCCATGATTACCGCTTTCATAATAATTTCCCTCCTTAATTATTAAATCCCTTTAAAACTTCTATATTTTTTAAGAGGATTTAGTCAAATCCAGTTCATTCAAATTGGGCCCGGGTCTCCGGTATCCGAACTTGTTCCCGGAGAATTTCTTGGTAAACCTCATGGGTCTGCCCGGCAATTATGCCCCAGTTGTATAGAGAAATAACCTTCTGCCAACCCTGATCACAGAGACGGCGGCACAAGTCCACCTGCGTAAGCAGTTTTAAAATACAAAAGGCTAAACTGGAGGAATCCCCCGGTGGAAAGGTAAGGCCCTCCACCCCGTCCGCCACAATCTCCGCAAGGCCTCCGGTATCCCCTACCACTACGGGAACCCTGGCAGCCAAAGCCTCGATGGCCACAATACCGAAAGGCTCATATCTGCTGGGGAAAACCGCCACATCGGCACAAGCATAGAGCCGGTTCCGCTGCCTGTCCTTGACAAAACCCGGAAAAACTACCCGATCCTCTACTCCTAATTTCTTCACCTTCTTCTGCAATTCCTCTCCATAGGGCCCTCTCCCGGCAATTACAAATTTTACTGCCGGATACTCCCGGACAATCTCCGGAATGGCTTCCACCAGGTTGTCCACTCCCTTTTCAATCACCAGCCTACCCATAAATAGCACCATTTTTTCCTGGGGCCCGGCGTAATTCAACCTCCATTCCACCGGGAAGGGTTCCGGCTTCAGGTTGGCCGGGTCCACACCATTGGGAATCACCCGGATCTTATCCCGGGGGAGATAGAAAATGTTTTCCAACTCCTGCTGCATATAATCACTGCAGCAAATAACCCTCCGGGCCTCATGACTCAGCCACCACTCCACCTCATGGACATACCGCTGTTCCAGGGTATGAATCCCCCGGTTCCTTCCAAACTCCGTAGCGTGAATAGTGGCTAAAAGGGGAATTTGGAAATGTTTTTTCACAGAAGTGGCGGCGTAAGCCACTAACCAATCATGGGCATGAACCAGATCAAACCCCCCAAGATCTTCATACAGCCTTCGGGCATATTCAAAAATAATCAGGTTCAGCTGAAAAATCCAGTCATTAAAATTTGAGTTTCCCTGAAACTGGAAAGTGTCCAAACGATGTACATGAACCCCCTCCCGGTTTTCATATTTCTTTCGAAAACCCTCTCCAAAGGTTACAATATGTACATTCATCCCCTGTTCAGCCATGGCATGGCTCAAGTCATCCACATGTCGGGCCAACCCCCCTACAGTGTAAGGGGGAAACTCCCAGGAAAGCATGAGAATCCGGGGACGGGAGGACTTTTTCATTAAATTCAGGGATTCCTGCTTTTCCCCCTGTTCCCGGCTGAAAAACATCTGATAGTCAATCTGAGGAAACAAAGGGTCCTCCCCATGCACTTCTTTCAACCATTGTGTATCTATCCTTTTTTCCTCTATCATATCATACAGCCGGTTGAATTTCTCCAGGTGCTCACTAATCCGGGTTTTAGCATACTGCACCGCCGTATCCATACTTATAATAAAAGTCCAATCACTGGCCTGAGCCAGCAGCAGCTCCCGGGCCGCCTGGTTCAGAGCATCACTATAAGGGCTGAAAGCATTAGTATTATGCTCCGCCAGCCGGATCATCCTTTCCTCCGCCTTGTGCAGATGCCGGTAAACCCAGTCGTTTTTGCCGTTCAACCAAACACTGCTGTACCCTTCATGACCCCAGCTGGAAAGCTGTAAAGCCACATCAAAGGGCTCCGGCGGTTCCTCCTTCAAACAGGTAAGAGGATCCGTCAGCTGTACCTGATCCTGATCATAATGTATCTTACGCACCAGGCAGTCCAGCCATTGGGGTCCCTCATACCACCAATGCCCTAAAAGCTCCGCATCATACGGAGCCACCACCACCGGGGCTCGGTCCATTTCCAAAGAAAGTTTTTGTATCTGCTGCTGCCGGTTTAACAAAAAATTCTCAGCATGTTCAACTGCCGCCTCCCGGGCCATTTGAGGATTATAGGGTTCCTTGTAACCCTCTTTTCCGGTAATGCGATAATACTTGATTCCCAGGTTCCGCCGTATGTTAGCTGGAAGATAAGCGTTTAAGTAATCCAGGTCCAGGTCAAACCCAATATCCCGATAGTATTCCCGATATCGATAATCTCCGGGATACCCCTCCCTCATACTCCACACCTGCCGGGAGGACTCCGGATCTCGTCCGAAGGCAAATACCCCCTGTCCAACTGATACCGGTGCATAGACTCCATATTTGGGTTGGGGGGAAGCATAAAGAATCCCGTGGCTGTCCAGAAAAAAGTACTTAATCCCAAATTCCGCCAGGTATTTCTCCACCCCGGCCCGGTAACCGCACTCCGGAAGCCACAAACCCTCAGGCTTTTCCCCAAAATGTTGGGCAAAAAGCTCCACCCCCACCGCCACCTGAGCCCGCACCGACTCCCGGGTTTTTACCAGAGGCAGATAGGCATGAGTGGCACAGCAGGTAAAAAGCACCAGGCTTCCATCTTCCTTCAGTTTTCGAAAGGCGGTTATCAAATCCGTCTGTTTCTCCTCTTTATAGTAGCGATATATTTCCCCATAAGATTCACTGTACATAGAAGCTAATGAATTAAAGGAGGGCTGGCCTTTAGTCCTGACCACCTCTTTATCCGCCAGCTCAATTAACTTTTCCAGATAGCGGCAGTATTTTTCCCGAAGATTCTCCTGCCACAGCATAGAAATCAAGGTAGGAGATAGAGAAAAACAGAGACGGAAGTCAACCCCGTCCCTGACCCAACCTTCCATCACCTTTAGAAGCGGTAAATAACACTCAGTCATTGCTTCAAAGAACCACCGCTCCTCCAAATGGTCCCGAGCTTCCGGATGATGCACATAGGGCAGGTGTCCGTGAAGCACCAACATAAGGTTACCTTTAGGCATCTTACCATCCCTCTCTTTTTAAGTGACGTACTCCCACCACCTAAGAGGTGAGGGCTTCTTGGGATGTATCAGCTTTCGCTGATATATTTACCAAGCTATCCCCGTTCGCCCAACGGTTCTTCCGTTTAAAAAACTACTGCCCCCCGCTGGAGGGCAGATTGACAATGTTTTTTTGAGCTTGAATTAATACTTTCTCCGTATGAATGTCCCCAATGTCCCCTTGGGGAAGATTCACCCGGTCCAAGGGAGTCATAATAGTTTTAGAGCGAAGAAGAGACAAGAATTTTCCCTGGTTGGTTACCCCCAGATCAACTACATAAGCCTTACCCGCCTTGGTTTGAGAAAAATAAAAGCTGCTGCAGTGAGACTCTATGGTATATTCTGTATACCGGCACTCATTTCTGCCGTCAAAAGGCATACAGGTCACCTGATAAAGCCTCAGAGACAGGGAAAGGTGAGACCAGGCGGTTTTAAAATGACGGGTGGCCATATCCTTATATTCTCGGCTCAATTCCCAGTATGCATAGATACAATCAGGACTCTGAACAAGAACCTCAATAACATTTTCTCCATACTCCAATGGTAGATGAAAAGATGTTACAGAACGATTTTTCATAATGAACACCCCCTAAATTAAAACAAAAACATTACATCTTTTTAGGCATGTCCTGCAGCATCATTCAAGGCTGTTAACATAATATGCTCAGATTATTCTTTGTAATAAGACACTTAAATCATTGGGGCAGGTTTTTTGAACAGATTAAAATTTTTGAAGGTATTATTATAGTACTATTAAATTTCGTGCTTTTCTTTTGTCTTCCTACCATATAAAGGTTAATTTTCTTAAACAATATTTAACAATTAGTATACATAATGTATTAATTTTCTTTTCATCTCTCCCGCATTTCGTCTGTGAGGCCCACTTATAAAAGGATTAAAGAATTCAACACTGTAAAAAATTTTGTTAATGTTTTCTAATTATTTTTAATATTCTGAAAAATAATTAGAAAAAAGCAGAGAGACGGTTCTCCTGCTTCCGGCCCCCTGCATTCTTCCTGTTTCCTGATCCCTGTTTTCTGCTTCCTACAGATTCAGATATTCTTTTACTTCCCTCTGAATGGCCACCACATTAGCCTCCGCCGCCGCCTCCGCATAAATGCGGAACACCGGTTCCGTCCCTGAAACTCTAATTAAACACCAGCTGCCGTCCTCCAGCAGAAACTTCCAACCATCTATGCGGTTAGCTGTCAATACCTGCTTACCACAAATCATGCCGGGGTCATAATGCTTTAAAGTCTCCAGAACCTTTTCCTTTTTCTGTTGAGTACAGTGAATATCCAGACGTCGGCTGACCACCGGGCCATATTCTTTATAAATCTCCTCTAAAATTACTTCAGGCTCCTTACCCTCCACAGCCAAAATTTCCATGAACAAGAGGCAGCCCAATATACCGTCTTTTTCAGGTACATGGCCTCTAATACTTATGCCGCCACTTTCCTCGCCCCCCAGAAAGGCTCCTTTTTTTAACATGGCATTTCCTATGTACTTAAACCCCACCGGAGTCTCCACCACCTCAACATTATGTTCCATGCCAATTCTGTCCAGCATATGGGTGGTAGCCACCGTCCGGGCAACAGTACCCTTCCATTTCCTGTTTTTGATCAAATGATGCATCACCATAATAAGAATCTGATTTGGGCTATAGTAATTGCCCCGGCTGTCCATTATACCCATACGGTCTGCATCCCCATCTAAGGCCAATCCCAGATCCGCTTCATTTTCCCTGACTTTAAACCTCAAAGAAGACAGGTTATCCTCCGCCGGATCCGGCAGCAGCCCACCAAAATAAGCATCCCGGCTGGAATTTATAGTAATGACCGAAACTCCCATAGATATCAAAAATTTATCCAGATAACCAATTCCTGCCCCGTGCATGGGATCTACCACTACCTTTAGCCCTGAATTCTTAATGGCATCTGTGTCCAACAGGCTTTGTAGATGATAGAGATAATTATTCTGCGGCTGGGATAGAGATATAAATCCCAACTTTTCAGCTTCATCCCGTTCCAATATATTAATTTCAGTATTTTCCTGCAGCTTCCTGACGTTTGCTACAATCTGATCCGTAATATCCGGCATGGCCGGACCGGCATAATGGGGTATAAACTTAATCCCATGATATTGATGAGGATTATGGCTGGCAGTCAGCATTACAGCCCCAGCCAGTTCTTTTACCTTCACCGTATAGGCTACCGCCGGAGTAGGGACCCCATGGGGAGCCAGAAAAACCTTTATAGAATTACCTGCAAACACTTCTGCCACCGCCTGGGCAAATTCCTCTGAAAGAAAACGATTGTCAAAACCTATCATTATTCCCCTTTTTTCTAATTTGTTATCCTTTATGTAGTTGACTATAGCCTGGGCAACCAGCCTTAAATTCTCAAAGGTAAACTCCTGGGCAATAATAGCTCTCCAGCCATCAGTTCCAAATTTAATCTCCGCCATTTTATCAACCTCCTGATATAATATTGTCGAAAAAAAACTTATTATGGCATATTTTCCCTTAAAACATGAAAAACAGCCATTTTTGACTGCTCCAAATTATTATCTGTAAAATAAGTTAAATTATGCCTTGCCGCAAAAGTTACACCTCTCTATTTCTTTATGGATAATTATACCTTACTAACCAGTGAAAGTCTATGCATATCAAGGGATAATCTAAAAATTAACAACAAATTAATTAAAACATTATAGCTTTTATTTTTCCAAAAGCCATTGACAACATTTTCCAAACAGCATAGAATATAAGTCAGGAGGGTTGTTCCCGATGACGTTCATAAATCTTGAGGAAACCTCATTCACCCTTACAGTTAAGGACCGAGTCACCCAGGAGGATATTCTGCTTCAAGGAAAAGTCTTCCTGCCCAAAAATGAAACAATCAGAAAAAGCCGGCTTCCCGCCATCTGCCTGTGCCACGGCATCCCCGGAGGAAGGGCGGCCCTTGACAATCCAGTGCGGGCTGATGGACCGGGAAAGGAAAGCCTTCTCGAAAACTACCCAAAGCTGGCCCAGTGGTTCAGCCAGAAGGGCTTTGCCACCTTCACCTTTAATTTTAGAGGCACCGGAGAAAGCGGTGGGAACTTTGATTTAGGGGAATGGACAGAAGATTTACGGACAGTGCTGGACTATATCTTTCAGCACCCCGGTATTCAAAAAGACCGTGTCATCTTGGTAGGGTTCAGTGGAGGGGCTGCCGTATCCATCTATACTGCCTCCCGGAATCCTCAAATTCACGCAGTAGTTTCACTGGCCTGCCCGGCAGATTTCAACCTGCTGATTAACGAAAGCAGGCTGGAGGAGACTCTGAAAAGATTGAGGAAGATCGGAATTATTCGAGACGCCGGTTTCCCCCCCGACCCAAAGGCCTGGTTGAACAGGGCCCTGTCTTTGCGCCCTCTGGAAAATATAGAGAAAATATCTCCCCGTCCGGTGCTGATTATTCACGGGACAGAGGATGAAATAATACCCCCGGAGCAGGCCATTGATCTCTTCAGAGCAGCCTCCCGGCCCAAAGATTTGTTCCTCATTGAGGGAGCCGGACACCGCCTGAAAAATAATGCACAAGCTCTACACTACATCTTAGAGTGGATTAAAAAAATTAAAATATTTAATTAAAATAGAGGATATTAAAGATATCTATAGAAATTAAGCGGATATCCTTTCCATCAAAGTTTTTCTGGAGATGATTAATTATGGACAAAAAATACCTGTTAGGCCTGACCCTGGCACACTCCCTATTAATCATTATGATTGCTGTTTTTTTAAATCCGTACCCCTTAGTAGCTGCGGTTTTAATTTTGGTTTCTACAACTATTTTTCTCTTAACCCTGTGGCGAAACTTCTCTCTGCTTCAGGAAAGGCAGGACTCCTCTAATAAGTTTCAATTTTTTTCCGAACTGTCCCAGGATATTATTTACCGAATAAATTTTAAAACCGGTAAGCTGGATTATATCAACCGGGCTGCTGAAACAGTCCTGGGTTATACTCCAAAGGAATTACTGCATATGAACTTAGATGAAATAAATCTTCTGATGCCCGAAGAAGACAAATTTAACCTGACTGAAATGGAAAAAAACGTAACCATGCTAAAACCCCTA
The DNA here is from genome assembly GCF_022558445.1 of Candidatus Contubernalis alkalaceticus. Taxonomy (NCBI): domain Bacteria; kingdom Bacillati; phylum Bacillota; class Dethiobacteria; order Dethiobacterales; family Dethiobacteraceae; genus Candidatus Contubernalis; species Candidatus Contubernalis alkaliaceticus. The sequence goes on from NZ_CP054699.1 coordinate 3,208,236, forward strand.
AATTTAGATCAAAATGCCGTCAGCTGTTCCAAGGAATACCGGTTCATGAAAAAAAATGGAGAATACATTTGGCTGCAGAGTTCCCGGGTATTTCTGCTGGATAATATGAAAAAACCTATTTATATGTACAGCACCGATAGAGATATTACAAAACAGAAAAGCTATGAAAAGCACCTGAAATACTTAAATACCCGGGATGTACTAACCGGGCTTTTCAATAGAAACTATTTTGAAGAGGAAATGAACCGGCTGCAAAACCCCCGTTTTAGACCGGTAAGCATCATCGTATCCGACGTAAACTGCCTTAAATTTATCAACGACACCCTGGGGCATGATAAAGGAGACCAGCTGCTAAAAAATGCAGCCAAGGCTTTTCGTTCCACCCTCCGTTCTTCGGATATGGCCGCTAGAATTGGAGGGGATGAATTTGCCGTAGTTCTTCCGGAGACCGACCGGGAAACTGCATTTGAAGCGGTAGAACGGATAAACCAATATGTAAAAAAATATAATGCCGAATATCCGGACCTTCCCTTGAGCATGTCCTTCGGAACGGCATGTACCTATAATAAGGAAAAAACACTGACCAAAACTTTTCAAGAAGCCGACGATGCCATGTACCGGGATAAACTGGGTAAAAGAGAGAGCATTCAGCTTACCCTGGTCCAAACCATGCTGACCTCCCTTCATAAGAAAAACCACATTTCCCAGGGACATTCTGAAAGACTGGAAAAATTAATTTCTTATATAGCCACGGCCGAGAATATTAAACTAAGCCAGGATGAATTTCATAACCTAAAAACCTTGGCAGCATTTCACGATATTGGCGAAGTTGGGGTGCCTGAGGAAATTCTAAAAAAGCCGGATATCTTAACAGCCGAAGAAATAGAAATAATAAGAAAACACCCGGAAACAGGTTTTCGCATCGCCTCGGCTTCACCAAAAATGGCCCCTCTGGCACAGTATATACTGCACCATCACGAGTGGTGGAACGGAAACGGCTATCCTTCAGGGCTGATGGGGGAAGAAATCCCCTACCTGTGCCGGCTTTTAGCTATTATCGATGCCTACGACAGTATGACCAGTCAGCGCCCCTACCGGAAAACCCTGTCCCATGAAGAAGCCATCAAGGAACTAGAAAAGGGAAAAGGTTCTCAGTTTGACCCAACACTTACCAATAATTTCATCGAAATCATGGAAAAATCCTGTTTCTCAGAAATGGAAATTCCTAATGAACAAGTAAAAACCATCTAGATATTATTCCAGTGCTTCAAAATCAAATTCTTCATACTCCAGATTGGGCCACAGATGGTCTGTCTCAATTCTCTGTAATGCCAGCCACAGGCGGTGCTTCACCCTGGGAACCTTCTCCTCCACATGGTCAATAATTTCCTTCACCAACTGCCTCTTAGTTTTACCCGAAGCCGGACAAGGGTTCTTCAGCACCGGCAGAAATTTTTCCCGGGCCATAATACTCAAGTTTTTTTCCGGAACATAGACCAAGGGGCGAATCAAGGTAAGATCCTTCCTATCCAGGTACATTCGGGGTAAAAAGGTTCGAGTCCTTCCCTCAAAGAACATGCTCATAAACAGAGTCTCAATGGCGTCATCTAGATTATGTCCCAGGGCAACCTTATTACATCCTAATTCTTTCCCTCGGTCATCCAAGGCCCCCCGGCGCATCCGGGAACACAGGGAACAGGGATTTTTCTCCTTTCGAGTCTCAAAGATTACAGGCCCGATCCGGGTATCCACCTGCTCATAGGGAACTCCCAGGTTCTTACAAAAACTGGCCAGTGGGCCGTAATCCACCTCAAAACCCAGGTTTATGGTTACTGCCCACAGCTTAAAGTCCAGTTTCCTCAAAGATTTTTGCAGGTAACGAAGCACCATCAGCAAAATCAGGCTGTCTTTCCCCCCGGAAACTCCCACAGCAATCTTATCTCCCTGCTGTATCATCTTATAATCCAACAGAGCTTTCTTGGTTCGGTTTAATATGAAACGAGGTATTTTCTGCGACATGAATTACTCCTTCCCAGAGATAGAAGATATAACTGATAATCTAATGAGGGAGAGTCTCAAGTACTAATAGATATGGTTCTATCTGAAGATTATCCGCGGCAGCTTGAGCTGTTTCCTTTAAAAGTTCCATCCGGGACAAAAAAGATCCAACCCTCTCTCCTGAACCGGCGGCCAATGCCTCCTCCGGTTTAAGGAAGACCGGCCCAAAAGGGACAAAATAAGTCCTCTCCTTTTTCATAAGGTCTCCCAAATAGCAGATTAAATCCCGGGTACCGGCATCCAAGCCCGCCGGGGCTACCACCAGGGATACCCGTTCCGGAAGCCTAAGGCTCACCAGCTGTTTCCATAACCAGGGGGGGCAAGGGGCAGCCACCAAAAGATCCATTTCCTTTACATAATCATGCCCTATCAAATTAAAAGACTCAGGGATCTCTTCAAAGGAGACTCCCATTAAATTCAACTTCTTCTTTAGAGAACTTCTTACCTTGACCCCGGCATTAGAACTCACCAGATAGGCCCTGATCCTGGCCCCGACCTCCAACATCTTTTGTATTTCCTCCACAACTCTATCACTCAAATCAGGCATATCACAGATCAAAAAGACAATTTTTTTTTCTTTTAAGATCATAAGAAACACCCCCGTTTACTACAGCATATGCAAAAGAGGGCACATAGTGATTCAAGTATATATTAATTTTCTTGCAATTTATTAAGCATACACAATAGTTTACAGAAGGTTTTCAAGGCCGTATACTACTCCTTCAATCTGGGAAAGCTTTCTTATGGCCATAATCACACCGGGCATGAAAGAGGTGCGGTTCAAGGAATCATGACGAATAATCAGAGTCTGACCCAAACCTCCAAAAATAACTTCCTGGTGCGCTACCAACCCCGGAAGACGAATACTGTGGATTTTAATCCCACCCATTTCCCCGCCTCTGACCCCAGGAATTTTTTCCAATTCCTGAACTAAAGCGGCGGCCGGGGAATCCTTCTGCTCCAGGATCATCTCCACCGTTTTCAAAGCGGTACCGGAGGGGGCGTCCACTTTTTGATCATGATGCATTTCAATAATTTCAACACTATCAAAATAACGAACTGCCTGACGGGCAAAGTTCATCATCATCACTGCCCCCAGAGCAAAGTTTGGGGCGATAACCGCCTTAACATTGTTTTGAGCAGCTTTCAGACGAATTTTTTCCAGATCCACACCTGTAATCCCGGTGGTTCCCACCACCATATTAACTCCGCTGCTCATGGTAATTTCTATATTTTTCATCACCACAAAGGGCGTAGTAAAATCAACCACCACCTGAGGCTGTAATCTCTTTATAGTATAATCAAGGTCATCTGTAATTTGGACTCCGATACAACCCAAGCCGCACAATTCTCCGACGTCCTTACCCACTTCACCCATGTCCACAGCCCCACACAGCTCCAAGTCATCCTGGGCGTATACAGCCCGAACAACTTCTTTACCCATGTTTCCTCCTGCTCCGTTTACTATTACCTTCAAATTATAACCCCCTTCCTTATCCTGTAACTATTACTTATTCTCCTATAAAGAACCTTCTCTGTCAAGTTTCCTTATCTAAAAGGATTATTTTAAATATAAAAAGGGAAAACTTAAAAAAGTATTTTATTTTAGTATAGTTAAAGGAGAGAAATCTTATGCCCGTAAAAATAGGAATTAATGGTTTTGGAAGAATTGGACGCAATGTATTAAGAATTGCCCAGGAATACCAAAATATTGCCATCACCGCCATCAACGACCTGGGTTCCACAAAGAACCTGACACATCTTTTTAAATATGATTCCCTCTACGGCAAGTTTCAAGGAGATATCAAATACAACGATGAAGATTCTATCACCGTCAACGGCCGAAAAATCAATTTCTTTCACCAAATGAGACCGGAAAAGATCCCCTGGAAAGAATACGATGTGGATATCGTCATCGAAGCCACCGGAAGATTTAAAACCCGGGGCGAACTTCAAGAACACCTGGTGGGGGGAGCAAAAAAAGTAATCCTCACTACACCGGGAAAAGACATGGATGTTACTGTGGTAATGGGAGTAAACCAAGAAGATTTGAAGGAAGAACATGAAATTATCTCCAACGCTTCCTGCACCACCAACGCCCTGGCCCCTATCGTCAAGATTTTAGAGGAAAAATTTGGCATTGAAAAAGGTGTAATGATGACCGCCCATGCTTATACCAATGACCAACAGCTTTTGGACCTTCCCCACGATGATCCCAGAAGGGCCCGGGCCGCCAACCTGTCCATCATCCCCACCACCACCGGCGCCGCCAAAGCTGTTTCCCTGGTAGTACCGGAAGCAAAGGGCAAACTGGACGGTATGGCCATCAGAGTGCCTACCCCTACAGTATCCTTGATTGACTTCGTAGCTCACCTAAAAAAGAAAACCAACGCCGACGAAGTAAACGCTGCCTTTACCCAAGAATCCCGGGGAAAGATGAAAGGAATCCTGGGTGTCTCCGACGAACCCCTGGTTTCCATCGATTATAAAGGAAGCCCATATTCAACTGTAGTAGATACTCTCTCCACCATGGTCATGGGAGACGACCTGGTAAAGGTAATCTCCTGGTACGACAACGAATGGGGTTACTCCGTTCGAGTGGTTGACCTGGTAGAATTCGTGTCCAAAAAAATGTTAGCCCCGGCTGCAGTATAAGCCGGGGTTTTCTTTAGCCGCTGGTTTTAAGTACTTACTTTGAATCCTTTAAAAAACAGCCTGAGTAAGGGAGAAGGTTTCATATTTTTTAGGCTCCGGGCATTTGTCATTATTTTCACTTTATGTTATCATTAATATATATTTAATCCTTATCAAGAGGAGGAACCAACTTGTCTACCTATATGCATTTGGATGTCACCCTGAACAAGGCCTGCCAGGAATTTTCCCAACTTCCGGCGGAGGAAATAACCTGGAAAAGTCAGTCCCGATTCGACCCGGAAAACAGCTGTTTTATACTTCAATTTTTCAATGAAGATGTGGTAGTCACCTACCCCGCAGGAGAGGTATCTTATAAGGACCGCCAGGAGGAAATGCCCATAAATGAAAAAATCCTGGTACTCCATTACCTGATCAACTCTCAGGGAATTCCCCTGTCGGAACACTGGATTCCCTTCCGGGATATTCCCGGCGGCAGCATTTATGTAGATCCCTTTAAAGGACGAGCCTACTATCCCTTTATAGGGACCTTTGGCAAAAACCCCCAAGGCTTTGAAAAGGCCAGCTTAAAATTGGGCGGAGAAAAGATGGAGATGGGTGATTTAAGCTTTAAAATCTCAGTTTTTCCCATGGTGCCGATTGTTTACATATTATGGCTGGGAGACCATGAAATGCCTGCCTCCGGAAACATTCTTTTTAACCAATCTGCCGCATTCTACCTTCCTACAGAAGATTATGCCATTATCGGAGGAATGACCTCGTCAAAATTAAAAAAATCAGTATAAGTAAGAACTCCAAGGGCAAGATATTAAAAGTTTAGTTTACAAGGAGAGGATTCTTGTCCATGGAAAAAAACTGTCCCATGTGCAGCGGCAGCATTCGACCCCAGGAAAACTGCTATCAGTGTGGGAGCCCCCTGGAGGACCGGGGAGTCCTGAGCAGCCACCTGGACCGCTATGCACCAGATGCCGACCAAAATTTTTTTCAACTTACCCAGGAAGAAGAGACTATTACCAATTCATACTGCACTCATCTGCTGTACTGTTCCAAGTGCCAGGAAGGCATAACCCGTTCCATTAAAAAATAAAACCGATGAGATTATAATCTCATCGGTTTTTATTTTTCTAATTTTTACATTTTCTTATTTTCCGGTGGAAAATTTCAGCAGTCGGTAAAATGGACAATACTGCAGTAAAGCGCTCATAAGCAGATAGATCCCCAGTGCGGCCAATAACAAACCCAATCTACCGTGGACCCGTCCCCAAAAGGTCAAAAACAGCACAACCAAACCTACCGAAAAACGAATAACCTGATCGATCCTGCCTACATTTTTGAGCATTATTTCTCCTCCGGCTAATTAACATAACATTATTACAGCTTTTCTTTCTTGACTGTTAATCTTGGTTCCTATTATGCCCTACAAAACCATAATTATCAAGGGGATAAGTTTAATCAAGCAGCCGGGGGCAGAGTATCATTACCTTTATTTCCTCGAGCCCTGCGTATCAGCACCACAGCCGCCACTACCGCCGAAATCAATAACAGATAGGGGATGGCTCCCATGATAAAAATAACAAATTCCCCGCCAAAGATGAGAATGCCGTTAATGCTGTTTATCAAAGAACGATAACCATTGGAAATAATTTCTCCTATTTTAGGACTAGTTACCCCCGGAGAAGCCAGAGGGGATTCTGTAAGATAGATTGAAAGGGTAGACAGGTCAACCCTGTTCCTTAAGTAATTAAAATCAGCAGTAAGCACCTCAATTTGTCCCCGAACCCGCTGCAGCTCCATTTCCACCATCAATATCTCTTCCACCGTCTCACTTAAATCCAAAATTTCCAACAACCGCTTTTCCTGGGCGGTCAGGTTGTTAAGGCGGGCCTCCATATCTATATACTGCCGGGTCACATCCTCCCCGGAAGTACCGCTGCTCTCCAGTTCCCCTACTTTAGACACCTCTGTCATCAGGGCCCGAAACTCCTTAACCGGTACCCTTAAGGTTATACTGGCGGTGCGGAAATTCCTGTCCCGACGGTTTACATAAGAGTCGGAAACAAAACCTCCCATCTCATGGGCCTTTTCTTCAATCAAATTTATGGCTTCCTCCAGATTTTCAACTTTCAGATTCATATCTCCCCACCATATTTTCTTATCGCCATCCACTTTACCGGATTCTTCCCAAGGCACCTCCGGTAATGATTCTCTCATTTCTACATCGTCGTAATAACCTCCATCCATATCATAACTTTCTTCCATCGCGCTGTATTCTATGTTTCCCATCATGGGAGCAGAGTCGTCAAAGCTCTTCATGCCGCTGCCGGCCATATACAAAAAAGGAACCCCCATGGAACTCAACAATAAAAGAGTTGCTCCCAACACTATCCCCACAATTAGAACTGCTGCAAAAACCTTTTTAAAATTCATTAATAATACCCCTCCCCTTGTTTTCCAATATTTAAATTCTATATTTAAGAAATCTACCCTCATTATATCTCCCGGAAGAACCCTTGAGAACAATTTTAGAACTACAAAACCTCTAATTTAAATTAAATTTTTTTAACTATCCGGGTAAAAAAAATGTTTTCCCCAGGAATTAATAAGCCGTGCCGGGAACCGGCCCCTGCCCCGATAAACCAGGCGGTTACCCTCAAGTCCAAAGAAAAAGATTGTGGTACTTTTCTCATCATATTCCAGATCACCGGAAGTCCGTTCTTTAACTTCAATGAAAAGCCTGTCTTCAAACATAATTATATTTTCCGAAGAGTCCAGCAAGGATTCCACATTCACCCCCTCCTGGGGACGGTCCAAATCAAAGGCATCGATGATTAAATAATTAGAATAAGGGACCTCCTCTAAATATATTTTCTCTCCGGAAACCACCAACCGATATAAATTTTCCCGGCTGCCCACCATTGCCAGGCCTACTCCATCAGATTCCTCAACCGCCGCAGATTCCATGAAAACCATGTCCTGGTTATCATCAGAAGCTACTTTGCTGCCCCTAAAGATATCCAGGCCTCCCCCCAGAGGCAGAAAATCCATAGAAACAACCATCAAAAACAGCAGGGAAGCCGCCAACCCACCAAAAATAGCACCATAACGAAAGAGGTTTTTAGAGGGAAACATTTGCTTTTTCGCTTTCTTTACTCCCAAGGCACTTCTCCGGCTCAAATCCTCCGGCAGCTCTATGCTGTCAATTGCCTTTTTAATTTTATTCATAGTTCAAATCCTCCCCTACTTTTACCCTGAGCTTTTTCAGGGATTGATAAAGTATGGTTTTAACAGTGCCCAGCGGAAGGTCCATAGCCTCCGAGATCATCTGTAGAGTAAAATCATGATAATATTTTAACAGCACTATCGTTTTGTTTCTCTCCGGCAGAGTTTTCAGAAGGTCCAGCAGGGAGAGAGAAAGAGAGAGGTCCGGGTCATCGGCGGCCTCCAGAGTTTCCTTTAAAGAAAGGGATTCCAGGCTGATCACTTTCTTTTGTTTCCGAATTTCATCCAGGGCACAGTTTATGGCGATACGAACTACCCAGGCTTTAAAATGTTCCGGTTCCCTCAAATTTTTAATAGAAGCAAAAGAACGACAGGCAGCTTCCTGCACCACATCCAGGGCATCCTCCCGGTTATTCATATACATATAAGCTGTCCGGTATATCAACCCCTCCACAGGTTGAAACAACTCCAAAAAAGCCTTCTCATTACCCTTTTGAGCCTTATTAACCAGCCTGACCCTGTCCTTTTCCTTAATTTCCGCTGTTTCTTCCAGCTGTGGTTTCATCATAGGGCTGCACCCCCTTTTGCTTTCTATTACCTTAGACGAACCCAAGAACCATTTAGTTTTCCTCAGGGACAAATTATTTTAATTTTATTATATCAGATGAAAAACCAATCGGGAGTTTGATATAATATAAACCATAAACGTCAGAGGTAAATTGAACTAAAACAGGAGGGACTTATGCATAACCCCCATCAAAGGACCCAAAAACCCAATTTTTTCACCGGCTTTATCTTACCCCTTATTCTTCTGGGCCTGGTGGGGCTTTCACTTTCCACCGCTGCTTTTTTTTACCTGTTATCAGAACATAATCCCCTTCACGCCCCTAGAGTGCACTCCCTGGTGATTGACGGCCAGGTGGTGGCTGCAGGGAAAAATTTAATCCGGAAGGGGGAAGAAGTGGCAGTCCCATTACATATCTTTCAAGAATACTTAGACCCCTCGGCTGTCTGGCATCCCGGGGAGGAAACCCTGATTGTGACCACCGCCCATAAGACAGTCTACCTGGAAAAGGACAGGCTGTCTGCCCAGGTGAACAGCCTCCCGGTGAACCTGCGGTTTCCGGTGACGGTTGAAGGGGGACAAACCTTTGTGCCCCTGTCATTTTTGGCAGGCTTTTATGAAGTCCAACTACAGGTGTTTCCTGAAGAAGATAGGGTGCTGCTAAAGCGGCTTAACCAGCCTTATTTAACCGGCCGTGTAACAGCAGTTCGAGGAATTTTACGCCGGGGGCCTTCTCTTAATGATTCAGCTTTGAAAGGATTAGATGAGAACACTCCCCTGGTAATTTTTGGAGAGGAGCAGGGTTTTTACAAGGTCCAGGGGCCCCAGGGAGAGCTGGGTTACATACATAAAGGTTCCGCAGCCCTGGGGGAAATTGAAATACTTGAGGGGGAAAAAGGGGAAAGCTTCGTACCCTGGCGTCCCACCGGAGGTAAAATTAACCTCACCTGGGAGCATATTATCAGTAGGAATCCCAATACAGAGCAAATTCCGGAAATGCCCGGATTAAACGTGATTTCCCCAACCTGGTTTCATCTGAGAGACGAAGAGGGAAATATCACCAACTTGGCCAGCATAGATTATGTTGACTGGGCCCAGGAACAGGGTTGCCAGGTATGGGCGTTGTTCAGCAACAACTTCGACAAGGATCTGACCCGGTCTGTGCTGGGCAGTCCCCAAAAACGGCAGTATATGATAAACCAGCTGTTGATTTATGCGGACCTCTATAGATTAAACGGAATAAATCTGGATTTTGAAAACATGTACCTGGAGGATAGAGAGAACTTTGTCCAGTTTACCAGAGAACTGGCCCCACTGCTCCATGAACAGGATATGACCCTGTCGGTGGACGTAACTTTTATTTCCTCCAGCAAACACTGGTCCCAAATATATGACCGGAAAGCCCTGGCCCAAACCGCCGACTACATCATGGTTATGGCCTATGACGAACACTGGGGCAGCAGCCCGGTGGCCGGTTCGGTATCCTCCCTGCCCTGGGTGGAAAAAAACCTGCTGGCTGTTTTAGAAGAAGTACCCCCGGAAAAACTAATCTTAGGGGTCCCCTTCTATACCCGGCTTTGGAAGGAAGAACCGGGGGAGGGGGGAGAGGTTAAGGTTTCCTCCCGAGCACTCTCCATGGGGGGCATTGAAGACCTTTTAAAACAGCAGGGAGCAGAACCTGTCTGGGATGAACAGGCCGGGCAGTTCTACGCGGAATATACCACCGAAGAGGGACGCTTTCGCACCTGGCTGGAGGAGGAAACCTCCATGGCCAGCCGGATTCATTTGGTGAGAAAATATGACCTGGCGGGCGCAGCCTCCTGGAGAAGGGGCTTTGAACGCCCTGAAATCTGGCATTTCATTGAACAGGTCCTGACCCAAAGGCCTTATGAAAAGTAGTCTTTTAAATGTAAAAAACCCACCGGAAAATGAACTTTTTTAAGTTCTTCTTTCCAAAGTGGGTTTTATACATTCTTTAGTTAAATTGTCATTGTCATTTTCTTTGGGTGATCATATTTTTAACACCCATGTCCTACGTTCATAGAATTAATTAATGGAGTATTTTTTTATCATCATCATCAGGCTTAAGGGAATCCAACAGGGCCTTCAATTCCTCTTTCTTCTCATCATCTAATTCCTCCATATCCATGGCCTGCTGCATCACCTTTTCCGTGACCAAAATCTCCACCCCGGCTTTCAAAGCCAAAGCAATGGCATCGCTGGGCCGGGAATCTGCAACAATTTCTTGATCCTCTTTTTTTAGATAAATTAAAGCATAATAAGTCCCCTCCACCACATCGCTAACCACAACCTTACGGACCTGTGCCCCCAGAGACTGACATATGTTGTTCATCAAATCATGAGTCATGGGACGAGGGGTCTCCACCTGGTGAAGGCCGATAGCAATGGCCTGCGCCTCAAAAAAGCCCACCCAGATGGGAAGTATTTTCGTTTCTTCTGGGTCCACAAGAAGAACCACAGAACCCAACGTCTGATCAAATACCACGTCTTTTACTTTCATGGTAAGCATCTTCTTGCATCCTTTCACCGGGATATTCTACATTATTATTCATATTACTCTTGCCAAAAAATAGAACCGGCCCTGCTTCTTTGGTTACTCTACTGCATCTGCTGCTGCTGCATTTCCGCTTCCCTTACCTGTATCAAATACTGCATGACCTGCTGGGAAAATTCCCTGAGCAGTGGATTCTCATCATCACTCATCTTCTCTTCTATAACTTCTAAAGCCCGGGGCCGCTCTTGACACAAGTTGCCCACCGCTGCCGCCATCTGTCCAAAAGCCACACCATAAATTTTGCCCTCCAGAATTCTTTCAAAGAGCACCGGAAGCACCCGGGGCTGTCCCAGGGCACACAAAGTGGTCACCAGGCACTGGGTCACATATTCATCCAAACCATCCATCTTCAATATCTCCAGCAAACTATCCCCGATTTTTACCCGCAGCTGCTGGAAATGGGAAAGGGCCTGAGAGATGGTCCTCACCAGCATAAACCTCTCCTTTTCGATTACCTCCGGAAGCATCCCCAAAAGAACCTCCGCTGTCTTTTCTTCAGGGAAAATCGTCAACAGCCTGAGCGAGCTGTACTGAGCTATGATATCATTTCCTTTTAGAATTTCCAAAAGTTTTTCATTGATTCCCGGGCCCAGGTTCTTCAAAACTTGTATTTCTTTGCCGGATTCACTTCGGTTTTCCTGCATCACCTGATGCAGGTAAACCAGAGGCTCTACCATATCCAACCCATATTTAGTATAGACATCCACAGCAACATCCACATCGGTTCCCAGCAGGTACAGTTGTTTTTCCATACCGCTCCAACCGGCGGTGAAGTTTTCCAAATAGGTGCCCGACAATTTGCTGGCCGCCGAAAATCTAAGCAGGAAAGGCTGCTCCGTATCCAGAGCAATTTCCCTTAAAACCTCCACCCATTTAGTCAGCAGAGCTGAAGGCTTAAGCTGCTCCATCATCTCCCGATTGGGAAGTATCACCGAGGCAGGGATAGAAAAACGCACTGCCAGAGGCTGACTCTCATCACGAATAATCTGCACCAAACGGTCAAACACCAGATCCAGGCCGCAGGTGGTCAGCACGGAGATGGCGGCATATTTTTCTTCCATGTAAACATCCTTCCGGTCAAAAACTTCCCACAGCTTATCCACATATTGTTGATCCTGGTGAGGGAAAATCCGATACACTGCTTCGAACCTGACCCTCCAGGAGGAAGCCTCCAAATAAGGCAGAATATATTGATTTAGTTTTGGATGCGCCCTCTTCACAAAGAGCAGCACATTCAACCGGCTTTCTGCTGATTTATCTGCTCCCAACTGCAGCAGCTCCTGCTGCTGCTGCAGCTGTTCCTCCTCACTCAGGGGTTCAATCAGTTCCTCCCCAAACTTTTTAGAAGGGGCCTTCTCCTTGCCCACCTCACTCCAGGCTCCTGAAAGAAGTATCACTTCCTCCCGGGGCATCTCTAAAATTTCCTCCTTCATAGGAGAAATCCCCTTGTAAGTTAAAAAATGAAGCAGAGATTTGCGATAGTAGGTCACATGGCCCGAAAGGTTTTTCTTGAGAATGTAGGGTAGGCTTTCTTTCAAGGCTTGAACGTCCAAGAAACGGTCCATCAAAAGCTGGTAATACACCACCCTCTCATCAGAAGAGAATGCTTTCTTCACCCTTTCCCAGATCCAGCCGCTTTCCGTAATTTTAGGGAGCCGCCAATAACCGGAAATCATCAAATCAGCTTTTTGAGGATCCGCTTTAAAAACCTCTTCTAAAAATTTATTATACTCTATCTCATCCTCACACAGCAGGGCCAGAGCTTCACTCATGACCGAAAGTTCCTGCACCCCTTCCATAAGCCGTAATTGTTCTGTGATTTTGGCTACAGCCTCCTGCTTTCGCTCCAATAACACCTCCATGACCGGATCATATTCATCGCTTACCCCTTCAGATATCAAAACATTCAATAATTTTTCTATAGGTTTATCCGCAAGAGGATTTCTCGGCCCCGTTTTGTTTTTTTTCTTTTTCTTATTCATTGTTAACCCCTCCAAGTTTCATTTTTTTACAAATATTATAGTAACGACTCAGCTTCCCCGGTTGTTGGGGGCAATTTTCTCCAAAAACTCCGGTAAATCCTTCAAGCTGCCCCGGTAATCCGCATCTATGGACCGTTTGCTGCGGTTGATCAGAAAGTCCTCCACCAGGTAGGTTTTAATACCCACCTGTGCAGCACACAAATCATCATCCACATCATTTCCAATCATAATACAATCTTGGGGCCTGGCACCCACTTTATCCAAAATCTCCAAATAATATTGGGGATTAGGCTTACAGAAATGCATGTTCTCATAGGTGGTGACCAGCTTGTAATCAAAACTGTCCACCCCACCCCAATTCATCCTCTGATAGATGGCTGAAGATGGAAAAACAGGATTTGTGGCCAGAACCAGGTCAAAATTTAGAGAGGCCGCCATGCCCACCACTTTCCGGGCTTCGGGTTTACAGCTGGTAAAGGCCTTTAGTTCTTTAAATTTATGCCGGTAAAACTTATCAATTAAAGGTTCCAGAAGGTCCAATGGCTTTTCTACTCTTTCTAAAAAAACCTCCCAGAAAACCTCCTTATTTGTTTTAGCAGGGTCCTGATTTAGAATCATCTGATGAGTGGCATATCCTAAATGCTCTTTCAACTCCTGAGGAGAAATCACCGGGCTCAAATGCAGGCCCAGTTTTTGAAAATATTCTTTCACAAAAATCCTCATATCCACTTCAATCAGTGTCCCGTCCAGGTCAAAAAGCAGAACTTTAAACATGTTTCTCCTTTCTTTGCAGTCGGTGCAGGGAAATCATATAGTTGGGGTAATATTCGTCCTCCAGGGTAATAGCCACCTCCCTGACTTCCTCCTGAAAGCCGCCAAGATGCTTCAGCCTTTCCAGAGCCTCATAGGTAGAAGGCCTCCGGGCATGGGAAACCAATAGGCTCCCCTTCTCTTTCAAGTTAGCCAGAAGAATCTTCTCCGCAAATGGATTAAGCCGGGGGTTATACAGGATATCAGATGCCAATATCCAGTCAAATTTCTTATCCAAACGAAAATCCCGCCAGTCCCCCAGGTAGGTTTCAGCACCCTTCACCCCATTATTCTCTGCGTTAATCAGCGTAATTTCCAAGGCATCCTGCTTATAGTCGGAAAAGGTCACTTCAGCACCCTTCAAACCGGCTACAATTCCCGGAAGGCCCAGGCCGGCGCCCAATTCCAGGACTTCTTCCCCCTGAAATTCCATCTCCTCCCAGATATAAGAAGCCATAATCCGCGAGGCCGGCCATATATCCGCCCAGTAAGGAATATTATCCTCATCGTCGGGATTAGTTACCAGGGCCTCTATATCCTTTACTACCAACAGCCTTACATCCCTTCCTGAAAGGGAAAAAATTTCTTCACGGGTCTCTACTGCCACCGGTTTCACTTCCTTCATAATCCATTTCTCCCGGGTTAACACCCGAGTATATATCCAATAACAGGACATAGTGCCTTATTCTCCCCCGTAACTAAAAAATCCTGCTTTTTCTGCCAAAGTGAAAACCGACTGACATATTTCTGATTATTTCCCGGGAAAAGTCGGAAATTGCGTATCAGTAGATAAAGATGAAATTAGCATTATCCTGTTGTATTTACTTTTAATTCAGCCCCGGGTTACTAATATCTGGTCAAAACCCTCCTCTGGGGAAGGGGGGACCAGCATCTTTTCTTTTTTAATAATGGTCTCCCTGGGGACCGGAGCATCCCGATTCTCATTTCTTTCTAAACACAGTTCCAAAGGGGTGGACAAAGTATGAGCGGTGACCTTAGCTCCATAACTTTTGGCAATTTTTATTAAGGGTTTCCGCTGTGTCCGGGTCAAATTAGTGGCATCAAACACTACATCCTTTCCCAGTTTTAAAAAACCCTTCAGCTCCGCATAGGCAATAGTCCAGATTTCCTTTTCCAGCTCACCGCTGTACTGAATTCCGAAGCGCAGGCGAATACTATCAGGGTTTACCACTCCATAACCCCTGCACTGATAGTCCCGGGTTACAGTTGATTTCCCGGAAGCCGGCAAGCCCACCATGACCACCAGTTGATTTTGTTCCTGTCCCATATCAACTCCCCTTATCTTTTTTATGTTTTATTTTTATCTTTGTGGAAATACTAAGAAAAACATATATTATACCGGGAAGAAAGGAAGGTACTGCTTTGGCCACTGTAAAAGAAATGCTTAAAGAAATCTATCTTATGCCGGAATTAAAGCTGGTAGAAAAAAAATTAGAGGATACGGTATCCTCTCCCAGTCCCCTTATGGAAGAGCTGTCGGGATACATGCTGAAGGGGGGAAAAAGGCTCCGCCCCCTCTTAGTTATTCTATCCGCATCCTTTTATCCCCATTCAACTTTATCAGTGATCAATACCGCCTGCGCAGCAGAATTAATACATACTGCCTCTTTGGTTCACGACGATATCATAGACAGTTCACCAAAGCGCCGGGGAAGAGCTACCCTAAACAGCCGTTTCGGATGCCACATGGCGGTCCTGGCGGGTGACTTTCTTTTTGCCCGGGCTTTTGAACTTTTAACCCGCTGTGGAGAGTACCGGATTCTGGAATTGATGACTCAAAACATCAGCCTTATGTGCGAGGGTGAGGTGGAGCAGGCCCGAAAAGCCTGGGACCCCTGCAAAACAGAGCAGGACTATATGGAACAAGTATATAAAAAAACTTCTTTTTTTATTTCCTGCTGCTGCCGGGTGGGAGGCCTTTTGAGCAGCATGCCCCCGGAACAGTTGGAAAACCTGTCGGATTACGGCCTGCACCTGGGATATGCCTACCAGATGACCGATGACATTCTGGATTTCTCAGCCACCCCCATAACCGGAAAACCGGTGGGAAGTGACCTGGCCCAGGGAAATCTGAACTACCCCCTGCTGTTTTTAATGGGCCACCCAAACTACGGGGCAGAAATTAAGAAAATTATAGAAGAAAAAGACTGCCGCCCGGAAACCCTTAAGCGGGTGCAAAAATATGTTGAAGACAGCGGGGCCCTGCAGTATACATATCTTAAAGCCCGGGAACAGGTCTCCTTAGCTAAAAAATGCCTGCAGCACCTTCCACCCTCCCAATCTAAACCAATACTTTATAAACTGGCGGAGCACATGCTGACCCGGCAAAAGTAACCTACATCACCTTTAAACGCCTGAGCATTCGGCAGAAACGGTACATGCCGGGGACATCGCTGCCCGCCTGGTTCATCAATTCCTTGGCTATTCCCAGCAGACCCTGCTTTTCCACCTTGGGGTCCGACAGGTACATGGCCATAAGGCCTTTCACCACCAGGGTATGAAAATCCGGACGGGGAAGGTTTGAGGCACTTTCCAGGGATTTTTCCAGAAAAAACCCCAGCCGTTCCCGGCACTGTTTTTCATCGGCATAATAGTTTACAAAATTTAAATCCCGATGAACCCGGTCCTCCTGCTGGTCAATGAAATAATCCAAAAGGATATGCAGCCCACAAATCCAGGGGAAATAGCACTCATGGATGCGCCTGCCCTCCTCCAGGGAAAGTGCTTCCTCACCGGAGGCCGCCATGAGCATGAATGCCCCCAGAGTAGAACCGGCGGCGGCGGAAAACTCCCACCAGTATATCCCCGGGGTTTTTTCCCGGTGAGCTTCAAACCACCGGATCAGTTTCTCCTCCCGGATTCTAAGATCCAAATGCTTGTAAACCTGTAGGTCTCCATAGAGGGAAATTAGTTCCACACACCGTTCCTTCACGATGCCGTAGCTGGGGAAATTTAAAAGGCTCATGGATGTCCTCTCCACCAGCTTCTCCAGGTAACCACCGTCCTGCTGCAGAGTATAAAAACGATAATAATCCCTCTGCCTCTCCTTCTGTTCCCGCTTCCACGGTTCCAGAGCCTCAATCATGGACCGGTGCAGCTCCCGAAAGGCCTTCTCCTCACCGCATTCCACCCGGTCACACAGGTTATCCAGGTAATCGCTGATGGTCTGAAGAGCTACAATAGCCGGCACCAGATCCTTACTTTTCTCCGGAATATAAAGGGCATAAATGCTCCCCCCCTGACAGTGGAACCGTTTATCCCGTATGCTGGCCAGTGCCTGATTTTTCAACTCCCCTGGGGGACAAGCGTTTAAATATTTTTTCCAACCCAAAAGTTCCCGGTCCACCTGAGGAAACACCCGGGTCACAAAACGGGTGAGAATATTTAACTGCCACGCCTCTTTTTTAAGATTGACCTTCATGTTTAACATATTTCCCCCTAGCAGACTCTAAGTCCCAGCTTCTTAATCACAATTCCCACCACCAACCCACTGATGAAACCCCCTACGTGAGCCCACCAGGCCACCATCTGGGCGCCATCCCCAACTTGGGCTAAAACGCTGTTGAAAATCTGCAAAAGAAACCAGAACAACAGGTAGATCATAGCGGGAATCTCCACAAAGGTAAAGAAAAAGCCCAGGGGAATCAGCGCCACCACTTTAGCCCAGGGGTAGAGAATAAAATAGGCTCCCAGCACCCCGGCAATGGCTCCGCTGGCTCCGATGAGAGGTATGGGAGAAAGAGGGTTAGAGATAATGTGTCCCAAACTTGCCACCACCCCCATCAAAACATAGGCCATCAAATAATTTATTGAACCCAAACAATCCTCAATATTGTCCCCAAAAACCCATAAATAAAGCATGTTCCCAATTAAATGAAGCCATCCCCCATGTAAGAAGGTGGCGGAAATTAAAGGAAACAAGGAGGCGGGCCCCAGCACAAAGAGGTCCCCGGCCAAAACATTGGTAATATTTTCGGGAATCACCCCAAAGGTATAAACAAAATCCAAAGCTCCCTCCGGTCCCAAGGTCACCTGATATAGAAATATTAAAATATTGAGACCGATAAAGGCGTAGTTCACCAGGGGAAACCTGCGGGGACGAATGTTATCTCTAATGGGAATCATTTTCTTTCCTCCATCTCTTAAAAACCATTACCTACATTATAAGCCAAAAGCCCCCTCTTTATAATATATTAACAAAAAAAAGAGGTTCTTTCCTGAAAAAAGAAAGAACCTCTTTAGACATCCTCCTAATCATTAGACTTAGCTTTAGTTTCCTTCTAGTGCCCTTCTTTAACTATGGGCTGGTCAATACCCTCTTTGGCCAGATCCCCAGGGGTCACGTAATCTATTTCTTCCCCGGCTATTTTCTCCAGGTATGCAGCAGGCAGTCCGGAACCGTGGGGGGCTGCCATAAAGACCTTAAATTCCGGAGTAATCCATTTGGCAATGCTGCTTTCCCCGATATAAAGCTCAAAAACATTCCAGGCCTTCCGGTTCACTTCCACGTAACCCCCGGCCAGCTTCCCCACCCGGGAATCAGGGCTGTAATAGAACTCTTCCGGGTTAGAGGATAGATAGATATCCAAAAATTCCTTTTCTGTCTGTCCCCGGTAACGGAGCACATAATCAAATAACTTATCATTTTCCAAAACTCCCACCTTGAACAGCTCATAACCCTGGGGGAGATGATCCTTCAGTGCCTCTAGCTCAACATTGGCCTCCACCTCCGACATTTCTCCGAGACGGTTTATTTCCTGAACATAGGGCTGCTCCGGGGAGGTAGTATCTATATCCTCCAGAGCAAAATCAAAAGTTTGGGGGTCTATGGGGGGATTCACCTTTAGTTCCGTAAACTCAACCACCAGGCTGCTCCCTTCATAGGGGATCAGCTCCTTTTTTAAAGGAAGGTTTGTCCCCTTATCAATCCACATACGGCTGTATTCTTCCCCCTCTTCATACCTGTACTGCAGAACCACCGTCTCCCGGCCCAACAGGATTTCCTCCCCAATTTCCGTTACCTCTACCGCATTCTTCAGTTCCCACACCTGGCTCCCTATATGATAACGCCAGAGCTCCTTTTCCGGAAATACATTCTCCACCGTAATGCTGTTGGGCATGATGGTCACCAACCGTTCCCCATCACTGATATTGGTTACCTCCACATTGTCAAAATGATGCACCGCCACATAGCTCCAGGGTTTCCGATAAGTTATATTGACCGTCTCCTGGAAATCCACAATACCCTCCCTTTCAGAGCGGATTTCCACCACTCCGGCATAGCTCTCCAGGCCGCCGTAGGCTCTCACCACCGCCTCAACGATACTCTCTTGACCCATAAAGGGAGAATCCATAATCCCAATAAAAGCTGCCAGGACAATGACCGCCGCCGCAGCCATAAGGGCTAACCGCCTGATAACCTGCTTTGCCCCCCCTGTTCTTATATCATTTCGGGGTTTTCCGCTGACCCAACTCCTTCGGCTCTGAATATGAGAATCCTCCCCAGGCCCAATTTTCTCCTGTCCTACCTCCCCGGTTCTTTTCACCGCCCGAAGGGTTTCAAATAGCTTTTCCATTTCCAGGTTTTCATCGGATTCGTAGGCCCGGGGTTTTTTCTCTGCAGTCAAATCATCAATAAACTCAGAAAGGATCTCCTCCTGCTTTTCTTTATCCACGGAAATACCCCCTTTCCTCTAGTATTTGTTTTAAACTTTGAGCAGCTCTAAATTGTAGACTCCTCACCGCTCCCGGTGAGCGTTCCATCTTCTCCGCTACCTCCTGCACCGAATAACCCTCTACTACCCGCCATACTAAAACATGCCGGTAATCCTCGGTCAATTCCTTCATGGCCTCAATGATGACCATTTTATCCTCGCTCTCATTTTCCATACCGGCATCACTCCAGCGGCTCTCCTGCACTTCTTCCAGGTTAACCACCCTGGGATGCCGGGCTCTCTTACGCCACAGGTCCTTCATCATATTGCGAGCCGCCTGAAACACATAAGCCCTTATTTTCTCCGGCTGCACCTGGTTATCTATTAACTTGGGGTATACCCGTTTAAAGGTATCCTGGGTCAGCTCTTCCGCCTCTTCCCGATTCTGCACCTTATAATAAACAAAACGGTATACCTCCGGCCAGAGGTCCTTAAAAAGTTCTTCGAAGTTTCCGGAAACTCCCGGTGGAATCATACAATCACCTCAGATCTAAGGCGTCACTTACTCTTTAAGACGCCTGAAATTGTTAAATGTTACGCCAATATAGATGATAATTTTTTCCATAATACTATTCCCTGGCCCTATTATATTTACCCCTTTTATAATTATAGAGATACTTCCTAGAAAATAATTGATTTTCCTGCCTGCCCAAAAAATAATGCCCTTTTCAAAAAACGAAAAGGGCATTATAAATTTTTCATTTCATATAAATACTTTTTTTTGGCTCAAACACTACCCGGCCCGGCCGCCTCCGCCGCCGAAGCCGCCACCGCCTCCACCGGAAAAACCTCCACCGCCTCCAGATCCTGAAGAAGAGGAGGGGCTGTAACTAACCGCTGTCAGAAAAGACTGCTGCAGTCGGCTGGTCATACCGTTAAAGTTAGCCAGAGGCATCCCGGAACCCATACCTCCATGGGGCAAATAGTACCAGCCATATCCAAATCGGTAATTCCCCTCCTGCAGGTTGGGGAAAACAATGTTCAGCTGCTTAATTACCTCTTCAGCTATTCCAAGGGATATGGCATAGACCAGATAATGCTCCCAAATAACCAGAGAGGGAATCCCTGCCCGGTCCATCTGGGAAAAATCCAGTAAAAACTTTCGAAATGCCTTCCATTTTGCAAACTGGGTAACCCCCTGCCGGGACCGGCGCCTGAGAACAGCCGCCGCCACCAGCATTACAACTCCACTGAGCAGCATGGCAAAACCGGTGACTATCATATTCACAAAAAAAAGTAAAAAACCCACTATTATCAGGACTGCACCCACTGCAAATTCCTGGGTCTTACCCTTTTTGGTGATAGGATCAAAAAACTCATATTTATCACAGTTCAACTTCAATGTAGACTGCCAGCCGGAGTAAAAACCCTGGAAACCGCTGGGATTCTTTTTGGCATGTTTCTCAATATCACTAAAGTTCAGTTCATTTTCCCCCACAGCAATCGTGCTAAAAAGATAATTTATAAGGTCTAGTTCATGGGGCGCCAACTCCTGATTAAAATCCCCAGGCTTCCGAGTCAGCCGATAATCCATTGTTTTTTTAAAAAGTCCGGACTTCTTCTCCTCCCCCTCTTCAATCTTCATATAGCCCCTGCGGGCCAAATCCATTATAGTTGCCGTCAGGTCATCCGGCGAAATAACGCCAAAACGGTAAAGCACGGCCATTTCTGCAGGAGAATAATCTGCCGGCAGCTCCCGGTAGTAATCCCCTTGAAAATCCGGTTTAAATTCCTTACCGTACTTCCGCCAGAAATAAAATACCCCCCCCAGGGCCAGGAGAAAAATCACCGGCGCCAGGGCCCAATCCAGGTAATGCCTGAACCTATCCCGGTTTGCCTGGGCAGCTAATGCCGCCTCCTCCTCTAAAATGTTTTCTAAAGCATACCGGCCCGTCCGGTACTGCTCATTAGCCCCCGGCAGGAATTCAGAAGGGAAAAGGATTCGACCCTCTAAAAAACGGTCCCCCGGCAGATTATCTACTTCAAAAAAAACATTATTTCCGGAAATAGTAACTTCCCCCTGCAGGGGCCCGTGGCCCCAGGCCTTGACCTCCTCTGCGGGAATTCCTTCAGGCAGAATAACAGCTACCCGCACCTTTCCTGAAGGAATCTCCCAGTAATCTCCCACAAACTTGTAATAGAAGTCCACAATATCCTCATGGACCAGCACAACATGGTGAGCATCATAACCCAGGGTAAAAGTCTTTTGCTCATTTACGGCCTGGTAAAACCACTTCACCACCATTTTATCAGGTTCATCCAACACAAGGAATGAATACTGCCCAGACCTCCCCTGCTGGTCTTGTTCATACATTATGTCCCCTTCCCTGACATAGAACCGGTCAAATTTACTGTTTCCCTTTTTAAATACCCACTGCTCCAACCAGGTGAAGCTGCCGGAAAAATCAAAGGTCCTGCTTTCCTGTATCCTTACTGTGCCGTCCTCTAAAATCTCCGCTTCGATATACACCTCAGGGATTTTGTAACTCTTGGCCTGAACCATTCCCCCCCACAGCGCCACCACCAGGATAATTAACGCTGCCGTCACCAATCCCTTTCTCCATCTTCTCATTTAGATTCCTCCCGAAGAAATAATTATTGCATAGACATTACTATCAATATTTTGATTTCCTGTAAATAAATTCCTTTTAAAGGCAAATATTTTAGGGAGATTTGTCAATCCGGGTTAATCATTTTCCCCTCTAATATATTAACCCCACTTTCAGTCCCCTTTCCGGTAAACCTGCGGCCATAGGCATTAACATACTGAAAACTATAATCTCCGGAGGTAAAACTATCCCCGTGATAGAGATTTTTTTGTGTAACCATGAGATCCTCAAATTCAATGACCCCGGATCCGGTGCATCTGATTACCATCAATAAATGTTTATACCTTCCCAGCAGACATTTCCAACCCTGTATAAAAGCAGGGCCTCTTTTATCCCGCAGGATTTCTATAATCAAATCGTAGTTAAAAGTACTCCCTTCAATATAAAAATCAGCATCCTGGTTTTCAGAATTAAAGGTAATCACCACCCTCTCCCTGGTTCTCCCCTTCAACCTTATCTTCCTGGGGGTGCTGAACAACTCATCTGCTGCGTCATTTCTATAATATATCAGGCTTCCCCCCACCCGTATCCGGCGGTAAACCAGAAGCCAGTAAAGTATAAGCCCTACCAAAAAGAATAATAAAAGTACTGCTAGAATAGTTAAAACAACTGCCCCCGAACCATAGGCCAAAGGTATAATTCTTCTTATCAACGCTTCAGGGACAGTGGTTACTTCTAACCCAAAACTCAACTGAGATGGTTGCACCTCCATCAAGCTGTCCACCACCTGAAAATCCAGCATGAGGTTGTAATCTCCCAGGGCAGCATCATCCTTCAGATTATAAGTCAACGCTGCCTCTTTCACCTCTCCCGGCTCCAGTTTAATTCTAGGGTCTG
Source organism: Candidatus Contubernalis alkalaceticus (assembly GCF_022558445.1). Classification (NCBI taxonomy): domain Bacteria; kingdom Bacillati; phylum Bacillota; class Dethiobacteria; order Dethiobacterales; family Dethiobacteraceae; genus Candidatus Contubernalis; species Candidatus Contubernalis alkaliaceticus. The sequence goes on from NZ_CP054699.1 coordinate 3,231,278, forward strand.
AAAATGAACCCATATCCTGCCCTGAAACCACCAGCAGCGTTTCCTTAAATGGTGAATTGTTTTTTATGAGCAGAGGAATAGAAAACCTGCCCCCGGGGGATGCCCAATGATTATCTTCCTTTAGTTCAATAATTATGGTTCCGGGATGATATACATAAAAACTGCCCAGTTTTTTGTCCAACATAAAATCTGAACCACGATACCGGCCAGAGGCCAAAAGAGAGGCCTGAACCGCCCCCTCCCGGGAAAAACTCAGCCGGTTTGACCAGAAGCCGTCAGCCACCTTGATATCCCCATGTTCCTTTTGTCCGCTGTCAAATAGGGGTAAAGTAATTTTTTCTCCATCTTCATAATCTAAAACCAGCCAAATATGGTCCACCCGTAATTCATTTCCCTCCTGAAGACGGTGCCCTCCCATAAGCAGGGAAGCGGTAACTACCATTTCCTCACCAACATGATAACCTTCCTCTATCCAAAAATCCGTAGTTAGAACAGGAAGGTTCTGCACCGACACTCTAGAGGTTGTAGTGCTGATCAGCTCATCACCCACCAGCACTCTGGTTTCATATTCATATTCACCGGCCCGGTCCACCTGATCAAAGACACCGGTAAAGAAATCCCCCTCTTCCTGTAAAAGCAGAGTTAGAGGCATCAGCTGCCCCGGCCTTTTCAATACTACCTCAACCCTGACCGGTAATTGGGGCAAATCCTGCCCCCGTTCCACCCTCACTCTAAAATTCAAAGGTTCGTTTAAAGGATGCTGGGTTAACCCCACCGCTCCCTGGGTCCAGGCCTTTACATTAGGGTCTAAGTCCCCCATAACCCGTATCTGTTCACTTCCGGAAATAGAAACTTCCCATGTTCCCCAGTGAAGCTCCTGAAACTGCTGCAGATTAAGCAGCATATATCTATCCTCCCGGGTTGTTTGCAGCCCCTGGAAATCCTCCATACTTCCTGCCGGCGGATGAAAGGTAACCTCACACTCCCCCTCCAGGGGATTAACCACCAGAAGATTGATCTGTTGGGTATTCTGATCTACCGTAAAACTAAACCGGCCCGGCTCTTCTTGAAGATTGAAGGTATAATCCACAATGTTTTGACGGTTCCTCAAAGAACTCAAGAGCGCAAAGAAGGCAGGGGCAATTTCCCCCGGGTCACTTAACACATAATCTTCTCCTTTAGTTTCCATGGATATCTTACGCATTACCTGAGGATCTATCTCCTCACTAAAACCTACCGTATATATAGGATACCTTTCCAGAGCGAACCCGGTTACCTCCTTCCAAAGGGATTCCATATATGCCTCCATAAACTCTTCATCGTCCCCGCGGGAAGAGTCGGGATTAGGCTCTCCGTCGGTAAGCATCACGACGACTGGCCTGGCCCCCTGCCAGTCGTTCTCTTTAAATTGTGCATTAGCCATCTCCAATGCTTCTAAAAAATCCGTGCTTCCCCGGGGCGCCAGCCTCCCGGATAAGGCCTCCTTAATCTCTTCCCGCTGCTTCGGATTTTCAATTTTCTTAAGCGGATACACCTCCTGGGCCTCATGATCAAAAATAATAATGCTCAAGTAATCACCGGGGAGCAGAAGATCAATAAATATTTGAGATGACATTTCCCTGAGCCACATAGGGTCTGTATACTCCATACTGCCGGAGACATCAATAATCAGTACAATGGAAAGAGACTCCGGGCCTGTAAGCTCCTGAGCCTTGAGTATTTCTGTTTTTAAAGAAAGCCCTGTAAAAAAAAGAACAATTATTAGCAGGGATATCAGTGCATTTTTTAACTTTACCAAGAAATACCCCTCCATGAGTATATTTTTAGTCATCTAGAACATATCCTGAAACATCTGCATCAAATTAATCACTGCCGGGCCTAATATTACAATAAAAAGCGTGGGCAGTATAAAAAATATCATAGGGAAAAGCATCTTAATGGGAGCTTTCATAGCCGACTCCTCCGCCCGCTGGCGGCGCTTTCGCCTCATGGAATCCGCCTGAATACGAAGAGTATTGGCAATATTGGTTCCTAATTGTTCCGACTGAATGACCGAGGTAATAAAAATACTCAGATCCTGTACCCCGGTACGGTCTATAATGCCCCGAAAAGCATCTTCCCTTTTTTTGCCCCTGCGAATCTCCTCTAAACACCGGCTAAATTCCTTGGTCAGTTCCCCAGGCATTTTATCCACCACCCGCTTCAGGGCCATATCAAAACCCAACCCCGCCTCCACACTGACTAAAAGCAAATCCAACATTTCCGGAAGGGCCTTTTGAATCTCCTTTTGCCTCTGAGCCGCCTTAGAATTCAAAATCATCATGGGAAAATATAAACCAAATAAAGAAGCGCCGAGAGTTACTACTAAGGTCCTGTTTCCCGGCATGGAGAGAATTCTGGTGAAAATCAAAAACGACATAGAAACAAACAATAATGCAGAAACCACTGTAAAAATCAAAAGGTTATTAACGTTAAAGTTTTCTGTAATTCCTGCGTGAACAATCCTTTTTTCTATGCTGCTGAGCATTTCTCTGGGAGCAAAACTACCCAGTATGCTTCCGGCTTTCTGAAAGCCGGGCTGCACAACCCGCTGAAAAAATGTTTCCTCAAAGTCAGTCTCTTCTTGTTCTTGGGGCCCGCCCTCCATAGATTTTATAGCCGCAAGCCGATGAGAAACCTGTATCCTTTTTTTAAAAATAATATTCAACAACAGTATAGAAAATAAAACGGTGGTGCCAAACACTAACAAAAGGACAAAACCATGCATCCCTGTCACCCACCTTAAATTATATTTCAATATTAACAATTCTACGTATGAAGACAATTCCTATAAACTGCGAAAGGGCAGCCATTCCAATCATAATTCTCCCCAAGGGCTCCTGGATCAGCGGAAGCATATATTCGGGATTCAAAACTGAGATAAAAGCGGCTACCCCAATGGGCAGAGCCACGATAATTATGGCAGACATTCTTCCCTGAGCCGTAAGGGTTTTAATTTCCCCCTGAATTCTAACCCTTTCCCGAATAGTATGGCCAATATTATCCAGGATTTCCGCCAGGTTCCCCCCCACCTGCCTTTGAATCAATAAAGCGGTAATGAAAAGATCAATATCTTCATTATCCGTGCGGCGGGAAAAATTCATCAGAGCGTCATCCATGGTCTTACCCAGGGCATTTTCCTTAAGGACCCTGCCGAACTCATACGAAATGGGAGGCTGCATTTCCCTGCTCACCACCGCCATGGCTTGAGTAAAGCTGTACCCGGCCCTAAGGCCGTTGGATATCAAGTTTAAGGCCTCCGGCAGCTGCAAGTTCAAAGTCAGCATCCTTTTATTTTTCTTGATGTTGATGTAGATTCCCGGTAACTTAAAGCTCAGCAGGCCTATGAGCGAGGCTGCCCATACATTCCCCATCAATAAATAAATAAAGAAAAAGACACCGGCACCGAAAAAAAGTACCAGGCCAATAAATTCCTCAGCCCGCATCAGCATATGAGCCTGTATTAAGGTAATTTGAAGATCAGCCATCTTAGAGCCCCGGGAAAAAAATTTGCCCAGCATCCCCATCATCTTTAAAAGCTCTCTCCTGATACCCTCCCCGCGGTTGGCTTCTATCTCTTCAAAAGCTTGTTCGTCCAGGGTATAGGTTTCCAATCTTTGAAGAACCGCCAACCTGGAAGCAAATAAAAAATTATAAATTCCCACAGTGAATAAGACTACCGTGAGAAATGAGACTGACAAAACTAATAAGTGCAGCATATTACATCCTCCTGTGGCCTAAATCTAATGTTCCCCTGGTTTGAAACATAGATTTGTTTATCTGCTCTCCATGGTTTTGTAAGTGCTCCACAAAGGTAGGTATGATTCCCGTAGGCAGATGCCGTCCCAACACCTTGCCTTTTTCACTAAAACCTTCCTGCTTAAATACAAAAAGATCCTGGAGGGTTATAGTATCTCCCTCCATTCCCGTTACCTCGGTAATGTTCACCAATCTCCGTGACCCATCCGGCAGCCGGGACTGCTGAATAATCAGGTGCAGCGCAGAAGAAATCTGCTCCCGGATAGCCCTCAGGGGCAGCTCCATCCCCGCCATCAAAACCATAGTTTCCAGTCGGGATATAGCATCCCGGGGCGTATTCGCATGCAGTGTGGTAATAGAACCATCATGCCCGGTGTTCATAGCCTGGAGCATGTCCAGAGCCTCTCCTCCCCGAACCTCCCCCACCACAATGCGGTCCGGCCTCATACGCAGGCAGTTAATCACCAGGTCCCGGATGCTTACCCTGCCCTTCCCTTCTATGTTAGAGGGACGGCCCTCCAGGGTGACCACATGCTGCTGCTGAAGCTGCAGTTCCGCCGCATCTTCAACGGTGACAATCCTCTCATTTCCGGGGATAAAACTGGAAAGGACATTAAGGGTGGTAGTTTTACCACTGCCGGTCCCCCCGGAAACAATGATATTTATTTTAGCCCTGACACAGGCCTGCAGAAAATGTGCCATCTGGTCATTTAACGTTCCAAACCCTATTAAATCCGTCAGAGTAAAGGGATCCACAGAAAATTTACGAATGGTTAACGTAGGCCCTTTGATGGCCAGGGGGGGTATAATGGCATTAACCCTGGAACCATCAGGCAGCCGGGCATCTACCATAGGGGAACTTTCGTCCACTCTCCGGCCCAGGGGCTTAAGAATTTTATCAATGGTATGCAGCACATGATTATTATCCCGGAAAGTAATATCGGTCCGTAACAGCTTTCCGCCCCTTTCCACGTATACATCCTTAAAACTATTAACCATAATTTCTGTAACCGATGGATCATGAATTAAAGTATTAATAGGGCCAAATCCATAGATTTCATCCAAAACATAATTAACAATCTTTTGCTTATCCCCCAGGGAAAAATGTAGATTTTGGAATTTCAGGACATCATTTAACGTATCATTGATTACTTCAGAAATCTGTCTTTTTTGATAATTGTCCAGCTTATCTAAAGATAAGGAACTTCCAAGATTGTCAATTACGTTCTGCAGAGTAGTAACTGCAATTTCTTCCAGTTCTTTTCTTTTCCTTACCAGGGATTCCTTTGCTGATTTTTCGGATTTCTCAGTTTTGTCAAGATTATTTGAAGATGTAGGTTTAAACAACAAAAATTATTCCTCCCCTCCACCACGGCTGCTTTTCCCCTTTGCCTTTTTGCCGGGGTCTCCTGCTATAATCTTTCTAGCTAAATCCTGAAAACTCCTGCTGATTTTAGCCCTGGGATATAGTAATACCGCAGGAATTCCTTTGTTCAGCGAAGACCCCGCCACCTTATAATCTACAGGCAGCACTGCATACAAACGCTGATTTAATGTAGTTTCTACATCTTTAGGTTTAATCTCTCCCCGGGGCTCCGCTTTGTTCAGGACTAATTTAATTTTATTTTTGGGATAATTAAGCTCGCTTAAAGCCATCAAACTGGTTTTAATATTCCTCACCGTAGATACCTCCGGGGTGGTGACCATAACCAGTAAATCAGCCAGCTCAAAAGCAGAATTGATAGGTTCAGAAAACCGTGAGGGCAGATCAATAACCACAAAATCAAAAAGGCTCTTAAGCATTTTAAGGATCATATCTACCTGCTGGTAAGCAATTAAATCTGACCCTTGAGGCTGAGCATTGACCGGCAGAACCATGATGCCGGAAGAATGAGGAAACAGGTAGCTCTCCAATGATTCCGGGTCAAATTCCGGTATCTCATTAATTGCATCGGATATGGTATAGCGAGGCAGGGTATCCAAGGCTAAAGCAACATTACCAAAATCCAGGTCCAAATCTACCAGGGCTACTGTTCCTTTTTTTTCTTTAGCCAATGACACCGCAAGATTTACGGCAACTAAGGTCTTCCCCACTCCCCCCTTGGTACTGAACACTGTAATAACTTGTCCTTGTTTTTGAAACTGCCTGCCGGCCGTGGATCCGGAACTGCTCTTCACCGCCGGCCTTTTCAATTCCATCTGTACACTGGTATAGATGGAATCCACCAGGGCAGAAGAGGTATAGGGAGAAATAATAACGTCTTTAGCCCCGGCAAAAAGGGCCTTCCTGAAGGTTTCCTCCCTAAGCTCCCGTTCAATAATAATCATAGTTATCCCGGGATATGCCGAAGATACTTTTTCCGCCAGCTGATACCCACCCCCGGGAATATAAGCCCCGATTAAAAGCACATCCGGTGTAAAAGTATTCAAAGCCTCCAGAATTTCTTCAGAGGAATCCGCCTCCCCCATAATTTTTATATCCTCCACAGATGATAGAATCTCAGTTATATTAGCCCTTTCCTCCTGGTCGTCTTCTACGATAATTACATTAATTCTATCCATCTCATCACCTCTCTCTAAAGGTCTCAAAGTTATGCGTTCCGTATGAGTCCAGGTTAACCCTGGTCTCATCCAGAGGTGAACGGAGAGTAAGGTGGAAAACGCCCATCCGGAAAGCAAAGGCTAAAACTTCAGCCTGTTCAGGCCCCACGGCCAGGGTTATGGTACCCACCATTTGGCTTTCTTCATCATCTCTCTGTTGGGTAAAGGCCCCTGCGGCAAGAACGGTTACATTCTGAAGTACCGTGTAAACTACCGTATGTTCCTCCTGGCTTTCCGTGTCTGTATCTGTGTCTTTTGTTTCCCCGATTAAATAACTAACCATGATATCTACTTTATCTCCGGCAGAAATATATCCGGCAACTCCTGACACTTCGTTAACCGGAATGGAAATAGCCCGCATCCCCTCGGGCACTCGATAGGACAAACTGGCTCTTCGATCTTCAGAGGTAACACGGCTGGCCAGCACCTGTTCCCCTTTAATAATATCTGTCCTGGATATTCCATCAACGGCATCGCTGAGGGATAAGATCGCCTCCGGATGAATAGCTTCCGAAGGGAGAGATTCCAACTGCAGCATATCCGCCGTAATCCTGGTATGTTCCGGGATGGTGTTCACCGCAACCACCACTTCGGTATGAGGTATATCGGCAAAAGCGGGCTTATCTAAAGTTTTTAAGTAATAATTCAAGGTAATAACAGTTATTAATCCTAAAATAACCGCAGCGATATAAATTCGTTTATTGTTTGTCAAGATATCTCTCCCTCCCACACATCAACATAACTTACTTTTTTAGTTTAAATTTACTGAACCAAACGCACCATATACATCCCGTAATCATGTGCCGGATCTTGAGAGGAGGATATCCACTCCGTAGCGGGCATGAATACAAAGCTTAAAAACTCACAAATAACAGCCCCTTTTGGAAATTCCTCAGTTAAATCCTGCTTCTTTTCATAACCTTCTGCATATAACCTGGGAGCATTGGGCAGATGAGCATGGACTGAACCTTTGCCATACCATAAATTATCGTCTTTCTCTTTTGTTTCATCAGTAATCACATCAATGATTCTAATAGAGGCAAATCCAACAACCTGAAGTTTACTCTTACCCGATAACTCTCCCACCACTTCAATGATGGGGATTACCCCCTCCATTTTTACCCCTGAATTAGGAGTTTTGGCCCGCTGCATCCTCTCTTCAATGGCATTAACCCGGGATTGAGCATTCCCCGGCTCACTCCAAAGTATCTCCCCTATGGAAACTAGTTCCCCTGAGGGTTCTCCTGTTAGAATCAGGTTAACATCCTTTTTCCCACTGCCCACATCCAAAAGGCCCCAGTTTCCTGGACCTAATTTGGGCGCAAGCAAAACCTGCTCCCCTACCGGCAGCTCTAACCCTTCATCTTCATAATAAATAGGAAGAAGATTATTGAAACCTGTGGGATACCCCCAGATTGCTGAAGCGCTGGCACTAACCATAACATCCGAGAAGCCAATAAGCTTGGCAAAGTATTGTTCCTTATTCACACTGGCTTTAACCTGAACGGCCATTTCTCCATCTATGGTTACAATTTCTACTTCACAGATATCTGCACCGTTTTTATTCTCTCCATATTCTTTAGCAACAATCTTTGCCTGTTCCGGGTTTTGAGTAAGAGCCAATTCTTTTACCCCGGCCAATGCAGCAGCATCGGCTGCGGTAACCATATTACGCCTCTCAACGTACATATCCCCTACGTCAATGACCAGTGCGGCAAAGCCGAAGAGGACAAAAATTGCCAGAGCAAAAAGTACCAGTGCCGTCCCCTTTTCATCCCTTAGTAACTTTTTAATGTGCAACTCCTTTTACCCCCTTAGTAGTCATTATTAAATTCCAGCCGCATAACCGCCTGGGAGGATAGTTCCACACTACTACTGAAAAAAAACCCCACCAATGGATTGATAAAACCACTGACGGAGATGGTGACCTCATCATTCTCATAGGCGGCACTAATGGTATTGTCCGCTATCACAAGTCCCGTATTTCCCACATGTTGAATCACCGCTGACTGAATCTCCTCCTGGTTCCCACCAACAGCAGCCACCCGGGCTCCTTCCCGGGCAGAACCCGTAAGAATAATCTGAGCATTGAACAACCAACCGAATTCGATAATTCCCAGCAGCAGTATTAAAAGGGGGACGGCTATCAATGCAAACTCCACCATGGATTGTCCCTTTTCATTCTTTTTAATTCGAGAAAATAGTTTAAACATCCTGCTGTTCACCTCGTAATTTGACGAATTTTGTTAAAATAACGAAAAAAAACCACTAAGAGCGGTTAACGTACCTAAACCTATAGCCACTCCATAAGGGAAGTATAAGCTGTCGGCTGTCTTTATTTCTTTTTCGGCACTTAACCCCGCATAATATTCATTCAGCTGGGGGCTTCTAAACCGTAGGGCCACCAAAGAAACCAGTGGTTTTAATACAGGCAATATTATTCTTTTTAAGGTAGACAAAAGCTGTCCCTTGACAATCAAAATGACAACAGCTATCAACCCTCCGAAAAGTGCCGTAAGAACAGCAGAGGACAAAACGAAATGCATCCCCTTAAGAGCACCGATGGCACCCATAAGCTTAACATCTCCCCCTCCCATGCCTCCCAGCATGAAAGGAATTAAAAACACAGCTATACCCACCAGCAGTCCGGAAAAACTGAACACAAACCCCTGGAAGGGATTTAAAATGGTATTATATAATAAACCCCAAATCACAGCCGGTACGGTCAAGAAATTGGGGATTTTTTTCTGAGTCAGGTCGAAATATAAGGATAAAACTATTAATATTATGAGGATATAATCGTTTATATTGAAATTCAATTAAAACACCTCTTAAAAGACGTATGTATGCCACTCCTGCTAGATTACACCTCAAAAAGCGTGATTTGTCCTCTAATTCTCACAAATATCACCAACTTTTGCAGATGCATCTATCCTTTTATATTCGGTGGCAAAGATTAAACATCCTGCTAACCACTCCTCCTTTTGCCTGTAATTGATAAATAATGAAAACCAAACATATTTTATTACAGGAGCATGCCTGAAGGCATGCTCCTGTAATTGTTTACCCTGTGTGTCAAAATATCAACGAGTTAGTTTTTACTTTTTCAGCAATATACTAAATAAGTCAACTGTAAAGATAATACTGTTTATGTATAATGCAATAAGTTAATAAGTTAGCACACTGTGTTCTTAGGACGCTGTATTCTTTAGCCTACTAATTTCCCTTAGCTTCTTATTATTCTCCGCCACCAAATCCAGCAACAATGTCATCAAATACCCCAGATATGCCACCCTCTAAAAGACTTAACGCACCTATCAACGCAACCGCAATCAACGCAATAATCAACCCATACTCCACCATTCCCTGTCCTTCTTCATCCTTCCAAAGCCTCTTCATTAATTCTCTCATCTTGTTACCTCCTCTAATTTATATTATAATTTTATTTTTAAGTCTTTTTACTCAAGGGATCCTGCACCAATCAAAAACATTATGCAGTATTTCACTTCTCTAAAGCTTCTCCGTACCTTCGCTGCACTTAAGCTGCTGTCCTTTCACTGCCCTGCATTACAGTCTTTACTATGCCTGTCCGCTTAAACTTTTAGCGAACCACCTCCCCGGCTCTATCTTATCTATAAAATCTAAATAGAATTTTAATTTTTTAGAAATTGCACACGGTATTCATTAATAATTTAATAAACGGAACAATTAACAGATTTGACCAGAATGTAACTTTTGTAGTAAAATTTTAAATATAGATGAACTTATTATTTCAAAAAGATTTTAAGGTTAGTAAATAACTTATAAAAGGATGAGATAAATGCCTGATAATAATAAAGTTAGTAATAATTCTAGAATTAAAAAACTACCTCGGCCCCCCGGTTACTGGATTGGAGCACTTTTAATTATAGTCGGTGTTTCCCTGGTGCTCTTTCCATTTTTAAAAAATTCTTATGAACAATATATTTTGACATCTAAGGCCAGGGATACTATAGAACAGATTAAGAAAGAAAGCCCTTTGATTCTTCCGGAAGAAAATTCCCGGGATAACTTTCCCGAACAGTTATTGCCTAAAGAAGCGGTGTTAGAGATTCCTACACTGAACCTTATAGTTAATATTAACTATGGCATTGAGACAGAAGATTTTGAACATATACCCAGTTTCTACCCTCAAAGTGGGTACCCTATGACGGGAAACGTTTCCATCGCCGGTCACCGTAATGCAAAAAACTTTCGTTATGTTGATGAGCTGGTTAAAAATGATGAAATCAGATTGTACTATGATAATAAGCTTTTTCTGTATTATGTAGATGAGGTCTTTTTAACTCATGAAAGGGATTGGAGTATCATTGAACCTACCGAAACTGCCGCCTTAACCCTTACTACCTGTGACCCTCCGGGCAGTGACCCCACGGACCAACGTCTAATCGTTAGAGCTTACCTCAGCGACAGTATTGAGCTAAAGGATTAGCCCCAAACTTTTTAGGTACCACCTCTCCTTCTAAACAAAAAATTTCCCTGCCAGGTGCGGGGAAATAAGAATTAAAAAAAATAATCCTGTTTCGGCAGCCTGGCGATCTTAGCTTAATAAGCCTTAGACCCATAACTTTGCGCACCAGCCTTTCAACTGGATTGCCCTTTTCCAACAGAAAATATTAAATTATAAATATAAAGTATTTTATTATTCTACAAAAAACATTTAATTCCTGCTATTTTATGAAAATTTTTCTCATTTATTTTTTTTTATTTATTTTTTTCCTATCCCTTTGGATACGGCATAGAGAGCTGCCTGGGTCCGGTCCTTCAGGTTCAGCTTTTCTAAAACCTGTCCAATATGTTTCTTAACGGTATGTTCACTGATTACCAGCTGCTCTGCTATGGTTTTGTTATTGTAACCTTTGGATAAGGCTCCCAGCACTTCCATCTCCCGGGGGGTCAACCGGCTAATGCCATCTTCTTCCCCGGTGGAGTTCTGTCCCATGGCAAACTGGACCACCACCGGATCATAATATTTTCTACCTTTCACCACCAAACGCAGTGCCGCGATCAATTCCTCCGGCAGAGCCTCCTTTAATATATATCCGTCCACCTCCTCCTTCATAGCCTCCTGAATTTCTATCTCATTGGCATAAGAGGTTAAAATAACATACTTACACTCTTTATGAACCTTCCGGCTTTTTTTAATTATATCCAGGCCGTGCTCCCCGGGAAGCCGTAAATCCACCAGGGCTACATTGGGTTTTAAAGAAGTAATTTGCTCCAGAGCCTCTGCTCCGTTGGAAGCAAAGCCTACCACCTGAATATCCTGCTCCAGGCCGGCCACCATTTCAATCCCTTTCCTGACCAGGGGATGATCGTCTATGACCACGATTCTTATCAAGTTTGTTCCTCCTTTCCTTTAATAAGGCCCCACCTCTAAGGGTTAGGGTAGGTGGGCTTATAATCAGATGGGGTAGAGTCTCCACCTGATTCCCCAATGTTTCAGCTTGCTGAAACCAGGTCACTGCACTGCCATCTCTTTCTCTGCAGATAGCGTTGGCACCGTACAAATTACCCTGGTCCCCTTTCCCTGTTCACTATCTATAGTCAAAGTCCCCTGCAGGGACATTATCATTTCCCGCATATTAACCAGGCCCAACCCCTGGTTACGTTTGTACACATCGTCATAGAGGGAAATATCAAAACCTCTGCCGTTGTCGGAAATCTTCAAATTAGACCCAAAAGGGGTCATCCCCAGTTCCACATTAATTTTAGAACATTTTCCATGCCGAACGGCATTTCCCGTAGCCTCCTTTATAATTCGGTAAAAAGCATTCCGAATAACGGGCTTTAATAATTCTTCCTTGCCGTTGACGTTAAATTCAATTATTACCTGGTTAAGATTACCCAGGCTCTCCAGGTACGTTTTAAGCTCTTTTATAAAGGTGTCGTCTCCCCGATGACGGGGGCTCAAGCGGTATATTAAAAAACGGATTTCCTTGGCTGTTGCGGCAGCCAGATCACGGATTTCCTTCAACCGGCTGCGGCAGTCCTCCGACAGAGAATCTTCCTGTTTAGACAGAACATCTACTCCATAAACGATGCTGAACAAATTCTGAGAGATACCGTCATGGATTTCATTGGCGATCCGGTTTTGTTCTTCTATAAGCAGAAGCTTGTCCGCAAAGATATCCGCCAGGTTTCTTTCTATGGAAACAGCACTGAGCTCTGCCAAAAAGCCCAGGGTCTGCATGATTTCATCAATATCCTGTGAATTGCCCGACTGCAGCACCGCCAGCAGTCCGTAGCAGCGGGACCGGGATTTTACCGGCATACATACCAATTGCCCTGAAATATTCAAGGTAGAATCTACCACCTGCTGAATTACAGGTTCCGGAACATCTTGAATCTTTGACCAGGCCTGAAGCAGAGCGGCATGCCAAAATTCCTCCGGAAAGTAACTCCTTCTCCCCCGGACCGAATAAATAAAGTTCTGATCCTGCTCACCGGCCCGGCTGCTGTCCTGTTCAATCCAGAGCACTACCTTTTCACTTCCCGTTAAAGCCTTGGCGTAGGCAGCAAAAAGATTTATAATCTCCTTCAAATCTTTGCGGGTAGAAACAGTCTCCACTGCTTCATACAAAGAGGATATATGTTTTAATTTTTCCTGTATAAGGTGATGGTTTTCTGAGAGGTTCTGATAGGCGGAAGAGAGTTCCAACTGCTGCTGATGCAGCTGCTGGGACTGCCGGGCCATGGAAAGGAAAAGGCTAACAAAGATCTGCATGGCCGCAGTAACCAAAATAATAAAAAGAAACAGGTTGGCTTCCTGAGACAATAACTGCACCACTGATTCCTGGGCACCAAAAAGAAAAAAATTATCCAGTATGGCTGCAGTTAAAAACCCACCTAGAAATATCCAGGTCAAATACAAGGGAAGGCAGGCGCTGGCCATAACCAAAGGATTTAGGGAATATATAATAAAGGGGCTCTGCAGTCCGCCGGTAAATACCAACAAAGCTCCCACCCCCATAGTCTCCAAAGCCACCAGCATCCCCACCACTTTTGGGTTATAGCGGTTCCTATCATAAATGCGAAGGGAAAGCAGGGCTGCAGCAGAAACTAAAAATATAACCGCCAGCTTAAAAACCCAGAGAGATTGAGGAGGCCCCAGGAAATAAAAGCCTGAAGTAAATAACAGGGAAATAAAACGAATCAGTTTAAAAATCTCATAAACCTGTTCCTCTGATATCCTCCCCTTGATAAAATAGCCCTCAAACATCTTCTTAAATATTTGCTTTTTTCCCCTTAAAGCAGTTTTAAAGTTATTAAGATTGGTTTTAATCAAGCTGAAACCTCCGTAAAAAAAAGAAACCGACCTGGATTAAATTGTAGAATTAAAGAAAGAGCTGTCTAATGTGCTTCTTTCTCATAAATTCTACGAATAGGTCAGTTTTCCTTCCTAAAAATAGAAATTATATGATTTTTAGGTAAAACTTTCGCATTTAATAAAAGTGAAAAGAAGTAAAGGCCGCCAAAAAACCGGCAGTCATCAGCAGCAGCAAAATTAAAAACATCTTAAAGCTATCGGCATTATCCATCCATCATCCCCCCCACGGGAATTAGTACTTACCTAACCTTATTATAAGGGGAAAATGGAAAAATTACATTCCTTCAAAGTGTAATATCCAGTTATACAAAAGTATACTTTTCTAAAAAACTAATTACCTGCTTTACCAGAAATGGCCCACTCCCGTCAGCGCCAAAATTTTTGCAGTAAGGATAATTGCCCCGGAACAAACTACCCCTGCCGAGATAATAAAAAAAGAATCCCTGAGGGAAATCTTAAATATATGGGCCGCCACACAAGCAGTATATGCACCGGTGGTAGGAAGAGGTACAGCCACAAATAAAAACAGGGCATACTTTCCGTACTTTTCAAAACTTGCTTTTTTGGAACGGGCTTTTCGAACCATCTTTCCGTAAAGCCCGGAGGTAAGTTTGCTCTCCAGCAGGAACTGTTCCAGTTTCCACAAAATAAACCTGAGAGGAATAATAACGGCAATGTTTCCCAACACACTGATGGTAAATGCCTCCCAGCGGGTAAGCCCCAGCCCAATACCCAGTGGAAGCCCCCCCCTAATTTCAAATATAGGGGTTGCAGACAATATGAACACCTTTAAATAATCCATTTTTTTGTACCTCTTTACGGATCTTTCCCCCTCCAAACCTCTAAAAAAAATCAGTGGAGAGTAGTTCAATCTACTTTATACTACATAATTCTGTTTTTAAAATATTTTTACCTGCTTGTATTAACCACAATTATTATAATTTAGTTACAAACTTTTTTCCATATAATATTAACACACCCGTTAAAATATTTAAATATTATGAATATTTAACCTGCGCTCTCTTTTTTTTGATATATTTAATACATATAGGAGATAGTATAAATGTCTGAACAGCGAAATTTTAAATTTTGAAAGGAGATGCTTATATTGAATATTTTTGATCTCAGCGGAAAAGTTGCTGTGGTAACCGGGGCCTCCAGCGGGCTGGGCCGGCGTTTTTCAACGGTGCTGGCGCAAAACGGAGCCGACGTGGCGGTAGTGGCCCGCCGCATAGAACGTCTGGAGGAACTGGCAGAGGAAATCAGAGGCCTGGGCCAGCGCTGCCTTCCGGTACAATGTGACGTAACCAATGAAGCACAGGTGGCGGAGATGGCTGACAAGGTATTTAAAGAATATGGACGGCTGGACATCTCCATTAACAACGCCGGAACAGCTGCACTGGCCCCGGCAGTGGAACATACCCTGGAGGACTGGAATCAAACAGTAGCCGTAAACCTCACCGGAGTCTTTTTGGTGGCCAAGCACTGCGCCAAAATCATGATTAAACAGAATTACGGAAAAATGGTGCTGACTGCCTCCATGTACGGCCTGGTGGGCAACACCTTCTTCCCCGTCAGCAGCTACCACGCCACCAAAGGTGCTGTTGTCAACCTGACCCGGGGACTGGCAGCTGAATGGGGCAAATACAACATCACCGTCAACGCCCTGGCCCCGGGGTTTTTCCCCAGTGAAATGACCCAGGAATCTTTTAAAATCCCAGAGTTTCAAGAGTATGTAAAGAACATGAGTGTGCTGGGCCGCACCGGACAAGAGGGAGAACTGGACGGAGCAGTGCTCTACCTGTCATCAGATGCCTCCAGCTACACCACCGGAATAACCATTCCTGTGGACGGCGGCTGGACAGCCGTTTAGTGAACTGGTTTCAGCAAGCTGAAAACATCGGGGAATCAGGTGGAGACTCTACTCCACCTGATAAAGCCCCCACCTACGCTAACGCTTAGAGGTGGGGGCCTTATCCCCTAAAAAAAGACCTGTTTACTTATGTTGAAAAGGCAAATAATATCCATAATATCTCATTAACCCACCGGCCATGTCAATGGCATGAACAACTATTTCATAATGTCCAAAATCCAGAGTTCTAACAAATTCAGGAGAAGCCTGATAGGGATTATCCTTACTCAAGGGGGAATATTCACCGCCCTGTTTTCGGTACTGCAGCGCATATATAATTTGGGAGCCCCCTTCAGGCAAAGCACTGATATGGATATCTTTACCCTGCGAAGAAGCCTCCATGCTTAATCCCTGAAAGGGCACCCCTTGATTGGGATCGGTATTCCCAAAGACCACATAACACCCGGCATAGTCACCCTGGGAAAGAGCATGAACTACTATCTCATAAAGCTTCCCATTCACCGCTCCGGTCCAAGTAAAATTCGGGTCTTGAGAATAACCTCTTATGCCAACATAATCATTTCCACTGTCCATCTCTCTCACTTCAAAGGCATACTGCACCTCTCTGCCCCCCTTTGAACCGGCAGTTAACTGCAGAGTTCCAGAGGCATCCCTGGCCACCCCCATAAAAACACTGAACTCCTCCAGGGGCAGGGCCCAGTTCATGGCCACCCAACCAACTTTTTCCAGGGAATTGTTCTCCTCCAGGGTTTTAATTTTATAGCGCAGATAACCAGAATGATACACAGGGCCCTCTAGAACCTCCATTTTTTGCCCGGGGGACAACCTGCCAATGGACTGCCAAGTGTCATTCCGTAACACCAGGCCCGTAGAGGAGCTGTCCACCAGTATCTCACCAGCTTCATGAATTCGATATATCCAGGAATGAATAGGCTGCGGCACATTAAAAAACGTCTGCGGAGAAGGCCTGCCGGTATCGGGAAGCTGGTCCGGCGGGATGGAGGTAATTTCCTGTCCAAATTGGGACTTTGCGATTCTTATCACTTTTTCCTGATAGGCCTCCGTCTTAGTCCAGCTTTGAAATTGATAAGGTATCATGTTTGGATTGTTGCTTTCACACCATCCGTTGTAAGCCCACATGGCAAAATACCAACTTTCCAATGGACGGGGATCACCATCCCCTACCTTGGGAATTATGGCCTGACTGCTGAAGGCATATCCCCACTTTTCCAAAAGAATATCCGTGCCCTCCCGAATGTTAAATTCAATATCATATTTGAGCTTTTGCATATATTCCTGGTCTTGGGATCTGGGCAAAACCTGCATAATCCCCCAGGTTAAACCATCAAAACTAAGTAAAGGCTCTCCGTTATGAAACTGACGAAGGCCGCTTTCCACATAGGCAATTGACTTCAACAAAACCGGGGGAACGCCTTTTTCTATGGCTGCCTGAGTCAGCATTTCCTCAATTACTTCCCGGGGGGGGTTTTCCCAAACACCGGAAGAGTCATAAGTAAACGACTGCTGCCTTGTTACCTCCTTCACCAAATAATCCCCTCTTAAGTTAAACTCATAACACCGTTCCAGGTAAGACCCGGGAAGAGCATGGACATCACCCTCAGCATACAGGGGTACTTTTTCCACCAACCGGCTTTTGCTAACCTCCACAACGCCCCGGTAGATATCCGTTTCCTCCAGCCACAGTTCCCACCGGCCCCCGGCCTTTCCCCAAACCTGGTACATCAGAAGCGAACCGGTGCCTTCAGTCCTGTATATAAGTATAAATTCTTTTTGACCGTCATTATTTAAATCCTCTTCAATAACTTCATACAGCCGGTAATCCTCTATCTTGGTTAAAATAGACTCTCTAAAATTTGTCTCTTCTAAAAGACCGATGGTATATCCCTGGCCCGGGGAATAGATTGAAAAAATAAACAACAGGCTTACTACTATAGACACTATTATTTTATACATTTTTTGCTTTATCATCTTTTCTGCTCCCCCAATTCTTATTAATTCATACTTTTACATCTATTTCCTCATTTTTTCCCAATGTCCTTTTATATTAACTAAATTTGTTAACTAATACAAAAAAAACATATAAAATTTTAAAAAATTATAAAAAACCATCCGGGATGGTTTGTGAAAAATGCATAATCTCTTTTCTCTATCTTTATATTACCTTCTATTTCACCACAATTTTATCTAAATTAAGCGGCTCATTAGATAAGTTAACCCCCTGTGCCACGATGGCATCTGTCAAGCTAATTCCTTCCCCCACACAAACATCATCCCACAGTATAGACCTCTTGATAACCGCACCCTCTTTTACAACGGTATTCTTACCTATCACCGCAGGGCCGTAAATCTGTACGCCTTTTTCAATGATACAATTATCCCTTAAGACTACAGGGCCCTGGATCCTGGAGTCCGGGTGCAGTTGAGTGCTGTTTCCAATCCAGATATTATCACTCAGCTCTTTGCCCGGAATTTCTACCTTCACCAGGCCCATAAGAATATCATAATGGGCCTCCCGATAAACAGGAAGGTCCCCGATATCACACCAGTAACCCTCCATCTGATACCCGGCCATCTTTATCCGGCTTTCTACAAACTTTGGAAAAAGCTGTTTCCCAAAATCATAAAAAGTATCTTCAGGAATATGCTGAAAAACCTCCGGTTCAAATAGATAGATACCGGTGTTGGCCAAATTGCTTACAGCCTCCTCTATTTTTGGCTTTTCCTGAAAGATGTTTATGGTTGAATCTTCATTAAGCTTTACCACTCCGTACTGCTGAGGATTCTCTACCCTTTTTAAGGCCAGGGTAGCGATACACCCCTTTTCCTTATGAAACCGGTAATAATCCTGAATATGTATATCCGTCAAACCATCCCCACTGATAATTAAAACCGTATCATTTTTGAAAAAGCTCTCTACCTTTTTTAATCCTCCGGCGGTTCCCATGAGTTCCTTCTCATAAGAGTAATTCATGTCTACCCCAAAGGAGGAACCATCCCCAAAATACTCTCGAATAAGCTCCGGAAAATAGTGAATGTTCACCATAACCTCATTTACCCCATGTTTTTTTAACAGCCGCACAGTATGTTCCAGGCAGGGCCTTCCGGCCAGCTGAACCATAGGCTTAGAAACTACATTAGTCAAGGGACGCAGCCGGGTGCCTAAACCGGCTGCCAATATCATAGCTTTCAAATATTTCACCTCATTTATTTATTAAATTTTTAATATTTTTAAAGCTGGGCACAGTAATTCCCGCATATACTTTGGGGGTTTTACTTCACCTCTATAATGACTTATCTTTCATCATAAGCACTTTTATGGTCTGCAGCATAATCTTCAGATCCACCACAGAAGAGGACCCACTGGTATAAAGCAGGTCATACCGAAGCTTGTCCTCAACAGAGGTGCTGTAGTTTCCGGCCACCTGTGCCAACCCTGTTATACCGGCCTTCATCAGGTGTCGGTACGAATAACCGGGGATTTCCTTTTCAAATTGTTCTACGAAAACCGGTCTTTCCGGCCTGGGCCCCACAATGCTCATATCCCCTTTCAAGACATTTATGAGCTGGGGAATTTCATCTATCCTGGCCGCCCTTAATATTTTACCCACCCGAGTAATCCTGGGATCATTCTCAGTGGCCAGCACCGGCCCGGTATTCCCTTCGGCATTCTCCACCATGGTGCGAAACTTATAGAGCATGAACAGCTTGCCCTTACGCCCCACCCTTTCCTGTAAAAAAAATACCTGTCCCGGAGACGTAAGTTTAATGGCCAAACCGGTCAGCAATGTGATGGGAAGGGTAATAACCAGGCCTATCACCGCCACAATGCAGTCCAATCCCCTCTTTATCTGCTCTTTGCCGTTATTAGCAGCAGGGCTGATCTCCAAAAGCGGGGTGTCCTTAAGCTGGTTCAACCGGGAATGGTAAATCATAATTTCATATAGATTGGGCACCAAAAATACCTTCCAATTATGTTTTAAGGAAAGCCGGGCAATCTTGCTTTTCACTTCCTCCGGTAAAATCCCGGAAATCAAAATATTGCTGAATTTATCTCTTTTGCAGAGTTCTTCTATATCGTTATATGTGCCTAAAACCGTAAGGCCTCTCTCTGCCGCTGCCTCTGCACTGTCCACAATAATCCCCTGCACACGGTCAAAACTCTCCTTCACTTTTTTCTCCAAAAGCCCGGCCTCACCGGCAGGAGCAATGATCAGCACCTTCCTTTTAGGAGAAAATTTACGCTCCCACTGCAGAAGAATCCAGCGCCATACACCCAATGCCCCTAACTGTAATACCGCCGAACTCAGCACCGTGCCCCGGGGCAGGCTGTAAACCACAATCATGTAGTCCAAAATAATGATAAGAACGGTTAAAAGCCCTATGGATACTATCAGTGAGGACATAATGTCCGACCATAATTTATTTCTAGTGTGATAAAGGCCGAAAAACTTAAACAGCAGCACCCCTGACAGGGTAACCGCAGAGAAATATATGCCGTATATATCCAAATTAACTGTCAGTACTTCCCCATGAGCCCGAAGGTAATAAATAAACAGAGTAGCCCCATTTAACAGAAGGATATCCCCCAACATCTGTAAGTAGTTTAACATTGTCTTTGGTGTATTCTCTCCCACGCTAATCCTCCTACTAATGAAGTTAATCTTTCTAGTTTCTTTACATAACTCCCTAATTCCTGCCTGTAGATGCAGAAGCTATGGCTGACTTTAATTAAATTATAACAAAAAACACCATAAAAAGACTATTTCTCCTAAATAAGCGGTAATCCTTCCCAAATATTAGATTATTATGCAAATTACATAAAGTATATTGCTGAAAAAATTACCCTGTATTAAAAAAAAAAAAACGAACAGGGCCTTCGCCCTGTTCGTAAACTAATTCAAAAATATTTAAGTCTATTCACTGAACCCAGCTGACAAGACTAGCTGCCCTCACCTTTGTTCCTAAACATTCTCTTCAATATAATTCCCGAAAAAATCATCAGGAACCCAAACAAGGTCAGCAAAAAGGCCTGTGTCTCACCGGTACCGGGCAGTTCAGGATCAATGGTTATCTCCTTCTCTTCATCTTTCTTTTTCCCACTACTTCCGGGATCCCCTCCGGGTTCCTCAGGATCAACGGTAATTTCATCCCATAAAGAAACCGTAATGGAACCGGTGTAACGATCACCGGGATTGAGATTTTGCAAATTAAAAAGAGATTCTTCAGGACTGACGGTAACTATACAGGGCAGCCCCTCCTCTTCCGGCCAGGTACACGCTGTAAGCACGGTCATGGAAGTAGACAAGTACGAGCCCTGAAACTCATTGCCGGTCTCCGGGCCGGGAAGATCCACAAAAAAGTCAATGATGACATTTTGCCCCGAGGTAACAGGGCCGATAATCTCAGTAACACTAAAGGGTTGATCTAACCCGCTCATGGGGCCTTGATACAGAATATTCTCCCGGTGGCTCACCGTAAGCACCAGCTGATCATAAAGGTCCCCCGGTTCCCCCCGTTCAGGACTGCCCCCCAGCCATTCCTGCCGCAGCCATATATCCACTGTGGGCTTCTCCTCAGCAGAGGTATAGTAGGGCTGCATCAGCATACCCATACTTGCCAACACCATAAAAACCCCGGTAATAATCATCATAGAACCGGTGCTTTTACTGGGCCTTCTATGCTGTTTGTGAAGTATTCTCCACAAGGTAAACAATTAAGTCAGCTCCCCGGGATATTTATTAAAGCATCCAATACGGAAAAACATTAAAATCAATAAAGTTGGGGACAGGGAGCCATGCCCTGCCTCCCAAGCCTTATTGAAATTCCTATTTTTTTAGATAAGGATACCAGTTACTCAGTCTATGGGCCAATAGTTAACCTGCCATGAGTGATAAGGTGCATTGTTGGAGGACTGAACAGCATCAAAGGTTGTGGTAATAACAAACTGCTTAGCCTGAAACTCATTACCGGTCCCCACACCATCTAAACAGACCTTGATGCAAAGTTCCGCTTCACCCCCGGCACCAAGAAATGTGCCGTTGAGTTCACCCTCGTAATAAATACCACCATCACCTATAAACCAATCTGTATCATCACAGGGTTCGTAAGTTACTACATCAGCCGGCGGAATCCAGGTCACCCAACCTTGACCTTCTATATACTCCTCCCAGTGCCCGCTTATAATCGCTCGCACCCGAACGTTTTTTGTCCCGGTGTTGCGGACATTATATCTTAACTTACTGCAGTCCCCGGGGTTCCAAACACTGGCATAACCAGAGGCTAAGTCATTAAAACTGTAACTCTCATGGAATACAACAGGTGATGTACTGCCATCTTCCGGGTTAATCGTAACCCAATTTTGTCCCCAGGTATGATGACCATAGAGAAGGCCATCAGAACCAAAGGCAAGCTGCAAATTTAATGCATCAGTTGTGGAAATTTCCTCATATATTTTTTCATCAAGGTCATATTTAAAAAACTTTTGAGGGCTGCTGCTGCTCCCGTAAAGGACGCCGTCTCGAATATCTAGAACAATGTCCCCAAATTGTAAATTTCCGCTGGTTATATTTGCATATAATTCGCTGGACTTCTTTGTTCCATCGGGATTAAAATCAACTCTATATAGAGCGTCGGTACCATTGGCAACATACCAGTAATACCCTCTCCCGAAAGTAGCACCGTATATGGTGACTCCCGTTTCTTGTCCGGCATAAAAATCTTTATTTTCTTTTAGATCGTAGAATCTTAGTTCGGTGATACTCTCTTTTTTAATTGAATAGTAAAGACGCCGGTTGGTATTATCAAAAGCCAACCCGTTGGGTGAATATGAATCGGTTGCTCCACTCATATTCACATCAAAAAACTTATGAGCTCGTCCGTTTTGAACGTCTATCTCATATAAACCCCCGGTTCCGTACTCTGCACCATAGAGGTAAACAGCACCGCTGGGATCAAAATATTGGCTCTGTGCTACACTGCTCCCTGCATCGATTTCCACAGTCCCCGCCACAAACTGATTATCGATGGTATTAGATTCCGAAGTGAACCAGGCTAAGGTAGCACCAACCATAAAAATTGCCACCAGGGTTATCACCGAGAGACTTAAAACTATTTTCGTTTTAATATGTATCACCTCCACTAACAAAAACTTCATGTTCCATGGGTTAGATTTAGGCTCAAAGACTGATTAAAATATACTGGAAGCTGCCGGAGGGCAGCTTCCAGGTTTCCTAGATTTTGCAATTAATTCTTTAGGTTTAACATTGAAATATATTACTTATGTTTAATCTAATCGTTATAGCTACCAAATTCATCCCAGTTCCACTGGTCATCGTGGCTGGCCTGAATTGCTTGGAATTTAGCGGACAGAACGAACTTTTTACCCTGGTATACGTTGTCGGCATTGGGGCCATCGAGGCAGACCTTTATGCACAGAACAGCTGTTTCCGGTGTTCCACCAAAAGTACCATCCAGCACTCCTTTGTAGTTAAAATAGAAGATTTCATCATCTTCATCATAAACTAACTCCCAGTCAGCGGGATCAAACCCTGGAGTATCGCTTTCGTCACATATACTAACTTTAGCAGCTCCTAAATTAAATACACCGGCTCCAAAGTCCACGTCTTCAGGAACCCAAGAAACCCAATCGCCTTCAACATCTTCAAACCACTCCATGGTAATATTTCCTCTAAGGGCAACACGCTTGCTTCCCTTGTTTTCAATGGTAAAAATCTTTTTCGCACAGTCGCCGGGGTTCCAGTTTAACATATCAAAACCCTCGGCAATAACAGTTTCATCAGCATCAATCTCTACAGTTCCCGCTACAAATGTGTTATCAATAGCACCGGTTTCGTAGGTAAACCAAGCCAATGTCCCTCCGGCCATGGCAGCTATGGCCATGACAATAATCAACATACTGGTTAACATTTTTCTGTTCATTATTATTCCTCCTATTATATTTTATTTATAATGGCCGACTCTCATTTATCCAGAATTCGACCCGGTGTCCATATAATGCGGACATACTCTCCGACTAACTGATTTTTTAAAAAGCCTGTATCCGCTTTTTGCCAGTCATCACTTCCCTTCAAAAATATTTAAAATAAGATGATTTAATGTATTAAGTATCTTCCTTCCCAAATACTAATGGGAAAAAGTTATTCTCTTAGCACTATCTTAGCTTGTCCATACAAATTGCTAGTTAATCACTTTCCAAGGGTTTTCCAGCCAAACATGATGGATAGCATCGTGAGAGGCTTGTATTGCCTCGGCGTCCAGGGATATATCAATAGTGCCGTTAAACCCTTGGGGGACACAGAAGGTAAAGCATACCTCCACCGTTCCCTCTGAAGGAACCTCTGTGGGGCCGCTGACGGTCCCGTAATACCACCAGCCATCTGCGCCTAAAACCCAGCTGGAGGATTGATGGGGGCACAGCTCCCAGGTTATATTTATTTCTTCCGGCCCCCCGTTTGATGTTGGAACAGGCATGGAAAACGTAAAGGGGTCCTCATCTGAATGTACATTTGGTGGAAAACTAAACATATAATCATTGTGGGTAAAATGACCGGGATGAAGATTGGCAGGTATTTCCAGTCCCACATAAATGTATGTATCTGTCATTACACTGCCTTCATATAATTGATGCTGGATATATATATTTACACCGTCATCCCAGATAAGAACTTCTCCTAATTTATTGAATTTAGTTAAAGGATTATTGCTGGTCCATATCCCCCGCACCATGGGAGATTGTTCTGTATACTGCCCCGGCTGGTATTGAAAGTATTGAGCCCAACTATGTGTCTTATTTTTAGTAGTTGTAATGAAGGGCCGCTCATTAATCCAGTCTAACCCTACCCAGGCCGTCTCATTATTTACATTAACTTTGATGGCAATATAAAGGGGGTCATATACGTAATGGATATCCACCTCCACATCAGGCTTTACCCGCACATAAGTTCTCTTGCTCCCGGTGTTGGTAAAGCTCCAGGCCAGTTCATTACATTCTCCCGATTCCCACCCTTGGCCCTGAGAGGTTATCTCCCATTCATCTATCTGCACAGTTCCGGCTGTAAATACGTTTTGTATTAAGCCGGCCTCGAAGGTAAACCAGGCTAATGCAGCACCGCCAACAGAAAAGGAAGCCAGGACAAGAATCAATATACTTACAGCAATGCCGTGTCTCATATGCCTTTACCTCCCTTTCCGATGCCTGTTATTACTTCTCACCAAATCTGACTAAACTATTATTAACTATAAAAAGTACTTGATTGATATCTAAGAGGTCAGGAACTAACAGCCTTCTTTGAACCTGACTTTCCATTGGGAGGTTCTTCCCCCTCATAGATTGAGCCTACCTGGGGTTTCTTGTTTTTATGCTCTATCTCCCCAAGGTACTTGTAGACATTACGAAGCTCATAGGCAATTACCAGAAACCCCGGGACGAATATTAAGAAAATCAAGCCCTGCCTGGTTTGAGCAAACCCCATCACGTATCCCATGTAAGGAACAGAACCATGCACCCTACCAACCAATCTTTCTGCAGGTACCGGCATGGGGTCATTAACGTTGTTGGCATCCCCCCGGGTGGTAAATGTTAAGCCGTTTTCGTTGTTAACCTCCACGACCCGGTGAGTGGTCAGCATTGCATCGCTGTCAGCACCTCTAAAAGTTATAATGTCTCCGGCAGCAATGCCCGTAGGATCAGTTTCCCGTATAAAGACCAGGCTTCCGGTATCAAAAGCTGGGTTCATACTGCCGCTGAGAGCTACATACATCTGGTATCCGGCTACGGAGGGAATACCCCCCTGCAGCTTACTTTGAACCAGGAAAAAAGCTAATACTGCCATGACTACCAGCAGTGAACCGAAGATTATGTTACCCACAAAACCGGCTGCCCTGATAAATTTCCCGGAACCCTTCTTCTCCTTTGAACCCTCTTTCTTTTTCCTGGCACTGCGGCCGGCTCTTCCCCCCCGGCCTTTGGTTTCCTGTTCCCTGGAGAAAGCAACAACATTATCCTTTACTTGCCTTTCTCCCTGCTTCTCCGGCTCAGTAGTAATTTCCGGTTCCGGTTTTGTTTCCGGTTTTATCTTAGATTCTGGCTCCAGCTTTGTTTCTAGTTCTATCTTTGTTTCCGGTTGGAACCTTGCTTCCGGTTCAAGCTTAGTTTCCTGTTTCTGTTCTGGTTTCGGTGTCAGCTCCTGCTGCTGTTCCCGCTGCTGCTTTTCTTTAAAACTCCGGTCAAATTCTGGGCTTTTCACTGTGCTGTGGGATTCTTCTCCCCTTTTGTGGGTGAATTCCTGATCTGCTGTAATAAATGGAGTGCTGGCCTTTGGGGCCATTTCCTGCTGCTGAGGCTGCACATATGTTTGCATTTCCCGGCCTTTGCTTTCATCGGTAATGAAAAAAGCATCATTTAGCTGTTTTCTCAACTTCTGTTTTTCTAATGATGCGGCCAACTTTTCTTCAGCTTCTCTTTTCTGCTTCGCCAGCAGCTTCCTTTGGAAGGCCTCATCATTCTCTTGGCTCCTAATGGTATAAAAAACTTCTTTGTACTTTTCCATCAATTCCTGGTCTGTCAAAAAAACGGAACCAGGGGCATTGTAGTTACTATCTTCAATTAACTGCTGTTCCGGCTTAGGCTTTTTATTATCCTTCAAAACCCTGCCGGGTTCTCTCTCCTGGATGCTTCGAAAAGCTTTTCTCAGTCGAATGCTAAGCTCCTGTCCCATAAAGGGGACATTGATAAAGTCGTCTATCTCGTTTTCCAAGATAATGCTGTCAATTTTGATATAATCTTCTTCCCGGGCAATGGATAGGGTATATATGTTGGGATTTATTTTTTTTGACTCCCTCATCAACCTGACACCATTTTCGATGCCGGCCAGATCCAGGTGTGCAAGCACCATATCTACTGAACAGTTTGAAATTATCTCCAAAGCCGAGGACTCTGAAGAACAGGCAATAATATCACCATCTATCTGGTTTTCCACCAGGTATCGGTTCAAATGTGTCGGCCAAATCAAATTATAGCCAACCAGTAAAATCCGCATAACACCACATCCTATCCGTCAACAATCAATGGTTGTCCATAGACTTAAGCAAAAACTTATAGCTGCCCACTGCTCTGCTCATCCTTAACCTCATACTCATCTGTATCTGTATCTGTATCATCATCAATCTCTATATCCTCACCATTTGTTTCCCCCGGCCCTGCCACTTCCGGTTCATTCTCCCCTTCATCTGCCTCTTCAGATTCCATGAAGCTGAATTCATCATAAGCAGGCATGTTCAAACTATAGGTTTCTGGGGTCAAATCAGAAACAAAGGTGAAGCTTTGAACTTCTGATTTAGAACGGTCTGTAAAATAAGAATTACTCTCAGGAAAGCTGGCGAGATATATAATGAAAGTAGAAGTAATTACTAAAATAGAAAATATCTTAAAATAATGTCTCATAAAGGAGAAAAAAATGTTGTGACCGGAGGAGTTACGGCGGGATTTTACTCTTCGGTTAGTCATTTATATTTCCTCCTTTTGCCCTTTAGAAATTGCTGTATCCCTAATGACTTTTAAGCTGATGTTTTCGTTTTTGATAATTAGAATTTTTTTGATAATTAGAATTCATAACCGTTAAATGTTTATGGTCAAGCCCTGCTTTAATCATTATATGCCGGTAATAACTCTTTAGAATAAAAAAACCAACCACTTAATTCGTGGCCGGTTACGCTACCAGCTCCTGACGGATCTAGCGTCCAGTATTAATCCGTCATTCATCGCTTCCACAAAATGAATCATAAGTATAACAAAAATTCTTCCTCTATAGTTATATTATAACTATTTTTATTGGAAATACCATACTACTATTTTCCCATTTTTTTATTAGTGAACTCGTTTCAGCAAACTTAAAGCGTCAAGAAATCAGGTGGAGACTCTACTCCACCTGATTAAAAACCCCACCTACGCTAACCCTTAAAAGGTGGGGACTTATACCCTAAAAAAAGAGATAAAAGGCCATCTAAATGAAAATGAAGCAGTATTGGGGGAATTAAATGAAAATCGCTATACTATATAGCTTTTTAGATATGCCTCCTGCTTAGGAGTTAAAGAATCAATCTCAAATCCCAGGGTGTGCAGTTTTAACCTGGCTACCTCCCCATCGATTTCCTCCGTCACATCATATACGCCGGCTTCTAATTTATGGTTCACCAGGTATTCCGCACAAAGTGCCTGCAGCGCAAAAGAGGTATCCATAATCTCCACCGGATGGCCATCCCCGGAAGCTAGATTTACCAATCTCCCTTCGGCAATGAGAAATACCCGCTTCCCCCCGGGCAGTGTATACTCCATCACATTTTTACGCACTTCTCTTTTCTCCACCGCATACTTTTCCAAAGCCTCAAAATCAACCTCTACATTAAAATGGCCGGCATTGGTCAAGATGGCCCCTTCCTTCAACAGGTCAAAATGCTCCCTGCTAATTACTTCACAACAGCCGGTTACAGTAACATGAATATCCCCCAGGGGACAGGCATCCTTCATGGGCATAACCTGAAAACCATCCATCACCGCTTCAATGGCTTTTAAAGGGTCTATCTCCGTTACAATGACATCGGCACCCAACCCCTTTGCCTTACTGGCCACGCCTTTACCGCACCAACCATATCCTGCCACCACTACAGTCTTCCCGGCTACCAGCAAATTGGTAGTCTGCATAATACCCGTCCAAACAGACTGCCCGGTGCCATATCGATTATCAAACAGATACTTGCTCATGGCATCATTGACCGAAATCATAGGGAATTTCAAATGGCCGGCTTTATCCCTGGCCTTCATACGTATAACCCCGGTAGTAGTTTCCTCACATCCCCCTATAACCTGGGGTATATATTCCGGATATCTTTCGTGAATCATGTGAATAACATCCCCGCCATCGTCCAATATAATGTTGGGCTCAGCTTTGATTAATTCCTCTAAAAAATGTAGATATTCATCCTCACTACAGCCGTACTTTGCAAATACAGCTACTCCCCTCCGGGCGATGGCCTGGGCTACATCGTCCTGGGTAGATAAAGGATTACTGCCGGCCAAAAAAACTTCTGCACCTCCAGACTGGAGGACTTCACAAAGACGGGCAGTCTTAGCCTCCAAATGGATACATACCGCAATTTTAATTCCTTTAAAGGGTTTTTCCCTCAAAAAACGTTCCTCAATCACCTGTAAAACCGGCATATGCTTACCTGCCCAATTAAGCTTTTGATCCCCTGTAGTTAACACCAGTTCCTTCATTGTTTACCTTCATCCTTGCATAATATATTTAGGTTTTTTAGGTTACCTATAAACCTTGTTATCCCTTTAGAGTTTTCCCAAACTTACCGTAAAAAGAGAGATATGGGCTTAATCATGTAATCTTCCCTATGAGATGTATCATATACCGCTATCTACCTTTAGCCATCTATCCTTTTACTATAATTAAAGAGTTTTGAATCATTACAATTATTTTATACCAATTGGTGATTTATGGCTATATTCTTCTGTGTATTATTTCTGTTTGGAAGTTGGATAGCAGACAATTTTAATAATTTGTTCAGAGATAATCAGGTATTCATAGAGGAAATATTTGAAAACTTGTAGAACAGTAATAAAGAAATCCATCATGTCTACAATCCTGACATTATCTATTCATAGTTTTTAACTTCTTCTTCCATAAGTATTAGCTGATAAATTCAAAAAGCCCTTATTTATGTTTATCAAAAAAAGGCCTGAAGAAGTACAAGAAGAGCGGCAAAAATAAAAAGGAGAAAGAAATGACCCCCAAAATTTTAGAAAGAAAAAATAAGTTTACTGCAAAAAGATGTTTTTGCTTTGCCTTGACTTTATGTCTCTTAGTTTTAGCCGGGACCTATATATTGGGCTGTAGGAGTCTTACGGAAATAGTATACATCGATTCTGACGGCATTCACGGCCCCCAGGACAAACGGGAAAAAATAGAGGGAGACCTGACCATCAAGGCAGCAGATGTAACCCTTAGGAATACAGATATTACCGGGAATCTCTACCTGTCGGCAAAAACAGCAGGAGAAAGTTTGATTCTGCAAAATGTTAACGTTTCCGGTGTTCTGGCCATTACAGGCAGCGTGAAAAATTTAGTATTAGAGGACTCTTTCATTGATAGGCTGTATCTCAACGCCCGGGAAGGAAGTACAAATATACAGGCTCGGGGCAGCACTTATGTTAAGGTAACCACCTTGGGAAGTGGGGCAACGCTTACAGAGGATAATCTAACTACAGAAACCGGCATAGGTTTCAGCAACTTAATAGCAGCTACCAGTGAAAAAATAGAAACAGCAGCTGATTGTAATAGTATTTCTATAAAAAATAAAAACGCAAACTTAATTGTTTCAAGGGGAATGATAATACTTTTAAAAATAGAGGAGCATACAGAAGGTGCCTTTGTTAGTCTCCTGGAGCAGGCTGCAGTAGAAAGGCTTATTATTAATTCCAAGGCTGAAATAACAGGAAATGGGACTGTTAATCTGGCTATCATTAATGTAAACGGAGTTACCCTGGAACATCCTCCTATAAGTCATCATCAAGCAGAGGGAGTCCAGGTTGCTATACCCATTCAGAAACCTGCTTCTCCTATTAATTTCAAGTCCAGTTATAACAGCACCGATGAAAACGTATATTTGAGCTGGGAAAGAGGCGGTGAAACATCACCCCGTTACTACCTTTTCCGTTCCCATGAACAAGGCAAAAAACGTTTAATAAAAATTCTTTCAGGCCTTGAGTATCTAGACGAACACAATTTTATTGCTGCCAGCACCTATACGTATACCCTTATCGTTTTTAACGGCAAGGGTGTCTATTCCTCCCCGGTTACCACCAGCGTCAATATTCCGGAACCTGAACCAGAGCCTGAACCGGAGCCGGAACCTGAACCAGAGCCGGAACCAAGGCCTGCCCCAAGGCCGGAGCCGCAACCGGAGCCGCAACCTGAACCACAACCGGAACCTGAGCCGGAGCCGGAACCACCAGGGCCGGAACCGGAACCTGAGCCGGAGCCGGAACCACCAGGGCCGGAACCACCGGGATCGGGGCCGGGATAAAAAAATCAATACCGCCAAAGAAGTCAGCAGCCCTACGGGCTGCTGACTTCTTAATTTAGGGAAGGCTCTGCTTTTTCTGTAAGCTTCGTGTCATCAGCCCAAAAATGTTTTTTAAAATTATTCTGAATTAATCACACCCATGCACTTTTGGGCAAAATCTATGTAATAATTTAAAATATCTTTTACTTTTTGATGTTCCTCAACACTCATGCCTCTTAAATCTGTGCTGCCAAAATGACTCATAAGCATCTTGTTTATTCTTCTTCCACTGTAACCAAAGCTCTGCAAAACTCCAATCAATTCCTCCACAGAAAGGTTATTATTATGGGCCAAAACAATCATCCTCCCCAACTCAAAGATCAAATTAAAATAAAAAGCCAGGCTCCAATATATTAATTTTTGGCAGCCTGGCAGTCATCCCCCGATTACTTCGAGGCTATAGACCCATAGCTTTGCGTCACCATCTTTCAATGGTTTTGCCCTTATCTATTTGTATTCATTTTCTTATAGATTATTATTCCATCTTAACAATAGATTTCCCTTTAAATACCTTTTAATTTTTTTATAAATATTGCAAAAAAAGTAAACCCCTTTACAGTTAAGGCGAATATTTAATTGTCAGGTCCTTTGCTTCCGTAGGGTCAATTAAATCAGCTCTTCGCAGGTAGTTGCGCATAAGAACATACCAGTATTCAGTGGAATTAGATACTTGAGTAAGTGGACCGGTAACAACTTGATTGTTTTTATCAAATCCTAAATAAATTTCTAAGTGCAGCATGGAAAGCCCATCGAGATTATTAGGAATAATACATCCAATTAAATCTCCCTGCTTAACAGCAGTCCCTATATTAACTTGAGGATTGATTTCACCATAACGAATAACGGTACCGTCAGTGTTTTTTACCTCCACCGCCTGGGTACCAGCATAAAAATTATAAATGTTGATAACTGTACCATCAGTCATAGCTATTACCTGTGTGCCCGGATCTGCTATAAAATCTATTCCGGCATGCGCGCTGTTTCCCCTGGGGGCGCCAAACTGCCTTCCCCCAATGGTAGGATCATGCCTCATGTCCCAACCATTTTTAAGAGGATGAATCCATGTGCTTTTTCTGCTTTCCCAGAAATGAGGATCTGTTCCCGGGCTCTCTTCTGCTGGAAGAGTAAAAGGCCTGTAGGCTCCGTAATAAGTTATTAAGCCACCGGCCATATCTATGGCATGTACAACAATTTCGTAATCTCCATTATCCAGGGGCTTAATGAAAGACGGAGAAACCTGATACGGATTAGAGGCGTTCAGTTCATTATAATTATTATCCCCAACTTTTCTGTACTGAAGGGCGTAGATTACATGGGTGCCCCCCTGGGGCACAGCGGTAACATGAACTGCATTGCCCTCAGCATGAATTTCCATGTTCAAACCTGTTAATAAATTAATGGCAGAATGGTCTGTATTCCCAAATACACAGTAACATCCTATGTAACCCTGTTCTGATACCCCATGAACTACAATTTCGTAAAGCTCTCCATCTCGGGCACCTCCCCAGGTAAAAATGGGTTCGGAGGAAAAGTCTCTTATGATAGTATAGTCCTCCCCGGTACCCATAATCCTCATGTCAAACCGGTAACTAAAATTGTTGGCCCCTGCTGAATCTGCTGTTAACTGTAATGTATTTGCATTGATTCGCTCCACTCCAAGGCTGACCTTCAGTTCCCCTGTTTGTGCAGTTACAGGCACCAGCGTCCACAGAATCATAACGATTAATACTGATGTTGTAATTTTCTTACTATAATCCTTTTTCATAGTAAATATTTACCTCTTCTCCTGGTCCCTA
Source organism: Candidatus Contubernalis alkalaceticus (assembly GCF_022558445.1). Classification (NCBI taxonomy): domain Bacteria; kingdom Bacillati; phylum Bacillota; class Dethiobacteria; order Dethiobacterales; family Dethiobacteraceae; genus Candidatus Contubernalis; species Candidatus Contubernalis alkaliaceticus. The sequence goes on from NZ_CP054699.1 coordinate 3,263,886, forward strand.
TGACTTCGTTATGCTTTAAGGAGCAGCATGAATAAAGGGAGTGTAAGCTCCATAATAAATCAATGAGCCTTCAGCCACATCAATTCCATGAACCACAATCTCATATTCACCGTATTCCAGATCTCTTATAAAACTAGGGGAAGCCTGATAGGGATTAGATGAGTCCAAAATACTATAATCACCGCCCATTTCCCTAAATTGAAGGGCATAAATTAAATTGGTACCCCCCTGGGGCAAAGCGGTAATATGTACTTTATCCCCCACAGAATGAACCTGCATATTTATGCCCTGAAAAGTATCCCCCGGCAAAGGCACAGTGTTTCCAAAAACCACATAGCATCCGGAATAGGCCAGGCCGGATAACCCATGAACGACGATCTCATAAATAACACCGTCCTGAGCACCTTCCCAGGTAAAATTATTTTCTGTAGAGTAATCTCTTATCATCCTGTAACCACCACCGCTGTCCATTTCTCTTACATCAAAACGATAGAGAGTATTCCCTGCAGACGAGCCTGCGGTCAGCTGCAGCGTGGTGGCATTAACCCTATGGACACCCAGGGTGACATTAAATTCTGTAACAGTAACATCACAGGTAGACCAAATTTCAGAATTAGCTGCACTAACAGCTTTTATTACAGCTGTACCTTTGGATACCGCTGTTACCCGGCCCTGATTGTCTACTGTGGCTGCAGCCGGATTGCTGGAAGTCCATATTACTTCCTGGCTTGCTTCTGCCGGCTCAATATTGGCAATAAGGGTATCTGTTTCCCCCTCAACCAGGGTTAAAGCTGTTTTGTTAAGGCTTACTCCGGTTATCGGCACCAGGGACTCCAGGGCTTTCCTGGCGTTTATTCTCCCCCCGGTAGATACCTTTCCTTCTAAGGAAGAAATGGTGTCTACATTGTCCAATATAGTTTCCCTTATTTCCAGATTAGAAAGGTCAGGGTCTAAGGCTTTAATCAGGCCTGCCAGGCCTGAAACATGGGGAGCAGCCATAGATGTACCACTATAGTAAGCATATGCTTCTGAATATGAAGATATTGTATTGGTCGTAAGTATTTCCACATCATCAATGTATGCTCCCTCAAAATTATTACAACAGTCAGAAAGCAATATAAATGCAAGATAAACCTCAAATTCTCCACATGCATCACTCAAATCTACTTCAAAGGGATGGAATTCACCTCCGGTGGAGCCTGACCATGAGTCTAAGGTGTAAAAAACATGTCTGTCTAATGAATACCCAAATAATACGCCGTCATAATTTTCCTCTGTATTCAGCCAAAGGTTAAAAGTCATCTTTGCATGTAATGAGCTGCTGAGATCTATGGAATCATTTAATAACAACCAGGCAAATTCATCATCTTCATAGTCATCACCGGAATTATCGGCTGCACTGGAGGGGGCACTGGCAAAGCGTACTGTGGAAAGCCCCCAGGGCTTGTTTGCATAATTGCTGGTGTCCCAATTATCCAGGGTGGTCATATCATCAGAAAAAATAGTTATGCCCTGGCTGTAATCCGGCTCCCGTGTCACGGTACTGAAAGTCCTCACTCCCGGAGCTCCTACATGTACCGTATTTGAACCATAATTTGAAAAAGAGGCAAGTCCATCCTGATTGTCTGTGGCTGCAACTGAAATTATGTTAGGGCAATTGTAGCTGGTAGGGTAGTTAAAAATAATATCATTATTACTAACATCATTCCCAGCAGAACAGACTACCACAGCCGTAGACGCGCAAATGGCATCCTTCAATGCCTGAGAGAATTCGCCTCCCCCCCAAGAATTGTTAATAATATGGGCCCCATTGGCATTAGCATACAAAATTGCTTCTACAGCATTCTCAGTAGTTCCTGATCCTGTAGGGCTGAGAAACCTGAGGGGCATGATTTTAGCATTCCACATAACCCCGGTTATTCCCAGCTCATTATTTCCTTCCGCTGCTATAGTGCCAGATACATGGGTGCCATGAGAGTGTTCATCCATGGGATCATTATCGTTGGAATAAAAATCCCACCCAACGATATCATCTACATAACCATTCCCGTCAGTATCGGTCCCGTCAAGGACTTCGTTGGGATTCCTCCAGATATTATTAATCAAATCCGGGTGATTATAATCTACCCCGGTATCAATTACAGCAATAATAACTTCCTCTGATCCGGTTATTATCTCCCAGGCTTCCGGTGCATCAATGTCCGCATCTGCTGTCCCTAAAGTTCCTCTAATTGACTGCCCGGTGTTATGGAGCCCCCAAAGCTGATCAAAGAAGGGATCATTGGGAAATACCTGCTCACCATGGGTATAAAGTAAATAATTTGGCTCAGCATACAAAATGTCTGGATTTTTATTATACTTGTTTACAGCATCTTCAACGGTCATTCCCTTGGGAAGCTCTACCAGTTGGAGCCCTTTCAGCCCTTCAAAGCTTTTTACAGCTTTGGTTCCCATGTTTTCATGCAGGCTTTCCATGGCCGCTAACTTATTGGAAGCCTGGGGTTTAAATCTTACCAAGATTTCCCCTTCGATATAACTCTGCTCTTTACTATCTATATTGTTTAGATTATTACGGTAGAATTCCACACTCTGATCCAGCTTAACAGTAAATTCATTGTTTCCAAAACCGACGGCAGAAACTAACCCTGCCGACAGCACCAAAAATGTTATTAATAAAATTGACAAATAAACTTTAAACATTTTGGAATTTTTTAATATTTTTGAATACATACTCATACCCCCAGAAAATTTTATCTTATACTTTTACCTGCTGTCCCTTAGCTTCTTGAATCATACCCTCACATGTTAAATTTCTTTTTCCTAATACTTCTATTTTTCTTTCAAAATTCCTTGTTATAATATGACATGTTTTGTTGTATAATTAATTTTTTTCCAAAAGTCTAAGGGATAAATAGTATTATTATAGTATAATGTAACAAGGGAGGGCTAACCATGAGCAGACAAATCACTTATATTATGGGCAGCACAATAATATGCATGAACTAATAACCATAATTGTGCCAATTTATAAATGCGAAAAGTATATCAGGAAATGCATTGATTCCATTGTAAATCAAACCTATAAAAACTTAGAAATAATACTGGTGAATGATGGATCTCCAGACAAATGTGGAGAGATATGTGACCACTATTCAAAAATAGATAAGCGCTTCAAGGTCATACATAAAGAGAACGGTGGTATCTCTGACGCCAGAAATACGGGGTTAAATGCTGCCAGGGGCAAATACATAAGCTTCGCTGATTGCGATGATTACCTTCATCCCAAAATGCTTGAGGTTCTATGGCAATTAATAACTACCCATAACGCTGATATTTCCATCTGTGATTATCTAAAGACATATCCAAATGATTCGGTAGAAGTAGTTGAACAAGAAAAAGCCATTAAAGTGTACAGCAATATTGAAGCCCTGCATATTCTATTCACCGAACTGCCGCTGCATGAAGATCTGGCATGGAATGTTCCTTGGAATAAACTTTATCTAAGTAAACTTTTTAATGAGTTTAGATTTCCAAAGGGCAGAGTTTATGAAGATGTTGCCACAATCTATAAATTATTACATAAATCCCGAAAAATAGTTAAAACAAATAAACCTCTTTATTACTATTTACAAAGAGATGACAGTGTTACTAAGAGTCAACAGCATCGTATCTTCAGCCTGGATATCCTGGATGCTTGTTCAGAGAGTGCTGACTATTTTTTGCAGCACGGCCTTATAGATCTGTATGAGATCACTGCTCATGAGTATATGAAGACTATCATTAGAGTGTACCATCAACTAAGGGACTCTGATAACTCTAATAATGAAGCTTTGAAAAGTATAAAAAAAAGATATAATACAGAATTAAAGCGGCTTAAAATACTTAAGAAGCTCCCGCTGCAGAAAAAAATGGATCTATATATTTTTTATATACATCCACAGTTGTTGGTAATATGGGACAATAGGCGAAAAAGAAAATCATTTAAATCTTTCCTTAGATCCATGAAACGCAGGTTGTTAAACCTTTGTTCCCGTTAAAAACCTGACTAAAGCACCCTCCCATTGGGGCAGCTTTTGAAACCCATTTTTAACTGTATTTTCTGTAGATAACCTGGAATTCAAAGGCCTCTCAGCTTTTGCCAAACATTTAGAAGAAGATATGGGATTCACCTTAATGTCTATTCCGGCATTCCCGAAAACTGCCAGAGCAAACTGATACCAGCTGCAGTAACCCTCATTTACTCCATGATAGATACCATACTTATTGGTTTGAATCATATCACAAATCAGAACTGATAAATCTTCTGTATAGGTAGGGGAACCTATTTGATCATTAACAACATTAATCTCATCTCTTGATTGAGCCAACTTAAGGATTTTTTTAACAAAGTTATTGCCATTATGGCCGTAAAGCCAAGAGGTTCTAACGATATAGTATTTTTCTAAGGCCTCTTTTACAATTGCTTCCCCTTGTACTTTTGAGTACCCATAAAAATTAATAGGGCCCGGAGATTTTTCTTCCCTATGGGGACTTTCCCCTTCTCCATCAAAAACATAGTCTGTACTGATATACACCATTTTTGCGTCTACTTGACTGCAGGCCTGGGCAATATTTCTTGTACCTTCTACATTGGTTAAATAACAATGCTCTTTTTCATCTTCCGCCTGGTCTACCTTTGTATAAGCAGCACAATGAATTACAACGTCAGGCCGATTTGTTATTATATAATCTTCAGTCTGCTTCTTATCCGTTATGTTAAGAACATCTCTGCTCACGCCAACAGCTTCTATCCCAAGAACCTTAAGCCTTTTAACAACATCTAAGCCTAATTGGCCGCTGGCACCCGTTACCATAACTTTAATACTATAATTTACATCACTGTTTTTAAGTAATGGAGCCAGTAAATCTTTCCGGGAAAGAATTGGTTCTTTAACGCCCCATTCTATTCCTATCTCAGGATCATTATATTTAATGCCCCGGTCATGCTCAATGGAATAGTATCGGTCCACCTTATACTGCACTTCACAATCATCGGTTAAGGTTAAAAACCCATGACCAAAACCTTTGGGTATAAAAAGCTGCTTTTTATTATGGGCAGACAATTCTATACGTAACCACTGTTTATATGTTTCGGAACCTTTTCTTAAATCCACAACAATATCAGCAATAGAACCCCGGGTGCATCTAATTATCTTGGTTTGTGCCTCAGGATTATTTTGGAAGTGAATGCCTCTGAGGGTATTTTTCTTAGCTGAATAAGAATGATTATCCTGAACAAACTCAATATCCATTCCCTTTTCTATAAATTTATTCTTTGTAAAGGTTTCCGTAAACCATCCTCGGTTATCGCCATATACATCTGTTTCCACGATTAGCAGCCCTTTAAACCGGGTCCCGGTAATTTTCACAAGTTTTTCTACTCCTTTACAATGCCCACAAATTTAATAACGGATTTTTCCTTGGGCCACCTGCTTAAGATGTTCACCATAGGGGGATTTCCCATATCGTTCAGCAGATTTAAGGATTGCCTGCCTATCGATCCACCGGTTAACATAAGCAATCTCTTCCGGTGCCGATATTTTAATGCCCTGCCGTTTTTCAACCATTTGAATAAAATTAGCAGCTTCAACCAGACTGTCCATTGTTCCGGTATCCAACCACGCATAGCCTCTCCCCAGGAGCTGAACATTGAGGGTGCCATCTAAAAGATACATACGATTAAGGTCCGTAATCTCATACTCACCTCTTGCAGAAGGCCTGACCATTTTGGCATATGTAACCACCCGTTTATCATAAAAATATAAACCGGTAATACAATAGTTTGATTTGGGATTCTCCGGCTTCTCTTCTACAGATATGACTTTACCCTTTTGGTCAAATTCAACAATACCGAAACGCTGGGGGTCAAGAACATAATAGCCAAAGATAGTCGCTTCGCCTTTCTCCGCATTCTCCTTAGCTTTCCTGAGCAAAGGCCTGAAGCCATTTCCATAAAAAATATTATCCCCCAAAATCATGGCACATGATTGGCCCTCAATAAACTCTTCCCCTATTATGAAAGCTTGAGCCAATCCATCAGGTGAAGGTTGTTCTTTATATGATAATTGGATGCCAAATTGACTGCCATCCCCCAATAATTTTAGAAAATCCGGCAGGTCAACAGGGGTGCAAATAATTAAAATCTCCTTAATCCCTGCCAACATAAGGGTAGATAATGAATAATATATCATGGGCTTATCATATACCGGCAAAAGCTGTTTGCTGGTAATAAGTGTTATCGGATAAAGGCGTGTTCCACTGCCCCCTGCTAAAATAATACCTTTCATTACAACGATCACTCCCGATAGCTTCTTTAGATGGTAAAGTTTTTATAATAGGTATGCGGGCTTGTCCTAATCTCTGCCAAACAAATCCCTGGTGTACACCTTATCTTCTACATCCTTAATATCATCGGACAGCCTGTTGGCTACGATTACATCTGAACTCTTCTTAAATTCATCAAAATCTTTTATTACCCTTGAATTATAAAAGAATTCTGCATCAAGGGCAGGCTCATAAACTACAACTTCAATCCCCTTGGCCTTGATACGCTTCATAACCCCTTGTATGGCTGACTGTCTAAAGTTATCAGAGTCCATCTTCATAGTCAGTCTGTAGATACCTACTATTTCAGGCTTTCTTGCTAATATCCTCTCGGCAATATGATCTTTTCTGGTTCTGTTGGCATCCACCGTAGCTCCCATAATATTATTGGGTACGTCTTCATAATTGGCCAGCAGCTGCTTAGTATCTTTAGGAAGGCAGTAACCGCCGTACCCAAAGGAAGGATTGTTGTAATGACTGCCTATTCGGGGATCAAGGCATACCCCTTCAATAATTTGTTGAGTGTTTAATCCCCTAACCTCTGCATATGAATCCAGTTCATTAAAAAAGGCTACTCTCATGGCCAGGTATGTATTTGCAAATAGCTTTATAGCTTCTGCTTCCGTTGAATTGGTAAATAATACATCAATATCTTCTTTAAGAGCCCCCTGCACTAAAAGGCCGGCAAACTTCTCAGCTCTATCAGATATCTCCCCTACAATAATTCGGGAGGGATATAAATTATCATACAGCGCCTTTCCTTCCCTTAAGAACTCCGGTGAGAAGATAATATTTCCTGTTTCAAAAGTCTCCCTTATCTTTTTTGTATACCCTACCGGCACCGTTGACTTAATAACCATCACCGCATCGGGATTAATGGATAAAACATTAGCAATTACCGCTTCCACAGTCCTTGTGTTAAAATAATTCTTCTCAGGATCATAATTGGTTGGTGTAGAGATTATGACATATTCAGCATCCTTAAATGCTTTGTATTGATCCGTTGTTGCCAATAGATTCAAATCATTTTCAGCTAAAAACTTCTCTATCTCCACATCTGCGATTGGAGATTTTTTATTGTTGATCATGTCTACTTTTTCCTGAATAATATCCAGGGCTATGACTTCATTATGTTGGGCTAATAAGACGGCATTAGACAATCCAACATAACCTGTTCCGGCTATAGTTATTCTCATATAAATTTCCCCCTTCTAAAACATGTACATTCCCTATCCATTTTATCATAATTGAAGGCTGTAATGGCATTTAATCTTCTTTTTTAATTTATCCTCTTAAATATAAAAAGCAGCCATTACGGCTGCATTTTATTTCATGCTTATCTGGATCCCTTCATCCCCAACATGGTAACAATGGTCCTTAAGGTTATCTGCAGGTCCATGATCATATTTTGATTTTTAATATAATACAGGTCGTATTCAGTTTTTCTTCGATAGTCCTCTAAAGTGGTGGTATGCTTATAATTCATCTGTGCCCAGCCGGTGATTCCAGGTTTACTTAAATTACGATAAGAATAAAAAGGGATATTTTCAACACACATATCATGGAACTCTACCATTTCCGGCCTGGGGCCGATGAGGCTCATCTCACCTTTTAAAACATTAACCAGCTGAGGAAGTTCATCGATCCGTAATTTACGCATTACATTCCCAACCCGGGTAGCCCTTTTCTCAATGCCTTCATTGGGATTGCCGGTTTTCTTTACATCTACATCTGTTAAAGTTCTTAATTTATAAATAATAAATTTCTTATTTTGATACCCTACCCGCTCCTGACAAAATATTACCGGCCCTCCGGATTCTATGTAAAGAGCTATGCCAAACAGTAATATTAAAGGAGAAAAAATAAGAAGCAAAAAACTTGACAAAATCAAATCATACAATCTTTTTACCGGACTGATCTTATTTTCTTCAAAGGCTACTTCATAATAGTTGGTAAACTTATTTATTACATCCAAAGGGATATAGGCTAAAGAATTTTCCACCACATGAGGGAGATAAGTGATGTTTTTCCCTTTCAATCTAATTCTATCTAAAGAAGGCTCTACCCTCTCTTTAAGCTTCATGTCAGCAACCAAAACAGAATTTATTTGATGGCTGTCAAATACTAGATTCTCTAAAACTGCAGCGTCGGGGTTTATGTACATAACCGGCCTAATCTTCCCCAAGGAAATCTTACACAGCTTGTCCATTATATTATAGGTTTTATCATCCTTTCCTATAATTAGATAATGATTTGAAGGAAGATTTTTTATAAAGTTTTTAGCTATTTTATAATTGATAAAGGGCAAAAATATCATATAAACCAAAAGAAAGGTAAGATACATATACATAGGTATGGCCGGCCGGTAATAAAGGATAGGTATTAGAGTAAACAAGCCCCCCAAAGAGGTTCCAATCAAAAAGGTAGTAAAAGCCTTATTCAGCGACCTTACGGTTTGCAGCTCAAATGCCCGTATGGCATAGAGCACCAGCAGGATTAAAAAATTAAAAAACACCGCTTTCATAACATAAGAGAAGCTTTGTGAATTAAAAAAGCAAAATACCATAGTTAAGATAATTGCCAGATTAGACAGAAAAATACGCTTCGATAGACTGTTAAATATTGCCATATGAAAACCCCTTTAATTCTTTCCTCATATTTTTAAAGGACAGTAGACTAGAGGGTAGTGAATTATATATACTTGCGTGTCCAATTAATATTATAGCATAAACTTATATAATTTTTAACAATTTCCATTTTTACATTCATTTTTACATTTTTTTTGTTTAGCCGGTTCTGCTAACATATCTGCCCAAAAAATCCATTTAAAGGCAAACAGTCATTGTTTCAAACAATTACTTATAATAATTCTACAAATCCCTTAAAATACCTTTGTTGTTAAATGTAATAATATGTAGAAATACAAATTTATTCTACTTATTTTTTAAAAAACCGTATTGTTCATAAAACAATTTGTTTTTGCCCATCATTAGAGCCACCTGGGGCAGCTGTTCCTCCAGGGCCCGGAACTTATCTGTTAAATGGGTAAATGGTGCGGTGATTTGTTGGTACATCTCACACAGCAGCTTATTTTTCATCTGGATCACTTTGTCTGATGCCGGGCTGCGGGTAACAGGCTGCGGTGTTCGGGGTTCAGCAAAGGTAAGGATGACCGTATTCCCCTCAAATCTTAGTTCCTCCCACTGGTAACCGGCATGATTTAACCCTTTTATAAATTCACTGAGCATGACTTCATCTTTTAAGGTTATTTTTATGTCCATTGTCAGGTCAAAAGGCTCTGAAAATGCCCCCAATATAAATCCCGTGACCCACCAGTGTTTATCCTTTCTATTGAATAGAGTGCCCCCATGCTTATACAAGGTACATTCTATATCCAATAAATCTTCATCCCCCGCACAATCAAAAAAGGGCCCCTTAAAAACTCCGGGAATATGCAGATCCGGCCGTGTTGTCGTATACACACCCACCTCACAGCCGGTAGTAATACCATACTGCCCTTTCCAAAACTGTATTAACCATCTCTTCCCTGCGTAGGTAAAATAAACAGGCTCACAATCCATAATCATGCTGAACAGGGCCGCCGCTTCATCATACAAGCGAAAATAACCATAGTTCCTCTGCCAGGCATCCAGAAGTGAATAAAAAATATCCTGCCCCGGATCATATGCATAACCGAAAGAAGCCAATAACCTGTCTAAGGTGTCATCTCCAGTCCCCTTTGAATGGTCCATTATATCCTCCATAATTTCTATTTACTGCTTTAGCATATTGACCGGCGGCTTAAATTATTACAAGGAGTTACGTGTCAAAGGGATATTATACTGAATATAATAAGATATGAATTTAAAACAGGTTATTCGACCCTTATTTAAAATAGAAAACCATATAGAACTTGTTTACGAAACTTCCCTGATTTTAAAAAACGACGGCAGGGAAGACCTGTATTACTTTATTCACAGCACCGATAAAGAGAGGGGCAAAACATACCGAGAACTGCTGGAGCAGGGGGCACGAAATGCAGATATTCCCTTTTCCGGAGGATACATTTTCCAACTGTTTCATTTCCACCATCCCTGGACCCATGGCGGGTACCTGCTTTCCCACAGTTCAGCAGATGTAACGGTTAACATTTTTACCTTGGCCCTGAATTTATGGAAGGCCGGGGATAAGGCTGAAGCCATTTACCAGTTGGGCCGCTCCCTTCATTTAGTTCAGGACATATTCATACCTCAACACTCCGGCGTTACTGCCTTTAACGGGCACGGCCCCCTGGAAAAGTGGCTGGCAAAGAACTGGAAAACATACCAGGTGACCGGGGGTGGATATTACCACTGGGACAAAACCTTTACCTCTGAAGATGGCACCCGCCATCAATTAGATTCAAAAAATCCCTATGATTGGATTGACTTTGGCAGCCACCTCTCTTATGCCTGGTATAACCGTTACTTTAGACATAAAAAATATAATGAAGATACCTTTCATAAGGTGGCGGCCAAAATCATCCCCCACGCCTTAAGGCATTCCGCCGGCTATATTAACAAATTCTTTTACGAAGCAAAGAAATAAGGTTGAGTATTATATCTGTTATTGATACACATAGTATTTACCATCTTCATAATCTCCTCTGGACCAGGGGACATTGTAAAAGCTGGTAGTGGCAGGGTTTAACCCTTCCAAGGACGAATAAAGGTCTTTAGCCTCCCCTATGCCAATATTGGTACTCCTGACAAAACCGAAACCTTTTACAATAAGGTTCAGTGCCTGGCTCATGCTTTTTTTGCTGTATACTTCATTCATAATGCCGAAAATAACATCTAAATGTCTCCTGCTTCGTACTCCGGCACTGACTCCGGACCGGTCCCGGGAATATGCAAGGGCCTGGGCTCCATTATACCTGGTGCCATTAATAGTTATGCCCCCCACTGTATCCACAATATTAACCAATCCATTAAAATCCACCTGCACAAAAAAATGTGGGCTTATTCCCGTAAGGCGCCTTACGTTCTCATACATCATTTGATGGCTGCCCCCAAAACTATATATCTCACTGATCCTGCTGTGGCCATTACGGGCCTGGTCTGCTGAAGGCCAGTAGCATATGAAATCCCTGTTTACGGAAATCATTCGTGCATTTTTTTGACCGGTATGTACAGAGACAACTGAAATGGCATCCACCTCTTTATTCTTATCAATTCCCATCAATAGAAAGTGCACTACCCTCCCCGCATCCTGGGGAACATCTTTGGATTTGGACTCCTCACTTTCTTCTGCTTCAGCTTGAGATAAAGCATCTTCTTCATCTTCGTCCTCAGCCTCTAACTCATCAACAGGCTCTTCATCAGGATCTTCACTATCTTTTACGGCCTGCTCATAATCATCTTTCCATGGAGCAGGATACTTGCTGTCAACATCAGGATCTTCAGTCCCCACAACGTCACTAATGGATCTCAAGTCGCTTCGGCCGGACCAATTGTTAAAAGCAATGACTGCCCCGGTGATTGAAACTGCTATAAGAATTACTGCCAGTATTAGTATGATAGGTTTTTTTGGTTTTAGTTTTGATGGTTCTGGTTCCATTTCACACACTCCTCTCTTTTAATATGACCAGCCACCGTTTTGGAAAATATTACCAATTATGATGCTGCTCATATTCTTTCCTTCACCCTTTTAAACATCAAACTCTCAATCGTTTGTTTCTAATTCGACAAAATTAGTTTATTTCCTTTATTTTACTTAACCATTTCATAAGCACATTCAAAAAAACCCGAAAGTAATTAGCTTTTCAGCAAAGAGAAAACCCAGACTTCAAGAACATTTAATCACTGTAAGAATTCTCAAACCGCCAGGCGTCCCGGCACATGGCAATTATATCCCGCCTGGCTGTCCACCCCAGTTCTTCCTGAGCTTTACTAACATCAGCATAACACTCAGCAATATCCCCGGGCCTGCGGGTCACAATTTCAAAAGGCACTTCTACTCCAATAGCTTCTTCAAAAGCTCTCACCAGCTGCAGCACAGAAGTCCCCTGGCCGGTACCTAAGTTATAAATGTGTACACCCTCTGTCAGATGATCCAGTGCGGAAACATGCCCCTCCGCCAGGTCCATCACATGTATGTAATCTCTAACTCCTGTACCGTCTATAGTGGGATAATCATTCCCAAAAATTTGAAGCCTGTCCAGTTTACCTTTTACTACCTGAGTTATAAAGGGCATTAAGTTATTGGGGATACCATTGGGTGACTCACCGATCAACCCACTCTCATGAGCTCCCACGGGATTAAAATATCGAAGTAAGGAAACTTTGAACCCTGGATTAGCTCTTGCAGCATCCGTCAGGATCCTCTCACTCACAGCCTTGGTCTCTCCGTATGGATTGGTGGTGGGAAGAAGATCCATAGTTTCCACAAAGGGCACTTGATTCTCCCCATAAACGGTGGCGGAAGAACTGAACACAAACTTACCCACACCATATTTCATACAGGCTCTACTTAAAACCATGGTACTGACAATGTTATTATAATAATAGTCCAAGGGCTTTTCCACAGACTCACCTACTGCTTTAAAGCCGGCAAAATGAATAACACCGTCAATTTCATGATTGGCAAAAACAGTATCCACCGATGCGGTATCGGTAACATCTATCTCATAAAAAACCATATCTTTTCCCGCTATATGCTCTACTTTAATAATAGTCTCAGCCTTACTGTTGCATAAATTATCAGCAGCAATCACCCTATGCCCCGCTTCTAACAGAGCAGTACAGGTGTGCGAGCCTATATAGCCGGCACCGCCGGCAACCAGTATTTGCATATTCCTTACCTCCAATCCACATCAATCAAATATTTTACTTCCTTCTTCAGCCAAATCTCCGTTTATATCCTGCATTCTTTACTCTCCCGGCCGCCATCCAATACAAACCAATCCCGATACCGGCCCCAACACTATCAATAAACACATCCCTCACTTCCCCGCTTCTTCCGGGGATAAACATTTGATGAACTTCATCTGAAACGGCATAAAGCACACATATCACTAGAGCCAAAACCATACCTTTAACCCCGGCCGCCCCACTTATCCATAAAGCTTTTACCACCAAGAATCCTAATATTAAATACGCACAAAAATGGGCGTTCTTCCGAACAAAGTGATTCAAATTCCTTAGGTCAAACTCCAAATTGGGAAACACTTTTTCTACTGCTTGTATAATAACTTCTGTAATTCCCTGACTCAGACGGCTGGATTCAACTGCCGGCTGATGTGACAGGTAAAATATTAAACCCATCCAAATAATCACCGCTGTCCAGGAGAGAATTTTTTTTAAAGTCATATTATAATCCATTTAATCCATTCCCTCTCCCCTTAATTGCCTGCCTGTCCATTTATTTTCTCTGCAGCCAGCAGGCCGGGCAGGTTTTCCTGCGTAATATAATGGGGCCTGGCCTTCAATTCGTAGAATATCCTTCCCAGGTATTCTCCAATAATTCCTAAAAATAATAGCTGCACCCCTCCTAGAAATATAATAAAGGAGGCCAGTGAAGGATATCCCGGCACCGGGTTTCCAAACAACAGCTTATCAACAATCAAATAGATCATGTATAAAAAAGCCAAAAGCGTGATGGACAAACCTGTAATAGAAGCAAAACGCAGGGGCATGTAACTAAAGGAAACGATTCCCTCAATAGCATAATCCAACAGTTTCTTGAAACTCCAGCCGGTTTCCCCGGCTTTCCTGTTGATATTTTCATACTCTAAGCACTTGGAACTAAACCCCACCCACGCAAACAGGCCTTTAGAAAACCTCAGCTTTTCCCGCATTAACAAAATACTGTCAACCACTTTCCTGTCCATTATTCGAAAATCCCTGGCACCATCTACAATCTCTACTTCACTCATTCGATTCATTATTTTATAAAAATTTCTGGCAAACCAGCTTCGAATTACGGGCTCACCTTCCCGGCTTACCCTTCTGGTATAGACAATATCATATCCTAAACGCCACTCCTGAACCATCTGAGGTATCAGGGAAGGAGGGTCCTGTAAGTCTGCATCCATAATAACAACCGCATCGCCACCGGCATGCTCCAACCCTGCCAGCATGGCCGCTTCTTTGCCAAAATTACGGCTGAAGTCTATAAAGCCTATTCTACTGCTTTTTTTTCTTAGGGACTTCACTTTTTCCCCGGTATTGTCCCGGCTGCCGTCATTTATAAAAATAATTTCATATTCAAGGCTTGAGATACTGCCCATGGCTTTAGTCGTTTCTTGAAAAAACAATTCAATATTCTCTTCTTCGTTAAAACAGGGAACAATTATGGATATGCTCTTTTTCATAACAAAGCACCCCCTATTTGAGTATAATACGAGTACCCCGGGCCTCCGTTCCGGCGTCAAAACTGGCTATTTCTGTTACTCTGTTTTCCTGCATGTCGTACAGTACCACATTAACCCCCCTTTGGTTTGGGGAGTACTGCTGGCCATCTATAAATAAACTGGAAACGCTTTCCCCGGAGGTGATGTGTATGTCAATGGAAGAAATATAATTCCCCAAAGGTTCACCTCTACAAATAGTCTTTTCCAGAATTCCTTCATCCACAGCCTCTATTGATTTTTCCCCCACAGGCTTTCCTCCGATACCGTAATAACTGTGCCCCTCATGTTCCCTCGGATCAACTGCAAAACCCAGGTCCCGCATCTTTTTTACAGACTCTTCTTTCAGGGCACCAAAAGCCTCCTCATTAACCGTAATAAATATTATATGGTGGTCTTCAATAAGGTCCAGGTATTCCTGCAGTTGAATCTCTTCCACGGCCTTTACTTTATGGAATCCCCTGTTGATTATATTCCCTGTATCCTGTCTGTAGGCCATGATGAAATAACCGTCTGCCATTCCCGATATTACTTTTTGGTCTTGAATCAGAGCATTAAAGTTGTTCATTAAAGAAAAATCTTTAAAAACATAGATGCTGTCCCCACACATATTCCCTGCCTGCAGTCCCAGAATCTGTTCCTGGGCATATTCCTCCACAGCGATATCCGTCCTGGCGAAATATCCCGCATTAAGGGTCATGCTGTTTTTCGCCCCATAGTATGCGAAGGCTTCATAGCCTAAATGAGGCGGCACAAAGTGCCCCGGAGGTAATAATAAAATATTTTTATAACTACCGGCTGCCTCCCTCCAGAAATTTGACTGTAACGGATTAGTGTATTCAACCCTGTGATGGTAGTGATCTCTTTTACCGGCAATAATTCCTGACAGGTCCCACAGCTGAACCAGCAGCATAATTCCTATAACAGCGGCCGCTTTTTTCGGGTCAATTCTGCTGTTCAAAATACGATAAAATATCCATAAAAAGAGCAGATAGTATACAGGCCAAAACAAGCGTCCACTGGCACGGAATATAGACCAAAACATATAAACGATATCTGGAACAGGGTATTCAATTAGAATATGCTGGCCAAGTGTAACCATAGGGCTTAAAGATAAAATAAGGCAGGTTAATAGAATAAAAACAGTTCCACTTCTGCGGTCATTTTTTTTCTCTTCCCAACCTTGTAAAAACGATAAGACGGCTGCCAGAAATAATAGAAAGATCATACCCAGGCCCAAATACTGAAAACCCTCATACTGGCCCCAAAAGGAATTAATTCCATAGGTAGGCAGGTCGTAAAGCCTGGTGGACCAACCCTGTGGGTTGATAAGGGCATTTAAATTCATGCTGTACAGTCCAAGGCCCCCACCAACAGCATTTGACTTTACGGTGAAATAACCGGATGCCCAGGCAGTGAACAGCAGCATACACGTGTTTGATATCAGCAGTTTTAAAACAAATAGAGCATCTTTATATTGTAAGTAATTGTTTATTAAGTACCCTAAAAAAATAATTAAAACCATTAATGTTAAATAGGCATGCAGTGTTATGGCAGTAACATGTAAAATAATCCACAGCGCTATATCCAATGAATTGTTTTCTTTTCTGGTAAAAAACAAGTATAGAGCAGCCAGTATGACCCAGTGAGCCGCCAGAGCCGTATGAACAAACATCCGGAAAATCATCACGGGGCTAAGCAAAAAAAATACTGTTACAAATAAAATGACCGCCCGGTTTTGGGTCCACCTTCTTACCAGAAGGGATGCAAATAAACCCTGAAGGCAAAAGGAAACAATACCAAATAAGCCGAAGTATTGAAAGTCTGCTGGCAGAACCGGTTGGATCAGTTTAAAAATAAAAGCGAATAATGGAATAGAGTCTGTATAAACAATAGAAATTCCCACTGGAAACCCGTAAATAAGGGTTACTCCCAGGGGGAACCTCCAGGCATCACTGCGGAAAAATTCCCATCCCAAAAAGTGCTGAGTCAAATCTCCTGAATTCATCAGCCAGTCGGTATACATGGGGTTTAGAAGGTAAGGGCCATAAAGAAATAAAAAGACTGCGGCGCCTGCAAATACCCCTAAAATACTCTCCAAAACAAACTCTCGCCTGGAGGCCTTAAAGGTTTTCACTTTAGTCCTCCCTCCCATATAACTTCAATATTGGTTAGATTCTACCTTAAATTATTAATCCCTGCCTTAAATGCTCTAATTTCCCCCAATTCCTCTGCCACCTGCAAAATAAACCTGTTGACAAAAAAACAAAAATATCTTATAGTACATTACAGCAGTAATGCACTATAAGATTCCAGTATGGAGGTGATGATGGTTTGTGCTGAATACAGACAGTTTGAAGCCTATTTATATGCAGGTCGCTGAGTGGCTGGAAAAAGAAATTTTAAGCGGTAATATCAAAAGCGATGAGAAAATATATTCACAGTACCAATTGGCAGATATGTTCACTATTAACCCGGCCACCGCTTCTAAAGGATTAAATATCCTGGCCGAAGAAAATCTTTTATATAAGAAGAGAGGGCTTGGCATGTTTGTGTCTTCTCACGCCAGAGAGGCGATTCGCAGCAAACGGATAAATCAAAACTTAAAGCAGCTGGCGCTGGAGTTGGTCACCGAAGCGGACCGCTTGGATGTCAATGAAGAGGACTTAATCAAAATGATTAAAACTGCTAAACTGCAATCGCACAAGGAGGAATTAAGATGAAGGTAGTTGAGTGCAGCGAATTAACAAAGGCATTTGGCTCGACCAGGGCGGTTAATAATCTATCTTTCTCCCTGGCCCACAATAAAATCACTGGATTGATCGGCCGTAACGGTGCAGGGAAAACCACGCTGTTAAAAATGATAGCCGGATATTTACTCCCTAACACAGGGTATATCCGGGTTTTTTCGGAAAACCCTTTTAATAATATCAAAGTAACCACTAATCTAATTTATATTGACGATGATATGGTGCTTCCAGCAGCAATGAACCTGGCTGATCTTCTGGAGTCTGTTAGCAGTTTTTATGAACACTGGGATGATAAGCTGGCCAGAGGACTATTTGAATACTTCAATCTAAGCCCCAAACAATATCACAACAATCTTTCCAAAGGTATGAGAAGCACTTTTAATATGATTCTTGGCATTGCTGCCCGCTGTCCCCTTACTATCTTTGATGAACCCACCATTGGTATGGATGCCGCGGTGAGGAAAGATTTTTACCGGGCACTGCTGAAAGATTTCATGCAGCATCCCCGCACCATCATTCTTTCCAGCCATCTTCTAAATGAGATTGATGGAATTCTAGATGATATTTTATTAATCAAAGATGGTGAAAAGCGCCTTCATATGTCTATGGATGAGCTGAAGGAATATGCTGTTGGACTGCAGGGCAAAGAAGAAATTATTGCTGAGATAACTGAATCCACCGAAGTTTTCTATGAGAAAAAAATGGGTAAGAGCAGCGTGTATGCAGCCGTCCGTAATGGATACACCGAGGAAGAACTGCAAAAGGCCCATCTCAGAGGAGTAGAAATTTCATCGGTGGCCGCAGACGATCTCTGCGTTTATCTTACGGCAAAACACAAAGGAGGGATTGATGATGTCTTTGACAGAAACTAACCTTCTATCTATAGTAAAAAAGCAGTACCGCTATAAAACAAAAGCAAACGCCGGGGTGTTTTTCAACCTGATTGCGGCTCAGATGCTGGCCTTTCTCTTCTCCCTCAACGGTGTGGCCTCTTCAGGGGGCGGTTCCATGGAGGGTATGTCATACACCATAAAACATATTTCCGGTGATATTATTATCATTTTTACTTTAATCTGGGCTTTCATGGTGGGAATCAACATGGCCAACAACGGGTTTAAAATAGACTTTAGCTTTATCTCCAACCGGCAAAGCAGCCACCTCTCCAGCATAGCTTTCCTATTAACTGCTGCAGTTGTGGGCGGCCTAACTGCTACATTATGCGGTGTGCTTTTGCGTGTAGTTATGTTTTTTGCCCACAGCGGTGTTGATACAGTTTCCGGATTTTGGATTGCCCCGCTGACTATGCTGAGCAGTATTTTTGCCGCCATACTCTATACCCTTCTCTTCAGCTGCCTTGGGTATTTTGTCAGCATGTTAGTGCAGCGAAACAAAGCCTTTGCCCTGCTTCTTCCCGGTCTGTTTTTTGGTACGCTAATGGTGGAAACCAGAAGTACCGGCCAGGCTCAACTGCTTACTAATACCCTTGAATTCTTTACCAAAGAGAGCTCACCTGCGCTCTTTGTCCTGAAAATTATCCTGGTATCCGCCGTTCTTCTAGGCAGCGTGATTTTGTTTTCCGATAGAATGGAGGTGAGGAAATGACATTGGTTATACTGCCTCTTCTAGTTATTATTGTGATTGGTATTATCATCGGCACATTCCGTATCCCTCTTAACAAGACTCGTCCGGTCATCAGCCTCTATTTGGTTCTTTTACTTATCTCTACGGCTGTTTTCTATGCCGCTGCAGAACCCGGAGAACCGGTGCCTATGCCAACACCGGAGGAAACCGACAACCCCTGGGAAGAACATGACCGTCAAATAAATGACTTTTACAATGCGCTCTTTGAGAATCGCATAGAAGAATATGAAGGTGCATATCTAAACAAACAGTGGAGTTTTGATTATGATCAGGGGCAGCTGCTAATAACCACCTCGGACAACAGTCACCCTACGTCTATGATAGCTGTAAAACGAAAAGATACAGAAGATGGCAGAATAGACATAGCAAGCTATACAGCATTCCCACCTGATCCCAACACTACAGCAGTCAGCCCCCCGGAGGTCAGGCTGTCAAATAACCGGTTGGAAATCATCCCTCCCGAACCCACCCGGGTGGAAATGGTATATTTTTTCCATGATTTTACGGCTGCCCAGTTCACAGGGAAAGGTTTATTCATGGGAAACAGAAGCTTTTTCTATTTCTCTGAACAACCGGTTCTCTATCTTCAGATACCTGCTGACCTGAAGATTGAAACCAATGAAAGCACAGAGTTTTATCTAAACTATATTAATGAATCCTCTTCATTGCCTTAAAAACCGATCAGCTTTATTTGTTATTCATTCAACCCCTAATCTTATTTTTATAAGATTAGGGGTTGACCTGTTAAATAGCTGCCCTTTAATAATTTGTAAACCCTGATCTTATTTGAAACTAATACCAAAGAGCCCATCTGTGATTCTTACCATCTGCCTTTCTCCTCTACTGATCCGAGTATACACCTTGTCGGAAAGATGTTGAATTCCAGCCAATTCAAGGCTCTCATAGGCTACCTGGTAGTCTTTCTTTTTGGGAAGGTAGCTGATATAAGCTGCAAGTATATTAAACAGCTTTTTACCGGACTGACTTTATTAAAGAAAAATAATACTCAGAAAAATAAGATTAAAAGGATGTTCACATTAGCTAGCGAAGTATAATCTACAATGTAAGAAGAATGATGTAATGGAGGCGTAAAAAGTTGACCTTTAGTAAACTACAGGGGCTTAAGAAGTTGATAGACTTATTTAGTGCCAGGGAGAAAAGACAGTTTGGAAAGGTTATGGCGGCTACCTTGACCATGGCCTTTTTTCAGGCTCTGGGCATAGCCTCAATACTCCCTTTTATAAATATGATTATGGAACCTTCCATCATTAATGAAAACCGGTGGCTTTGGTGGGCCTATAATACTCTGGGGTTTACCAGTATACATTCCTTTATTATGTTTTCCGGGATCATGATGTTGGCTATTATTCTCACGGGAAACGCTATTTCTGCCTTCGCTACCTGGGTGAAACTCCGCTTTGTGTGGCAGAAGAACCATAGTCTGTCTTCTTCCCTGTTGAGAAAGTATTTATCCCTGCCTTATGGCTACTTCCTGGGGCATCACAGTGCGGACTTAAGTAAAAATATTCTAGATGAGGCCAATGAGCTCACCCGAAGCTTTCTAATTCCTATTTTATCCATAGTTACCCAGGGAACGGTAGTTTTTTTTATCTTTATTATGCTGCTTTTTGTAAATCCCGTGGTAACTTTTATTGTAGCAGGAGTATTGGTAGGTTCATATGTTTTAATCTATTTAAAATTAAGTAAAAGGTTGAGCAGGGGTGGAAGAAGCAGATTAGCCGCCAACAAGGAAAGATTCACCGCAGCCAATGAAGCTTTGGGAGGAATTAAAGATATCAAAGTTATGGGAAGGGAATTGCACTTTCTGGATCGATATATTGTAAACTCCAAAAAGTTCTCTAATCTGCAGTCCTGGAATGAGGTAGTGGGGCAGCTTCCCAGGTATGCCATGGAAGTTGTAGCTTTTGGTGGAGTAATTATCCTGATATTAGGGTTATTGTCTGTGGCAGAGGAGACTCAGGAGGTTATCCCTTTGGTAAGCTTCTTTGCTTTTGCGGGATACCGGTTAATGCCTGCCTTACAGGAAATATTCAAAGCTTTTACTAAGGTGCAGTTTAGTAAGGCTGTACTGCATAAGATTCACCAGGATATTATGGAGGAGGGAGGCAGGGACTTAGAAGAGTATAGAGATATTAATAGCACTAAACCCCTGGCCTTTGAGAAGGAAATTGAATTAACCAATATTGCTTTTAGTTACCCCGGTATTAAGGAAAAAGTATTACAAGATATAAGTGTAAGGATTCAAAGGAATACCTCTATTGCTATTGTAGGTTCTACCGGGTCAGGAAAAACCACCCTGGTAGATATAATATTAGGGTTGTTGACACCTCAGGCTGGAGAGATAAGGGTGGATGGAGTTTTAGTCAATGAGGACAATATGAGAAATTGGCAGCGGAATTTAGGTTATGTACCTCAGCAGATCTATTTAAACGATGATACCATTGCTCACAATATTGCCTTTGGGGTGCCTCATGCAGAAATTGATATAGAAGCGGTGCAGAGGACAGCCCGTATAGCTAATTTAGAAAAGTTTATTATAGAGGACCTTCCCCAAGGATTTGATTCTGTGGTGGGAGAACGGGGAGTCAGGTTGAGTGGTGGAGAGAGGCAGAGGGTAGGGATTGCCCGTGCTTTATACCATGACCCGGAAGTATTGATTCTAGATGAAGCTACCAGTGCTTTAGATGGAATTACTGAAGACTCTGTAATGCATGCCATCGAAAAGATTTCTAAGCTAAAGACTATAATTGTTATTGCCCATAGGCTGACTACAGTTAAAAAATGCCATAAAATTTATATGATGGATAAAGGAGAAATTATAGCTCAGGGAAGCTATGAGGAGCTGATTGAGTCCAATCCTCAGTTCCGGGCCATGGCAGCCGGCACTGCTTCTTCCAATATCTAGTTAACTACTTTTCATAGCCAAAAATGCGGAATGACTAGTTTTCCCCCTTTTCGGCATTCATCTCCCACCTATAGAGGATGGGAGTCTTCTGCCTAAAAATAGTTAAAATGCTTTTATAGCAGGGAAATTATTCTAATTATTGGATTGACTTACGCTAAAAATCCATGGTAGTATTTAACCATCGGAAAAGCAAATTCCTATAAGTATAAGTTAAAAGGTGCAAAACCATGACCCGAACCGAATCCCATATCGTCCTGCTGTCCATTACGCTTTGCTGGGCTTCTTCTTACATATTTATTAAAAACCTGCCGTCTGCCCTTTCGCCTTTGGCTTACATGACCTTGACGTCCGGTATCGCCAGCATTATCTTTGTTATAGTCTTCTTTAAAAAGCTGCGTGAGTTCAAGGTTAAGCTGCTGATGCACAGCGCCATTATGGCGGTGTTGGTCTGCGGCAATCTGATTTTCGAGCGGTTGGGTATCGCCGAGATTCCGGCCTCCACGGCCAGCTTTGTGGCTTCATTGAACATCGTTTTTGTACCGCTTTTATTGCTGATGCTCAAGCGGAAACCCACCAAAAATAACCTGCTGGGCATCGCGCTGATTCTTATCGGGTTGACACTAACCAGTGGCGTTAATCCGAGATTTTTCTCTGATCCCGGCGTTTTGTTCATGGTAACGGCCTGCATTTTTATGTCGGTCTATATCATTATTGTGGACAACTTCACCAAGAAGTTCGATCCGCTGCTTTTAGGCGTAGGGCAAATGTTCTTAACCGCTATTATCGCCTTTGTACTTTGGAGTATTGAAGAACCGGGTACTTTTTTTACCCTGGACTATACCAATGAAATGCTGGCCAACATTTTCCTGCTGGCTTTTTTTGCCAGGGCCTACGCCTACATTATGCTGATGTATGCCCAAAAATACGCCAATCCCATTAGCGTCACGGTCATTGCTTCCACCGAACCGGTGGTTACCCTGGTACTGGCGATGCTAATACCAAACGCTTTCGGCCTTACCGAAAGCTTTACCCTAATTAAGCTGTATGGGGCGGGATTTATCGTCGCGGGCGCTATTTGCGCCGGTACCAATTTCTTAGACAACCCAGGAGCTTTCCAAAAACTCAAGTTTTGGCGAGACCATAGAAAAGGGGATGTACCGCTTGAATGAGATTTTGTCTCCGTTTAAACAAAAACAAACACTACTGCAAATGGGCTTGTGCGCCCTGGTCTTTATCGGCATGGCCGTACCTTTCAAGGTAATGATGCTGGTAGAAGGTTTCACCGAGGTTCGTCCGGTCAATGCGGTACCGGTTGTGGCGGGACTATTATTCGGACCGGCCGGGGCGTGGGGTTGCGCGATTGGTAATCTGGTCGCCGATCTATTCGGCACCTTTTCCACGGCTTCTATTTTGGGATTCTTCGGCAATTTTATCGCCGCTTATCTACCTTACAAGCTCTGGCATACGTGGAAAAAAGGCGAAAAACCCAATTTGAAAAGCAATGGTAATATTGGATTTTACATCTTGCTATCGGCGGTTTCCTCCCTGGCGGTGGCCATTTTCCTGGCCTGCGGCCTGGACGTGTTCCTGCGGTTCTGGTTGCTGGATATCTTTTACATTATTTTATTTAACAACTTTGGTTTTTCATTAGTTTTAGGCCTGCCGGTACTGATTGTCTTGACCAGCGATAACCATAACATCCAGCCGCATCTGCCCTCCGACCCGGAAAAACACCTAAAGGAGCGCAAGGCCGCCATGGCGCTGCTGCTGGTCGCTCAGACCGCGATCCTGGTGATGGTGGTCATGGGGTTTTCTATGTCGGCCTTCTTGCTTATGAGCATCGCCGGTGGGATATTCTTGCTGTCATTACTGAGTTTTATTTTATTATGAGGAACCTCTTGCGGCATAAGTTCCATCTCTCAGCTGCCTTCAGCCACCGGTTTAGGAGACTTATTGAAAAGCAGTCCTCTTGAGAACATAACAAGAGGGCTGCTTTTTTGCTAAAATACTTTAGCGCTTTAAAGTTGTGGGGGACAGTCCCCGAGAGGGAGATTCTGGAAGCTCGGCTGTAAGAATTTCCCTGGACAGTGAACCATGTTAAAAGTCGTCCGCCTGCAAGCGGACGACCCGCTTTACTGAATACATACCTTCCTATCTTCCGTACACTTCTTTAAAGACACATCAAGTTTAAAGAATATGCTATCTGTTTATTTTTTTCACTACATACAAATAAACACGTAACTAAAAATGGGGTGATTATTTATATTTACTTCATTGTCACAATACAGAAGCTTTCATCTGTAAAGTATGGCTTTGTCATTAAATAGTTATCGCTAAATAAAGCTGCAATTTCCGGAGTATATACTTGGCAAAAAACCACATCTGTTTTTTTGCTCATAAGAGCAGAGTATTTCGCTTGTGCTTCAACTTGTACAAACTCAAAATTAATATTTAATATTTCCCCGATTTCCGTTAGTATTGCAACGTTATAACCTGCGGGTTCCCCATCTGCTCTTATATAGTCTAGTGGTACATAATCACCTGATATTCCAACATAAATAGTTTTAGCGTTTTCTATTTTTGGAATTTCTTTATTTGTAGGTTCATCGATTGTAGACAAATTTTTTATCCATTTATCTTCCAATGTCTTTAACGTACCATTTTCTTGCAACATCATAATAGCTCTATCCAAATCTTCTTTTAAGCTTTCATCTTCACTGCGAACTATCATTACAACTTGAGTTTCAAATATTTGTTCCAATTCTACTATTTTCAAATTATTATTTCTTTCCACATAATAATCTGCTATAAAGCCCATCTCTGGAGCCGCATCAATTTTTCCAGTTAGTATAGCCGTAATAATATCTGATCCTCTATTGAAATATAATATTTCTTTTGGCTTAACTCCAAGCATAAGTTCAACTAGCTCTTCATACTCTTCGGTTGATGCAGCCGATGAAAGTGCTCCCATAACCTTACCTTCTAAGTCTGATATACTGTTAATTTCCGCAGTATCTCTACCACTACATCCAATCAATGTTATTACCATTAAGGTTGTTACCATAATAATAAATAAAAATATTGATTTCTTTTTCAAAATTAATTCATCCTAAGATTAAATTTATAGTTCGTATTAATATATAAACCCCTTTTAGCTGTTGGACACTTTTTAAATAAACCACCTAAATCTTAAACCTATACAGTAAATTTTTTCGACCTGTGCAATAGGATTTCCGCCCGCCTACGGGCGGCTTCTTTTATTGTTTGAATCACATCTGATTTAGCCGCCCCCGCCGCAGACGGCATTAATTCAAAAGCTATTGCACAGCACGATTTTTTTTATCTGCATAAATCTATTTTCTTAGATAAAAACTTATTTTTATGTTATTTATACCATTTTTAAATACATGTTCAGATGTCTGTACTATTTTATTTACTAATATCATACCTATATCATCATCCTCAACACTTATATTTTCAAATGGATTAAAACTCTCCCCCCTATAATTTATCGAAATAGAAATCTTGTTGTTTTCCTCTGAATATGCTACTGCAATATCTATATCCGGCTGTGAGTTTTGATAGCAATGTTTGAATATTATCAAATATAGTTCTTCCAATAAAAGTTGGATGCGGTACACAACCTTTGCTGGCAAATTATATTTTTGACAAAAAATTTCTATTTGCGCGTTCATAGCTACCATATCAAAATCTTTAGAGTGTATTTCATAATTGAATATTTTTAGTTTTCTGACAAACGCCTTTGTTTTTTCTTTTTTAGGATTCTCCAAAATATCTTCAGGGGTTCCTTCTTCATAAATTCCCCCTTCATCCATATATAATATTCGATCAGCTATTTGTTTTGCAAAATCAATTTCGTGTGTTACCATTAACATAGTAATTTTCATTGTAGTAAGCATTTTTATAATAGACAGAACCTCACAGACCATAGTTGGGTCAAGTGCTGATGTCGGCTCATCAAACAATATAATTTCTGGTTCCATAGCTAAACACCTTATAATCGCAACTCTTTGTTGTTGCCCTCCTGATAGTTGGTTGGGATAGCTTTTCGCCTTTTCAATTAATCCAAATTTTGACAGGAGCTTCGTGGCTTTTTCTTCTGAAACTTTTCTGTCTTGTTTTTTCACCCATATTAAGGCCAAGGTAATATTGTCCAATACATTTAAATGAGAAAATAAGTTAAATGATTGATACACCATGCCCATCTTTTCACGAATTTTATTTAGATCTACTCCTTTTTGAGTTATATCTATGCCGTTTATCTTAATACTTCCTTCATCAGGCTTCTCAAGCATTGCAATAGTACGAAAAAAAACACTTTTTCCTGTGCCTGATGGCCCTATAACAGCAATACATTCCCCTTTTTCAACTTGTATATTTATATTTTCAAAAACCTTAATTTCACCAAATTTTTTGCATAAATTGCTAATTATAATCAAATAACCTCACCTTGCCTTTTTCCAATTGAAAATATACCATAAACAGAGTATGAAATCCCTAAATAAATCAAAAGACCAAAAAATAAAGCGAAAAAAGGCTCTCCTGTTCGTGCTCCTATATTATTAACCGTGCGTGTTAAATCTGTGATTGTCACATAACCTACAACTGATGTCCACTGAATTAAATTTATAATTGAATTTTGATAAACTGGCTTGGCAATTTTGCTAGCTTGTGGAAGAGTTATTACTAAAAACGCTTTTGTTTTAGAAAAACCCAACATGCGTGCAGCCTCCAATTGCTTTTTATCAACAGCTTCAAGTGCAGAACGCATAACTTCTGCAATATGTGCTCCACTATTTATGGCAAAAGCAATCACAGCAATAATAATAGCTTCAATTCTAATATTTGCAAACACAACGTAATAAAGAATCATTAAAAGAAGTAGTACCGGACTTCCACGAAATACCGCTATAATAATCTGTGTAATTATCTTAAATAACTTTATTTTCGACATTCTAATCCAACATAAAAAGCCTCCCAAAATAGTACCAAACAGCAACCCTAAACTTGATATTAAAATAGTTATCCAAAGTCCTTTTAGAACTACTATATAAGCATTTCCTGCTATTAAGTTTCTATAAATTAAATCTGATACTACTTCTATAAAACCACTCATCCAATACTCCTTTCCCATTATTATTACATGATAGACATATCACCTTGCAACCCCGCACAGAGGTTCTTTGACTGTGAAGTATTTTTGTATGTATTCAGTGAAGCAGGTCATCCGCCTTCGGCGGACGACTCCATCATGAGCCCGCCCACTGCAGGCGGTCGGTTCAATAAAATAGCGCCGTTATTTGCCCATGAATAGATTTTTGTGTTCACATAGATAACTTCAATAGATAGGAATTTGCTTAATACCTATTATTATAACTCATCTTTCGCACCCTGGGCCATAAAAATGTTTAATTTTCATTTCCCAACTTTTTGAAATAGTTCTCGTTAAGGGCCCCTTGGTTTAGTAAAAATGCCCATTTCAAATCCAATGATCATTTTAAGCACCCTGTCCAGCTCAAGATATCTGTCCGGCAGGATACGTTTTACAGAACTGCCTTCTTTGATGTAAATAATTTTAAATGACTCAAACAGCTGTAAAATCCTGTTCCCGGTGGGTTCAAAGCTTTCACGCCGCCTTTATACCGGATGCCGCCTGGGCAGTAAGCAGGCGGCCTCCCAGACTAGTCCCGGGTCAACGCTTAAAACCCGGTTTTGACATCGTCAGGTCATGTTTCGATACTTCTTCAGCGGTTCGCTCGCGCTCGTCTCCTTGTTCCGCACCTGACAGGTCTACCCCGCCTTTTCCTTAACGCTCACTACCAGGGCTCTTTACCCAAGCAGCTTAAGGTGGTTTAGAGCCTGCTCCTGCAAGCCGGCTCTGAGGGGCCTTCCCTCATCTCTTGTATAGCATCTCACTATTTTAATCTATTAAAATGTGCAGGGGCAAAGGCCAGAGTCTCCCGGGCATCTGAAATGTTTTATTTTGTTTTAATTTGAAAAGCGCGAAAAAATAGACGAACGAACTTACGAAACGCTGTACTAGCGCCTTAAAGTTATGGGGGCCTACAGTAACCACTCATACTGCATTTTACCATACAAAATTTGGCGTATTTGTACAGTATTATCTCTAACAATGAAAAAGACCATATAGTTGTTCACAATCAACATCCTATAACCCTTAAGACGAAGTTGAGAATCTCTTATCATGGGGCACCGTTCCGGCATTTGGCTCAAACTACCAATTTTCTCTATAATATAGTCATATTTCCTTACAGCAGCATCCGGCGAAAGGGTATTGATATAATCAACTATGTCCTTTAAATCTCTCTTTGCCGCAGGATAAATATTTATCTTATACTTTTCCATGAACACTATTCCTCAATTTTCTTGCAACTTCGAAAAAATCTTCACCCTCAGCACCATTTGCAATTTCTGCTTCTGCTTCTGCAAGCTTAGCATAAAGGTTAAGCATCTCCTGTTGACGTTCATAAACTTCCAAACTCATTACTACCATGTCCCCCACACCATTTTTTGTGATAAAAACTGGCTCACGGGTATTACGACAGTACTCGGATATTTCATTGGCTTTATTTCTAAGATCAGAAATAGGTCGTATAGTTGTCATTTTGCTCACACCCCAATCTCTCATAATCTATGCATTTATTATAGCATAATTTTGAGAGATTAAAAATGTTTTCATGTAATTTTTGTCTGTATCATCATTTATATATCTATTGGTCTTCTTGCTGGCACAGACGCACAAAAGAAGCATGATTTTTGTAACGATGATGAGATAACAGGTGGCGGCTTTACCAATAACTATTGAGAACTCTCGCAGAAACAGTAAAATATAAATGAATATCAATTGGAGAAAATCTGCTATTCCGTCCTTAATAGAATTGGATCAATGGAGGAAAACTATTGAACTACTTCCTATTGCTAGATATCTTAAAGAAAGAATTCAAGATTATTTCTTAAAACAAACTTTTTCAATCTATTTACCTGGAAGACCAGTGGTTATTAAAAAATGCCTGTAGACCTTCGCATAGTATTAATTACTATTGGTAAATCTGAACCGTATAAAGTATTCTATCGTAAAGTTATGGGGTCGAGTAGATGCGGGCCTCTCGAGCCTTAGGAGTGCCCTATGATTCAATTGGCCACGCACCCCTCACAGAACCGTGCTTGCGCTACTAACGCACACGGCTCTTCCTATCACCTTTATAGAATATAGCTAATGTGACACCGCAGGTTGTAAATGTCCACCCCAATTTTCGCTCTTGGTAGTGGATAGAGGTTACAGAACAGTTGAAACTTATCCCAGTTAAAACTCTTGCGGTGACTGCGCCTGTTCAACCATTTGAATACGAGCTTCTTTACTTTGTCATAGAACCTATCAACCATAGTGCCATTGTCAGTAATTGCATAGTAGTTGTAATATCCTTTTAGTTTGCGCCCCAATTTTCCAATTAGCTCCTCAGCCGGTAGGTGCCGGTTTGCCTTTAGCCAGTCGTTGACTCTGAGGAGGCTTGCTTTGTATTTCTTTCGACTAGTTCTACGTTTAACCCGAAACTTACCCTTTTGGCTCTTGCCGCAATAATGCGTGAAACCCAGAAAATCAAAGGTATCAGGTTTATTCCTGCCTCTTGCCTGGCAGAACTGTGCAGCGTATCTACCAAAGTTAATAATTTTAGTTTTATCTTCGGCAATTTCCAGTTTAAACTTGGCAAGTCTTACTATGAGTGCCTGATAAAACATTTTGGCTTCATGCTCGTGTTGGAAGCAGCAGACAAAATCATCAGCATATCGCACCATGTATACTTGTCCACGGCATTTCTTCCGTATAACCTTTTCAAACCATATATCTAGAACGTAGTGTAGATAAATATTACAGAGTACTGGAGAAGCTACTCCGCCCTGAGGTGCTCCAGCTGGCGTATCATATTTTATACCGGCTTCTATTACCCCGGATTTTAGCATACGGCTTATGAGCCTGAGTATATTAGGGTCAGTGATACGGTGCTGTAAGAATTCCATCAGCCATTGGTGGTCAACACGGTCAAAATATTCTTTTATGTCTGCATCTACTATATAATTGATTTGTTTCCTTTCGATGTAGTGATTAAGTATCTTTAGTGCATCGTGACAACCACGGTTGGGCCTAAATCCAAAGGAGCCGTCCAGGAAGTCTGCTTCGTATATGGCATTTAGTATCTTGGCAAGGGCCTTCTGAACAAGCTTGTCTTCATAGGCAGGTAAGCCCAGTGGACGTTTCTTGTTGGTCTCTGCCTTATCAATGTATACCCTCTTGACGGGTAACGGGCGATAGCTGTGGGTTTTAAGCCGGTTGACTAGGTCTTTAATATTTGCGTAAAGATTTGATTCGTATTCATCCTTAGTTACCTGGTCTACACCAGATGCTCTGTCACCACTTATACCTACCCCTGTGTGTAGTAAATGTGTCCCTTGAAAGAGCAATGATAGGTTACCGCCTTCCCTCCACGGGCATTACCCCGCTTCCTTGGTACTATGCAGTAATCCGAATTCCCGCTCGCCTTTTGGCTTTCTTACTTTTTATCGCTTGTCGGCCATACTCCCATTGTGCGTGGAAGAGCAGGCGGGACCTCCCGAGTTGCCGCATCATAACATTGTGTAACGTGCCAAGGGCTTCGACCCCGAGGAAGTCATGTTCGTCTAGCCTATAACGTCGAACATGATGTTGCTTTCTGTGCAGTCCAACACATCAGCCTTCCTATTTTGGGATTTCGGGGCTCAATCTCCATTCAGCTCTCTGGCTTTCGGCCCGCTACCTTGTTTGCCTACGCTTAAATGTAAATGTTACCATTTACACTCCAAGACTAACTACCAGTGGTCGGCTCAACCTTACTGGATGGGATTCGCACCCACTATATGACGCGCCATTTCTCGGACGCACGGACTGTCCCCGGGATGGAGATTCTGGAAGTTGCCAGTGGAAGTTGCCAGGGGCAAGGGCCGGAAGCTCCCGGTCAGATTCGGGATGTGGAAACCTACTTTTCAACCGGCGATTTTGGGAACTTTTAATCCGGCCTTGACAAATTTACGATATTTAAAAAATTCTTCTTAATCAGTATCAATCTATCGTAAGTTGTTCAGCAAAAGTAAATGGAATAATACAATAAATTTCGGTACATTTATAGGCTACTTCATTGTGCATCCTCTCAACAATTTCATCTGTATTATAATTCCCAAATTTTAATATAACATCATCTAGCACTTGAATTTCTGATTGCCTAAGTTCATTCAACTCAAGCCCTGGAGTTGGTTTGAACTTATAAGCAATATTTTCTCCATAATATACTGTATCAAAGCTCACACCGTTTAATAGAACGATTTGATCATACCCTTCTGGCACAGCACCATTAGGAAGCGCAATATAAGCTAGACCACTAATCGCCATTCCATTTCTTTTAAAATGTAGATTATCGGAGTACCATAGCATTTTCATAAGTTTTACTTTATGGAGGCTCTCAACTTTAGATGCTAAATAGTTGATCATCTCAACGACCTTATTTAAATTTAAGCATACCCGGCCAGTTATAATCTCATCTTCATAATCTGCATAGGTTGCTTGGATTGAATTGACCAGATATTGGTTTCGTTTTTTTTTAAATTGTTCACTTGCTTCATGCTTATATTTGCTATACGTCTTGCTTGATAACCTTTCCTTAGCCCTAGTTAACATTTCTAAGAACCATTTAGGGTCGGAATCAATCTTGCGAAGCACATCGTCATGAGCACGGTCCTGAACCTGATGATTTTCGTACCTGGTAATTGTTGCTCTTCCCCAGTCAAGTATTTCAGAAAAGTCTTTCTGACTTACTCCATACTTTTCTCTTATGTTGATAATATCGGCAGATGTCAATAAGCCTACCTTTTTTCGATAAGCATCTTTCATAGCCAGGCTATTTTTTTTAATCATTTCCTCTGTTTCAAGAAGTTCATCTGCATTAGCGCAATATTCATAGATAGAATTAAAAGATAGTTCTTCGCCTTTAAAAATCTCCTGTTCAACTATCTCTACAATATCTACTTCATGCTCTTCCATACAAATTAAACATAACTTCTTTTCACTTTTTATTGTCTTCATTCTTATTCACCTCACTTTTCCTGTAGGGAAAGTCAGTTTCAATAAAGTCTCTATCTGAAAAATGAAAAGACATTACAAAAATATAACTGCCTCCACTAGCATGTTCTATACTTACTAGTTCTACCCTTATTTTGATATAAACATCTTCATTTGAGTATTGTCTTCCAAAGGCCCGCATCTCAGACCTCTTATGAAATCTAGTATCTTTTACTGTTTCAATGTATTCTTCTACAGTCAAAAAAGCCAGCTCTCTTTTCAATACTTCCACTTCGTCTTCATCCGGAAAGAGCTGTGCCATAGTATATCTGTTTGTGTATTTCCTATTTCGATATTCATCGACTTGCCTGTTTTTCTGAAAATTGATAGTTACGTAACTACTCTTTAATGCATATTTCAAGTTTTCAAGATAGGACTGTACTTCAAACTTTGATTCTATCCTTTTCTTTTCATTCCCCCTCTCACAATTATAACACTCCTTACTATCCTTGGTCAACATTTTTGGTATCATTTGATGCCATATTTTCAAACAAAAGCTAAGTATCTTTCATCTGTCAATTTTTTCACTCTACTGTCACTAATAAGTTGTTCTACGATATACCTTTTACCGGACTGATTAAAACCCTCTTGAAAAGTTCTCAAGAGGGTTACTTAATAAAAATACTTTAGCGCTTTAAAGTTATGGGAAACTGTCCCCAGGAGGGAGATTCTGGAAGCTTGCCGGGGGCAAGGGCCGGAATCTCCCGGGCATCTCAACAAAAAAATGTCTATTTTCATAGACATTTTTTTAATTACAGGAAACCTTCACAAGTTATCTAAGCTTTTCTATTACTTCCTTAGAGAGCCCAGTATATTTTGTTATTTTTTCAATGTTTTCACCTTCAGAAAGCATCTGTTTTGCTACTTTTTGCATTCCTTTTTCTATTCCTTGTTCTATTCCTTGTTTTTCAGCTTCTTGCCAGGATTTTTTTAAGACCCTTTCTACATTGGAAATCATTTCTTCCACCTCCTCAGGTCGAGTCTTTCCCAGAATAACGGTAATTTCATCTTTCTTTTCTGAGGATACACCACCACGAGTTAAAATATTCTCTGCCCAAGCAGTAAATAATCTATATTCTTCAGCTTCCATTTTCTTTATAGTTACCAGTAATTTTTTCAAGCGCTCAATAACTTCTTCTAGATCTTTAGCCTGATCTAGTAAAAATACTGCTCCCATCAGGCTGGAAAGTTCAAGCAATTCTTCTTGGTCATAGGATGAAACACTAATTAGATTATAGCGAAAATCCAACACGTGCTCTACAAAAAGTTCAAAACTGTCCAGTGTTTCCTTGAAGTTAAGTGGAACATTCCATGTTTCTTGACCGTTGTAAAGAACTATTGGAACTATAACAGGCAATCGAAAACCCTTACGCTCCGCTTCTTTTTGAGAAATATTTTTAAATATATCCCGCCAAATTTCTGTCATATATAGCAGTAATCGGTAAGGTATAAGGAAATCTACTGTAGACTGCAGCTCCATGAGCACGTAAAATATAACATCTTTTTCTTTTAGTCTGGCACGGTAGATTAAGTCTGCTTCTTTGTTCTGGAAATCCTGCAGTATAAAGGATTTATCAATCCTTACCAGATTAGTTTCGTCAACCTGTTCAGCCCAACCTGTTTTAATAAAACTTCTGATAAGCTGTATAAAAGCTTTTTTGCTAGACAGCAGATATTTATAGCCAGTATCGTGGGGCATGTGTATCTGTTCTCGATCACTTGGCATGAATAAATACTCTCCTATAATTTCTTTATCTTATTATACCACGGTAACTCTCTGTAAAAAAGTAGTTTAAAAGTAAATATATAATAAGTAATTTTTTTAAATTATGGCAACCATTATAAACAGAAAAAACAAATGTGTCAAACCAATAGGTAATGGTAGCTTACATAAAATAATTACCGGACTGATTTTTTATTAAATTAACCTCTTGAAGAATTCAAGAGGTTAATTTAATAAAAAATACTTTAGTGCTTTAAAGTTGTGGGGGACTGTCCCCTTTTGGGAAATTCTGGAAGCTTGTCTGGAAGAATCTCCGGGCATCATTTGAAAATTTAACCCCTGCTTCTGGAAAATGCATTATACGATTAATCGTTGAATGAATTTCTTTCGCAAATTCAAGGCCAAGTCCTGAACTACATTGTTCATAATAATTAATAGCTGCAAGAAATTCTTCCTTCGCTTTGGGATGGAAAAAATACTTCATTTGTTGAACGTTTCCTGTATTTCTTTAAAAACCTCATCACCTGGTATGATATTGACTTTTCCAGATTTGATTTCATTAACTCTTTTTTCAGCTTCCTTAATCCATAATACATCTATATCTTTTTGTTGTGATGGGTGTATACTATCAAGAATTTTTTCAACTAACGATATTTTTAAATCAATCGGTAAAGATTCAATAATCGAAAATAACTCAGTTGTTTTCACTTTTTCACCTCACCTGCTTGATAATTTATTTAAAAAGTTTATATACTTATTTTACCACAGCAGGCACTCAAAAAAAACTACTGCCTTATTTGTCTTATTTCTTTTAAGTTATCGTAATTACATAAGATAAATTACCGGACCTATTGAAAAGCCCTCTTGAAAAGTTCTCAAGAGGGCTGCTTTTTGCAAAAATACTTTAGTGCTTTAAATTTCTGGGGAACTGACTCCAAGAGACCCTTTATATTCGCGAGCCCCATGAACAATTGTTACAATATTGATATAGTTTTCATCAATTTTATAAATAAGACGATATCGATGTATAAAAATCTCTCGAATAGATGGATCCTGTAATTCAGGAACAACTCTCCCCCTTCGTGGGAAATCGATCAGAGTCTTAGCTTTATTTTTTACTTCGTTGTAAAAAGCTAAAGCATAATTAGGGGAATCTTGATGAATATAATCAATAATATATTCTAAATCCTTAATCGCATTATTTGACCATATTACTGTTTGAGCCATTTATCAAATTTTTTCTCCATTTCTTCATTTGTAATACTGTTTCCATTTTTTATATCTTCAAGACCTTTCAGAATTTTTGATTTAACATATAAGGTATACTGTATGTCTTCTATTGAACAATCGTCAGGCAAATTATCAATAATTTGTTTAATTTCATCTTTGAGCATAAAACAATCACCACCTAATTAATTTATATAATTATATCATATTTCTCTAGCCTTGCATTATTATTTTATTTTCCTTTTCTTTTTTTACTGCATATAGAATATAACATTCACTTGTCCCCATAGTTATTATATATTACTGGGATTTGCCCTCCTACATATCAAATATCCCCTGAAGAATTCTACAAAACATTGGCTTTTCTAATTTACCTAAACCTATTTTACCAGACTGATTTCTGTAAAAATACTTTAGCGCTTTAAAGTTGTGGGGGACTGTCCCCGGGAGGGAGATTCTGGGAATTGCCGGAGGCAAGAGCCGGAATCTTCCGGACACTAGTTTATTATTTCAAAAGATGGTCTTAAGTCACTATAAAATTCATATTTAAGCAGCCCCTCATGAAGTAATCTCCCAACAAGTATACAAGGAGCTATTCCTATTTCATGAGCGTAATCTATTATTTGCTCTTTATTAGTGTAATCGTATTCTTTTTTAAACCTTTCATATTGTTCATTGGAAATCAAGTAATCGCTAGCCTTCTTATCAGCTTCATCTTCCTTCCAATGGTTTTCATAACTAACACGTGACTCTTTTTTAGAATGATTAATTAAATGGGCCAGTTCATGGAAAAAAGTAAACCAAAAAATATCTGCTCGTTTTCCCCTAACGCTTAATGCTAAAATAACCTTATTCCTTCTCCAAACTGTAGCCCCACACACATACGACTTTGGAAGAGACTTGACAAGGACTAGTGCGACACCACAATCAGCACAAAGCTTTTGCATTTCTGGATAGAAATCTTCCGGTTCTTTCATTGTTAACTCTCTAAACCTAGGAATAAAGCTTTTAAGCTTTTTTTGATCAAATTTTTCTACCTCTACTAATGTTCCCTCCAATACAGCTTTTCTAAGCCAAGCTGCTACAGCTATATCCGAGATATCTTTAATAGGCTTTTGTTTTCGGAACATAGCATTAACTGATTTATCAACTGCTTTTAAGCTGGCCACACCAAAAAACTCTCTTGAGTTTTTTACCCGAAAATTACGGTTTTGAGTACTTTCTACCCATCTAAAATCACTCATCTGTTTGTAGGGTATTTTCTTAAGTATTTCCAGGTCAGCCTTAAACTCTTCATCTTTTTTCAATCTTGCTTTATGCAGTTGATAATTTGTTTCTAAATTCATCCAAAAATGAGCTTTGGGCCCCAACACTGTATGATGGACCCCAATGTCAAGACACGATTTTTAACTTTTTAAGCGACACGGGGACCTCCTTTCTTGTTTAGTCTTTAGGTCTTTAAATCTTTTAAAATATAAAAGTCTTTTTGTAAGTAGCAGAGGCTGTGGATATGTGGGCAACACGCAGTGTTGTCCAAGCAGGTGTGGAGCTTGTGGATAACCCCTGCTTTTTGGGTTATCCATAAATCCACGCCTGCGGCATATCCACGGCCCAGGTTACGCAATCTGTTTCTGCTGCCAATAAGAATGGGCATAGTAGATATCTGCGGGTTTGCACTTATTCAGAGATTGATGCCCTCGCTCATAATTGTAGTAGCGGATAAAATCATCGATTCCCTGGCGGAGAGCTTTTGGTGTTTCATATTGCTTAATGTAGATATCTTCCCATTTAATAGTTCTAAAAAACCTTTCTGTAATCGCGTTATCGAGAGCCCTGCCTTTACCGTCCATACTTATCTTGATGCCGTGTTGTTTTAATGTATCGACATAGGTGGAGCTGGTGAATTGACTGCCCTGATCTGAATTAAGAATGATCGGCGCTCCGTGGTTGTTAACTGCTTTATTGACAGCTTTGATTACAAATTCTTTATTCATGGTTTGAGATAATTCATGTCCCACAATTTTCCGTGAATACCAGTCAATGATTATGACAAGATACATCCATCGGCCCTGCATAGCACAGTATGTAATGTCTATTCCCCAAACATGATTGGGGTGAGCCGGCGTAACGCTCCGCAGCAGGTAAGGGTAAACATATTGTGCCCTGTTGCGTTTGCTCAGATTGGGGCCGGGGCAAATGACTTTTATGCCCATATCCCTCATATAGCGTTGGATGCGTTTGCGGTTTACCTTAAAGCCCAGTTTCATGTCATTGATGTCATCCCTGATGCGCCTGGTTCCTTTAAATGGATGTTTTGTGTGAATTCTGTCGATCAGGTGCTTAATCTTAACTTCCAGTTCCGACGGTTCTTTCACTTTACGATACAGCCCTGTGCGGTTTAAGCTGAGAAGCTCAGCTTGTTCCTTAATGTTAGGGTCTGAATTATCCCAGTCTACCATTGCTGCCCGGTCCCTGACGGGGTATAATTCCTTTAGATTTTTTTTTCAGCCATTCCAACTGCGTAGTTAGACGGCCAACTTGAGAGTATAGGTTTTCAATTTCTTCTTCCTGCTGTTGTTTCTCTTTAGCAGCAGCTTTAGCGTTCTTAGAGGCGGCAAAAACTCTATCCGGATTTTCCAGCAATTCCTTCTTCCAGCGGTGGATCACGCTGGGATGGATATCATAATCTGAAGCAATATCAGTAACAAGGCGTTCTTCTTTAAGGGCCTCAAGGACTATTTTTAATTTTTCTTCTGGTGAATATTGGTTCTTTGGCATTGGGATATGCTCCTTTCCGGTTTGTCGTAATACTTCAACATCGGTGTCGCTTTTCCTCTGCCAAATCGTGTCTCATTTCCTGGGTCCATTATACTGTTTCCAGCTTTAAAGCTGTATCATAGGTAATAGGATCATGACCATTAACTATGTTGCTTAAATGTTTTGGTGTTATTTCAAGCCTCATTGCGAGTTCTTTCTGATTCATCCCCAAGTATTTCATGTTCTCTTTAATAGTTTCCCCAGGAGGAATCGCAACCGTAGGAAGAAATTGATTACCTTCTTTTTTGTTTACCATGGTAATCTGTCACCTCCTCAATCCTAACAATGTGAATGCTTTGTAGTTCATTTACTTTTACATCACCCTCGGTTATAGGAGTAAATACTAATCTATACGGGTGAACTAAATCTACAGAATATTCATTAGCTCTAGTACCTTCTAATTCGTGCAACCTTGCTGATAGAATATACTTAATATCAAGCAAACTGGTTGCCGCAATAAGTTCTCCAACTCTTTGAGTCAATAAAACCCCCATTCTCAGCCCATAATCTTTTTGTGCTCTTCTGGGGTCTTCACATTGTTTTTTGATTTTGTTATTTTTAAATCTCACTTCCATTATATATTACCATTCCCCATGTGTCAATTTTTAATAACCCAATAGGTTAATTTTTTTCAATATTGCTCAATATTTTTGCAAAAAAAATAGTTTAATTTAATCGTATACGAGAATGGATTTTTTTTCAAGAAAGTTTTCAATACTACAACCATACTACTTAGATTTACAGCAAACTGATTCTGCTAAGCTAAAAAGCCCCGTAGTTTATCCTCAAGAACTTGTCTATCAAAAATGTTGTAACTAATTTAACTAAGACCCGGGCTGGAATCTCTGAGCACCTAAACACTATATTTTAATATAAATAATGTGTATAATAAAAATAAGACTTTAATACACTGAGGTGATTTACAATGAAGCCTGTAAAAATTAATAGTCAAGAAATATTAGAGGCTATAAATTCAGGGAACGGCTACATTCAAGTAGACGGACGTGAGTTTTTACTATTAGAAGTCGAGAAAATAGATGATGCTAGCATATACGAAGTAACAGATCTAGAAGAAGAGAAACAATTATTGCAAGCTTTAAACAAAAACAACCCTATCCTATCTGATAAAGAAATAGACTCTATGTTAGGAAAGTAATAATGATTGTTAAATGGAGAAAATCTGCAATTAAGTCCTTAATACAGTTGGATGAATGGAGAAAAACCATTGATTTGTTGCCGATAGCAAGGTATCTCAAAGAGAGAATTAATGAATATTTTGTCAAGCAAAATTTCTCAGTCTATCTCCCCGGAAGAACAGTTGTTATTAAAAAAATACCTGTAGACCTTCGAATGGTGTTAATATCTGTCAGTAAGTCTGAGCCATATAAGGTGTTTTTTAGAGTTACTAATGGAGATGTCCAAATTTTTTTGATTCGGCACCCTCGCCAGAAGCAGTTATGATATTTTAACCTGTATTTCTGTAGTACATGTTTAATTACTGTTTTTTTTGTAGTTATATTTACATAATTTCTTTTACCGGATTTATGGAAAAAACCTCTTGAAAAAGTTCTCAAGAGGTTTTTTTTTGCGAAATACTTTAGTGCTTTAAAGTTGTGGGGGACTGACCCTTTGGGATTTCTACAGAGGGCTCCTGGAAGACTTTCTGCTGTGTGGGGTACGGGTTCCACTTCTTTCAATAATTTTATATTTCACTGGTATATTAGGGTCTTGCTTTAGCATACTTAGCATCCGCCTTGCTGGACCATCAGGCATATTTCTTCCAGCTTCCCATGCCTCAACTGTTTTAGGAGATACTCCAAGAAACCTGGCAAAAACAACTTGGGTCATTTGAGTACTATTTCGAATAGTTTTAATTTCTGCCTTGTCAAACTTTAATAAAGGCTCTACTCTTACTTTTGCAGTTCTAGCGCTAACCGCACCTTTTTCATAATCAATTGCCTCTTTTAAACCTTTAGTTATACTTTTATAAACACTCATCGGTTCAACCTCCCTTGCTTCAAGGTTTTTTCAAGTAGGGCTATTAATTTTTTGATGTCGTTACGTTCGGCCTCGGATAAATTATCCTTTTGACTTTTAGGATATGCAGTAATTAAGTATACTTTCTCAAAAATAACAAAATCAACATATAGTACTCTTATACTGCTACTTTTACCTTTGCCTTCTAAGGCAAACCTCATTTTTCGAAGTCGACCAGTCCCTCTAATAACTTCACCCGATTTAGGGTTTGACAATATCTCAAGCTGAAGACTTTTTAACTCCTCATCATTTAAGCCCATCTTTGCCCACATCTTGTCAAACTCTGGCATCATAATAAATTCTCGAATCAATTTATCATCTTCCTCAATTATCATATCTACTTGTTATCTAAATTATACCCTATTGAATAGGGTATTTCAACTCAAATTTTATTCGTGTGCATCTATCTATCAGGCATAGAAAAAGCCCCGGAGACTATATCCCCAAGGCTTGCCTATCAAGTATGCTGCGTTTCCTAAGAGTCGAAGCGATTTAGCTTAGGCATATGCTACAGCATCTGGTGCTCCTGATATTTTTCTATACCTTGACACCTTACATAATATACTACTTCCATAGTGACGGGTCTTTGACAGTTGAATAATGAACACATGTCTTAAAAGCCTTGAAAATAGGGCTTTTTTTATTGCAAATTTGTCAATTTTTCACCTATTTCTATTGAGTATTATTGAGTATTATGTTATAATATAAGGGATTGGGGGGTTAATATGAGATTGTCTATTTCGAAATCAAAAAATTCCACATCTCTTTACGTAATTAAATCAACTTATGAGAATGGTGTACATTCATCAAAGATTGTTGAAAAACTTGGAACAGTTAATGATTTGAGTAAAAAGTTAAACGGCCAGGATCCCATTGAATGGGCAAAGAAATACATAGCAGAGCTGAATCAAAAAGAGAAGGAAGAAAAGCTTGATGTGTTGGTAAAGTACTCACCTTCCAAGGTCATTACGAAAGATGAACAGCGCTCTTTTAACGGTGGTTATCTTTTTCTTCAACAAATATACTATCAACTTGGCCTTCACAAAATATGTAAAGAAATGTTAGGAAAATACAAGGTTACATATGACCTAAACTCCATACTCTCCAGATTGATTTACGGAAGAATAATCTTCCCTTCATCTAAGCTCGCCACTTACCAACTTTCCTCAAGATTTATAGAACAACCTAACTTTGAACTTCAACATATATACAGAGCTCTTGAAGTTATTGCTAAGGAAACGGATTTTTTACAATCATCCTTGTACAACAACAGTTTAAAAGTTTCTAAGAGAAATACTGGTGTACTTTATTATGATTGCACCAATTATTTTTTTGAAATTGAACAGGCAGATGGCGATAAGCAATACGGTCCATCAAAAGAGCATAGACCAAACCCAATCATTCAAATGGGCCTATTTATGGATGGAGACGGTATCCCTCTTGCATTTAGCATCAACAAAGGAAATACAAATGAACAATTAACACTAAAACCCTTAGAAAAGAAAATTCTATCTGATTTTAATCTTTCTAAATTTATCGTATGTACCGATGCCGGTCTAGCGTCCAAAAATAACAGAAAATTTAACGACAGGGAAGAACGAGCATTTATTACAACTCAATCAATTAAGAAATTAAAAGCACATCTAAAAAAATGGGCACTTGATCCAAACGAATGGCACCTCTCTAACGATGTAAAAACCTATGACATCTCTAAACTAGATGATGAGAAAGCTAAAAATAAAATGTTTTACAAAGAACGTTGGATTAAAGAAAATGACCTTGAACAAAAAATCATTGTGACGTACTCTATCAAGTATAGAGATTATCAAAGAAAAATCCGTAATTCACAGATAGAACGTGCACAAAAAACAATAGATTCAAATCCTACAAAAATAAAAAAATGTAATCAGAATGATTGCAGAAGATTTATTAAAAAAACTAATTTTACTCCTGATGGAGAAATTGCTGAAAAAGAAATATACAGTATTGATACAGAGGTTATCGCTAAAGAAGAAGCCTTTGATGGGTTTTATGCTGTATGTACAAACCTTGAGGATGATGCTTCTGAAATAATTAAAGTAAACAATAGACGATGGGAGATTGAAGAATGTTTTAGAATTATGAAAAGTGAATTTAAAGCCAGACCTGTTTATTTAAGCCGTGATGACAGAATAGAAGCACATTTTACAACTTGCTTTATATCCTTAATTATTTACAGATTATTGGAAAAAAAGCTTGGTGAGAAATATACCTGCAGTGAAATAATTAGAGGATTAAAGGATATGAACTTTCATGAAATAAAGGGGGAGGGTTACACTCCAACATATACGAGAACTGACTTTACTGATGATTTACATGAGGCATTTGATTTCCGTACAGACTACCAGATTATAAAAACAAAACAAATGAAAAAAATTTTTAAAGCGACAAAAAAATAAAAACATTACTCACTTTTTTGAATACAAAAAAAGCTTGATAATCCTTGTAAATCAGGGATCATCAAGCTTTTTGCTTGTAACAACTGTCAAAGACGAGAAATTATACCCTATTGAATAGGGTATTTCAACTCAAATTTTATTCGTGTGCATCTATCTATCAGGCATAGAAAAAGCCCCGGAGACTATATCCCCAAGGCTTGCCTATCAAGTATGCTGCGTTTCCTAAGAGTCGAAGCGATTTAGCTTAGGCATATGCTACAGCATCTGGTGCTCCTGATATTTTTCTATACCTTGACACCTTACATAATATACTACTTCCATAGTGACATTCAATGACATTTAGTGACAACCTTTCATCTATCAATTTGCTCCAATTATTATTATTTGTATCAGACTGCCTTATGGAAACACAAAACACTTTAGCGCTTTAAAGGGGTGGGGGACTGACCCCGGGAGGGAGATTCTGGAAATTGCCGAAGGCAAAGGCCGGAATCTCCCGGGCATAAGTTCCATCTCTCAGCTGCCTTCAGCC
Organism: Candidatus Contubernalis alkalaceticus; assembly: GCF_022558445.1. Classification (NCBI taxonomy): domain Bacteria; kingdom Bacillati; phylum Bacillota; class Dethiobacteria; order Dethiobacterales; family Dethiobacteraceae; genus Candidatus Contubernalis; species Candidatus Contubernalis alkaliaceticus. The sequence goes on from NZ_CP054699.1 coordinate 3,306,915, forward strand.
ACCGGTTTTGGATAGATTAATTTGCTAATTTACACTATACACCTCCCCGCTTCTTCTGGCTGGACTCTGTGGCTGGCTGGTGTGATAGGTAGAAAATTAATGCCATTTAAAAGTGCCATGGTCTCCGCTTTACTGTTGCAAAGATTATCCGTAACCTTACTGTGCCGCAGACATGACACTTTTTACTCTAGCGCTTTAAAGTTATGGGGCCTACAGTAACCACTCATACTGCATTTTACCATACAAAATTCGGCGTATTTGTAATTCGCTTTGCTTAGAGGAAGGGGTCTTGTCGCTTAAATGATAAACATAAATTAGAAACGTATTATAAATTCTGTAATTCCCTGACTACTTATCTTTATAATATTCCCTATACCAGTCCACGAACTTCCCAAGTCCTTCTTCGATACCGGTATCAGGCTTAAAATCAATATCTTTTTCTAAGTCAGATACATCAGCACAGGTTCTTAAAACATCCCCCGGCTGCATATCCATATAATTCTTATCAGCTTCTTTACCGATTTTTTCTTCCAGTACAGAAATAAACTTCATTAATTGAACCGGTTGGTTATTCCCAATATTATAAATCTTATAGGGTGCAAAACTGCAGCTTATATCATCTTTAGTTTCATCCCACTCTTTGTTTGCCCTAGGGGCTAATGGTATCAACTTATAAACCCCGTGAGTAACATCATCTATATATGTAAAATCCCTTTCCATTTTACCATAATTAAAGACCTTGATGGGATTACCTTCAATGATATCTTTAGTAAATGAAAAGTAAGCCATGTCAGGTCTTCCCCATGGTCCATAAACCGTAAAAAACCTAAGCCCTGTTGTGGGAATGTTATACAGATGACTATAGGTATGGGCCATCAGTTCACTGGACTTCTTGGTGGCAGCATAAAGGCTCACCGGATGATCCACGTTATGGTTTGTGGAAAATGGTGCTACTTTATTCCTACCGTAGACAGAACTGGAAGATGCATAAAGTAAATGTTTCACCGGATAATGACGGCAAGCTTCAAGGATATTCATAAAGCCAATGAGGTTTGAATCCACATAAGCATAAGGATTTTCGATTGAATATCGCACCCCTGCCTGGGCTGCTAAGTTAATAACATAGTCTGGTTTGTGATTAGAGAAAATACTATCTAGAGATGGCTTGTCCTTTAGGTCGGTTTTATGGAATATGAAGTTATTGTATTTTTGCAGTAAAGTAAGGCGATCTTCTTTAAGCTGCGGGGAATAATATGTATTTAAATTATCCACACCTGTTACCTGATAACCCTCATCTAATAACAAGATAGACAGGTGAAATCCTATAAAACCGGCAGCACCGGTGAGGAGTATTTTTTCATTCATTTTGATTCCTCGATTCCTTTTATCTTTTTAGTTTGATATTTCACTTATCCATATCCTTATCCTACATATATCATCACTTTTCTGCCCCTGAACCTTCAGATTTGGTCCAGGGTTATAATGCTTACTGGATTAAGGCCATTACTAGCTAGATGTCTCAAACCGGTATTTGCGTTTTTCAGGGATAATTCTACTGGCTTCTGGCATCCCCACATCTACAAAAGACAAATTTACTGAACTGAATTCTGTTAAATTAATCCTCTTGAAAAATTCTTCAAGAGGATTAATTTAACAGAAAACACTTTAGCGCTTTAAAGTTGTGGGGGACTTTCCACGGGAGGGGTTTTAGTCTTTTCTCAAGAACAACTAATGTCAGTATGCCCTAGGCTATTATTTTGGCTATCGTTTCGTTGTATTGCGGCATAGAATAAAGCCAAGATTAAAAAGATAATTCCCATGATCAGTACACCATGGAAGCTCCCAACCATGAAAGTTAAGCCAAAAGCTATAGGTCCCAGCATTTCAGCCTGCTTCTTAATAAAACTAACTAAAGAAAGTGCCTTACTTTCCCCCATTTTTTTAACGTGTTCAAGATTTAAAAAATAATTATTCTGGGCTACAAACCCAAAGCTGTCCGCCAAACCAAAGAACAACACCACCAGCATTGCAGAAACAAAGCCGCCCGTCAAACCAAAATAGATCAACGCTAAAGAAAAAGTTATATTATAAACAATATTCCATATGAATAGGTTGGGGTATAAGTTTAGCAGCCTGACAATAAAAGGTCCAACGTAAACCATAATCAACCCATATATTAGTCGTGCGCGCCCAATATCCGAGGTGGTTTTGCCAATATCTGTGAAATAGATGGGCAGATAATAGTTCAGAAACGAGCCAATGATACATGAAGGCACAATCAATAGCAAGACAAATAATACCGCTTGAAGTACCTGGCGAGAAGTATCCTTTTGCTTGCTTATCTCCTGGGAAAGGGGCTTATTCACCACCGGCCTTTGATAAGTGGCATTTTCAAGTCTCAAGACGGCCGCGGCGCTAACCAGTGTAAGCGCTGAGGCAGTTAGTAGTACGGGCCCATACCCGATGATGTCCGCTAAAACAGAGCCGAGTGCTGCTCCACAGATAATCCCCGCATAAATCCCAGAATTCAACAAGGCAAAGCAGTTGTTTTTTTCATTGTCGGCAGCTGTAAAGAGGGCAAAGTTACGCAGGGTCATCCAGCAAAAACCATAGCCCAGCCCCACTACTGCCCGGGAGAGAATGAAAAGGGCGATATTGGCAGCAAACGCGCTGAGCAGCGTGCCCAACGCCACGATGCATAATCCCCCGACATAGGAAATCTTCCAGCCTTTTTTTTCAATCACCATCGACGTGCCGAAGATTGCCACGCAGGTTAGTAAAAACTCCGCAGATTGTGGGATGCCTGCCAGCATGTTCCCGGAAATACCGAAAAATTCCCCCCCCAGGTCGCGGGCAATGATAGCAATGAAAGTTACTGCCAGGCTAGAAGCGAAAAAAAATAAAAAGGCTAGCTGCCTTACGTACCCGACCATTTTAGGACTTTTTTCAACCATTACCTGCCCTTGCTGGGAAAATTTGTCTTCCGTGAAATTAATCATAAAAATAACCAGTTCAATGGACAGGATAATGGAAGCCACCAGGACAGTCAGCAAATCCAGAAGAATTTTCAAGATAATACTATTTTGATGCTCCATAGAAATATCCATAACTACGGTAAACTCACCATCGGGAAAGCGGTAAGATTTCAATGGGTCAACAGTTATCTTTTGCCCAATTTGTTCTTTTATAGTGGAATTTAAGATTATATTCGTGCGATTGATAATATGAATGGCGCTTATTTCATCGTAAACGTCTGCCTCAGCCATTTGAAGGCCATCCGACAATATGTCTGATTTCATGGCTGCATAGATTTCTTTGGACATATGTAAGGAATTATTCTCAAATTCAAGCTGCTTAAATGAATAGGTGGCAAAAGCAAGAGTTACCTGCATAATGAAAATAACCGCTGTAACCATCAGCAAAATCTGGCTTTTTTGCAGACTCCCATCTTTGTTAAAGATTTCACCAAAAAAAATGAATAACAGCAGCACCGCAACTGCAAAAACGCCTAGAATTAGCAGGACATCCGTAAGTGACCCCTGCATATGCTGGGGTTGGCCTTTATTGGTGATCCACAAAAACAACATGATTATTAAGATAATCCCTGATGTTAGCAGGGCCAGCCACTTTCTTTTCTTAGCTTCCATGATATTCCCTGCCTTTGGTGATTTTTAGGGCCAACATGGTGATGTCGTCTGCTTGCTCTGCCCCATGGGCAAATTGATCAATTTCCTGCTTAATATTTATTAATAGGTCGTTCAAATCGCAATCCTTGTATCGATTGATATCCTTAAGCAGTTTTTGGTTGGAAAAAAGCTCATTGGCACAATTAGCCGCTTCGGTTACACCATCTGTATACATGTACAACACATCATCCGGCTCCAAGATAATCGTCTGCTGCTGGTAATCAATATCCTCTAATCCTGCCAGCACGAAACCAGGTTTGGTTGACAACCAATGGAAGTCGCCGCCGGCTTTTTTAAGCAGGGGAGGATTATGTCCGGCATTAACATAGGTAAATTGGCCTGAACTGATTTGGAGAATACCCATAAATGCGGTAACAAACATGGCAGCGTCGTTATTTTCGCAAAGCAAATTATTTACCGCAGCAAAAACATCCTGGGGGTTTTTTCCGTACAGGGCATTGTTCTTAATCAAGGTTTTGGTAATAACCATGAATAAGGCAGCCGGAACTCCTTTTCCAGAAACATCGGCAATCACTACCGCCAGATGGTCATCATCCACAAGAAAGAAATCATAGAAGTCGCCCCCCACCTCTTTGGCCGGAAGCATGGTTGCATAGATTTCGAACTCCTCTCTATCAGGAAAGGCAGGAAAGATGCAAGGCAACATGCTCGCTTGAATCTTCGTAGCCACATCAAGTTCGGCACCAATTCGCTCCTTTTCGGCTGTTATCCGGGAAATATTGGCTATATACGTTTTTAAATCTATGGTCATATTGTTAAATGCCTTAGCTAGATCCGCTATTTCATCTTTGCCTCCATCATCAATCTGGGTGTCCAGATCACCCTCACCGATTTGTGTTACCTTGTCCAGTAATAATTTAATCGGTTTGGTAATCGTTTTTGATACAAGGTAGGAAAATACCAGGATAAGCATTGCTGAAATGGCCAGGATGATAACCAGACGGATCAATACAGTTTCCAGGGTACTGTTTATATAAGACTGGGCCTCGGCCGTATAAGCATCAATGTAATTTTTAGTTTCCACTGCTGGACTAATGATTTCGTCAACATCCACAACAATAGCAAGAGACCAAGCTGTTGTCGGAAGCTTCGAATAGGCAATGTAACTAAGCTTGTCGTCGATATGGGCGGTGGTTAGTCCCTCTTGATTGCCTAAAATCGTTTCAAGCGCTGTCAGGTAGTCTCCCTGGGCAGTTTCAAGCGGTGTTTTGTCAAGGTTATTTTCATATTGGGGATGGGCAATAATATTACCCTTATTATCAAGCAAAAAGGCATAGCCTGTTTTGCCGATTTTCATCGAAATAATATCCTCCTGCATGCTTTTAAGGGTGATATCCGTGGCCAAAACTCCCTGTGGTTTGTTTTTTTCATTGTTAAAAGTGATAGCATTGGTCACACAAATCGAACCAAATGCATCCACATAGGTATCCACCCAAATCGGTTTACCGCTGCTTTTTATTGCCTCCTTGTACCAGTCCCGATCTCTTGGGTCATAATCGGGATTGAAGGCGTTGGATTTTGAATAACGGTAGGAAATGCCGGTGTTAGTACCCAGATAAATATTATTTAAAATGTTATTATTCTTAAATACGGGGGCGAACATATACTCTGCATTACTAAGTAGGGATAGTTCCTGTTCAATATTGGGGGTATGGGTCACACCCGGGGGCAGCATGTATTTTGAACTGGCTACGCCCATTACTGTATCCTGAACCTTAGGAAGCTGTTTCCCTATGAAGTTGTCTTTATTATCATAAAGAGCGGTTAAATACTCGGCCATGGCAGTAACCTCTTTTTGTACATTGAAAAGCACTGCATCTGATTTTAAGGCTTGCTCCCGGGCAATTTTTACAATATACTCCTCAGCCTGTGTTTTTAGAGCATCCTTAGACCTTTCGGAAGAATTAATACTGAGCTGGGTATTGGCATCGATTGAGTACCTGGTTAAATTCAGCATTTCCGTGTAGGATACGACGGAGATGAAAAATAAAGAAAATAGCGATACCAGTAAAATAATAGCCAGTATTTTCGTCCCGATTTTAAGGTTCCGCATGACTCCATTACCTCCTATAACTCGTTGCTAACAATTGTTTCGATCAAATCATTAAAGGATATTCCATACTTTTCGGCCGAAAGAGGATAAAAACTGCTTGGCTTTAGTCCCGGTACTGCGTTAATTTCTAAAAAATACAGCAGCCCGGTTTGTTCCTCAATTATATAGTCAACCCGAGCATAATTTTTCGCATTTATAATATTGAAAACTTTCAGCGAAGTTTCATCTGTTTCTTCCTGCAGCCTGGCAGATAGGTTCGCATCCTTCATAACAAAACTTTGATTAAACAAAAGAATATCATTTTGCTCTCCGGGCAGAATTTCCGCTGATAATGCAGGCAGAGCAGTAGGCTTTTTTTGAATTTCCAAGATGGAAATAGTGATAAATTTACCCTTTATAAAGCGTTCGATAATAATTTTGTCATCAAAGGCAAAAGTAGCTGCTATTTTCTCATAATCCTTTTCTGACTCGATATATTCAATGCCAAAACTTCCCCCTTGGCCCACTGCTTTTGCCACAACGGGAAAGGGCATAACCTTTTTTATTTTTTTTAGAATCTCTTCCTTGGGCACTTCAAAATACTGTTCCTTATGTATGCAAATAAATTCCGGTGTTCGGATACCATGCTTAGCACAGACTTCTTTACACATAAATTTGTCATTGATAATAGCAGCTGCAGCAGCTTTGGAACCAGTGTAAGGCAGCTTTAGATGTTCACAAATGGATTGTAATTTTCCATCCCCATGATGTTTGCCCTGGACGGCAATAAACACCAGCTTCGGTTTTTGCGCTGCTAAAACTCTCTCTGTGTTTTCGTCAAATTCCAACATGCATACCTCGTGCCCGGTTTCTTCAAGGGATCGGGCAATATAACCGGCGTTGATTGTGGAAATAGCTTTTTCACTGGAAGCGCCCCCATGCACAACAATGATATTCAGTTTGGTTTTCATTTAATGTCGGCTCCCCATCATGATTGAACCATTACTTTTTTTGTTAATGGTTAAAAAATATCTTCTATTGTTAAATGTATCTGGCATAGCAGCTGTAACGGTGTGCCAGCTTGTACACTTACATCACTTTTAATTCATTAATAATAACATAATCATGCAAAAAGCACAATTCATAACATTGGATCCGTTACAACTCTCTAGTATTACTCCTAGTTGAGCCATTCTACAGTATTCTTTTATCAATAGAAGGACTCATTTGGGCATTGCAGTTTACCTTTTGCAAGAGCCTAAAGTTTCCGGGCAGCATGGAAGGTATAGAAGAGTCAGTTTGATATCCGCAAGGTTGGCTTGATGCTGGCTTTGCGGGTTTTTTTTATTTAATTTTTTCTATCATAATCCACATCTATTTTCTTGGAATTTCAAGGAATATTGTGTTTTTTTGTAGAAAAGATTAAGATAATAATTATTTAACAAAGGGGATGGACAAGCATATGGTGGAAAGGTGCTGTATATGCAATAAAGAGGTTAATAGATGGCTGGAGTCAAGTGATGGTTCTAAATTTTGCTCAGAAGAGTTTTTAAGGATACATGGCCTAAGTGTAATTGTGGTAAACCTATAGATAGTTGGTATAGAAAGTGAAAAAGGAAAAAAGTATTGTTCCGATAATTGTCGAAAACAAGATTTGCCTAGATATTGTATATGTCACACCCCAATTTGTAGCAGGAGCTGCCGCCTTAGGTATAGCATACAAGGGAATAAAAAAGCTATTTTCATAAAGTATGATAAATAATTAAACTATAGTTGAGAGAGGAACATTACATATGGATAACTATCGAATTCGAACTGCACAGTTAAGTCATATGGACTTTCTCATCAGACAAGCTCACAATGAGGGTTGGAACCCAGGATTGTCTGATGGTGAAGCCTTTTACAGAGCAGACCCTGGGGGCTTCTTTATTGGTGAACTATCTGGAAAAGCTATTGCTTGTATCTCTGCTGTTCGTTATGGTGATTTTGGTTTTATCGGCCTCTATATTGTAAAGGAGGAGTACAGGGGAAAGGGATATGGTATCTTACTCTGGAGACATGCAATGGAGTACTTAAAGGGCTGTAAAATTGGATTGGACGGTGTTGTTGATAGGCAGGATGACTATAAGAAGTGGGGGTTTGTCTTAGCGCACCGGAATATGCGTTTTGCTGCTCCTGCCACAGTATTTCCCGTACCAAAAGAAAATCCCGGTGTGATTTCCATCAATGATGTGGAGTTTTCTTCTCTAGTAGCCTATGATAGACTTCATTTTCCAGAAGATCGTACAGATTTTTTATACGCCTGGCTAAATATGCCTTCAGCCCGTTCTTTAGCCTATGTTGATAATGGTCAAATCCAGGGTTTGGCAACTATCAGAGAATGTTATGAAGGATACAAAGTAGGACCTCTCTTTGCTTCTGAACCTGAAATTGCTCACATACTTCTGTCAAAGCTGGCCTGCTTTGCTGATGGAAAAATCCTTTATCTGGATATTCCTGCAGATAATGTAAAAGCTCAAGAATTAACAGCTAGCTATGATATGAAGTTTGTCTTTGAAACAGCCCGTATGTATCGGGGAAATTCAGCACCCATCAATCAAGATAGTATTTATGGCATCACTACCTTTGAATTAGGCTAGATACAGAGTATAGAGTCAGAAACGATAGCTGGATACTACCATCTATTTAATGATGTACGATCTTCTCCATGTTCTTCTAGTTCGCCTGTAAGAGATGTACTGTGTTTCTATACTCTAGACTATCAACAAGGATTTTTCTTTCTCAGACTTATCACTCCAACTATGATGTTGTATTTCATCAAAGCTTCTGAGATTAGAGAAGTTACGGTTTGTTCTTTCATTGTAAACAATTTCTTTAAAAAGGGGAGATCTTATGCCAATTATTGATTCACATACCCATGTTGATGAGTCCAATATTTATGGTTGGATGGATCCACCAGAACAATTAATAGAGCTGATGGATGAAGCAGGGATCGAGAGTGCAGTCATTATGACCTATGCAGATGTTCCAGGACTGGATATGGATGCCATAAATTTTTAGACTTGACAGCAATACCACCTAACTGTAATCTAAAACTATTTTTCAACTCAAAGGCAATATTATTTTCACCGAATTCTCCAATTGACGCAAATTTTATTTCCCTATCTATTCGTTCTTTCACAGTTCCCGATGTCTTTGTCTGTAGAGCTTTTAGTTTAGCAATATATTCTACTGTATCACTTTCCTCTTTAAGAAATACCGGTTTATCCAACTTATCAAATAACCCCATATTAACCCCCTTCCTTGTTAAGCCACTACATCTTCATTCATATACCACTCCTTCTCACCTTCTATCAACCGCTTCTACACAGTAATTAAGATTAAGTTGTGGGGCGAGACCCTGTGTCCTAATTTGCTATACTAGGACAATTTGTCAGACTTATTGAAAAGCAGTCCTCTTGAGAACATAACAAGAGGACTGCTTTTTTGCTAAAACACTTTAGCGTTTTGAAGTTGTGGGGTCGAGTAGATGCGGGCCTCTCGAGCCTTAGGAGTGCCCTATGATTCAATTGGCCACGCACCCCTCACAGAACCGTGCTTGCGCTACTAACGCACACGGCTCTTCCTATCACCTTTATAGAATATAGCTAATGTGACACCCCAGGTTGTAAATGTCCACCCCAATTTTCGCTCTTGGTAGTGGATAGAGGTTACAGAACAGTTGAAACTTATCCCAGTTAAAACTCTTGCGGTGACTGCGCCTGTTCAACCATTTGAATACGAGCTTCTTTACTTTGTCATAGAACCTATCAACCATAGTGCCATTGTCAGTAATTGCATAGTAGTTGTAATATCCTTTTAGTTTGCGCCCCAATTTTCCAATTAGCTCCTCAGCCGGTAGGTGCCGGTTTGCCTTTAGCCAGTCGTTGACTCTGAGGAGGCTTGCTTTGTATTTCTTTCGACTAGTTCTACGTTTAACCCGAAACTTACCCTTTTGGCTCTTGCCGCAATAATGCGTGAAACCCAGAAAATCAAAGGTATCAGGTTTATTCCTGCCTCTTGCCTGGCAGAACTGTGCAGCGTATCTACCAAAGTTAATAATTTTAGTTTTATCTTCGGCAATTTCCAGTTTAAACTTGGCAAGTCTTACTATGAGTGCCTGATAAAACATTTTGGCTTCATGCTCGTGTTGGAAGCAGCAGACAAAATCATCAGCATATCGCACCATGTATACTTGTCCACGGCATTTCTTCCGTATAACCTTTTCAAACCATATATCTAGAACGTAGTGTAGATAAATATTACAGAGTACTGGAGAAGCTACTCCGCCCTGAGGTGCTCCAGCTGGCGTATCATATTTTATACCGGCTTCTATTACCCCGGATTTTAGCATACGGCTTATGAGCCTGAGTATATTAGGGTCAGTGATACGGTGCTGTAAGAATTCCATCAGCCATTGGTGGTCAACACGGTCAAAATATTCTTTTATGTCTGCATCTACTATATAATTGATTTGTTTCCTTTCGATGTAGTGATTAAGTATCTTTAGTGCATCGTGACAACCACGGTTGGGCCTAAATCCAAAGGAGCCGTCCAGGAAGTCTGCTTCGTATATGGCATTTAGTATCTTGGCAAGGGCCTTCTGAACAAGCTTGTCTTCATAGGCAGGTAAGCCCAGTGGACGTTTCTTGTTGGTCTCTGCCTTATCAATGTATACCCTCTTGACGGGTAACGGGCGATAGCTGTGGGTTTTAAGCCGGTTGACTAGGTCTTTAATATTTGCGTAAAGATTTGATTCGTATTCATCCTTAGTTACCTGGTCTACACCAGATGCTCTGTCACCACTCAATTCAGAATGGCAGAGCAGAAGCATCTCCTCGTTGATATGGTGGTAGAGCGAGGTAAATTTCTCGTCAGGTCTCATCTTAGCTACTTCTGTTATTCTAGCAAGTTTTGTTTCCATTTTATACCTACCCCTGTGTGTAGTAAATGTGTCCCTTGAAAGAGCAATGATAGGTTACCGCCTTCCCTCCACGGGCATTACCCCGCTTCCTTGGTACTATGCAGTAATCCGAATTCCCGCTCGCCTTTTGGCTTTCTTACTTTTTATCGCTTGTCGGCCATACTCCCTTTGTGCGTGGAAGAGCAGGCGGGACCTCCCGAGTTGCCGCATCATAACATTGTGTAACGTGCCAAGGGCTTCGACCCCGAGGAAGTCATGTTCGTCTAGCCTATAACGTCGAACATGATGTTGCTTTCTGTGCAGTCCAACACATCAGCCTTCCTATTTTGGGATTTCGGGGCTCAATCTCCATTCAGCTCTCTGGCTTTCGGCCCGCTACCTTGTTTGCCTACGCTTAAATGTAAATGTTACCATTTACACTCCAAGACTAACTACCAGTGGTCGGCTCAACCTTACTGGATGGGATTCGCACCCACTATATGACGCGCCATTTCTCGGACGCACGGACTGACCCCGAGAGGGAGATTCTGGAAGCTTGCCGGGGCATGGGCCGGCAAGCTCCCGGGCACTGATTTTCACCTCCTTACCTTGACGATATGTCTCCAATGGAATTTGAGCAGCACTACTATAACAATATGCGGTTAACTGCAGCTTGATATAGATGGCATTAAAAGAGTGAACAATTTTGAGAATGGCAGATAAAATGAACGCTTCTTAGTGTCCGGCTGACCCCTAACATTCCAAAGCGCTTTTGAAGATTTTGGTTGTACAAAAGGATCTTAAGAGCGAACGCTCTTGTAATTATTACCATTGCAAAGTATAATTATCATATATAATGTTAGATTTTTTTCTCTTTGGTTCCTTTACAAAATGTTTGGAAAATTAATTTTGATTTAATCATTTTAAATAGTGTTTAACTCGTTTTGATTTAGTAAAAATAATCAAATAATATACAAAAAAACAATTAGAATTCAATTTGAAAGGAATTTAGTTATGTCTACACCTGATGAAATGAAAAAATATGTCACAGGCTGGAAAAAAAGAAAAAGAGAAAAGGATGCTCGTTTAGAAAAAAAACAAAAAGATGCCCTGAAAAAAGCTTCCCAGGTTGCTGACATGTTAAAAAATAAATATGGAGTAGAAATGGTGATACTTTTCGGGTCAACAGCCACAGGTAATTTTTGGCATTATTCTGATATTGATATTGCTGTTTTAGGATTGGACGAAAGTAAATACCTAGATATTATTTGGGAAGCATCCGGTTTGGCATTCCCTTTTTCCATAGATATTGTTCCTATAGAAAAGGTTTCTGAGCTTCTACATCAAAAAATTCAAAGGGAAGGAATGGAAATATAATGAAACGAAGGCTGGCTGTTCTTCGGGATGAAATTGACGAAGAGTTAAGACAAATTTATCATCTCAGAAACGAATTAAAACAAATAAGTAACGAAAAAATGTTAAAAAGTATAAATTTAAAAACACGGGTATATGCTTCTATTATTTCCGACTTTTTTATGGCCTCAGAAAGAATATTCAAGTTAATTGCAAAAGAAATAGACGAAGAGCTTCCGGAATCAGATGACTGGCACAAGAAATTATTAAGGCAAATGTCAGTAGAAATCCCTGAAATAAGACCAGCTGTTATTGATAAAAAGTTATATTTTCTGCTGGAAGAATATTTGAAGTTCAGGCACCTGGTAAGAAACATTTATGGTTTCCAGTTGAATTATGAACGCTTTGCTCATTTGATAATAGATATTGACACTGCTGTTTCCGAAATGGTTAAACAGATCAACAGTTTTTTAATAAAAATGGATGAGATAGCAAAAAAAATATAAACAGGGGTAATATGGATAGCTACTAAACCTTCAGCTGTTTAGTATCTTTTGGAAGATATTATCCAGAAAAAAGTAGAGCGGAGCTAATTTGAGGTTACAACAAATGTTCCCAGTCCCGCCTGCTATATAGAATGCGAATAACCATAACAATTTCATCTTTTTCAGATATCATGTAAAACACGATATAGTTTTCCACAATCAGCCTGCGAATCCCCTGGGCGGCAAGACGTTATAGCCATATTATTAGTAAACCCCGCTTACACCTTTTGTGCAGTAATTTACCTACTCTTCCGAATCATCCCCCCTGGGAGCCTTTCTATCTTTTCTTCCAACTCCATAAGAGATATGGTTTCTAGAAAAGAAAGCCGGTCACTAAAGAGTAGGCTTAATTTTTCGATTTGCTGCGGTTTTTCGGCGATAAGTTCTGATATCTTCTTCTCTATGGGGGAAAGTGTTTCTTGAACTTCAAGATTTCTTTTTACATTTTTCTTTACATGGTTTGACTCCCTTTTATTTTCTGCTGCTGCAAAGCCCTTATCCTGGTTCATAAGAAGCTGTCTTTCCTTGAGATAGATCTCTGCCCCTTTGGCAATAAGCAAATTCGTTCCTCTACCCTCCGGGCTGTAAATGTTATTGGGTACCGCCAGCACCTGCTTTCCCTGTTCAGATGCCAGTTTGGCCGTTATCAAAGAACCGCTTTTTTCCCCGGCTTCAACTACCAGCACGTTAAATGCCCAGGCACTCATTAGATAATTTCGAACGGGAAAATGGTTAGCTTTTGCCGACGTGTTGGGAGGAAATTGTGATATCACCGCTCCATTATTAATAACAGCCTCCCGGAGCTCCCTGTGTTCCTTAGGGTAACATATATCTACACCACTGGCCACAAAGGCCAGTGTGTAACCCTCATTTTTTATACAGGAGGTGTGGGCATAACTGTCAATGCCTTTGGCCAAACCGCTTATTACCGGTATACCCTCTTTTGCTAAAAACCCTGCCGCCTCCCGGGTAACGGTTTTCCCATAATTAGTACACCGCCTGGCCCCTACTATGCATACCCCCATACTGTTTTCTTTAATATTGCCCAAATAATATAAGACAAGCGGAGAGCGGGGAAGAGTTTTTGCCAATTCAGGATAAAGAGGATCATGACAGGTTAAAATCTTTATCTTCAACTTTTCTGCTTTCTCCAAAATTCCTTCTGCCTTTTCAAGGGACTTTGAATTTAATATGGATTCTGCCGTAGCCGCTCCTACCCCCGGCACAGACTTAAGCTCTGCTTTGTCAGCATGGAATACAGCTTCAGGGCATTCAAATGCTTCCAGCAGTTTTTTTTGTAAAACCGGCCCCACACCTTTTATTTGGCTGAGCCATATCAAATATTTATCCATCATTTTCCCCTCCCTTTACACCACCAGGAGATCCATCTGTTCCCTATCCAAATCTCTGGCCATTAATGCCGTGGCAATGTCTCTTTTTCGAATTTTTTGGGCTCCCTCCATATCAGCAAAGGTGCGGGCAACTTTCAAAAATTTATGATAAGACCTGGCACTATAGCTGTATCTTTTATAAGCCTTTTTAAGAAGCAGTAAACCCTCTTCTTCCATTTCACAGTATTCTTTAATCATAGAAGGACTCATTTGAGCATTGCAGTTTACCTTAGGGATAGACTTAAACCTTTTATTTTGTATATCCCGGGCAAATTCCACTCTTTCCTTTAACTCGGCGGAGGATCTCCCGGGGACATGAGAAGAAAGTTCCATAATGTTAACGGGAGAAACATTCTTTTGTATATCCATGCGGTCCTGCATAGGCCCGGAAATTCTCTGCCTATACTTTAGCACTTCATAATCCGTACACCGGCACCGGTCCTGCCCATAATAACCACAGGGACAGGGGTTCATGGCAGATATAAGCATAAAATTGCAGGGGTATGTATTGGTAAACTTAACTCTGGAGATGGTTACCTGACGGTCCTCCATGGGCTGCCTTAGAGCATCTAAAGTACTCTTTTTAAATTCAGCCACCTCATCTAAGAATAAAACTCCGTTGTGGGCTAATGAGATTTCTCCGGGAATTGCGTTATTGCCTCCCCCTATGAGCGAATTTGTGGAGGCGTTGTGATGAGGAGAGCGAAAAGGCCTTTGTTTAATGAGAGATCCTAAATCCTTTAAAAGACCGGACACACTGTATATTTTTGTAACCTCCAGGGCTTCATCCTCAGTCATATTGGGCAGTATGGTGGGAATCCTTTTAGCAATCATAGATTTTCCGCAACCCGGCGCCCCGATCATCATCATATTGTGCCCTCCGGCGGCAGCCACTACGATGAACTCCACCAAAGCGTCCTGTCCCTGCACTTCCCTAAAATCCATGGTATTGATAGCAGTTTCCTTTCCTTTACTTATAAGAGGATTTTTTAGATTACTTAAGCTTTCCCCCTTTAGAAACTCTGCCACTTCCTGCAGGGCAGTAAAGGAAAATATGTTAATATCCTTTATAAAAGCCGCTTCGGCCACATTAGCCCGGGGCACTACAAGGTTTTGAATGCCTGCCTCTTTTGCAGCTATAGCCATAGGCAGCACCCCTGAACAGGGTCTTATATTTCCATTCAGAGAAAGTTCTCCAATAAATCCAAAACAGCTTATATCAAAATCATCCTTAACAATTATCTGCTCCGATTGAAACAGTAACCCCACAGCCATAGCCAGATCAAAATGTGACCCGCTTTTTTTCATATCCCCGGGAGCTAAATTTATTACAACTTTCATCTTTGGAAACTGGTATTTCCCATAATGCAGCGACGCCTGTAGCCGTTCACTGGCTTCTTTTACCGCTGTATCCCCCAGGCCCACCACGGAAATAGAGGGTTTACCGTGGATAATATCGGTTTCCACCTCCACCAGATAACCATCAACGCCGGTAATGGAAAAACTATTTACTACTGTAGCCAAGCTTTTTTCTCCTCCCCCTTAAATTCTTTCAACATACTTTTGATAATTTTTTCGAGAATGTCCACGAAAATAACCCAATACTTTTTGTGTGGTAACTATCTTTTTGCTGATAGCACAATCAGACTCAGATAAGTAAACTTTATAACTGCTCCAGGGATACTCTATTGGTGTTTCCACCATGTTAGCCATGACAGGATTCATATGGATATACCTGCTGGTAGATAGAAACTGGGGATCCTCTTCAATTATTTCCGAACGGTATCTTCCTTGAAAAAGATGGCCTACAAAACTATACTTTTTATTGAAATACAACACATACAGCATGTTAATCTTCTTCATTATTTCTGAAATATTTATATCTATTGTTTCTAACTGCAGGTGTACATGGTTGGTCATCAAGCAGTAGCCGTGCAGCAAATAAGGAAAATACTCCATGGTTTCCTGAAGCTTCGTCAGGTATACCTGCCGGTCCTCATCATCTCTATATATCTCATGCCTGTGGTTGCCGCGGCACATAATATGATAGACAGCCCCGGGATACCATACTCGATTCTTACGAGACACCTCTACCCAAGCCTCCTTCCTTTTGGACAGGCCCTTTTTAGGAGATTATACCACTTTATGGGTAAATAGTCAAACATTTGTTCGACAATACAGGAAAAATAAAAAACCAATCTACATACATGATTGGCTTTACCGCAATAATTTTATTAAAAGTCAAGTTATATCAATGCATTCTTTTTGCATGAGCCGGAATCTCCCGGGCAGCCCCCTTTTGGTAGTTCCTGGATGTTGTCGTCGGGCAAAAGCAGAAACTACCAGAGCAATTTCTGTAATAGGACAATCCTTCTCCAAATATTTTTAACTAGGGGGGAAAGTTGTGGGGCGAGACCCTGTGTCCTAATTTGCTATACTTAGGACAATTTGCCGGACTTATTGAAAAGCAGTTCTCTTGAGAACATAACAAGAGGACTGCTTTTTTGCAAAAATACTTTTGTGCTTTAAAGTTGTGGGGGACTGTCCCAGAGAGGGAGATTCTGGAAGCTTGCCAGGGGCAAGGGCCGGAAGCTCCCGGGCACTTTTTTAGGAATCTCCTTTTGGATGAACTGGAAGACCGTTAGGATTGTTCCGGTTCTGACCGAGCAAATGGATTCCAAATATGCAAACTATGATCAATTAAATGATTAAAATCTTCAACATTTCTAGTAATCAAAACAGCTGAACATAAAACTGCTGTAGCAGCAACAATAGCATCCGGTAACTTGAGTTTGCGTTGATAATTTTTTCTACTTATTGAACGAAGTTCAGCAGCTTTAAGGCAACCTTAGAATCAACATCAATTATTTCTCCAAGATTTAAAATAGCTCTTATTTTAGCTTTTTGCTCTTTCGTTAGCTCATGAAATGAAAATAATTCTGCCTCAACTATTGTTGAATAAAAAACTTCCACACTATCGCCTTCCAATTTTTCCATTACTTCAACTATTTTTTCATAACCTTTAAGTGTATATATGACAATATTAGTATCGACCACAAACTTGTTATATGGAAGTTCTTGGTCGGTCATCTTCTTCCTCCCTAATCCGCAACATCTCATCTACTAAATTGTCATGTTCCTTCAATATACCTGCGGCTGCCCTAACAACACCTTTTGGTTTCACTCGTTTCGTCCTCTTGATAGTTATTTTATTTTTATCATGAGTAATTTCCACCCAATCACCTGGCTTAATTTTAGCAATCTTTAACAATCGGCCAATCACTATTCTGCCATTTTTCCCTACTCTTTTTTTCATTGGCAACATAAATAATACCTCCAAATAAAAAACTATCTACCTAAGTATATCATGGAAAAACAATTATATAAAAGACCTTTAGTCATATAAGATAAAATATGTTTTAGGGCATTTAACCTAGTTTAAAGTAACATAATTATATTACCGGACTGATTAAAAAACCCTCTTGAAAAGTTCTCAAGAGGGTTACTTTTTTATAAAAACACTTTAGCGCTTTAAAGTTATGGGGGGGGCCAGTCCCCGAGAGGGAGACTCTGGAAATTGCCGGGGGCAAGGGCCGGAATCTCCCGGGCAACTCTCCTTCCTTTTGGACAGGCCCTTTTTAGGAGATTATACCACTTTATGGGTGAATAGTCAAACATTTGTTCGGTAAAAAAGTAAAAAATCTTTAGAGCCACGTTTCACAGTTGAAACTGTTCTCTCAGATAAAAGTTTATAAGCTTACAATGCTTTGTTAACCTTTATTCTCTTTTCCCAAACAGCATTTTTTATATTTCTTCCCACTGCCGCAGGGGCATGGATCATTTCTGCCAACCTTCTTAGAAGCTCCGCCGGGGATACTGCGAAGTTTAGGTCTGTCCATTGTATCTGCATGGAAATCAGGAAACCCACCCTTTGGAAGTGGTCTAAGATGTGGTTTTTCCATCTTGCTAAAGATCTCGTTTGGGGTATGACCATTATTTTCCCAGAGTCTGGTATTATTAGCTAAATCCATGAGCAGCTCCATGACTTCCGACACCTGCTGTTCATTCTTGAAGTTCACTTTCTGTAGATTAAAAATCTCGAAGACATTATTGATGGAGAAAGCAAATTGACATACTCCATGAAAATTGTCGGTTAAAACCTCTGCCTGATATTCGTCACCGTGGAACAAATTTTTGGCAGCATATTCCACGAGTGCATAGTATTCCTTCGGCTTCTCGGAGTAATACTCATCTACGTACTTTAGCAGCGCATCCTGCTCTGGAATATAGTGAGGTTTCCCCCTGCGCTGCTCTAATTCCTCGTCAAAGTTGTCATATTCCAGGATCGATTCATGCACAAAGTAATCTCCATGAGTTTCAACGAAACCCTCATTGACACCATTTTCAAAGATCTCGTTAATGGCATCACAATCAATTTCTTCATCGTTTTGCATATTGTAAATCTCTACCACCTTGTCCTTATGAACTAAACCATACAGGTGAGTGAGAGAAATTGCATAATCTAACAGTTTTCTCATTGAGCAGCTCCTTTCTACTACTGACCGTCAATAACAACCGTGTCAGTTCATCTGTCGGCGCATCCCAGGCCATGCAGCACAACCTCTTCCTTCTTGAATTGTTAGATTTCTTTTTTGCTTTTCATTTTTTGCTCAAACCTTGCTTTTTCAGATTAGCGGGTGACTGGCCTCGAGAGGGATATTATTAAATTTTCCGGAAAGTAAGAGCCGGAATCTCCGGGCATCTAAAGATTTTCTTTTACTCTAACAAAAACTGCTCCCTCAGGTAAAAGTTTATAAGCTTCAAGTATTCCAGTATAACTGCCTTGGCGTCTTCTCTGTTTCTCCACCACTTTTCAGGATTAAATGTATCATATTCACTGGGGCTTGAAATAACCGTAATATCTCTATCCAATGCTCCCAGAGCTTTCTCAAATATTTTCTTCGACCTTACGGAATGAGATTTGGAAGTAACTAAAATCAAGGAATTGATTTCTTCTCTCTCTTTCAAATAATTCCTTAGACAGATAGCCTCGTCCTGGGTGCTAAAGGCACCGTATTCTAGTATAATGATATGATTCTCCGGTACTCCCAATTCTACCGCTGCCATTTTACTCAAATCTGCCCTTCCGAGGACATCCACACCCCTTCCCAAGAGATCATCATAACTCCTCATATTCTCCCGGACCATAACAATATCCTCCCCAAAACCCTCCAGGAAGATATCTGCTCCCTGTAAAACTCTGTCGGGAATGCTGCCCATAAGAATCACGATAATATCACTTTCTGCCAGGTCATCCTCTGCCAAAATATAAGATCCTGCCCTTGGCAGTAGGATAATTAAGATTAAAAAGAGTAAAACAGCCAGAACGGCTGCTGTAATTTTTATGTTCCTTCTATTCATTAAATGATTCATTTTCAAAAATCAATCCTTCTATTAAACAGGTATCCTTTTTTGTTCTATCATTGAAACAATTGATGCTTTAAGTTTTTATTTCTACTTTTCACAAAAATACTTTAGAGCTTTAAAGTTGTGGGGGACTGGAAGTCCAGGGGGCTTATAATTCCGACCCGAGCACTGATTTATTTAATTTCAACGTGTACCTCTTTACCAAGGCTTTTTGCAATTTTGATCAAAAAATCTAAAGATGGATTATATGAGCCGCTTTCAAATCTTGAAATATTTGATTTCTGCGTTCCCACTCGTAAAGCCAATTCTTCTTGAGTTATATTTTGTGCATTTCTGGCTTCGATAATCTGTGATATAACCTCGTAACGTGGTTTTAGCTTCTCATATTCAGCTTTAAATTCTTCATCTTTCATCAGCTGCTCTTTAATCTCATTAAATTTTATACCTGCTTTATTCATCAATACACCTTCTTTCATAATCAGCTTTGTATTTTCTTGCTCTTTCCAGTTCTCGTTCAGGTATTTTACTGCTTTTCTTCACAAATCCATGTAGCAGTACGAATGTATTTTGTTCAAATAAAAAATAAAATATACGGCATATATCTGACGAAAACCTTATACGAAGCTCGTAAATTCCTTTGTATTTACTCCCTTTTACTGGTTTTACATAAGGCTCTCTAAGAGCAGGACCATGTTTTTTTAATAGTTCAATCTCACTATATGCTTTCGCTCTCATCTTAGGGTGAAGAGATAATAGAAAATCCATTACCGGAACATCTCTATTTTCTTTTTGATAAAATTCTACATCATAGTCCACTCACATGCCTCCTATTATAATATATACAGCTTTGATACTTTTATGTTATCATATAAGATAACTTTTTGCAATGTTTTTATCTCCCAACAGGTATTGAGCTTATACAAACTCAGCAAAACTTCCATAACCTATTTTACCGGACTGATTTCTGTTAAATAAACCTCTCGAATTCTTCAAGAGGTTTATTTAACAGAAAATACTTTAGTGCTTTAAAGTTCTGGGGGCCCCGAAAGGGAGATTCTGGAAATTGCCAGGGGCAAGGGCCGGAAGCTCCCGGGCAGACCCAATAGGAATATTATGGAAATTGCCGGAGGCAAGAGCCGGAATCTTCCGGACACTAGTTTATTATTTCAAAAGATGGTCTTAAGTCACTATAAAATTCATATTTAAGCAGCCCCTCATGAAGTAATCTCCCAACAAGTATACAAGGAGCTATTCCTATTTCATGAGCGTAATCTATTATTTGCTCTTTATTAGTGTAATCGTATTCTTTTTTAAACCTTTCATATTGTTCATTGGAAATCAAGTAATCGCTAGCCTTCTTATCAGCTTCATCTTCCTTCCAATGGTTTTCATAACTAACACGTGACTCTTTTTTAGAATGATTAATTAAATGGGCCAGTTCATGGAAAAAAGTAAACCAAAAAATATCTGCTCGTTTTCCCCTAACGCTTAATGCTAAAATAACCTTATTCCTTCTCCAAACTGTAGCCCCACACACATACGACTTTGGAAGAGACTTGACAAGGACTAGTGCGACACCACAATCAGCACAAAGCTTTTGCATTTCTGGATAGAAATCTTCCGGTTCTTTCATTGTTAACTCTCTAAACCTAGGAATAAAGCTTTTAAGCTTTTTTTGATCAAATTTTTCTACCTCTACTAATGTTCCCTCCAATACAGCTTTTCTAAGCCAAGCTGCTACAGCTATATCCGAGATATCTTTAATAGGCTTTTGTTTTCGGAACATAGCATTAACTGATTTATCAACTGCTTTTAAGCTGGCCACACCAAAAAACTCTCTTGAGTTTTTTACCCGAAAATTACGGTTTTGAGTACTTTCTACCCATCTAAAATCACTCATCTGTTTGTAGGGTATTTTCTTAAGTATTTCCAGGTCAGCCTTAAACTCTTCATCTTTTTTCAATCTTGCTTTATGCAGTTGATAATTTGTTTCTAAATTCATCCAAAAATGAGCTTTGGGCCCCAACACTGTTTCCAGCTTTAAAGCTGTATCATAGGTAATAGGATCATGACCATTAACTATGTTGCTTAAATGTTTTGGTGTTATTTCAAGCCTCATTGCGAGTTCTTTCTGATTCATCCCCAAGTATTTCATGTTCTCTTTAATAGTTTCCCCAGGAGGAATCGCAACCGTAGGAAGAAATTGATTACCTTCTTTTTTGTTTACCATGGTAATCTGTCACCTCCTCAATCCTAACAATGTGAATGCTTTGTAGTTCATTTACTTTTACATCACCCTCGGTTATAGGAGTAAATGCTAATCTATACGGGTGAACTAAATCTACAGAATATTCATTAGCTCTAGTACCTTCTAATTCGTGCAACCTTGCTGATAGAATATACTTAATATCAAGCAAACTGGTTGCCGCAATAAGTTCTCCAACTCTTTGAGTCAATAAAACCCCCATTCTCAGCCCATAATCTTTTTGTGCTCTTCTGGGGTCTTCACATTGTTTTTTGATTTTTTTATTTGTAAATCTCACTTCCATTATATATTACCATTCCCCATGTGTCAATTTTCAATAACCCAATAGGTTAATTTTTTTCAATATTGCTCAATATTTTTGCAAAAAAAATAGTTTAATTTAATCGTATACGAGAATGGATTTTTTTTCAAGAAAGTTTTCAATACTACAACCATACTACTTAGATTTACAGCAAACTATTTCTGCTAAGCTAAAAAGCCCCGTAGTTTATCCTCAAGAACTTGTCTATTAAAAATGTTGTAACTAATTTAACTAAGGTATGTACATAAAACTATTTTACCAGACTGATTTCTGTAAAAATAACCTCTTGAATTCTTCAAGAGGTTATTTTTACAGAAAATACTTTAGTGCTTTAAAGTTGTGGGGGACTGGGCCCCTTTTGGGAGATTCTGGAAGCTTGTCTGGAAGAATCTCCGGGCAATAAGTAAATGACTCATATCGGTTAAGTTCGGTAATCAATATTCAATTACAGCAAAAATTTGGCCCAGTCCCCTGACCCCGGGAGGGGGTTTCTGAAAATTGCCAGGGGCAAGGGCCGGAAACCCCCGGGCAATTTTTCTTGAGTGGCTCACTTTTTCATCAGCAGAATGTGTGTTTTTGGCTCACTATCAGTTTCGCATAGGCAATTTAACTTAAAAAGGTAATTTTATATCATCCATTTCATCTAAGTTTTTTATGTCTCCGAAACAATTTTTATTTTCTAAGGATTCATTATTCTCAGGAACCAGTTCCTCTATTTCTTCATATAACTCTTCATGTTTTTTATTTCTTTCCGCCTTAAACTCATCAAGCATTTTTTTTGCTGCTAATCTAACTTTTTCTGACTGATTGCTTAAGTGTTTTTCCAACATTAACCTATTATTTTCGATAAATTAGAATATTTATATAATGAATATATTCTATTAACATCCATAATCTCGTTTCGTTTTTCTAAAGGTATCTTAGAACACTTTTTGCATATTTTTTTTGAATGTCCCTTTCCAGAAAACTTTTCATTGGGAAGTATCCTTTTACATATTTTGCAATAATGTCCTCTATATCTCTTTTTCTTAGCCATCTATCAATTTGCTCCATTATTATTATTGGTATCAGACTGCCTTATAAAAACACAAAACGCTTTAGCGCTTTAAAGTTGTGGGGGACTGACCCCTTTTGGGAGATTCTGGAAGCTTGTCTGGAAGAATCTCCGGGCATCCTTTTGGAGTTTTTCGACTTGGTCGAAAAACTCTACAAATTCTAATTTAGAGAATTGTCTCATATTACTAGGGAAGTTACCATACACCGACTTATTGGGCGCTTACATTACAGGAAACCTTCACAAGTTATCTAAGCTTTTCTATTACTTCCTTAGAGAGCCCAGTATATTTTGTTATTTTTTCAATGTTTTCACCTTCAGAAAGCATCTGTTTTGCTACTTTTTGCATTCCTTTTTCTATTCCCTTTTGCATTCCTTTTTCTATTCCTTGTTCTATTCCTTGTTTTTCAGCTTCTTGCCAGGATTTTTTTAAGACCCTTTCTACATTGGAAATCATTTCTTCCACCTCCTCAGGTCGAGTCTTTCCCAGAATAACGGTAATTTCATCTTTCTTTTCTGAGGATACACCACCACGAGTTAAAATATTCTCTGCCCAAGCAGTAAATAATCTATATTCTTCAGCTTCCATTTTCTTTATAGTTACCAGTAATTTTTTCAAGCGCTCAATAACTTCTTCTAGATCTTTAGCCTGATCTAGTAAAAATACTGCTCCCATCAGGCTGGAAAGTTCAAGCAATTCTTCTTGGTCATAGGATGAAACACTAATTAGATTATAGCGAAAATCCAACACGTGCTCTACAAAAAGTTCAAAACTGTCCAGTGTTTCCTTGAAGTTAAGTGGAACATTCCATGTTTCTTGACCGTTGTAAAGAACTATTGGAACTATAACAGGCAATCGAAAACCCTTACGCTCCGCTTCTTTTTGAGAAATATTTTTAAATATATCCCGCCAAATTTCTGTCATATATAGCAGTAATCGGTAAGGTATAAGGAAATCTACTGTAGACTGCAGCTCCATGAGCACGTAAAATATAACATCTTTTTCTTTTAGTCTGGCACGGTAGATTAAGTCTGCTTCTTTGTTCTGGAAATCCTGCAGTATAAAGGATTTATCAATCCTTACCAGATTAGTTTCGTCAACCTGTTCAGCCCAACCTGTTTTAATAAAACTTCTGATAAGCTGTATAAAAGCTTTTTTGCTAGACAACAGATATTTATAGCCAGTATCGTGGGGCATGTGTATCTGTTCTCGATCACTTGGCATGAATAAATACTCTCCTATAATTTCTTTATCTTATTATACCACGGTAACTCTCTGTAAAAAAGTAGTTTAAAAGTAAATATATAATAAGTAATTTTTTTAAATTATGGCAACCATTATAAACAGAAAAAACAAATGTGTCAAACCAATAGGTAATGGTAGCTTACATAAAAAATACTTTAGTGCTTTAAAGTTGTGGGGGACTGTCCCCGAGAGGGAGATTCTGGAAATTGCCGGGGCAAGAGCCGGAAACTCCCGGGCATCAACGTGGAACGGCACCAACCAAACCGACAAGGGCCGGGCAATAAAAAACAGCCTTTGGGATGATTCTGGAAAAATGACCGAAATATTATGCTGGTATTTATATTTTATCAAGCTCAGTAAGCCATTTATTTAGCTCGTCTACTTCTAGCTTTGTTTCCGCTCCTCCGCCTATGTTCATCATATAATCTAAGTCTATTTTATCAAAAAAGCGAAAAAGCACTTTCATGCCCCACTCTTTAGATTCATGTTCATTCCAATATAAAAAGGCACGAAGTCTATCCATAATAATATCTTCATAGGATATAACATAGACATATAAGTTATCGGTTTCGTTTATATTAATTTTATTTACTTTACCATAAGATCCTGCAAGCTCATCATCTGGAAATTCAATCGCTAGATCTAATTCATTATAAACTAAATGTCTTCCCTCTATCTTAAACCCAATCTTTTGTAGTAACTGGATTACTTTGTTCCTTTTATTAGTTATAACATCTAAGTCTCGAGTTGAATAACTTCTATCTGTATATATTTCAACAGAAAAACCGCCAACAATAATTGGCTTCACACTCTCCACTTCTAACAACTTGGTAATAATAGCCATAGC
Source organism: Candidatus Contubernalis alkalaceticus (assembly GCF_022558445.1). Taxonomy (NCBI): domain Bacteria; kingdom Bacillati; phylum Bacillota; class Dethiobacteria; order Dethiobacterales; family Dethiobacteraceae; genus Candidatus Contubernalis; species Candidatus Contubernalis alkaliaceticus. The sequence goes on from NZ_CP054699.1 coordinate 3,332,026, forward strand.
GTAAAGCATGGTATTATACTTGTCGTCAGGGTTAAGACGTTTTAGTTCCTTTATAGCCCATTCCAAATATTTAATTTTCATTATTTTCTTTTAAAACCAGCAAGAATTTTGGTTTCGCCTGGGTCTCTTGGTCTTTTACGCCCTGAACTATAATTTGGTTGAGATCTAACAAAAGTGCTAATTCGTATATCTTTTGCAACAACCTCAGGCGAATTGCTCTTCTTTTTAATTTCGTTTAAATTAATTTTTCTCATAAAAATCACCTTATTATTTTTATTTATCATATCCTCCGCTAGCTCAATTTCAGTTAACCTTCAATATACCTGCAGTTGCCCTAACAACACCTTTTCGTTTCACTCGTTTCGTCCTCTTGATAGTTATTTTATTTTTATCATGAGTAAATTATACCAAATCACCGGGCTTAATTTTGGCAATCTTTAACAATTAGCCAATCACTATTCTACCATTTTTTCCTACTCTTTTTTTCATTGGTAACATAAATAATACCTCCAAATAAAATACTGTCTCTTTAAGTATATCATAGAAAAATAATTATATAAAACACCTTTAGTCATATAAGATACAATATGTTTTAGCAATTTAACCTAGTTTAAATTAACTTACATAAACCTATTTTACCAGACTGATTTTCTATTAAATTACCCTCTTGAAGAATTCAAGAGGGTAATTTAATAGAAAATACTTTAGTGCTTTAAAGTCGTGGGGGACTGACCCCTTTTGGGAGATTCTGGAAGCTTGTCTGGAAGAATCTCCGGGCACTGGATGTACGACAGACATACTTAATTCCTTTTTCTTCTAAGTATAAAAAGAAATCTCTTGAGGGATATCCCCTATCAAAAAGTATGAGATCATTTTTTAATCCCAACTGTTCTAATTTCTCAATCAGTTGGAGGGCTATCTCTCTTTCGCCAGTAGTATATTTTGTAATTATCGAAGTAATCATCATATCGTTTTCTATGTCGTATATACAAGATGCCTTTGCCCGTGCAAGTTTTACCGTTTTACCTCCTTCAACATAACCAAAGGCGTCCCTCAGGCGTTGTGAATTATTAATTTCTAAGATTGAGGCATCAATGGCAGATAGCCGATATCCTTTAAATGTCTTATAATCTTCGTCTCCATAATACCAGCTTGTTATAGCATCAGCCATTATTATAAAGGCTGTGGGGGAAATTTTTTGTCTTGCTTGGGAATATGCTTGTTTTGTAATACTCTCTTCATCTCCTTTGATAGCTTTTAAGTATGAGTCTAATTCCAACTGAAGAGTCTTTTTTACAAAGTTTAGCTGAAACAAAATGAGGCTTTTAAAATCCATTTTACAGTTGGCAGCACGAGTAAAATACGTTTGCTTCATACGTGTTTCACACATAAATATATTATCATCAATAAGTAATTTTGTAATAGATAATGCTTCTAAAAATTTTTTTATCATTCATCATCCCCACTATCAATTTGATATACCAAAAAATGGTATCCAAGTCGATTATGGGGGAATTTTAGCAGTGTCAAGTGTTTTTTACTATTATTGGGTGCTTTTTCTATATTTTTTTTCGATTGCTTCTTATTGATAATCTCAATTACCTATTTATGGTAGCATAGCCTGATGACATTGGGACTGTCCCCGGGAGGGAGATTCTGGAAGTTGCCAGGGGCAAGGGCCGGAAGCTCCCGGGCATCCCCGGGAGGGAGATTCTGGAAATTGCCGGGGCAAGGGCCGGAATCTACCGGGCATGTATTTAAAGAATTGTTTCCTGCTCCTACCCGAACCAATTAAAAACTTTCTTTTACAAAAATACTTTAGTGCTTTAAAGTTATGGGGGACTGTCCCCGGGAGGGAGATTCTGGAAATTGCCAAGGGCAAGGGCCGGAAGCTCCGGGCAGTGGGGGACTGTCCCCGAGAGGGAGATTCTGGAAGTTGCCAGGGGCAAGGGCCGGAAGCTCCCGGGCACCAGCTGTCTTTTTCCCTTTGTTGATTTGCGTGATTTTTCTTATTGATACTAGCAAAGCTGATTTACTATGCATCAATAGCCTCTGTAGTTCTCTAACCTTGCGTTTATTTCCAAAACTTTCGGCACGGAATATTCGTTGTTGCAATTTTTCTACATATCTGTTAACATGAACCCAATTGATTTGTTTCCATGTTTTAGTATCGTCAGGTAATGTGGACTTCATTTTTAATGAAGTATTTCTCATCTGTTACCTTCCTTTGGAATTATTGCTTTCCGCTTTATTCCGTGTTGTACACCAGTTAGAATTCAGCACCCTTTCAAGTGTGTCATTTGACACTATCTGCCCAGTTATTTCTTATTCCTGTTGGTTTGCACCACAGCAGCATTTGCTTTTTCTAACGTTCCTTTACCCTCTAGAGAATTGTATCTTCCTTGCGGTTGACCTACCATTAATATGGACTCTATAGGGCTTACCAAGTTTGACTTCCATTAGTTGCGGACGGGTTAGGTCTATTCAGTACGCCGACAGATATGTGGGTAGTTACACATGCACATGAAAAGTTGCATTTTCCTATCTGTAATACAATAGCAAAGCGTATCCTATCTATTGCTGCCCCTAACGACGCTTAATCATAGACCATACCACCCTTTCCCTTGCCCTTAACCATCTCGGATACTTAATAGTCAATTAGGCTTTTCCTCATGCAACCCACCCCAGAATTACTTCTGACGCAGTTTCGGATGGGAATGTCTTTACTACTAAGACAGCAGATATATCTGCACTAATGTTTCTCAAGAAGAAGTCACTTCTTGTCGCACTTTCACGTGGGGCTCTTTCATCCCCTTCTCTATGCCGGTTTATCCCGGCGCTTCGGACTGACCCCTTTTGGGGATTTTTGGTAGGGCTCGCCCCTTCCGAAATTGCCCGTGCCCGAGCAACTGTTAGTTAAATTTAACTTGAAGTTCTTTTCCTAATGCATGAGCTATCTTACTTAGCAACTCAATACTTGGATTATATTCACCGCTTTCCAAGCGAGATATTGCAGATTGTTTGGTTCCGATTTTTTCAGCTAATTCTTTTTGACTTAGCCCTTGCTCAATCCTAAACTTAATTAGTTCTCTTTTAATATCATAAATAGGTTTTAATTTATCGAATTCTTCTCTAACATCAGGACATTGTAATAATTTATATTTTACTTCTTCGTGGTTCACTTTAGATCACCCCTTTGCAGGTAGTTTTTCATTCTTCTTATAGCAATATTAATGTCTTTCTTAGGTATTTTGGCAGTAGTTTTTCTAAAACCATGCAACAAGATAAATTTACCATTAAAAAAATGAAAATAAAAGATTCGGAAGTTGTTGGAACTATGTTTAATCCTAAGTTCCCATAAACCACCAGAATCTTTAATGCTTTTTATATGAGGGAGGCCAAGTGCAAAACCAAATTCCGATAACAGATCAATTTCTCTAAGAACTTTAGCTTGTTCTTTATGATTAAGACTAGAAATGAAATCGAAAACAGGATGCTTACCTTTTTCTTTATAATATTCAACTATATACACTTTATCACTCCTAGGATACTTCTATTATATAACATATACGTTATAAATGCAAAAAGAAAACTGGGGACGAAATAAGATTAATTTTGATTTGATTTAACATAAACCTATTTTACCGGACTGATTTTTTGTTAAATTAACCTCTTGAATTCTTCAAGAGGTTAATTTAACAAAAAATACTTTAGTGCTTTAAAGTTGTGGGGGACTGACCCGAGAGGGAGATTCTGGAAATTGCCGCAGGGCAAGGGCCGGAAACTCCCGGGCATTCTCCATCTATTCATTGCTTTTTTCAAACCGCCAGGCATCTCTGACCATCTCATTTATCCCGCGCTTTGCTTTCCAACCAAGCTCCTTTTCAGCTTTACCGGCATCAGCATAGCTTGAATCGATGTCTCCCGGCCTACGGCCTACTATTTCATAAGGTATTATAATCCCATTGACACTCTCAAAAGCTTTAACCAGCTCCAGCACCGAAGTCCCTCTGCCTGTCCCAAGATTATAAACATGAACCCCATTATCTAATTTTTCAATGGCAGCCACATGTCCTTTGTCCAGATCAACCACGTGGATGTAATCTCTAACACCGGTTCCGTCCACAGTATCATAATCGTTTCCAAATACGCTTAATTCTTTCAATTTCCCGTTGGCCACCCGGGTCACAAAAGGCATCAGGTTATTGGGAATGCCGTTGGGATCCTCCCCAATCAATCCACTCTCATGAGTACCTACCGGATTGAAATACCGAAGCAGTGATACTGCAAACCCGGGATTGGCCTTTGCAGTATCTGTCAGAATACGTTCACTCATGGCCTTGGTTTCCCCATAGGGATTGGTGGTGGGCAAAAGCTCCATAGTCTCCACAAATGGTACTTCATTCTCACCATATACGGTGGCTGATGAGCTGAATACAAACTTGCCAACACCATATTTCAGACAGGCTCTGCTCAAAACCATGGTACTGACGGTGTTATTATAATAATCCAGAGGCTTCTCTACCGACTCACCCACCGCCTTAAGCCCTGCAAAATGAATCACACCATGAATTTGATGGGTAGAGAACACTTCCTCCACTAAAGCTTCATCTGTCACATCAATCTTATAAAAAAAAACTTCCTTACCTGTTATCTCTTTTACTCTATCTATGGTCTACACCTTACTGTTGCAAAGATTATCCGCAACAATCACCCTGTGCCCCGCTTCCAACAGAGCAACACAGGTATGTGAGCCAATATAACCGGCACCGCCGGTGACTAATATATTCATGAGATAAGATCCCTCCAACTCCTGTTTCTATATGGTTATATACTTCCGGTAAAGCCATATCCCCGGGGCTTTTCCTAATCCCTGCTAAACAAATCCCTGGTATAAACCTTATCCTCTACATCCTTAATTTCATCCGACAGCCTGTTTGCCACAATCACATCTGAAATCTTCTTAAATTCATCAAAGTCTTTAATAACTCTTGAATTATAAAAATCATCTGAATCCAGGGCAGGCTCGTACACCACAACTTCAATACCCTTTGCCTTGATACGCTTCATAACCCCTTGTATAGCTGACTCTCTAAAGTTATCAGAATCCATCTTCATGGTCAGTCTATAAATACCTACTACCTTGGGATGCTTGGCTAATATCCTATCTGAAATATGGTCTTTTCTGGTTCTATTGGCATCCACAATAGCTCCCATTATATTATTAGGTACATCTTCATAATTAGCCAGCAGCTGTTTGGTATCTTTAGGAAGACAATAACCGCCGTATCCAAAGGAAGGATTGTTATAATGGTTACCAATACGGGTATCAAGACATACCCCTTCTACAATTTGCTGAGTGTTTAATCCCCTAACCTCTGCATATGAATCCAGTTCATTAAAAAAAGCTACTCTCATGGCAAGATATGTATTGGCAAATAATTTTATGGCTTCTGCTTCTGTTGAATTGGTAAATAACACATCAATATCCTCTTTAATAGCTCCCTGCACTAAAAGATCCGCAAACTTCTTGGCTCTCTGGGATTGTTCTCCCACAATAATCCGGGTAGGATACAAGTTATCATATAGCGCTTTTCCTTCTCTTAAGAATTCCGGTGAGAAAATAATGTTTTCTGTTTCAAACCTCTCTCTTATCTTTTCTGTATACCCTACCGGCACGGTTGACTTTATTCTTTCACAAAAACACTTTAGCGCTTTAAAGTTGTGGGGGACTGTCCCCGGGAGGGAGATTCTGGAAATTGCCGAAAGGCAAGGGCCGGAAGCTCCCGGGCACTACCGGCACGGTTGACTTTATTCTTTCACAAAAACACTTTAGCGCTTTAAAGTTGTGGGGGACTGTCCCCGGGAGGGAGATTCTGGAAATTGCCGAAAGGCAAGGGCCGGAAGCTCCCGGGCACTAACTAACAACTACTTCCCCAAACAACACTTCTTATATTTCTTCCCGCTGCCACAGGGGCATGGATCATTTCTGCCAACTTTCTTTTTCGTCTTGAAACTGTAAACCTTTGACTCCTGGCTTCCTTTAAACTCAAAAGGCTCTTTAGGCAGAGGTCTTAGATGCGGTTTTTCATACTTCTCGAAAATCTCCTGGGGCGTGTGGCCGTGGTTCTCCCACAGTCTGGTGTGATTTGCCAGATCCATTACCAACTGCATTACTTCGTTTACTTGCTCTTCACTCTTAAAGTTTACATCCCTGTTATTAAAGATGTCAAAAACTTCATTTATTTGAAAGCCAAATTGGCATATTCCCTGGATATCACTGCATATTACTTCAGCTTTATAATCATCACCATCAAGAAGGTTCTCAGCTATATAATCTTTTAAAGCATTGTACTGCTCAGTAACTTCAAAGTATAGTTCATCTTTATATTTTAGAAGCTCTTCTTTCTCCGGGATGTAATAGGGCTTCCCTTTACTTTGCTTTAACTGCTCATCAAAATCACGAAACTCCAGAATTGATTCAGCAACAAAATAGTCTTTATGTATCTCGACGAAGTTATCTTTTAGTTCCTTGAGAGCTTCCTTCATAATATTGCTGACAGCCTGTCCATCAACCTTATCTTCATTTTGTGAGTTGTAAATCTCAACCACCTTATCTTTATGGACTATGCCATACAGGTGAGTTAGAGATATTGCATAGTCTATAACTAGTTGTTTGTTCATAGGTTCTCCTTCTGATGACACTTCTTCAGCAGCTAACCGTATCTTAGCCTCATTAACTGCCATTTCATGGGTCCTCTTATTTTCTAAGTTACTGCTTATCTTAATGAGTTCATTCCTTTTCAGCTTACCAATATAATTATCCACCAGCTCTTGATACTCCTGGTCATTTAGCAAGGATTTATAATAATTAGCCCGGCGAGCTTGCTTGTCTAGTATCTGTCCTATTCTACTATTAGATAGGCAATACTGAGCAGCAATCTCTTTATAGGTCATGCCCTGTAGGAACAGTTTAACCATCTCTTTATTCTTTTTGTTTCCAGTTAAAATATCTGTATTGATACCTTCAAAGGCAGCAAGTTTTTCTTTTTTATTCAATGATTTGGCTCCTCTCAGGCAATAGTTCTCTTACCCCTCATGTCCACACTCATACCTCAAGCAAATCCAACAGCATTACCACTATACCTAGTCACCTCGCCACCTAGCCTTTAGTTACTTCTTTGCTTTTGTTGGGTCGGAGTGTGCATTCGGGGAGGTCTACGGGGCTACTCCTCCTAATTGGAAAAATTTGCCCGGGACAGACCCCTTCTGGGAGATTCTGGAGGCTTGCCCGGAAGAATCTCCCGAGCACTTATGGCGTTTTATCTTTTAGGGTTTAAATGATATGTAGCCTCGGATTTTATGCTTAAAAGATGTCCACAAGCTTGTCGTTAGGGGAAAGTTCACAAGCACTAAAATGGCCGCTCTTAACCAGCGGCCTGCATAAAATTACTTTAATGCTTTAAAGTGCTGTGGGACTGTCCCCGGGAGGGAGATTCTGGAAATTGCCAGGGGCAAGGGCCGGAAGCTCCCGGGCATTTTATATTTTACATAATGTTTGTTGCTGGACTTATTAAAAAATCCTCTTGAACCGCTGGAAGAATCTCCCGGGCAGAAATTACCAGAGCAATTTCTGTAATAGGACAATCCTTCACTCAAATATTTTTAACTAGGGGGTGTCCGTATGTCCGATGAAATATCTCTTTCAGATTTAAATCTTGAAAAAGATATGGAAAAACAAGTTAAAAGTATTATCCTGTTGGTTGACGATAAAGTTGTATCTGAATTTGGACTTAACGGTCCATCAATTGTAAAAATACCTGGAACAACAATTTCAATCGTAAATGAAAAGCAAAAAACAAAACAAAAAACAAAACAAAAAACACAAAAAAATAAAAAGAAACAGCATCCACCGCCAAGCATTAGAAAAAAAATAGAGTCAACTGGCCTTGCACAAGAAATTAAAGATTATATAATCAACGACTTAAAAAATAATATAAATAATTATCATGCCAATGATATTGTAAAAACCTGTCTTGATACAGAGGCTTCAAATCTAAGTATACAATCTCAAAAAGAACTTGTAAATAAATGTATAAAAAACAGATCCTTCATCAAGCAAAATAATTTTGAAGAAAGCTCTACTTTACTTATTAAGGAAGGGAGTATAAACCATGTCTACATTGAAGCCTGGTATAACGGCCTGATAAGAGTCCTCGAAAATACCTGTGAAAAATTGGCTGTGACCAATCAAGTCTATCATTCGCTCAATAAGGAACAAAAACAGGATCTTACCTCGGTATTAAACAAGGTGAAAGTTTGTATTAACAAGGCTGTACTTTTATTGAAAAAGGAATAAAACATAATATGACATACAAAATCTTACCAAATATTAAACCAAAAGCCAACAATTTAACCATCCAATATTGTAATTCCTTTATTAAAGTCTAAAATGCTCTTACTCATGAAAGGTAATTAATTTCCCTGTAAGTAGATGCAAATCAGTTCTGTATTTCACTTATCCATATCCTTATCTATCCTACGTTTATCATCACTTTCCTGCCCCTGAACCTTCGGATTTAGTCCAGGTTTATAAATCTTTACTGGATTAAGGCCATTATAAAATGTCTCAAACCGGTATTTACGCTTTCCAGGATTCCAGTGGTTAATGAAGCAGCGAGGAGAGATAAAACCCTTCGCTTTAACAACCTGATGCACCACATCAGCGTCGACCTGCTCCGGAAGGCATATGAAGCACTAAAGAAGAAAGCAGCACTGTCCAATGGATGTGGTTTTTGTGGGTAACCTCACAGAGGTTATCCAGCAAAATCCATATCCCGGCATATCCATAACCATAAAAAAACTGGAGTCAAGGCGACAACTTACTCAAGCAGTTTCCTTTTTTAAATATTATTAAATGTAAAACAGCCAAAAGGGCTGTTTATTAGCAATCGTTTAAAACCTTTAAAAAAACCACAACACTTTGGTGCTTTAAAGTTGTGGGGGACTGGCCCCGGGAGGGAGATTCTGGAAATTGCCGGGGGCAAGGGTCGGAAGCTCCCCGGGCATTTCCGGCAGGGCAAGCCGTCTTTTTCATAGATTATACAATTTTTAGGCAATATCAGCGGCCCGCATAAAAACACTTTAATGCTTTAAAGTGCTGGGGGACTGTCCCCGAGAGGGAGATTCTGGAAATTGCCAAGGGCAAGGACCGGAAGCTCCCGGCATTAATATTTTTTATTACTATCTATCTTATCTGCACTATCTCTTAAAAATCCTGCAATTTGTTTTTTTAAAGAATCGATAGGTACTAACTCCCATGAGCTTACCAAACAGATTAATTGATTGCCTGCACTGATAGCAACCATGGTAAAAGAAATATTTCTCAACCAATAATCTGAAATTATTAATATAGATAGCACATTAAAAAGCCCTAATATTATTAAATAACTTAACCCAATTAACATTATTTCTTTTATCCTTATAAAAAGACCCTTTTTAGTCGAGGAACTTAATACTTCATCTGCTAGATTTCCTAATAATAAAAATAATACCACAGTTAATGGGACTGCAAAGAAAATATTTACTGGACCAAATATCCATGAAAGAAGTGCTCCTAGCAATATACCTAGGCCAGATAATTTAGGGTTGCTTATAAACAATTCGATTTGTATTTTTAAGACTTCTAAAAACTCAACCGGGGTAGGAGTTAATGATGCACAAGCCACTCTCTGGACACTCCGTTTCAATAGCTTTTCTCGTTTCATTTTATGCTTACGCTTACTAGGTATTGCTTCCTTTTTAAAAATTTCATTTTCCCAATCCGGAAGATGGTCTAATATATTACTTGGAGAATATAAATTTTGAATCATAAAATCGAGTAATTTCTTACGATCACTTTTTGACATATAAGAGTGCAAATGATCAATCTCTTTTTCTAAATGTGCTTCTATTAATCGTATTGGTTGAAAATTTTCTTTAACGGGCTTTCCATCCCAAAACGCATTGTTGTTACCTTTCATCTTTATAACCCCTTAAAAACTTTATTTATTATGACGTCCACTTTTTCAAACAATAACCTATGAGTTGAAATTACTTCTTTTATATCTAAAGGTTCTTGTATGTTGATTTTCAGCTTAACTTCTTTAGTATTTGTTAATTCATTAAAACTCTCAGGTTCAATCGAAAGAATTAAATTATATTTATCCTCATTTACATAAATGTTAAAATTTATGGATGATAAATTTTTATTAAATATAGATAAAATCTCCTCTATTACCTGATTATCAGTTATAAATAACTTAACTTTTTTATCAAAAATAAGCTGTATGCTTGTACCTATCTCGTAATCGATACCCTCAGTATCTACTATGAAAAATTTTAATTTATTGTACCATTCTTTAATTTCTTTCTCAAATCTGTCAATACTTAATGTTGTATTTTCAATAGTAACCTTCATACTAAATGATGTTAATAAGTATGTACAATTTCCTTTTTTATCACTAAATATATGAAACTCAGTGGAATCATCTATGTTATAATATTTATAATTAGAAAATACTTTCTTTTCTTTCAAAATAAAATCCGACAATTTTTTTTTATCTATATTACTGTTTTCATTAAAATTTACATTAAAAAAATAACTTATAATAGTTTTAGAGAGCACTGTTACATTCCTCCAATAATGTTGTAATACATATAATTCTACTAAAATCTCTCAATTCCTTCTTTTCTTCTTTATTACGCCACGTTCAGAAACTCTGGATGGTTTCAGTGTAAAAAAATCTTCCGGGCATAACAAAACTTTCATTATCTACGATAATGTTTTAGCAGGGCTTTCACAATCCTGTCTGACGCCTTTCCATCACCATAAGGATTTACAGCTTTCGCTATTTTCTCATATTCCCCCTTATTAATCAAAAACTACTCTGTCATATTATAAATTATTTTCCTGTCGACCCCAGCTAACTTAACTGTTCCAGCATGAACAGCCTCCGTCCTCTCACTTAGTAAATGAAAAATAAATACTTTTTTTACCAAGGTTGGGAAAGATGACACTAAAGCTTCATCAAATAACTCAATAAACAATTTCATAAAAAAACCCTTTCTATAAAACATACTTTAGGGCTTTAAAGTTGTGGGAACTGGGGCCTTTTATTCAATAAAGTTTTGGGGGACCAGGGCTTAACCCCTTACAGAAAATTCTAGAATTAATAAGGGCAGGGGTTGAAAACTCCAAGGGCGATTATTACTCTTATTATACAAGATACTGACAAGCAATAAAATCATACGTTTCATTTAAATATAGTTGTAGGAGACTGAACTCTAAAAAAATATTTAAATAAATTATCAAGGACAAACACCCTAATCTCCAGGGCATCGTTCACCTAAAATCACTCAGTATCTGCAATATCTTCTCCCCATATTTTTCAACTTTCACCTCTCCAAATCCAGCGACACTCAATAAAGCTTCCCTAGATTCAGGCATTTTATCAATTAAGTCCATCATCTGCTTATCATTAAAAATATAGTAAGGCTTAATATTCTCTTCTTTGCATTTTTCCAGTCGAAATGTTTTAAGATTTTTTACTAATTGCTCATGATCACTAGTAGATTTGATTTTTACTGACTGCTCTTTTTTATTAAAATACTTTTTAGTTGCTTTTTGTTTTTCTACATGAGTCTTTTCACTAACCCTGGGGATACTACTAACAATCTCTTCATATTTCTTGGCATAATCCGCTTGATTAGGTGTATGTAATGTCAAAAGGCCTTCTGCAGACTCTTTCATATCTTTATCATTAAAAACCGGCTGCTTAGAATTATTATAAACATCCTTAATGTATTGATTTAATTGATCCGCGCGAATCACCATTTGTCTGATTTCTTTTTTGGCATATCCTGCATTCAATACGGTTTTCGGATTGGCCAGTACCACAATGGACTTATAGTTTTCATAAAAAAATTTATCAAACATAATTTTTAAGATTTTATTGGACTTTTTCTCTTTCTTTATCTGTCTAAGAATCTCTAAATGTCTTTGATTTTGAGTAATGGGAGAATAAATGCCTTCTCTTATGCGTTTACCATACAGTTCATAGCTTCTTATAAAATTTCCTTCATTATCTATTTCAATATTACCGATAAGATTCTTACATTCAATAACAAAGGTAATTTTCCGGGTTACCACTATGTAATCTATTTGTGCGGACAATTCCCCTGTGTTAAAATGAATATCACGCAGGATATACATGGGCATACCACTATTTTTCAACTCAAAGGCAATGTTATTTTCACCAAATTCTCCAATTGACGCAAACTTAATTTCCCGATCTATTTTTTCTTTCACTGTTCCCGATGTTTTTGCCTGTAAAGCTTTTAATTTAGCAATGTATTCTACCGTATCACTTTCTTCTTTAAGAAACACCGGTTTATCCAACCTATCAAATAACCCCATTTTTACCCCCTCATTAATTCCCAAATCTTCTTTACATAATCCAATATTGAACTATCGGTCACAGCATGAGGCCACATATCGCCAGGTTTTCTCTAATCCCTGCTAAACAAATCCCTGGTATAAACCTTATCCTCTACATCCTTAATTTCATCCGACAGCCTGTTTGCCACAATCACATCTGAAATCTTCTTAAATTCATCAAAGTCTTTAATTACTCTTGAATTATAAAAATCATCTGAATCCAGGGCAGGCTCGTACACCACAACTTCAATACCCTTTGCCTTGATACGCTTCATAACCCCTTGTATGGCTGACTGTCTAAAGTTATCAGAATCCATCTTCATGGTCAGTCTATAGATACCTACTACCTTGGGTTGCTTGGCTAATATCCTATCTGAAATATGATCTTTTCTGGTTCTATTGGCATCCACAATGGCTCCCATAATATTATTAGGTACATCTTCATAAAGTTGTGGGGGACTGTCCCCGAGAGGGAGATTCTGGAAATTGCCGGGGGCAAGGGCCGGAAACTCCCGGGCACTTACTTACTCTACATCTCAAATCATTACGCATCTCTACCATATCTTCTATCTTCATATCTGCTTTCCACCCCAAGTTTTTTCAGCCTTGCTTGTAAAGTTGTGGGGGACTGATCCCGAGAGGTAGTTTATGGAAATTTCCTGGGGCAATAGCCGGAATCTCCATTCTCTCTAAGCATTACTCGCAGCAGCCTTGACGTCTGCTCAGAAAACTCCCAGAAAGTTTTAATAAAGTTCATAATCCTGTGAATCATCACTCTCTTCTATAATACATGTGAAACATCCATTAAAACCAGAGAATGCACTTCCTATAGCCCATATTGGCTGGCCACAAATATTACAAGATGCTCCTTTTTTCTTGCTGTCAAGGACAGTCTTTAATACTCTCTTTACATCATTGATATTGCTATCAGAATTATGCTTAACATGTTTTTTAGCATATTTATCAACAAATATACGATTCACTACTACCTCCTGCATCTATTTTTCATTTGTAACGGACTACCTTAAGCAAAACACAAAATACTTTAGTGCTTTAAAGTTATGGGGGACTGTCCCAGAGGCAGACTTATCCTGGGGATACTACTAACAATCTCTTCATATTTCTTAGCATAATCCGCTTGATTAGGTGTATGTAATGTCTAAAGACCTTCTGCATGCTTTTTCATTTCTTTATCATTAATAGTCGGCTGCTTAGAATTATTGTAAACATCCTTAATGTATTGATTTAACTGATCCGCACGAATCACCATCTGTTTGATTTCTTTTTTGGCATACCTTGCATTCAATACGGTCTTCGGGTTTGCCAGAACCACAATGGACTTATAGTTTTCATCAAAATACTTATCAAACATCATTTTTAAAATTTGATTGGACTTTGTCTCTTTCTTTATCTGTCTAAGAATCTCTAAATGTCTTTGATTTTGAGTGATTGGAGAATAAATGCCTTCTCTTATGCGTTTACCATACAGTTCATAACTTCTAATAAAATTACCTTCATTATCTATTTCAATATTACCGATAAGATTCTTACATTCAATAACAAAAGTAATTTTCCGGGTTACCACTATGTAATCTATTTGTGTGGACAATTCCCCGGTGTTAAAATGAATATCACGAAGGATATACATGGGCATACCACTATTTTTCAACTCAAAGGCAATATTATTTTCACCGAATTCTCCAATTGACGCAAATTTAATTTCCCTATCTATTCGTTCTTTCAAAGTTCCCGATGTCTTTGTCTGTAGAGCTTTTAGTTTAGCAATGTATTCTACTGTATCACTTTCTTCTTTAAGAAATACCGGTTTATCCAACTTATCAAATAACCCCATTTTAACCCCCTCCCTGTTAAGCCACTACATCTTTATTCTTATACCACTCCTTCTCACCTTCTATCAAACCGTTTCTACACAGTAATTAAGATTAAGTTGTGGGGCGAGACCCTGTGCCCTAATTTGCTATACTTAGGACAATTTGCCGGACTTATTGAAAAGCAGTCCTCTTGAGAACATAACAAGAGGACTGCTTTTTGCAAAAATACTTTAGCGCTTTAAAGTTATGGGGTCGAGTAGATGCGGGCCTCTCGAGCCTTAGGAGTGCCCTATGATTCAATTGGCCACGCACCCCTCACAGAACCGTGCTTGCGCTACTAACGCACACGGCTCTTCCTATCACCTTTATAGAATATAGCTAATGTGACACCGCAGGTTGTAAATGTCCACCCCAATTTTCGCTCTTGGTAGTGGATAGAGGTTACAGAACAGTTGAAACTTATCCCAGTTAAAACTCTTGCGGTGACTGCGCCTGTTCAACCATTTGAATACGAGCTTCTTTACTTTGTCATAGAACCTATCAACCATAGTGCCATTGTCAGTAATTGCATAGTAGTTGTAATATCCTTTTAGTTTGCGCCCCAATTTTCCAATTAGCTCCTCAGCCGGTAGGTGCCGGTTTGCCTTTAGCCAGTCGTTGACTCTGAGGAGGCTTGCTTTGTATTTCTTTCGACTAGTTCTACGTTTAACCCGAAACTTACCCTTTTGGCTCTTGCCGCAATAATGCGTGAAACCCAGAAAATCAAAGGTATCAGGTTTATTCCTGCCTCTTGCCTGGCAGAACTGTGCAGCGTATCTACCAAAGTTAATAATTTTAGTTTTATCTTCGGCAATTTCCAGTTTAAACTTGGCAAGTCTTACTATGAGTGCCTGATAAAACATTTTGGCTTCATGCTCGTGTTGGAAGCAGCAGACAAAATCATCAGCATATCGCACCATGTATACTTGTCCACGGCATTTCTTCCGTATAACCTTTTCAAACCATATATCTAGAACGTAGTGTAGATAAATATTACAGAGTACTGGAGAAGCTACTCCGCCCTGAGGTGCTCCAGCTGGCGTATCATATTTTATACCGGCTTCTATTACCCCGGATTTTAGCATACGGCTTATGAGCCTGAGTATATTAGGGTCAGTGATACGGTGCTGTAAGAATTCCATCAGCCATTGGTGGTCAACACGGTCAAAATATTCTTTTATGTCTGCATCTACTATATAATTGATTTGTTTCCTTTCGATGTAGTGATTAAGTATCTTTAGTGCATCGTGACAACCACGGTTGGGCCTAAATCCAAAGGAGCCGTCCAGGAAGTCTGCTTCGTATATGGCATTTAGTATCTTGGCAAGGGCCTTCTGAACAAGCTTGTCTTCATAGGCAGGTAAGCCCAGTGGACGTTTCTTGTTGGTCTCTGCCTTATCAATGTATACCCTCTTGACGGGTAACGGGCGATAGCTGTGGGTTTTAAGCCGGTTGACTAGGTCTTTAATATTTGCGTAAAGATTTGATTCGTATTCATCCTTAGTTACCTGGTCTACACCAGATGCTCTGTCACCACTCAATTCAGAATGGCAGAGCAGAAGCATCTCCTCGTTGATATGGTGGTAGAGCGAGGTAAATTTCTCGTCAGGTCTCATCTTAGCTACTTCTGTTATTCTAGCAAGTTTTGTTTCCATTTTATACCTACCCCTGTGTGTAGTAAATGTGTCCCTTGAAAGAGCAATGATAGGTTACCGCCTTCCCTCCACGGGCATTACCCCGCTTCCTTGGTACTATGCAGTAATCCGAATTCCCGCTCGCCTTTTGGCTTTCTTACTTTTTATCGCTTGTCGGCCATACTCCCTTTGTGCGTGGAAGAGCAGGCGGGACCTCCCGAGTTGCCGCATCATAACATTGTGTAACGTGCCAAGGGCTTCGACCCCGAGGAAGTCATGTTCGTCTAGCCTATAACGTCGAACATGATGTTGCTTTCTGTGCAGTCCAACACATCAGCCTTCCTATTTTGGGATTTCGGGGCTCAATCTCCATTCAGCTCTCTGGCTTTCGGCCCGCTACCTTGTTTGCCTACGCTTAAATGTAAATGTTACCATTTACACTCCAAGACTAACTACCAGTGGTCGGCTCAACCTTACTGGATGGGATTCGCACCCACTATATGACGCGCCATTTCTCGGACGCACGGACTGACCCCTTTTGGGAGATTCTGGAAGCTTGCCGGGAAGAATCTCCGGGCATTAAAGTTGTGGGGGACTGTCCCCGAGAGGGAGATTCTGGAAAATGCCGGGGGCAAGGGCCGGAAGCTCCCGGGCATTGCTATCAGGATTATTCTTCACATGTTTTTTAGCATATTTATCAACAGATATACGGTTCACTACTATCTCCTGCAATTTATTTTATTTCAACTCCAAGTATTAAAAAGAATGTTTTCTGCTCCTACCCAAACCAACTATAAACATTCTTTTACAAAAATACTTTAGTGCTTTAAAGTTATGGGGGACTGTCCCCGGGAGGGAGATTCTGGAAGTTGCCAAGGGCAAGGACCGGAAGCTCCCGGGCATCTTTTCTGTATACCCTACCGGCACGGTTGACTTTATTCTTTTACAAAAATACTTTAGCGCTTTAAAGTTGTGGGGGACTGTCCCCGAGAGGGAGATTCTGGAAATTGCCAGGGGCAAGGGCCGGAAGCTCCCGGGCACCACCTGGAGCTAGCCGAGGCCAAGCATGAGATTTTTCCTGCTACAGCTATTTGAAGTTTTGACTTCCCGGTCCCGTGGATGGCCGAGACTGATAAACAACCTGGCGATTAATTCGTTACTGTTAGGTTACCAGCTTAAGGCCGAAACAATTGATGAGGAGATTGTATTTAAGGCCTGTGAGGAGGCTGGTCTTTCATGATTAAGGGAGTTATTGTATGCGATGCTGAGATAAATCGCTGGGTATTTGCAGGAATCGATGAAAGTATTTTTAGCTTAAACTGTGGTATGAGCATCTGAAAATGAAGATCATTGGCAGAAACAGAACATGCAGGTTAGAGTATAGAGAAGACTGGTATGTAATTTTTAAAGACAGTGCTTTTGAGTTAATGTGCTGCCAAAGCTATGACGTCAAATATTGTTAGTTTTTATGGTTTGTGGTAACCTTGATTTTTAAATCATTTGGGAATGATTCCCAAGGAACCATCGTTACTTAATTTCTGTCCACTCATAGGGTAACTGTCAAAAGCCTTGCTTTTTTACTTATAACTTCATAATCCTGCGAATCATCACTCTCACCCGTAATACATGTGAAGCATCCATTAAATCCAGAAATGCACTTCCTATCACCCATATTGGTTAGTCACAAATGTTACAAGATGCTCCTTTTTTCTTGCTATCCAGAACAGACTTTAATATTTTCTTTCCTTCCTTGGTATTGATATCAGTATTATTTTTCACATGTTTTTTAGCATATTTATCAAAAGATATACAGTTCATTACTATCTCCTGCGATTTATTTTAATTCAACTCTATGTATTGAAAAAAATTGTTTTCTGCTCCTACCCGAACCAACTAAAAAAATTCTTTTACAAAAACACTTTAGTGCTTTAAAGTTATGGGGGACTGTCCCCGAGAGGGAGATTCTGGAAGCTTGCCGGGGGCAAGGGCCGGAATCTCCCGGGCATTCTTTTACAAAAATACTTTAGTGCTTTAAAGTTATGGGGGACTGAACCCGAGAGGGAGATTCTGGAAGCTTGCCAAGGGCAAGGGCCGGAATCTCCGGGCATTCTTTTACAAAAATACTTTAGTGCTTTAAAGTTATGGGGGACTGTCCCCAAGAGGGAGATTCTGGAAATTGCCGGGGGCAAGGGCCAGAAGCTCCCGGGCATATTTTGCAATAATGTCCTCTATATCTCTTTTTCTTAGCCATCTATCAATTTGCTCCATTATTATTATTGGTATCAGACTGCCTTATAAAAACACAAAACGCTTTAGCGCTTTAAAGTTGTGGGGGACTGACCCCTTTTGGGAGATTCTGGAAGCTTGTCTGGAAGAATCTCCGGGCAACCCCTTTTGGGAGATTCTGGAAGCTTGTCTGGAAGAATCTCCGGGCAACCCCTTTTGGGAGATTCTGGAAGCTTGTCTGGAAGAATCTCCGGGCAGTAATTAAGATTAAGTTGTGGGGCGAGACCCTGTGCCCTAATTTGCTATACTTAGGACAATTTGCCGGACTTATTGAAAAGCAGTCCTCTTGAGAACATAACAAGAGGACTGCTTTTTTGCTAAAACACTTTAGCGCTTTAAAGTTGTGGGGGACTGTCCCCGAGAGGGAGATTCTGGAAATTGCCGGGGGCAAAGGCCGGAAGCTCCCGGGCACTGACAGAAAAAAGCGGGTTTACTTGTGCTGTAGAAACAGTTGCTAGCGCCCTGCAATACGATGTAACAGATACCGACAGTCTGGTAAGCCTCCATAATCGTTTACACGGAAACGTGATTGAACTTGCCCCCATCAGGGTAGCAAAAAATATACCAGAGTTCAAACTGTATGCTCCCAATCTGGCTGACTATGACGCAAAACTCAATGAGGCAGGTGAACAAAATGCTGACCAGTGAAATTGCCACCTGCTGCAAAGAGTTGAGATTAAGCCGAAACATTGTGGAAATGTCTGAGAAAATAGAAGCCCAGAGCCATCAGGAATACCTGTTAAAATTACTTAAATCGGAACTGGAACATCGTGATGCGGCTAGGAAAGATAAACTCCTCAAAAGTGCTGGATTTTACACAATCAAGACATTTGAAGGCTTCAAATTTGATGAAGTTACCTTGCCAAAAGCCGTAACACCTGAATATCTTAAGAACTGCGAGTTTATTGATACAAACACCAATATTGTTATGTATGGCAATGTTGGTACCGGAAAAACCTTTTTATCAATCGCCTTAGGAGTAGAGGCCTGTAAAAAAGGCATAAAAACTAAGTTCTTTAGGACAGCAGCGTTGGTGAATAAGCTTTCAGAATCAAAGAAAAACGGTACCTTGTCAAAGTTTATGAAGCAAATACTAAAAGCAGATATTATAGTCTGTGATGAGTGGGGATACGTTCCCCTGGACCGGATAGGTGCCCAACTGCTGTTTGAAGTAGTATCCGAGTGCTATGAAAAAAAGTCCTTAATCATAAACACAAATATTGAATTCTCCAGATGGGTTAATGTGTTTTATGATGAACAGATGACAGGAGCCATATTGGATAGGGTGTTGCATCATTGCCACCTGCTGCTGTTCCCAGGGCCGAGCAATCGGATGAGAGAGTCTTCATTAACCTAGCTTTAAGCCGAGTCAGTGAAAATGAAGTGCTATTTTTTTAGATACAAGGGGTGCGGGATCTTGCCGCAATAATAATCCAGGCCAATGGTGTCATGCTGTAATGTCTGGAGAAGCTTTCCTTCTTTTCAGTAGGTAGCTTTTGTACAGCATGGCACTTTAAAACAGGTATATTTTAACATAAATGGTGTTTTGGTTTTATGATTTTATGTTATTTCAAAGAAAATGGCCCAAAAGTTAACATAAAAATTCCCCACCGGTGCCTGGGGGAAAATTTTTGCAAAAGTGAGGAATTTTCACTTGCAAAAAACACTAAAACACAACACCCGCCCTAATAATGTCGTGAAGTCTGAGCATTCCAATAGGTTTCTGCTCTTTGTCCACTATGGGCAACACCATAATGGGCTTCTCTCTATTCTCCATTAGTTTCAGAGCCTCTACGGCCAAAGAATCTTGGTCTATTTGAATTGGCATATTAGTCATTACGTCATCTGCAATAGTATCAAAGAAATTATCATGTTTCTCGATAGTCCTTCTAAGATCTCCATCTGTTAAAATACCTACTAACTTACCTAAGTCATCTACAATGCTAACGGCACCTAGTCCTTTTTCACTCATAATAAATATAATCTGCCTTAAACTAGCATTTCTATTAGCGATGGGATTTTCATTTCCTGAGTGCATTAGATCCATCACTGTAGTTAAAAGTCTCTTTCCTAGTGCTCCTCCAGGATGAAAAATAGCATAATGCTCAGGCTTAAAATCTCTGATTTTCGATAGAACTATTGCTAAAGCATCACCAAACACTAGTGTCGCTGTAGTACTAGAAGTTGGAGCCAAATTAAGGGGACATGCCTCTTTAGTTACGTTTAAGTGAATATGAAGATCAGAATGTCTTTCTAAAGTAGAATTGTTTCTGCAAGTTAAACTTATGAATTTCGCTCCTATCCGCTTAATTGACGGAATGATAGCTAACAGTTCGCTTGTCTCCCCACTATTACTAATTGCAATTAGGACATCCTTTTCCGTCAAAAAACCCAAGTCTCCATGAGAAGCTTCTGCAGGATGAAGAAAATATGATGGCGTTCCAAGGCTTGACATTGTAGCAGAAATTTTTTTACCTATTAACCCAGACTTTCCCATTCCAGTGAGTATAATTCTCCCACTGCAACTTAGAATGATCTCTACAAGGTGTGAAAAATCGCCGTTCAAATTATCTTTTACTGCTTGAAGAGCTTCAATTTCTTCATCAAATACTCTTTTAGCTTCAGCTGAAATATCAAACATGACTATCTCTCCTTCTCCTATCACTAATTACGCTTAAATCCTTTGACAAGGTTATCTATAAATTTAAGTTGCTGAAGTAAAACCGCAACATCATCAAGTTTTATCATATTAGAACCGTCACATAGTGCCTTATCAGGACTAGGATGGACTTCTAGAAACAACCCGTCTATTCCAATGGCAACAGCTGCCCTGCATAGATAGCTAACATATTCGCTATTTCCTCCTGTAAATGATCCGTTTCCACCAGGTTTCTGTACACTGTGAGTCCCATCGAAAACTACTGGATAGCCAATATTAGCCATTTCTATCAAGCTAGTCATGTCAACTACGAGATTATTATAGCCGAAGGTTGTGCCTCTCTCGATCAAGATTACTTTCTCATTTCCACATTCTAAAGCTTTATTAACTACGTAAGTCATGTCCCAAGGGGCCAGGAACTGACCCTTTTTAACACTCATTGGTTTATTGGTTTTAGCCACAGTCTCTATTAAGTCCGTCTGCCGGCACAATAACGCAGGAATCTGAATAAGATCAACCACACTTGCAACTTCTGCGGCTTGTTGAGGAAGATGAATATCCGTGGTAATATCAACATTTAATTGTCTTTTTACTTTACCCAAAATCTCTAGCCCTTTTTCTATGCCAGGCCCTCTGAAGGAACTAAATGATGTTCTATTTGCCTTGTCATAAGAGGATTTGAAGACAAATGGTATACCTAAATCATCTGTTATTTCCTTTAGTCGGTGAGCAGTTTCCATTACTAACATTTCCGATTCAATAGAGCATGGACCAGCTATTAATGTGAATGTTTTGTTTCCTCCGAAAGTACTATTACCGATATTAACATGCCTGCGTTTCATAATAGTATTGACACTTCCTTTTTTGTGAATTATACAAAAATTATCAGCTAAAGAGGTACTTGCTACCTGCATCATATAAAACAAATTATGGAAACATTACTGATTTTTTTAGATAAGGCATTATCGCCGAATAAGAAGATAGCTTTTATTGAACGTCATATTCATATGACTCAACTATTTTCTGCCATATGTTTTTTTCTTTCAAAATGTACTCTAAAACCTCTCTAACAGCGCCTTCTCCACCATTTTTTTGGGATACGTACTTAGCAACGTCTTGCACTGGTTTTGCAGCATCGTATGGACAAGCGGGCAGACCAACTATTTTCATTACGGAAATATCATTTAGATCGTCACCAATATAACATACTTCTTCCATTTCTAAATCCCGAGCATTCACTATTTCTATAAGCTTAACTAGCTTATTATGAACTTCTTGATGTAATTCAGTAATTCCTAGTTCTCTGGCTCTGACTTCAACAACTTTGGAAATGCGCCCTGTAATGATTACAATGTCTAGACTAAACTTAATAGCCTGAGCAATAGCTAAGCCATCTTTAACATTAAAGGCCTTTATCTCAACACCGTTGTTATCTATATAAACTTTCCCATCCGTTAGAGTTCCGTCTACATCAAGAACTACAAGCTTAATTTTTTTTGCTATCATTTAGAATCTCCCTTATTCTATCTAAATCCTCTGGGGTATCTATGCCTATCATATCCTGAGAGGTCTCCAATATCTTAATTTTGTAACCATTTTCAAGCACTCTAAGTTGTTCTAATGATTCGCAAAGTTCCAAAGGCGTTGGCTCAAATTTAACATATTTAATAAGAAAATCCTTTCTATAAGCATAAATTCCTATGTGCTTAAAAAATCTGTGTTCACGTTCTTCTCTTAAGTATGGTAGTGGATACCTAGAAAAATATATCGCATTATTATTCATATCAGTTATAACTTTAACGCAGTTAGGATCCTTAACTTCATCGTTATTTATAATTTCTGTTTTAAGTGTTGCCATTTGGCAACTAGGATCTTTAAAACCTTCTAGTAGCCTATTAATTACGTTACTATCAATTAAGGGCTCATCTCCCTGGACATTTAAGATGACATCTGCTTCTAGTTTTTTAGCCACTTCAGCAATACGGCTAGTTCCATTAATATGATCAACGCTTGTCATGATAGCCTTTCCATCGAATGCCTCTACACATTCAAATATTTCCATATGATCACAAGCAACTACAACGTCATCTAAATTAGCTTTTAAGACATTTTCATAAACATGCTGAATCATTGGTTTACCATTTATGTCCAACAAAAGCTTCCTCGGAAGCCGAGTTGAATTTAGTCGAGCAGGAATGACTGCAACTACCTTTAGCAAAATTGATCACCTCTTAGCAAAAGAACTTAGTCTTGCGATGGAAAATTCAAATTTTTATTTTGACAACGATTTCAACTACATTACTTCAAACGCCGTCGACGGTTAATCTTGGCATATGTGCATCTTCCGGAAAGAAGATTGCAATTTCATTCTTTCTCAATAAAGATGTGTCTTCCCCTTATAAATTCTCAGATCTTTATCAGGAGCATACAATATCTCCTGAAGTGCACTACTAGACGCGTAAGCAATTTTTTCCTCACCACTTAAGATAAGTTGTATGTCTATGAATTTCTCATGGGATTCCCAAAAGGTTTCGCCAATGTGCATTGTTTCATAAGCCTCCACTAGCCTTGCATAAATAATTATTTAAAATGTCAAGTTACGAAAACCGATGAAATAACGATTATTTTAAAGAATTTGCAATATAGTATTGTACCAAAAGAAAAAATCCTTTATAATAGAGATATAGGGTAGTCCTTGCCCAAATCCCTAATATAAAGGAGATCAAATATGCAAGGCAAGGATACCACGAATTCCACATTTTTTCAACTGTTTGAGCCATTTAATAATGAAAATTTTCAAGAAAACTTGGAACAACTGGAGGCTGATAAGTATTTTAAAAAACTCAATACTGTCCAGATGATCGAATTAATCTCCTATGCACAATTGAATCAACTAAAAAGTCTTAGGGATATCAGCAGCAGCTTTAATAATAAAGGTTTTCAGGAGGCCATGGACCAGGAATCTTTCAGCGCTTCTCAAATCTCTAGAAGATTAAAGGATCTTCCCACAGAACTGCTGGACACCTTGTTTAAAGAACTGGTTAAAGAATTGGGAAAAGACCTGGGCTTTCATAAATTAAGCCAACCTTTGAACCGACTGTACTTGATTGATTCCAGTACCATAAGCTTGTGTCTTACCCAGTACCCATGGGCAGATTTTAGGAAAACTAAGGCCGGAATCAAACTTCATCTAAGGCTAGTCTTTCATGATAATGTATTACTGCCGGATGATGTAATAATAACTCCCGCAAAACCTTCGGATAAAACCCAGATGGATGCGCTGGTGATTGAAGATAAAGAAGCGTTACATGTCTTTGACCGGGCATACGTGGACTATGATAAGTTTGACTGTTACTGTGAAAAAGGTATTGGATTTGTTACCCGGCTTAAGAAAAATGCTGTTGTCCAAGTGATGGAGAACCTTCCTGTTACAGGGAGCATTCAAAATCACCAGGTAGTCTACCTGGGTACCCCAGCAAAAAAGATGAAGCACCTCCTTAGATTAATCCTCCTTAGATTAATTGAAGTAATGGATACAGAAGGAAATCCCGTAATAATCATAACCAACAATTTCGCCCTGGACATTGAGGAAATCAGTGATATTTATCGGAACCGCTGGCAAATCGAATTGTTTTTTAAATGGCTTAAGCAGAACATGTACGTGAAACATTTTTACGGATTGAGCCAACAAGCTGTAATGAATCAGCTGCTTATCGCTCTGATTACCTACTGCCTGCTGGTATCGCTCCAGCTCAAAACCGGTTTTACTGGAGCACTTTTAGACCTAAAAAGGATACTGAAAACCTGCCTTTATGAACCCTTTACTTACTTTGTCCTTACACTTCACCGGAAACCTTCCCGAATCTCAATAGGACGAAGAGCCATCGACTATGATTTAATCTTTGATGAGACAGAAAGGCAGGTGATAGCAGGCGAAGTCGAACATCTATATGATGTGATTTACGATCCTATGTATCTCTAAGAAATCCATAACTGTAATAATGTGGAAGCAGGGACTACTCATAACTGATTGTTCTTTTGGCTTCCATGGAGAATACCTACTGTTAATATATTGCATATATGTTATTTATAGTTAGTTTATTTTGTCAGTAATCAGGTATTGACAATTTTCAAATTATTTAATGCAACATTAGTGATAAGCCTCCTTAATTATAAAAACACGCTCGCTTACCTCATATTTGCCTAATGGGAGCTTATCAAAATCCTGGGACTTCAAGTAACTAAAAACTGCACTGAAATCTTCGCTAATATAAAACTTCTCACTATCACAAATAGCCGATACAATCACATTGGCACCGTCTGACCTATACCCGATTTGTCGGACACACATGAGTTAGATATAATAAATCATGTGGAGGAGATGTAAATGTAATATTATTCAAATCGGTATAGTGATGAATTTAAGTAAGATGCCATCAAGCTTGTTAAAAAAGACAATCAATCCGTTCTAAGTGTATTAAAAGACCTTGGAATCAATCCTCAGACATTGCGCAACTGGCTTAACGAACAAAAGCACCGTGAGAAGCCCGAAAAGTGCAAGAATTACAGAGCTGGAAGTGGAACTTACAGCCGAAAAACGCAGAAATGCAGAGCTTGAGGAGGCAGTGGCAATATTAAAAAAAACGACAGCACTTTCGTGACAAAAGACCTGAAATAACTTACAAATTTCTTAGTAAGCACAGCTTCGAATTTCCGGTTGCGAATATGTGCATAGTAATTGATGTGACCCGGAGCAGCTAAGTATAATCACGTAATGTAATGCTCTCAATCCACTCCTTATTTTTTAAATACCATTCAATAGTCTCTTTTATGCCTTGTTCAAAGGTGTATGCAGGTTTCCAACCCAACTGAGTAGTGATCTTGTTATTGTCGATAGCATATCTTCTATCATGTCCTGGGCGATCTTTTACGTACTTGATTAGATCTTCTGATTTACTAAGGGTATTAATAATCAGTTTAACAATTTCGATGTTTGCCTTCTCGTTATTCCCGCCAATGTTATAAACTTCTCCATCCTTTCCCTTATGCAGAACTACATCAATAGCGGAGCAATGATCCGATACATGGATCCAATCTCTAACCTGCATACCATCGCCATACACAGGTAAATCTTTCTCTCTTAAGCAGTTATTAATCATCAGTGGAATTAACTTCTCAGGAAATTGATATGCTCCATAGTTATTACTACAGCGAGTGATGTTAACAGGCATACCAAATGTCTCGCTATAGGCCCTAACAATCAGATCTGCACTAGCCTTTGAAGCTGAGTATGGGCTGTTAGGCATTAATGGCATAGTTTCTACAAACATACCAGTTTCCCCTAAAGCTCCATAAACTTCATCAGTCGATACTTGTAAAAATTTAACACCTTGTTTATACTCTTTGCAGTAATTATCATTAGGATTAATTTTCCAACTGTTTTTAGCTGCCTCTAGTAACACCTGGGTACCGATAACATTGGTAGTCAAAAAAACCTCGGGCTCCTCAATACTTCTATCAACGTGTGATTCGGCTGCAAAGTTAACTACTGCATCAGCATTATATTTGGTGAATATCTCTTTAATCTTATTATTATCCCGAATATCCGCCTTGATAAACGTATAGTTTTCGTTGTCAGCAATACCTTTTAAATTTTCAAGGTTACCCGCATACGTCAATGCATCTACATTGATTATCTGATAATCAGAATGCTTATTCAGCATCATTGCCACAAAGTTGCTACCGATAAAACCAGCGCCACCTGTAACTATAATGGTTTTCATTTGCTTAATTCTCCTGTCATTATTTTCTCCTTTATAAACCTACCCAAAGCATCTTTCCACTGAGGTAATCTCTTAAGTCCATTCTTATCAAGATTTTCTTTAGATAACCTAGAATTTAGAGGCCGCTTCGCCTTAGTATTATATTGTATAGTTGATATTGGATTAACTTTAATACTAATTCCTGCTATGTCAAAAATTGCTATAGCAAACTCATGCCAGCTACAATAGCCCTCATTTACCCCATGATAGATCCCATACTTTGTTGTTTGAAGCATATCACAAATTAGCACGGCTAAGTCTAGCGTATAAGTTGGGGACCCTATTTGGTCATTAATTACACTAATTTCCTCTTTTGACTGTGCCAATTTAAGCATCGTCTTTACAAAGTTGTTTCCATTCATGCCGTATACCCACGATGTTCTGATAATAAAGTATTTTTCTAAGGTTTCTTTTACAGCTAGTTCACCTTGCTCTTTTGAATAGCCATAATAGTTTATCGGTTTTGTAGTCTTCGCTTCTAGATTAGGTTCTGTCCCCTCTCCATCAAAAACATAATCCGTACTGATATAAACTAGCTTCGCATCAACCTTCCTACAAGCTTCAGCAATATTTCTCGTTCCGCTAACATTAACAACATAACAAAGATCTTTGTCTTTCTCAGCCTGGTCTACCGCAGTGTATGCAGCACAGTGGACCACTACATCTGGCTTGTTTTTTACGATAAGATCCTGAGTCTGCTCTCGATCAGTTAAATCCAATTCGCCTTTCCCTGCACCTATAGTTTCTATACCAAGCTGATTCAGCCTTTTGACAACGTCATGGCCCAGTTGACCATTTACCCCAGTTACAAGTACTCGAATACTAAAGTTTGCATCACTATCTTCTAAGAGCGGCGCTGTTAAGTCTTTCTCTGACAAAATGAGATCCTTAACGCCCCATTCGACACCTATCTGAGGATCATCAAATCTAATACTTCGATCTTGTTCTTTGGAATAGTATTCATCCACCTTATACTGTACTTCCACATCATCGGTTATCGTTAGAAATGCATGGCCGAAACCTTTAGGTACTAGCAGCTGTGTCTTGTTCTCAGCTGACAGCTCTATACTGAACCACTGTTTGTAGGTATCTGAACCTTTTCTTAAATCAACAACTGTATCGATAATGGCGCCTCGTGTACACCTAATTATCTTGGTTTGAGCTTTTGGATTATTCTGAAAGTGAATGCCCCGTAGTGTTCCTTTTTGAGCTGAATAAGATTGGTTGTCCTGAATGAAATCGATATCAATACCGTGTTCAACAAACTTACTCTTTGTGTAACTTTCTGTAAACCAGCCCCGATTATCTCCATAAACATCGGTCTCGATGATTTGCAATCCCTTAAAATTTGTCTTTGTAACCATCATAACAATTTCCTCCTAGGGGATTTCAACATTAGTATCTGATTTTTCCTTCTGCTACTCTCCTAAGGTGCTCTCCGTAAGGAGATTTCCCATAACGTTCAGCTGACTTAAGTATTGTTTCTCTACCAATCCATTTATTTATATATGCTATCTCTTCCGGTGCTGAGATTTTTATACCCTGCCTTTTTTCAATCATTTGAACAAAGGCTGCGGCCTCAAAAAGAGAATCCATAGTGCCTGTATCAAGCCAAGCATAGCCCCTCCCCAATAGTTGGACATTCAGGGAATCGTTCTCAAGGTACATACGATTAAGATCTGTTATTTCTAACTCACCTCGCGCTGATGGAATGACCTGCTTTACATATTCCACAACTCGATTATCATAGAAATATAATCCGGTAATACAATAGTTAGACTTTGGATTCTTTGGTTTCTCTTCTACTGATATAACCTTTCCATGTTCATCAAATTCAACTATACCAAAACGTTCAGGATCATGTACATAATAGCCAAAAATAGTAGCTTGTCCTTGTTCTGCTTTAGTACGGGCTTTACGAAGCAATGGGCCAAACCAGTTACCATGAAAAATATTATCTCCAAGTATCATTGCGCATGAATCATCACCTACAAAATCTTCACCTATTATGAATGCTTGGGCTAGACCATCCGGTGATGGTTGTTCCTTATAAGTCAGCTTAATACCATATTGACTACCGTCACCTAATAGTCTCTCAAAGTTAGGAAGATCTTGAGGTGTAGAGATAATTAAGATTTCCCTAATCCCTGCTAGCATCAAGGTAGATAACGGATAATAAATCATCGGTTTGTCATAGACAGCCAGCAGTTGTTTACTTGTTATCATTGTTAATGGATAAAGGCGTGTACCTGATCCACCGGCCAAAATAATACCTTTCATAGAACTCCTCCTAGCAATTTAGTTTAAGTTATTTTTTTTAGAGAAAATAACCTTTTAATTTCACTAATAATTACAGAAACATCGTCAATATTCATAAAGGATATTGCTATAAAATACGATAATGCACCAGCGATCATGGATATGAGAAGTGAATAAACCTGCTTCTCTATAAGAGCATCTAGATGATAGAAAGTCATTTTTGCTAAAATACTCATAATGATAGACGCAGCTAGAATTTTCAAAAAGGAAAAAAGTATTCGCCTTGACCCTAGAGGGCCTATTTTTTTACGTAAACTTATAAACAACAGAACCGTAGTCGCGATTGCTGAAATAGATGTTGCCAATGCGAGACCACCTATCCCAAGGTAACGTGATAAAACAATATTCAAAATAATATTTAATAATATGCCTATTATTGCATTTACCATCGGCGTATTAGTATCTGCCATCGAAAAAAACGCTCTTGACAGGACCTCCCTCAACCCAAACCCAATCATACCAATAGAGTAATAAAAAAGCGCTGAGGAGGTCAAAGATATTGCCTGTAAATCAAATTCACCTCGTCCAAAAAGGACTCTAATAATAGGTTCGGAAAATGCCATAACTCCTATAGAGGCTGGTATTACAAGCAAACCAATTCCAACAATTGCTTCACGTATAGTTTCTTTTAGACTCTCGAAATTATTTTCTGCAGCTAACTTTGATATAATTGGATACATAACTGTTATAATTGAAATAACAAATAATCCTTGAACTAAGGCATTTAATTTATGTGCATAATTAAGAGCTGAGATTCCGCCGATTGCCACCTGCGAAGCTATAGTTCTATCTATAACCTTATTAATTTGATTTACAGATGCACCGACTATTACTGGTAAGGCTATATTGGCCATTGTTTTTATGTTTCGATCATTTAATTGTATCGTTAATTGATACCGAAAACCCTTTTTTATGATACTTGGTAACAAAATCACTATCTGAGAAACCATTGCTATTACGCTTCCGATTGCTAATAACAAAACATTGCTCATACTCTTACTTAGTATTATTGACATCACCACAATAGTGTTAAATGGAACTCCAATAATTGCCGGCATAATATAGTTACCTTTGATTTGTAAAAAACAACTAAAAACGTACGTTGTTGCTGTGAAAAATATACTAAGTAAGCTGATTTTAGTAAATATAGAAGCTAGTTGTATAGTTTCATCTTCGAACCCAGATGCAAATAGTTTAACTATACCTTCCGAGCCATAAATTCCAATAATAACAATCAACGCACAAATAATTAGTAAAATATTTAATAGATTATTCGTATATCGATTTGCACTATCCACACCCGCATCATTGGCGATCTTACTGTATATCGGAATGTATCCAGCAGTTATTCCAGCACCTATAAACCCAAATAACACTGATGGTACTGTTAAGGATATTATATATGCATCGCTGATACTCGATGCTCCATAATAATATGTTAAGGCAATATCTTTCGCTAAACCAAATAACTTCGATAACATTGTCGCGATCAATATAATTACTGCAGCCTTCTTCATTCTGATCACTCTTCTCTTGTAGTTGAACTTACTGTCCCAAGATTATTTACTATACTGTCGCTTTAGGAAAAAGTTCTCAAGTAGCAAAAAAACATCTAACATAAATAAACGGTGTTCATTATGTCCTAATTCCTTTTCATGGTAAGCGTCTAATAAGTCAGTGGATATAAAAGAGGCAAAAACTAGTGTTAAACTAAGTTTTTGCCTCTTTTTCTTTACTTGCAGTTTTCCTGGATATCCTGATTCCATGGAAGATAATCTTCAAGGAACTCTGGATGTTGCCCAAACTGTAAGCCTGGAAGCTCGCTAAAGATGAAATATAGGTATTTGTATGAATTTAGGCCATTAGCCTTGGCACTTTCAATGATACTGTAAACGGCTGCACTTGCTGCAGCTCCTTTAGGACTTCCACTGAAAAGCCAGTTCTTTCGTCCAATAGTGAAGGAACGGATACTGTTTTCTGCCAGGTTGTTAGAAATAGAGCCGTTGCCATTCTCAAAATATTTCGTTAGCTCCTTCTTATGGTTTAGGGCATAGTTCAAGGCTTCTCTCAATTTGGATTTGGGAAGCACTTTTTTCTTGATGGAATAAATCCACACCCAAAAGGCATCCAAAACAGGCTTTTCCTGCATCAGACGCTCTAATTTGCGCTGTTTGCTCGAAAGTTTCACGATACTATTGAACTATTTCCTTCAAGAGATGGGATGGCTCCGCATGCCGCCTCAAGTACTTTCCGCCACCAATAGTAGTAAGTTTTTGGGTTGATGTCATGGTCAACGTACCATACCTTGACGGTTTGTCCACTGCTGCGACATTCGCGTATAATTTGGGTCCAATGATTCAGCCGGTATTTTCTAGTAACTTCCCTGGTGTTCAACTCTAAACCTCCTTTTGGAGTTTTTCGACCTGGTCCAAACTCTACAAATTCTAATTTAGAGAATTGTCTCATATTACTAGGGAAGTTACCATACACCGACTTATTGGAAACTTACTTTTCATGAGTTAGACATGCATCCTTCTCGATCTTAGATGGAAAAAAATCCTTTAAGATCTGTAGGGCTATCTTGTGGCCATCCTTTAGCACTTCATCTTGAAAGTGGCCTTCATAGAGATATTCAAACAGCAAATTATATAAAAAGATGTCAATTTGTTCTTGTGGAACCTTATTTACCAAGGCTTCTTTTATTTTGACTTTTATTTCTTCAGGAGAATTAACTTTATAACCAACTCCATGGCTATCATAATAAGAATCTCCTAATATTACTAGTGGCTTATAGAAGGATAGTGCCTCTAAACCAACAGTTGAGTTGTTCACTATAACCAGATCACTCTGCAGTATCATTTCACTAAGCGGCTTATCGTTAATAATAGGTATATCATGTTTTGCTATGTACCTATACATATCATCCTCATAGCTTCCCTTAAACAGAGGGTGTTCCCTTACTACTAGACTATACCCAGAAGGGATGTTTTCATTTACTACTCTTACCATCTGGAAGAAATTACTAAAGTGAGGAGAATTATATATCATTTGAGCATCATAAGGTACTTGTAGAATAAGTAATATTGACTTCGATGGCATCTCCTTAGTTGAACCCAAGCTAGAATTTTTCTTAATGAATCTCCTAATATTGCGCCATAAAAAGTTAGCATAATTTCTTTCTGCAATTAGCTCTAAAGGGAAAAAGCTACGCAGTGGAGGTGAGAGAAGCAACACATCAAACAACTTATAGAAATAAAATTTTAAAGCTGGATTAAATTGTGCATTTTTTTCCCTGTTGATAAAATTACTAACCCGTTCTACGTCAGTTTTTTTAACTAGGTTCTGGGTTCTAAACGAAGAGTTTACGTTAACTCCCTGTTCATCAATAATCGTGGTCCTGTAAGGACCTTGCTCAAAAAAATAGACTTTTACGTCATATCTATGCGCAAGTAAAATAGCTACCTCAATAAACATCCTTGTATCTCCACTACATATAAGAATATCGAACCTTTCAGTTGCAAAGAGGTTATCAAAGTAATCAATATGCCTAATCGTTCTGTCTTTTAGTTTTGCGTATTCTTTACTGCCTTTTTCTATATCTAGTACTTTGAGGTGGTAACTCATCACATCATTGAGATTAATGCCCTTATAGGTATTGCTAATTCCATTAAGGTTTTCTGCTTTTATTTTACTAACCTCACTTGTCAAAAAAACTGAATGCTCCTTTTTGCTATTCCAATAGATATGAGCAGTAGGATATATACTAATATTATAAAAACAAGCTTCAGGATATATTCTCGAAACATTCTTTTTTAAATAATGGAAATACCTAGCAAAAGAACCGTAATAAGATATTGTTCCTATTTTCATGATTTCTCCCCTTATATGTGGGTTCTATTTTACTTAATTTCTATAAATATTTTTTCCTTAATAAAGTCCACACTCATAGCTGTAGACTTATATGTAATGCCTACATCAAAAGTTATCCCACTAAGTGCTAATACTTCAAACGGTATTAGTTTAGGGATCTCTATAAGATCAATACCTATAACAATGTATTTGTTTCCAACCTCGCGGGGGTGCTGCTTAAGGTAAATTGAATACCCTCTATCAACCAAGGGCTCCAATATAGCAAGGTATTTTTTTAGTAAGGTGGATAGGTCAATCTTGTTATCTTCAACCAGCGGTTGTGTTAGTAATATCGCCATCTTTTTACCCTTATTCACATAACTTTCCATACCAAAAATATCTAGGATAAGCTTCTTGTTGACATCCCGTAAGATCTCTTTATTTATATCAAACACGACTATAGAGTCATTCAGATAGCTATAGATATCAGGTAAATTCTGTTTGAGTAAAGAAGGATTGGTTAAATAAAATTTATGTATTTTCAATCTATATATATTGATATAGGGGAGTCCGAAATAGCGTTTAATCTCATCTATTGCTTGTAAAGGCCTCCTCATGTATAAGGGGTTGTTCCCATCGAATGTAGAGTAGCACGCTACTCCATCCTCTATTAGGCTTATTTTGCTCGCTTTTGCAAAAGGCATCAAGCTTTTATATTCCACATCATTGGGACACGTAAAAATATGAGTATCTTTCTTTACAAAGAGTCTCAAAATTTTTATCAAACCAGGCAAGAACAATCTCATTCCCTTTCCCAGGTAACTTTTAGGGTACTCGATCTTCGTGATAGTTGTAAAAATACCTGTATTAAATAACTTATCGTAAAGCCCAAATAAAGATTTATGCCCGAGGATTAAATGATTTTCTTCATGTCTATTAATTAGACATAAGACAAATAGCATATGATACACTGAGTTAATTCTGTATACTTTCTTCAATGCTATAATCACACCCTTTGTATCGATTCGATGAAGATGTACGGAGCAAAATATGAGTAATGAGAACAATCGAAATATAAATCACTCCCATCGGAACCAGATCAGATAAAAACCTTAGCAATGAATCTCTAGGCATATAGATAAATCTATAAAGTACAGCCAAAAAAACCATGAAGTAAAATCTGTTCTTATGCATCATATTTTCTAGGTTCAACACAAACACGATAACAAGAAAACTTAAACCGGCAACACCGACTAAGCCCCCAAAGTCATAAAACTCTGCAATATAGCTAGTTCCCGTTCCGTGACCATTTAAATAAGCACCTGGATTAATAAAATAAGTTAATTGTCTACCAAGATAATTAGTACTCTCAAGCAACTCCAATGTGTTACCTTGGTAAAAGACTGCGCTATTACCTAATATCCTTAAAAAAAGATCATAGATAGGAGATAGGAAATACGGTAATCCCTCATTAACAAAAAGACCCCTTAACTCAACGACGTATCCTAATACATAAATCGACATCCCATTCAGCTCAAAGAAAGAAAGAAAACCATCCAAGAAGCTAATATTTGAAAAACCACTTCTTAACATCAAAGTTAACTGCGAGAAAACTACAACACTCCCTATAGCCAAAATAATTTGGTTAAGTTTGATTTTTCCGTTATAAAAATTAAAGTTGTACCATAATACAATTAAAAGGAGTATCATGGCTTCCCCTCGCTTACCTGCCAACATGTCTAATAAGGTAATTAAAATAAAGAGTCCTGCAGTCTTCTTAAAATTAGCTTTTGTGGGATGAGAACTCAAAAACACATAGAATAAATATATATACGACCTACTCACATAGCCTAATAACCGATACACTGGGTTCTGGACAAATAGACCATCAAATAGTGATAAATATCCATATTGACTAACAAAGTATATTTTTAATGAGGCGTCTAAAATTACAAGAGGAGCTAATATAAACAGAATCCACATACTTATCTTTTCTAGAGAAGTATTTGTGCTTATTTTTTTCTCCCAGCCAGACTTTCTAAAGAACATAAGAAATGCCAAAAAGGAGAATAACAGACTAAAGAGTAGACACTCAATCACAATAATAACAGTTAAGTCATTAAGTACTATTCTAGAAAACAATACAGACTCTTCAAATTTAAGTAATTTAAATATATCTAAAACAATTCTTGAGTATAGAAATATAAAACTAGTTGCTAAAAAAATAGAATAAGTGCCCAAAGGACCTGATTTTTTTACTACATAAATATATATAACAACAAACATTACCACTAGTTCAATCTTCAAAAAAGAACCATAGCCATGGAAACTCATAAACTCAGCAAGTAATTTTTGAAATAAAATTATAATAATGAAGAATAAGAAAATAAAGTACCCATTTTTATTTTTCATTCTGACCACCTTCAACATAACACGGGCTCAATTTATTTTTTACTGTTTCCATATACATTAGATGTGTTTTGGTCATATCAAATTTAGTGCACCTCATCCGTTTCTATTCGCTTGACTACTTCTTTTGCCATTCTCCCGTATCTTTGTTGTACTGTCTTATAATTCTAGCCGGTACTCCAGCAATGACACAGTAGTCTGGAAATTCTCCTCGCACAACTGCATTTGCTCCCACAACACATTGTTTACCTAATTTTGTTCCAGCCTGTATACAAGCACCATACCCGATAAAACAATTTTTGCCTAAAATTGTTTCCTTGACAAGATAATGCTGATTCATTACATGTTGCCCAATCTGCCTGTAGTCGTGATCTATATTAGTTATAAAAACATTCCCTGATAAAGTTGTATTTTTTCCTATGACTAGCTCTATGTCTTTAGATATTATGTGAAGATTTTGACCGATTGACACATTCTCCTCAATAGATATCCCACCCTTACCATGTATCTCCATTCTCAACCCAGGATATATTCTTACCCTATTGCCAATATTACACTTATTCGTTCCGAGCAAAAATAACGGTTTACCGATATAAGACATCTTACCAATTGATTGAAACCGTAATTTATAGAATACTGCCCTAATCCCCCACAGATATTTTATAAAGCTCATGAATTACACCCCTCCCAACTTTCTATTTAATGGTGTAGGAGCGATGCCATAGAAAAGTTACAAACCATGCCCCTGAAATCAGACTAACTTGAGAGAGTCTTTATTACTCGTATCATTCTATTAGGTAGTTATTATTTCGTTCATTAATGACCGCCTCTACCCAACTGTGCAAACTGTATTTACTATATACATCAGCCTGGACAGGTTCATATGTATTTTTAAGGAATAATTCAATTTCGGATAAGTTGTGCTCATTCAAGATAAAAATATTATTAGCATTATAAAAATCATACTTCTTAATATTTGCATTTGAAGTAATTATCTTTCGTTTAGCACCGAGAGCCTCAATTGTTCGCATTGTCAAACCGCTCTGGTTATTGTGCTGCATATCAAATACCGTATCTGACCTTTGTAGAACTCCTAAGTTTTCCCTTTCAGACAGCGGTTTAAATTTAAATTCACTATGCTTTGCACCCTTGAATTCTGATACAAACATTTTATTATACAAATACTGGAGTTTGTTCAAAAACATATATGAAAATATTCTGATACCCTTTGCCTGGAGTTCAGGAAATAGATGATGCATAGCTTTATAGCGATTTGGATGTGCGGTGCATACACTAACAATATCGTATTCCTTTTCTCCGGCAGGCTCTTGACCTAACTGTTCATATTCCCTGCTGAAGAATAGCGGTAGAAAAGTGAGATTATCTATTTTTCCGCAATCGTCTGAATCAAAAGAGTAAGCCTTGTCAAATAAAGGAATTACCTCCTTGCAAAGTGGGTATAAGTTTAGTGAATCCCACATATACAATATAAATCTTGCAGACTTTTGAGTGTCCCGCAACTGTTTAATCATAACGGGAGTAAACACTTTACAGTTAACAATGAATATTATATCGTAGGTTTTGCTTTTCGATTGACACATAATTTTGTCAAAATACCTTTGAATTAGTGAATCAACCAAGCTTCTTTTTATCTTGATAACTCCCTTAATTAAAGAATTCTCGCTCGGTATTTCATTATAATAATCAACGGAATATCCCAGTTTTTCAATTTCTGTTTTAATTTTCTTATAATAGTTAAATATAGGAGTTCCAATATACAGAACCATTTTCGTACTCACGCTCTCTCACTCCTTAGCGTTAATCAGCATGCCAGTTTCCTTCAATTCATCTAACGAGCGCCCAAAAAAGTCTTCCAATGTTACTAGTTCATTTGTTCTGTATTGATTAATAACCCATTTTGCAAAGTCTTCCATACCTTTGTTAAAAGCATACTCAGGATTAAATCCACATAGGGATCCTGCTTTTTCGATATTCGCAATGTTATGCCTAATATCTCCTTTTCTAAAATCACCCGATATATTGATAATCGACTTTGAATTGTACAATGCTTTTAGTTTTTCTGCTACTTGTAGTACAGAGATGCTTTCCCCACTTCCTACATTAATATGTTGATTGTTAGTATTAGCGTTCTCAAGAGCGTTACAAGTAATCGTTGCCACATCATTAACATGAACAAAGTCTCTGCTTTCCATGCCGTCTTCAAATACATTCAATGCCACATTTTTTAAGAGTAATTTTGAGAAAATTGACAAAATACCGGTATATGGATTGTTTAGAGATTGGCCTGCGCCATATACATTTTGATACCTAAAAATGGTATAGGGTATACTCATTGTTGGGCACATTACCTCAAACATCTTTTCTTGAGCAAGTTTAGTGTAAGCATAATAAGAGATCGGAGTTAAAGGACAGTCTTCCGTTGTCTTTTTTAGCTTTACTTTGCCAACACATTTGGGACACTTCACTTCAAAATTGCCCCTCTTCATATCCTCTATCTCGCGTGAATTTGGAACAACAAGACCATGGGTTTCACAAAGATACATACCTTCTCCATACACAGAACGTGAAGAAGATAGGATTAGCTTCTTAATCGGTAGTTTGTTTTTTAGTATAACCTCAAGTAGGTTAGATGTACCTTTGATGTTTACATCCGTATATCTATTGAGTTCATACATAGATTGCCCTGTTCCCGTCTCAGCAGCAAGATGAATGACATAGTTGACACCACTTAGTACTGAGCTAATGTCATCATACTTACGAATGTCTCCTTTTATTATTTCACATTTTCCCTTTATATTATTATATAAATAAGATTCTTTATAGTCATCCCCATGAATTTGTGGAGAAAAATTATCTAAAATAACAACTTCATATTTTTTATGTAGCTTTTCTACCAATACAGTCCCGATAAAGCCAGAACCGCCTGTAATAAGTACTCTTTCCATAACGCAACTTCCTTCCCGCGTTTCTGTATTCAGATTTATTAATATCGTTCCTACTACTACAGTTTTTATAAAAATAAATTTCTCATAGGAGTCTATTTTTGCATTTCGTGCTCCCCCCAGTCCCACCCTCAACAACACCATCACTTTTAACTGCGCTAAAAAAGCAATAACACAATAGGGACCATAACTTTTCGATAAGAAAGAGTACTGACTTTCTGGATACAGGAATAAATGCCGACCTCCGCAAGAAAATCAAAGAAAGGGTCTAAAAGGCTAGGTTCATTCAATCCTTGCATATGTCAATAGCTTCTCCGTTTTCCAAGGCTTTCAGGATTCTTTCGTCGTTACGCATGGCTGGGCTAAGGCCTAAAGATTGTAATAATCCATAAAGCGTAGTCTTATCTGATGTAATTGTTATTTATGAATGTCTCCTTTTCCATGGGATTTACTTATTACTTCGACAAAAGGAGCAATAGTACCTCCCTGAAAAAGGAAAGATTTTAAAAATATCCTTGTACCAATTAATATCATAATCTTAGGCTATAATAAGAAAAAAACGGCTAACGCCGTTTTTTTTCTTACTAAATCACTATCCTCACAAGTTAAAAAATAGAAAACACTGATGCTCGTATTATATAACTGACTATTATACTCCTCACCAGTCACAGCCATTTAGACCTCCATAAAAAGCTCAAGTCAACCAATACCCATTTTGTGCAGAAATCTTCAAGCAAACAGCTGATATTCATAAAGAACATATAAAAACACCGTTCGGCAGGCGGTGTTTTTGTATATTCTATATTTTTAAAGCTATTTCAAAATTTTATTTAATTTTGTTGATTTGACTCTTCAAAATCTTTCATATTATTCTTCTCTATAAAATTAATTGTATATGTTTCCCTGTTCTTTTATAGGTATTTTTCTGTTGAGCTATATTAACCAGGTATTAGGAAATATCAAACAGATATCTATTTAAAAATATCTCCGCGATTATCTATTGCCAAAACATATACTTTTTTTTCATTATGGTCTACTTCAAATATTACTCTAAATGTTCCTATTCGAAGTCTTAAAGTATTTTTTCTGCTCATTAACGGTTTAATGTCACCTATCGGAGGTCGCACCGTTAACCCCTTTAATGCTTTACAGATACGTGTTTGAATCTTTTTTTCCTGCTTTTTTAAAAATTTAATTGTCTCACGACTCAATGTCAGTTGGTAGGTTAATTTCATGCATAGCATCCTCCCATGACACAAATTCAGAGTTATTCATAAGTTGACGTTCTTCCTCTTCACTTAAAGGAATATCATCAGGCTCTAAGTTCATGATTTCGTCCCAATCTGGCCGTGAATAAGTAAAGGATAAAAATTTAATATAGTCATAGGCTGATTTTTTTGCTGGTTCAGGAAGATTTTTTAACAATAGTAATAATTCTTTATTATTAATAGGCTTAGACATCATTAACCCTCCTCCCAATTTTAACAATTACTTAATTCATATCCAGGTTGTAGAATACAACATCTCCAGAAACATCCCTATTTCCTTCTCTTTGAACTACTCGAAAATTTCGAGTAGTTGCTATTACCTCAGTGAATTTTCAAACTCTCTCCTTGACCTAGTATTTTTCATTTACCTTACCTCCACAAGTAAATCACGTAAATGATTACTAAGCTCAATTGCATCTTCTGCAAATTCTTCTTCAATATTAGAATACTCTTGCCAGAGCCAAATTACATCAGATTTTAAGTATTCAAAAGCTTCTTCCCTTAGCTTACCAGTTGCTAATATGTTAAAATCCTCAATATTAAACTCAAATTCTTGTATATCCTGATTAAATACTGGTTAGATTTCAAAGGTTTTCTTAAACTTTAATGTAATATTATCACCGCAAATAATATTAAGCTTTAATGGTCTTAAATCAACCTCAATAATATCATATACATCTACGATTTTTTCTGGCTCTCCTCTTTCAGGAACTCTTATTCTTTTTTGTGCTTAATATCGAGATATATCCATTGCTAATAAATAACCCGTTTTCTGGATACCTTGAAATACATTGGCTAGTAAAGAAAGTGGAAATCTTCCGTGTAAGCTCTTGAGGGTAAAAACTAGTTGCCTGTCTTTAGAAACCGAATCACTCATCCAGTTCCCCCCTTAATATATCTTATTAGAAAGCTACTACACTCTATTCTTTACTAA
The DNA here is from genome assembly GCF_022558445.1 of Candidatus Contubernalis alkalaceticus. Taxonomy (NCBI): domain Bacteria; kingdom Bacillati; phylum Bacillota; class Dethiobacteria; order Dethiobacterales; family Dethiobacteraceae; genus Candidatus Contubernalis; species Candidatus Contubernalis alkaliaceticus. The sequence continues at coordinate 3,372,518 of NZ_CP054699.1, forward strand.
CTTAATAATTACTACTAAATTATTAGTTCTATTTTAATACCTTTTGGTTTTGTTATTACTTAAAAGGATGCTTCTTTAATGCCTGACGTATCTCCCCTTGAGTTACATGGTTCCACTTTCTTTATAGTTAATAAGTAATTTTCTTAAAATATGGCAACCTTCATTTTCCATACTGCCCATGAACAGATACGTTAACACAAAAAGCTTTCCGTACACCAAAACCAAAGGTTCCCGGAAAGCTCAATCGCACATCAGGAACAGAATAATCCTAAATCAGCTCTAAAACATTTATATATTCTATGTTTTCAGGGATTTCATTATCTAGTTCTACGTCCCAAATAATGATAAGCCCTTTATTCTCAGTTATGATCAACCTCTTCAGTCTTACAATATCGCTTATAAATTCATAAGGAAAACCATGATTGTTAAGCACATTCACTATAATACTGTATACATCGTCCTTTTCGCCGTATAAATAGATCTCTGTAATACCGGCCTCTTTTTTTTCACCAATTATTTCTTCCAGGTTATTGGATATACCGGTTATGAGTCTATAAGAATTTGATATGTAATGATATGTGATCCGAGCTTTTTCTTTCATTCCCCTTGGGGTTAAAATATAACGAATGGTCCTGGTATTTAAGCGCTCGATTTTCACCAAGCCCTTTTTAACCATTTTTTTTAATAGAATATTTACACTCCCCAGGGATAAACCAGTTCCGGAAGCTATTTTGCGCTGGGTTACTTCCTTTTCCTTCCCTAAATGAGATAATACTTCATATTCTTTTTCCATATATCATACCTTTTGCGTTCAACATTTGAACACATTCCTTATATTTCTTTTTTTAAGTTAAAATTCCTGCAAGAATAGATATGAAATTTACGTAAGTTTTAACTTTTTTTATAACTTGTTTTGAGTCAATTAACCTGTTACTTTTTGAGCTTTGGAAAATGCTATTGTATGTGTATGTGAATATTCATTTTTTTGCAGCACTCTTCAAATAAACAGCTGATAAGTCGTATATAACATATAAAAACACCGTTCGGATGGCGGTGTTTTTGTATATTATATACTTTTTAGTAAGTTATATTATACCTTGGTATAATATAACTATAATATTACTTTTTTATTACACTTTTGCCTTATTTGCTATAATAAGACAGGTAAATTTTGTAAACATTATGTGCATTAAAATTAATAGTTCAAGCAATTTCTAAATACAAATTAGGTCAATTTTAAATTCGTCGAACTGCCTAAGTCTTATATCCATAAGAAAAATCTTCCTCCATGCACTCTATATCATAATGTCGTTCAACCTTTCGCTTTCCCAGCTCTTCATGAAAGTCCCACTTTGACATTTTTGCTAAATCCCTTGCCTTCCCAAAGGATAAGATTCCTCTTTCATACAAAGATACTGCAAGCTCTATTAAAAGCAGCTTTTCTTTGTCTCCTTCGGGTAATTTTAATGCAAGATATATATGTTGGGGAATTTTTATGTTGCACTCCATTAAAAATAACCTACCTTTATAAAAATATTCATATATATTAGGCTTAAACATAATAGTTCATCCTTACTTACTATATTTCTGCTCAAAAATGTCTTTTTCTAATTTCTCAAGCTTTCTTTGATACCACTTCCATTCAATATAGTCATCCCATTTTTCAAAGCTTTCAGGTTCATTGTGTATTCTCGTTACAAATTCATAAAAACTACACTGGTATTTCTGTTCTAACAATTTTAAAAATTCTTTAACAGGTGTTAACTCTGAAATAATTTTTTGCTTTTTATATTCTTTCAATTCCTTATTAATGATTTCTAATCTTTTCATTTTATATCACCTGCCTTACCACTCGCTTACCAGTGTTACTTCAATTTCAGAAACCTTTTTTAACTGTCTATCATTTGTAACAAATAACTGACAGTTTGCACTTATAGCTGAAGCTAGTTGAAGAGCATCCATTGGCTTTAAAAAACCATATTTGGCTCTTAACTTGCTGGCCAGATCAGCAACATTTAAGTCTGCTAAGATAATTCTAATCCCTAATTCAGAAAATAATTCCTTTAAACTATTTATCAATTCAACTTTGTCTAATTGGTAAGGTTTTACACAAAACTCAAAGTAAGTAATTATAGATGTGTATAAAATAATATCATTTGACATACAATCTTCAAATATTTTTTGAATATAGCTAGAATAATCTTTAGAACCTTCAATTAAATATATAAAAGGGGCTGTATCGATAAAAACTTTACTAATCCCTGTCTTCATCTCTAATTTCCTCTATATATTTTTGAGCATCGACTCCCCAAACACCTTTCGCTATACCTTTGAACTTTGAGAGATCGAGATATTTTTTGCCAGGTTTCAATTCATCTGCCCTTAGTTCACAAATAATAGGCTGACCTTTAGGTAATCCCTCCGGCCTCCATTCATAGGAAGGTAATATGCCCATGTTAGCTTCCAGCCAACCTTGATCTTCAATATAATTAGTTTTCAATAGGTTTTCTAAAAATATCTTTAAAACTTTAATTTTTTTGGCCGGCAAGGCATCTATCATTTTACATAATTCCTCCTTAGCTTCACCCATGCATATACCCCCCTTTCAAAATATTAAAAACATACTATAAAGATATCTCCTACTACCACCTATCTTACAATAATTCCCTTCTCCCGTCAAACAGCTTCCTCTTATCTTTCCTACTATTATACTCATTTCCATTAAAAAAACTACAATTATACACACCCACTACCTCCTCCACCCGATCCGCCAATGAGCTCTTCAGCCGGGCCAGGGGGTGTTTTTGCATTTTTGCCCGCACTTCCTCCTGGGTTACATGGGTGTATATTTGGGTGGTGGATATGCTGGCATGGCCGGCAATTTCCTGCAGGCTTCTGATATCTACCCCTTCTCTTAAGAGTAAGGTTAGTGTGGTGTGCCTCAGCTTGTGTACACTTAAGCCCGGCCGGTAGATGCCGGTTTTTTCCGCCAGGGTGCGAAAGATATCCTGAATGCCCCTTCTGCTTAAGGGATGGCCGAATACGCTTAGAAAGAAAATATCTGTCTTCACCACCGGTTTTCTTACCTCCAGGTAGCTTGTGAGGGCCCGGCAGGTTTCAGAGGTCAGGGGGACTATGCGTTCCTTCTGTCCCTTCCCCAAAAAGCGAACCTGCTTTTCTTCCAGGTCAACGGCTGATATTTTTAGTTCCTTTACCTCATGCAGCCGGCAGCCGCACTGTAAAAAAAGAAGGAACATGGCATAATCCCGGAGGGGAAAAGCGCTTACATTTTTTAATTGAGATAAAAAGTGGCAGCATTCCTCCAGGGAAAGAATCTGAGGCAATTTTTTTGAACTTTTCATCACCGAAATTTGTAAAGCGGGATTATTTTTCACCCCATATATTCCTTCATACTGCAAAAAACTAAAAAAGGACTTCAGGGTGGAAAGTTTGCGGTTAATGGTGGCGGCAGAATTATTCCGCTCCCTTTTTAAATAAACTAGAAACTTCCTCAAATGCTGAAGGGTGATCTCTCCAACCTCCAGTGGGAGGTTGTGCTGCTCTAAGAAAGCAGCAAACAAATTTAAGTCCAGGCTGTATTCGTATGCAGTTCCAGGGCTTACTCCCTTTTCCAGCTCCAAATAGTCTAAAAAATCCTTAAAACAGCTTTTTATGGTCACCGACGGCACCCCTGGTACATTATACCAGTTTTCCAAAAACATGTCAAACATGTGTTCGAAAATTCTGCCGCAGCCTGCTTACTCTGTTATCAAATTATCCTCTATTTTTTTGGCCAGAGGGTGTTTGTTCATCTGTCTTTTTAAGTCCACCTGGGCCACATGGGTGTAAATTTGGGTTGTGGCAATATCCGCATGACCGGCTATCTCCTGCAGTGTCCTTAAATCGATACCTTCTTTCAATAATAGGGTCAGACAGGTATGACGAAGCTTATGTACACTTAACCCTTTTTTATAAACCCCTGTCTTTTGGGCCAGGGTTTTAAAGGTTTTGGCGATAATCTCCTTACTTATAGGCCTGCCTCTGGAGTTTAAAAATAACTGGTTTGTTTCTATGGAAGGTTCCCTGATTTTCAAGTACTCCTCCAGAGCTTCACAGGTTTGGTCCAGCAGGGGGACAATCCTTTCCCTGCTGCCCTTCCCAAAAAAGCGCACATATTTTTCTTGTAAATCTACGCTGGTAATAGTCAATTCTTTCAGTTCAGTTAAGCGACATCCGGTATGTAAAAACATTAGAAAAATAGCATAATCTCTTTTTGGATAAGAACTTACTTCTTTAATGCCCAGCAAAAACTTTCTGCTTTCCTCTAAAGATAATATCTGGGGAAGCTTTCTTTCCTTTTTTATCTGACTTAACCTAAAGGTAGGGTTTATTTTAATTCCATAACTATCATCATTGGTTAGAAAATTAAAAAAAGACCTTAAGACAGAGATCTTTTTGTTAAGTGACGCAGGGGAATTATTTCTTTCCTTTTTTACGTAAGTCAGGTATTTCCTTATGTGCTGTATGGTTATTTCCCCAATATCCAGGGGTAAATTATGGCTTTTAAAATATTTCAGCGTTAAATCCAGTTCTGCCCGGTAGCCTTTAAGGGTTTGGGGGCTCAAGTTCCGCTCTAACTCTATATAATCTAAAAAGTCCTGCATGCATTTTTCATAATTCATGGCACAAGTCACCTTTTAGGTACTTTTCTAAGAGTCCAAAAAAATAGTAATAAGTACACCAACAAAAAACCTCCTGCCGGAAAGCTAAAAAAAAGCACATCAGCAGTATGGGTTACTTATATACAATTGAATCTTTTTTACCCTTTAATTTTTTAACCGCATTATACGGGGTTAAATCTAAAAACCACAGGTAACTCCTTCTTTCAAGGTTCTCCTGTCTTGTTTTTTTCCGTTTCTCCCGCATTTTTTTACGATTGGGATGGCCCAAAACATCTCTCCCCTTATCTTTTCTTACCGGAAAACCTGCCTAAAAATCTATTTATAATACCGGTTTTTTTCTCCCGCTTGGACTTGTCCCCACCATAATAATAGTAATAATAATACCCTTGTCCATTGAGGGGGACCTTGTTCATCACAACCCCCAAAATATTGGCTTTTACCATCTGAAGTTGTTCCTTGGCCTTCAACACGGAGGCCTTACTGCTGACCCCATGCCCTACAACCATGATGGTTCCGTCAACCAGAATCGACAAAACCGAGGCATCGGCCACAGCCATGACCGGGGGGGAATCGATAATAATCATATCAAACTGTTCTTTAAGCTGCCGCAAAAGGTGCCTCATTTTTTTTGTCTGCAGCAGTTCTGTGGGATTCGGAGGAATGGGTCCGCTGGTCATAACCGTAAGGTTATCCATAATATTGTTGGCCACATGCCCCAAGTCCAACTCGTCGTCAATGAGCAGGTTAGTCAGGCCCATCAGATTTGATAAATTAAAATATTTATGCATGGTTGGTTTTCTTAAATCCCCGTCCACCAGAAGTACACTTACACCGGAGCGGGCCAGGGTAAGGCCCAGATTACAGGTGGTGAGGCTCTTTCCCTCTGAAGGCTGGGCACTGGTGATTAAGAGGGTTTGGATATCCTTATCAATGCTGGAAAACTGGATATTGGTTTTAAGAGTTCGAAAAGCCTCTGCTACAGGGCTGGTGGCATTATGGCTCACCAGCATTTTGCTGCGGTTTTCTCTTGTTGGTTCCATGTTTGTTTTTGTCCTCATTCTTTCTCTCCTACTTTAGGAATGATGCCTGGAACATATTAGTTCCAGGAGTCTATTAAATACCCGGCTTTCTACCCTGCCCGCGGGAGGTGAATAACCCCAGGATACAGCTCCACAGGTTCCTTCCCGCAGTGCGGGCCTGATATTCTTGGGGCACTGGTACTGTAAAATCTCTTCCCTCCAGAATCATTTCCGGAACAGAGGTAATCATGCTCTTTACCATTTCTTTCCCCACCAAATCCTCGGCCTTCTTTAGAGATTCTTGAAAGTACTTGAGCCGGCCGCCGGTGCTGTGCATGTCTGACGCCAAAAGATGCACCATGCGGCACTTCAAAAGCACCTCCGCCGCCTTTTGTGCTTCTTCCCCAAAATATCCGGTTAGGCTGGATAAGGTACACTGCATCAGAACTCCCTGTTCAATCAGGGGAAGAAGAATATTGGGGTTCTCCTGCACACTAATATTCCTTTCCGGATGTGGGATAATGGTCCTTACCCCTTTGATTGAAAGGCTGAAGATAAGGTTTTCCAGATAAGCAGGAATAGGTTGAAAATGAGGCAGCTCCAAAAGTAAATACTTTCCGGTATCATTGATGGTTAAAAGTTCTTTTTTTTCAAGCTGTGCAGGTATATTTACAGATATATGAACTTCCGCTCCGGGGATTATCTCCAGAGGGATTTTTTCTTTATGTAAAGCAGCTTGTAATTCCCGGACTTTTTCTAAGATGAGGGGCTTTCCATTATCAAAGATACCCTCCACCACATGAGGTGTTGCAACCACTCTGCTTATTCCCTGCTTGACGGCCATCTCTGCCATTTCCAGAGATTCTTCCAGGGTCTTAGGGCCGTCATCCAACTGGGGAAGGATATGGGCATGTATATCTATGTAGGACAAACTACCACCCCTATCCGGCTGTTACCCATTATATTGATGGATACATATTAAGATTAATATTTAAGTAGTTAAACTTTATGCTTTTATTCTACAAACCATTGTATATTCCTGCAAATTTTGCTAACTTTTATATAGAAATAATGGATTCCTAACCATATAATGTATCTTAACTAATGATAAGCAATCTCTTTATCCATAGAATACCCTGGGTTAGATATTTGAGGATTGAAAAAAAAGCCGGTCCCTCTGAGAATATTATTCTAAAAGGGGCCGGCGTTTATCTCCTTTATACCTTAATTCTTCTCCTCAATAGCAGGAACTGTGCCTAAAACATTCAGAGACAAAAGCCGGTGGACTTCATCAGGGGTTTTCACCGTATCATCTAGGTATTCCAAGAGAAAGGCAAGGCCAACAGCTACCATAAACCCTAAAACTCCGGCTACCGCTATATTCAAAAGAGGGCGGGGAGCTATAGGGCTGACCGGTGGAACAGCCTTGTCTATTACTTTAACGTTATCTATCTTAATCAACAGCGGCACCTGGTTCTGAAAAACCTCAGCCACTTCATTGGCAATGATAGAAGCCAATTCGGGATTTTTATTGGTAACGCTGATGGAAATTACTTCCGTATCCTTAACCAGGGAAACCTCTACCATGCTGCTGAGTTCTGCCGGGGTCAAATTCATCTGCAGCCTTTTGGCAGCCTCTTCTGCTACCAGGCGGCTTTTGGCAATTTCCCGATAGGTATTAACCAGCTGCCGGTTAAACTGAATATCCTGGTACACCACCTCTGTTGTCTGCTCCTTCCAGAGCATTAAGGTGGTGGAAGCCTCATATATTGGGGTCAAGTAGAAATAGCTGACCAAACCGCTGATTAAAGCCGCCAGCAGAGGAATAATAATTAAAAACTTTATTCGCTTTAGCAGGATATAAAATATATCCCGAATATCAATCTCTTGCTCCATGTGTTCTTCCATGCTTGTTTCTCCTTTACTTGAGACTGCTGTCAGACCGGCCTCCGAGAGGAGGCAGTCTCTTCCATTTTTTAAACACCCCTATACCTATTCTTGTTAGATGTAAAAAATCCTGCTAATTTTACTGTTTATTCTTTTAATTATAATTTTTAAGGGTATAGGGATTCTTTTTTCAAGACCTCTTCAAAATCCTGCCTCAAACAAGACATAATTTTTAAATCCTCAAACTTCCCATTCTTGTATACGGCATGCCGGAAAACCCCTTCATGTTTAAAGCCGCATTTTTCGATTCCCTTATAGGCCGCCGTATTGGACAATAATATATCAATTGAAATCCTTTCCAGGCCTAAATCATAAAAACCATGCTGAAGCATTAAAATGGCAATCTCAGAACCGTACCCCTGGCTCCGGTATCTTTTATCTCCAATCATGGTTCCCAGCCAGGCATTCCTGTTCAACCAGTTAATGCTGTCCAGGGAAGTATTTCCTATGTGAAGGTCATTTTCCTTAAGGCATACTGCTAGCCTGACATTATCCTGGTTATCAAAAATAGCATCATTTACCCATTTCCTTTCATATTCTGAAGACACATAGTACCTTCTGCCCGTCAAAAGAGACCATAACTCCTCATCTCTTCGCCAGGTTATGGTTGTTTTATAATCCTCCGGCTCAAATGCCCTTACGTATACTCTGAATTTGGTTAAATCCATAGGTGAAACCTCCCTTAATTTCCTCTATCCATTGCAATATCCCTTCTGCCCTGCAGGACAGGTTAAAACTTTTTGCTTTATCCAGGGACGCTTTAGACATGCTGCAGCGCATTTCCTCATTATTATGCAGGGCTAAAACAGCACTGCGGATCTCTTGTATATCTAAAGGATTAACCCGCAGGGAATACTGCCGGCCCAAAATATCATCATTAAAATCCCCTACGGAGGAAATAATAGGCAGCCCACAGGCCATAGCCTCAATAATGGCATTGCAGGAGCCCTCCGCCAGGGTAGGCAGCACAAACATATCTGCGGCAGACAATAATTCAGGAACCCTGGAATGCTCAACGGCTCCTTTAAATAAGATGTTTTCTCCAATTAGAGGTATTTTCCCTTGACCCATAAAAATAATTCCTATATCTTCTATCCCCTTTACCGCCTCCAAAACCCTGTGGGGGCCCTTGCGGGGAATTAACCCACCGGTAAAGGCAATGATAGTTTTATCCGGGGGAAAGCCGTACTTTTTCCTCATCTCTGCTTTTTTCCTGGGATAAAAAGAGGTAAAATCCACACAGTTAGGAAACACTCGAATCTTTTCATCGGGAAGGTGAAGCTTATCCCGGCAGAATTCCCTGTTGGCTTTTGAAACAGAGACTATCCCTGAGGCATTTTGAAAATCTTTTTCCGGTTTCACGTATATCCCCCTGTTTTTAAAATGCCTGGAGGGTTCTGATTCACCTATGGCCGCAATAGAGGGAATATTCATCTTAACCCCCAGCTTGACGGCGGTAGCTCCGGAGGAATAAAGAAAATGGCCGTACAGCACATCAGGCCTTAATTTATATTTTTTTACCGCTTTTAATACCGAACGCTCAAAACTAACTTGCGTTAAATCAAAGGAATTATAGCCCAGAAGTTTCCTGTTGGAAAAGGTGATAAACCTGGGGTTGATAATGGTTATAGGGTTATCAATAGTATCATCTATAAATGAATGGGGTTCTGATTTTTCAAAACGTTGGGAGAACATACCCCGGGGGGTAAGCACAGTACACCCTACCCCTGCCCTGGCCATCTCTCTAACCAGTGCCTGGACAAAAGCCCCCCGTCCAGGCCTGTTCCTGGAGGGATAATGTTCGGTAATAAACAAAATATTTCTCATATATGTTCTCCATTATTTTTTTAAGAATCACCATAAATTAATTGCTCATACAATTTGATCAGCTTGTTCTCTTCATTTTCCCAGTTGTAGCTTTCCCTTACTGCTTCTCGGCCCTTATTACCCATTTCGGCGGCTTTTTCAGGATTATTTATTAAATAATTTACAGCTGCGTTTATTTCCTCTGTATCATTAGGATTTACACCTATGCCGCAGCCTGTCTTTTCAATAAGATTACGCCAGGCCTTAAAATCAGAACAGATAACGGGTATGCCGGCCCCCATGTATTCAAAGAATTTTGTCAGTTCTTTATTTAGGTAATGTTCCGTGGCAGGGAAAATCGCCAGCCCCGCTGTCCAGCCTCCCCTTTTATAATAATTCATTATTTCATCAAAGGGGACATGCTTATCTATTCCCGCAATATGCAGCCGGTGTTTTTCCTCCCCCGCCAGCTGATACATCTCTTGGGCTAATTTCCCACTGCATCTTCCCACCAGGAACAATTCCACCTGTTTCATGCTTTTAAGTATTTTAGGGTAAATTAAGGCTCCCCGGTCTTCTGAAATATTTCCCGTATACAAAAGCTTTGGCCGAGAGGCCTCAAGGTGAGGTTTGTCAGTCCATGAAAACCTGGCTTTATCCGGGTAATTTAATATCAGAACCCCCCGGGGAAAACGCTTAATGTAGTACTTTTCCGCCAGAATCACCGTAAAAAACCTGGAAAGCTTTTGCTCCAGACCTCCCAAAATTGATGCTGCTATGGGCCGTAAAACCCTGGGAATATATTCTTTCAGTGCAATGGAACTCTCATAATCTTCATGAACATCATAGATTACGGTTTTCTTTTTTAATCGTAACAAAAGCCCCACCCAAATTAGTTCCGGGTCATGCAGGTGATAAACCTGTCCCTTCTCCGCGGCTGCGGCCTTAAGTATCCCAATAGATGTAAGCAGCATCCGGATAATCCTGTTTTTAGGTTTGGGCAGAGCCCGAATAAAAACGCCCTCCACCACTTGATTTTTTTCCCCGGGAGCAATTAATGCCACGGAAAAGCCTGCCCCGGCCAGGCTTTTACACTGTTTATGAAATATTCGATTGTCAAAGGGATTATGTACGCTGGTAAGATGAACTATCTTTTCTTTATCCACTGGCACCCACCTTTAATCCAATTAATTATGGATTTTTGCCCGGCCTTAAACTTTTTAGCCTCTTATAATTCTTTTCTCCTAAGGAAAGGAGGGTGAAGTAAGGGAGGGTTTCTAAGTTTGCCGGATATATAAGAAAGGCTTTGAAAAAATTCTTCCTGGCCTCTTTAATTAAATTAAATTCCAAAAGCTTTCTGCCGTAGTTCATCAGGTAGAAGCTGTGGCCCCGGCGATTTTTTTTAAAACTTGCATAATACTTATTATAAATTTTGTGATGGCCTTCTATCTTGGAATGTATATTATCACTGATGCGGCCCTGATGATGTTTTCGATAAATAACCAGAATTTCTTTAATATAATCAAATTCATATTTTTGAGAAATCCTTAAATAAAGATCCAGGTCCTGTTTTGAAGGTAAAGACTCATCAAAGCCTCCTACCTCAAAAAGAGCCTCTTTTCTTAAGAGCACCGAAGAGAGGGTGCCTATATAGTTTTTCTCCAGTAATCGTTCAAAGATGTTTCCCCTTATCTCAGGTAAAACATCTTTAATGATATTGTCACTTTCCCCACAGAAGCGAAGCCCCGTATAAACGGCAGCAGTCTCACTGCGGGAATCTGTCAGTAACTTAACCTGCTTCTCCAGCTTTTCCGGAAGCCACAGGTCATCATCATCCAGGAAAGCAGTCATGCTGCCGGAGGATCTCTTTATGGCGGTATTCCTGGCGGCGGCACCCCCACGGGGGCTTAAATGTTTCACATAAACTATATCCATGCCCTGTTTTTGATAATTTTTCACCACATCAAGGGTACCATCGGTAGAACAATCATCCACCACCAGCACTTCATAATTTTTATAGGTTTGGGCCTGCACGCTCTTTAAGGAGGTTTTCAAAAGCTGTGCCCTGTTTCTGGTGGGTATAATAATACTAACATAAGGCTTCATTAAAAACACAATCCTTTTTTTAGAAAATACCGGCGGGAATCCTTGGGGTCTATTGACCCCGAGATGAAAGCCGGAAAAGCTACTATATGTCGCAAAATGAATGGATACAACACTTGCATTTGCATTATAAGCATGCTATACTATTTGCATGGAGAACATACGTTCCAGGACATGCGTTTACAACATCTGGTATCATATTGTTTGGTCAACTAAATACCGTAAAAAGATCTTAACCGGTAAATAGCCGATTACTGTCATCAGCTATTTTATGAAATCGCTGATGAGTTTGAGTTTCAAATAGCCAACATGGAAATATGCCGGATCATATACATCTTTTTGTGACTGCACATCCCAAAAAAGCGCCTGGAGATATTGTAAAAAAACTAAAAGGAATTTCTGGCAGGAAGCTTTTCATACAGTTCCCTTGAGTTAAGGAAAGTATATTGGAAAAATCAAATATGGAACCCATCAACGTATTATGGGACTGCAGAATGTATTACACAGGAAACTATCCAAAGATATATTGAAAATCAAAAAAGCAGGTGAAATAGTGAGTGCCTTTTACCTATCTGACAAAATACGCATTACCCCGAACAAAACAGCTATAGACAAACTTTGGGCGGTTTCTTATGCTTGCAAAGACGTCTGGAACCGATTGAACGGAGAGCGTTATGATAGGGATAAGAAAACCAACTATTATCAACAGAAAAAACAGCTTCCGCTGCTAAAACAACAACACCCTGCATTGAAAGTGCCCTCTTCCCAGGTTTTACAGGAAGTAGTCAAATCCCTCAATGCCAACTGGCAGATGTATTTCACCAAGCATAAAAAAGGTGATCCAGGTGTTAAGCCTCCCAGGTTCAAATCATATAAATATTTCTTCACCCAGAAATACCCACAGCAGGGTGTTTCCTTTGAAATCCACTGCGGCATCTTGCGCCTGGCCTACGGCAAGAATAAATCCAGTTGGATCGAGATTAAATTACCACAACGGGAGTATGATTTCCAGGCGGTCAAGAATGTTGTTGTTTCTTATGACCAGCGGGACAAGAAATGGTACGTATCGCTGAATCGTCATGTCCAGCTGCCCGAAAAACGTGTCAATGCCCATACTATCTATTTTGACCCGGGTTGCAAGATGACATTGACCGGTATAAAGACAGATTATTCAGTTGTAGAGTATGACATCAACCCCTTAAGAGAGCTAAACTTAAAGCATTACCTGCTAATCGATCATCTAAAGTCTCTAAGAGATACAAAACAGAAACACTCCGGGCGTTGGCGCAGGCTGAACAAGAAAATCAGCGGCTTATATAGCAAAATACGCACCCAGACCAAACACTACCTGCACAAACTGGCTAACCAGATCTTACAAGACCACCCGGATACAAATTTTAAGATAGGTAACTGGAACAAAGGGCAGACCCTTGCTGCTACGGGCATCGTTATTGTTGACAAGCGCATCAACCGTCAGGTTCAAAATAACAACCCTGTCAAGAAACTCATCGGATACCTGCGTTACAAAGCCATTATGAACGCTCAGCAGGTCGAAGAATTCGATGAGAGGGGTACAACCAGGACCTGTTCCGGTTGCGGCAGCCAACAGCAGATGCCACCAAACAAAAGGGTTTACCTTTGTCCAAAGTGTGGCTTTAAAGTAGAACGTGATATTAACACGGTGCTTAATTTTTTAAAAAACGATAATTATGCCATGTGGCATGGCCTGGGCGAAGTGCTCAGTATCGTCAGTTATCGTTTTAACCCTGTAACTGGCGCAAACCAAAGGATTGAAAGTCGATCTGTCATCCTGAACTACCAGGATGCACGGGGTCTATTGACCCCGTGAGGATGTCACAGATCATTTTCCTCTGCATATACTCTGCCCAACAGATAACCCAGCCGGTTTCCCAGTTCCTTAAACCTCCTGGCCGCTGTACCTTTTCGGTTTTCCCGGGAGCGGTAAAGAGCAAGGGGTGTCTTTGCTAAAAATATTAAAAAACTGTAAAGTTTTTTTACATATGATAGAGAGAAAATTTTGCGGTTCTGCATGCTGGCCTGGGCTTCCCCCACTTCAAACTCCCGGCGGAGGATGTTCATCAGCTTCATCTTAGAAGCAGGGGTCCAGTGATATACTTTTATTTCCGGGTCATACCAGATTACCGGATTGTCCTTTATAATCCTGCGGAAAAATTCCGACTCCTCCCCCATACGCAATTTTCCCCCGGACATACCGTACCGGGGAGAAAACCCCCGGTATTTTTCCAGGAGGCTTCTTTTAAAAGCCATGTTGGATCCCGAAAGTTTGGGATTTTCCCCCCTTAGATAGCAGGCCTTTGGCCCCCGGGTCCTTATTTCAAAATCATCGGAATACCAGCCTGGAGGGGGCACCTGGTACCAGGGATGTATTTCCCCTCCCACTACATCGGGCTGAGGGATTAGATTTTCAAAAGCATTGAGCATAAGACAGCACCAATCCTCTCCTGCCCGGGCGTCATCATCAATAAAGGCTGTATAATTACCCGAGGACTCCTGCCAACCCCGATTCCGTGAGTAGGATAATCCCTGTTTAGTCTCCAATAAAACTTTAAAATTGTGGTACTTTTTAGCAAATTCCCCCGCCACCCGGCCGGTCCCATCGGTAGAATTATTGTTTACCACAATCACTTCATACTTGTCTTTGGAGAGGGATTGTTCTGCCAGGGACTGCAGGCACTGAGACAAGAGGGATTCCCGGTTGTATGTACTGATAACTACAGACAGCTTGCTTTCTCCCACTTAACCACCTCTAAAGGTTTCTTGGTTTACATAATTCTCTACTGGACTCCCATGCTGGACATGGACTTAAAATGGGAATTGGAACTAATCAGTTCATCATAGGTGCCACAGCTGATAACCTTACCTTTTTCCAACATATAAATAAGGTCACAATTTTTAACCGTGGTAAATCTATGGGCAATAATAATTAAATTCTTGGTCAAGGACACGTTATCCAGGGCAGAGAGGACAGCTTTCTCGGTTTCCCCGTCCAGGGCGCTGGTAGCCTCATCCATCACTAAAACCTGAGGGTCGTGATACAGCGCCCGGGCAATACCCACCCTCTGCCTCTGCCCCCCGCTGAGGCGGACTCCCCGTTCTCCCACTAAGGAATTATACCCCTGGGGCAGTTCATTCACAATAAAGTCATGAATATTGGCAATTCGGGCTGCCTTTTCCACCGCCGCTATATTCACTTCCTCCTGGGGCACGCCAAAGGCTATATTCCTGATCAGGGTATCATCCAAAAGGTAAATGTTTTGGGAAACATATCCCATGTTACGCTGCCAGTTCCTGATGTTGTTTCCGTCTATTACTTCATCATCCACCTTAATGCTGCCCTCTTGAGGCATTAAAAGCCCCAGGATAATATCTGCCACAGTAGTTTTTCCTGAGCCCGTAGACCCCACCAGAGCAATAGAGGTTTTGGGATAGATGGTCATATTTAAGTCCTCTATGACAAAGCCATCGGAATTAGGGTAACGGAAGGATACCTTTTGCAGTTCTATTTTTTCTTGGAAAACAAGGGGTTTTACCTGGAAATCTGTAATCCGGTCCATGTATCCCATTTCGTACTTTTCGGTATAATCGTCGTAAATCTTATTCAGCACCGCCTGACTTACCTGTATCTGTGCAAAAGCCTGAAATACCTCCTGTAGGGAGGGCATCAGACGGTAGCCGGCAAAGGCGTATAAACTAACCATGGGAATCACCAGGTGTGCCTCACCACTGACAGAAAGTAAATAAAGGGTTAAAACAATAACTCCTCCAAAGGCCATTGTTTCCAGAAAATACCGGGGCAGCTGGCTTACGGTAGAATTCCAGGCATGCTGGAAAGAGTATTCCTTGGAATGTTTAGAAAATATTTTTTGAAAAGAAAATTCTTTGCCCAGGACTTTAATGTCTTTTATTAATCCAAAGGTCTCATATGCCAAAAAGTAACGGTACTGATTTGCCTCCAACATTTTTTTCCCGCTGGATTTTAGTTTCTTCCGAAGAAAAAGATATATAGCTCCATATAAAAATCCCAGCAGCAGCACCGTTAAAAGCGTGATTAAAGGATTCACCAGAATCAGCATCACGGCAATGGAAACCACCACAACGCTGCGGGTAATTAAATTTAAGATAGGAATCATTAATCCGGAGGTTAAAGCATTGACTTCCCCCAGTATATTCTTACACAAATCAGAACTGTGCCGGTCCAGAAAAAAAGGATAAGGTTGAGACAGGTATTTATTCAAAAGGGCCATGGAAAGATTATGATTTTTTTCCCAGACAAAGAGCAGCTTGTACCAGGTGGTAAAAGCTGCCATGGCATTTCCTGCCACCAGGATGCCCAAGACAAGAACACCGGAAAAGACAATAAATGAACCAATTTCCGTAAAGCCCAGTCCTAAATAAGCCCAATTGATCCAGCGGTCCTCTAAAATAGTTTCCGGGTTCATAACCATGCTCATAAAAGGCAGGATAGAAACTACCGATAGTGCCTGAAAAAAGGCTACCACCATCAGAAAACACATTAACAGCCCAACCTTCTTTTTTTCCCCGGAGGTAAATAGTACATTTAGTTTCTTAAGAGTCTCAAGCATGCTTAAATTAACATCCTTTCCAGGTTAGCCTTTAAGGAAATCTTACGGCTCACTCTCTAACAATAATAATTTATACCAGACAGCAGAGTACAATAAGCCTTATGGAAGGTCACTTCCGGGAGGGAACCCATGAAACTGCACTGTCTCCCCGGTAGTAGTTAACTAATCCCAGGATGGAAGAATAACTCACCACACAAAAATAGGCGGGGATTAACAGCGGTTTAAAGCTTCGTTTACTGATTATACCACCCAAGGCCAGAAAAATAAATAACATCTGAAATAACAGGGTGAACAAGAAAAACCCTCTGGAAGAAAAAGCCAGATAAAGGTTTGTTAAAAAAAGCGCCCCCAGGAAAATCCCCGTATACCACCGGAGAAGTTTCCGGCTAAACAAACCCAAGGCCAGAAATCCATATTTTAAGGGATTCAGCATTTTTTTAACCGACAGGAGCCCCCGGTAACTTCGGGTTATAATTCTTACTTTCCGTTGAAACTCCAACTGAAAACTCTTGGAGGCATCTTCATAAGAAACGGCTTTTTCCTCATAAACAGCCCGGAAGCCCTTTTCAATTATTTTTAAAGGTTCCACAAAGTCACTGATAATATCTTCTTTTATAGGTACATATAGATCTTTTCGCAGGGCATATATGGAGCCATTGGCCCCCAGGACATTCCCCAACCGGCTTTCCAGTTTTTTTAGATATTTTTCATACTTCCAGTAAAGCCCTTCCCCTTCCCCGGCCCCGCAGTTCTCCACACGGTATCTTAGTTCCCCGCAGACGCAGCCTACCCGGGTATCATAAAAGTTTCTAACCAGTTTTCTAACGGCATCCGGGCGGTACCTGGCATTGGCATCTGAAAACACAATAATCTCTCCCCGGGCACAGGTAACAGCCCTGTTCTGTGCAGCTGTTTTGCCGCGATTTTTTTTGAAGGACAACAGCCTGATTTCGGGATGCTGCTTAATAAATTTTCTTACAATTTCGTTGGTATTGTCCTTGGAACCGTCTGAAGCCACAATAATATCCAACTTATCCCGGGGATAATCCAGTTCCAAAGTATTTGCCAGCTTTTCCACCATATGCTTTTCTTCGTTATAAGCAGTTATAATTAAGGTGGTAAAGGGTTCATATTCATTGTTTTTTACCACCGGCCTGGTCATAAAATAAGAAAAAATGGAAATAATTACGGGATATCCAAAATAAATATAAATGAGAACTGCAGTTAAAATCCAAAAGATAATTTCAGGCACCATTTTTTTGGTTCTTCTCCTTTCTTAGAAGAAGCATAATAAGCCAGGTTGATTAATGTATTTCTTTTACTTTAAAACTGGAAAGTTCCGGCGGCGGTTGGTGATACTGCTTAAAAAAATGTTTTAAATAGTACATATTTTTTGCAGCTCTCATCCACCAGCAGAAAAAAAATAAAACCGGCATGTTCATATTTGAACCTTTAAAAAGCTTTTTCACGGTGTTTATTTTCCTGGGGAAAATAATATGCTTTAAGATTTTTAAAAAGCTGCGGTATGCAAATCTTTTGGGGTATAGGCTATTAAGCTGCCTTTTACCCGCAGCAACCCTATCATATTTTATCATTAACTGCCGGTAATCCCGGGGGGGATGGAAAACCATTAAATCACTCCGGTAAACCTGTTTAAACTCTGATTCCCTGCTTACCCTTTCCCCGAATTCATGGTCACCGGAGGAGAAAAGCCTCTCATCAAAGCCCCCCACAGATTGTATCAGTTTTCTCCTGATAAAAAGGTTAGCCGTAGGGCCAAAATGTTCATTTTTCATGTAATCCTCCACCAAAAATGAAGCATTCTGCTGGTAATAGTGGGTTAAGTTCAGAATTTTTTCTCTGTCTATCCATATCTCTCCGGCGGCATAATCCCATTTTTTAAGGGCCTGCAGCCCTTTCTGCAGCCAATCCGGGGGAACCGTCACGTCTGAGTCCGTAAAGGCCAAATATTCCCCTTTAGAAATTTCTACTGCGCGGTTTCTGGCAAAATAAGAACCGCCATTGGGCATAATTTCCACCATTCTGGTGCCATGCCTTCGGCAGATATGGGTAATTTCTTCCGCCCCTCCATCGTTGGCCACAATGATTTCATACCACTCCCTGCTCAAAGTTTGTTTTTCCAGGGAAGAAAGAAGGGTTTTAAGCCCCTGCTCATCTTGAAAAACCGGGACAATTACACTTATAAAGCTTTCTTTCGGTTCATTCGTAAATATTAATGGGTTAACAATGTTTAGCCGGTAACCCTTACCATCTGCCAAGGGAGCATTCCTCCGTTTACTTTGTTAATTACAGCCATCTTTTACAGAGCCCGATGCCTTAAATATCTTATACAGCCCCGGAAAACATACCCGAAAGCCAAGCCTGGAAAGCAGCCGGGTATTCTTTAACCCCTCTTTGTATTTCCACCTCTTCAGGCACTGGTGATAGCATTTTTTGGCATTGACCAGATCATTTTCTAAGAGAAACTCCTTCATCAGTTTAAAATACATTTTCTTCAGCTGATTATTAATTATCCTGCTGTAACGGTAAGAAAAATGTGAGTTAATCAATTGATACATTTCAATCACACCCTCAAGTTTTCCCCTGTTAGTATTGGAGGACCAGATTCCCGCAGGATGCTGCCTGTACCTGGACATTACTTCATCAATATACCCTATGTAACCATGCTGAGCACATAAAAGGAACAAAGGCCAGTCTCCAATGTAGAGGTACAAGTACCAGGGGGGAAGTTCCCCCAGGGCGCTCCGCCGGCACATGTAAGCAGAAGTGCTGATAAAATTTCGTTCCAGCAGGTCTTCAATAGTCATCTTTTCCCTGCGGAAAGGGGAGGGAGGATTAATCACCGGCTGGAAGGAGTCATCCTCCTGGCAAAATAATTCTGTAGCATGAAAACAGATGGCAAAATCCTCATGACCGTCTAAAAAATCCACCTGCCGCTGCAGCTTATGGGGAGAAGTCCAGTAATCATCCCCGTCTAAAAAAGCCAGGTATTGGCCCCTGCAGTAATTGAAGACATTAACAAAACCAATCAAGCTTTCAGCTCCGGTATTTTCTTCATTCAGCAAAAGCACAATCTTTTCTGGATATTTATGCTTATATTCCAGAACAATTTCCCGGGTTCTATCGGTAGAATAATCCTCCATTATAATAAGTTCATAATCAAAATCCGTCTGCTGCATCAACACGCTGTCAACTGCTTCGGCGATATACTTTTCCTGGTTATAGGTAGGCATGCATATACTGACCTTAGGTAACATTTTAAAGTTTCCCCCGGCCTAAATGAATTAATATTTCACAAATGGCCTCTACATCCCCGCCGCTGAGTTCCCCGTATAAAGGAAGAGTCAATATTTCCTTCACCACCCTGCGGGCCACCGGCAGATTAGAAAGAGAAGCAGAAGGCAGGTGACCATAGTAGTTATACTGGCTGCACAAAGGATAGAAATATTTTCGGGTATATATATTGTATTTCTTTAACTCTTCGTAAACATAGTCCCTGCTTTTCCCAAAAGCTTCTTCATTGATCCGAACGCAGAAATACTGGAAGCTTCCCTCTATGCCGCTGAATTCCTGCAGACAGGTGATTCCCTGAACATCCTTCAGCCCCTGACGGTACTTTTGAACCAGAACTTTTCTTTTTCTTCTCTCTTCCTCATAAATATCTAAAATAGTCAAGCCCAGGGCTGCCTGAAGCTCGTTCATTTTCCCGTTTATCCCCGGCATAACCACCTCTTCTTCTCCCTTGATTCCAAAATTCTTCAATAGATTCAGGCGATTTTTAAGCAGGGGATCTTTGAAAGTCAGAGCTCCCCCTTCGGCGGTATGGAATAGCTTGGTAGCATGGAAACTGAACATAGTAATATCTCCGAAGTTCCCAATGCCCACACCGTCAATTTCTACCCCAAAAGCATGGGCGGCATCATAAATTACTTTAAGTCCGTACAGATCTGCTACCTCCTGGATTTTTTTTACCTCACAAGGGGTGCCAAAGACATGTACCCCTAAAATTGCCGTAGTCTGTGAAGTAATCATAGATTCTATTTTTTCGGCATCTATATTCATAGTTACCGGGTGGATATCACAAAAAAGAGGCTTTACGTTGTTCCAGGTTAAAACATGGGGGGTAGCGGGAAAGGTAAAGGGAGTGGTGATGACCTCCCCGGTAATCCTGAGGCTTTTGCAGGCCAGCATAAGTGCAGTGGTACCATTATTGAACAAGGAAAGCAGAGGAACTTTAAGGGTTCCCGCCAGCCTGTCCTCCAGCATTTCATGTTGATGCCATTGGTTGGTGAGCCATTTTGATTCCCAGATCTGTTCCAGCCTGGCCGTATACTGCTTCAGGTCCGGCAGTACCGGACGGGTGACAAAAACAGGTTCCTTGAATGCTTTAAATAAATCCCCGGCCATTATCTTGACCCCTTTCCAAAAATCATATCTCTAAACTACAGCCCTTTTTCCCGGTGTCTGTTAAATTAGCTCTTTTGCACTACCGGGGGTGTCCTTCAAAAAAGGCCGGGTGCCTGTAGGCAGGAAAATAAGCCCCTTCGGGCTGAACACCGGTTTTTCTGCAGAGTTCCCCATAGAGTTGGCTGTATATATCTTTCCTTATAATGCATTTCCAGAAATTAAAAGAATGATCCCTTTTGGAAAATCCTTTCTTAAAATGAAGAAGGGAATCATCAGCCCCTCCAAACCCTCTGCCCAGATGTAAGGTATGGGCGCCCTTCTCCTTACCCCAAGCCCGAAGGGTATCCACTGAAAGCACCTCCGGGGACAAAGCCAGGTAATGTTTGCGGGTTCCCCCCAGATGAGCCTGAACAATACCGTTACATAAAGAAGCCGTTCCAGCGTTTATCACTGTACTTCCCTTCAGGCAGACAAAAAGGTGAATATCCTGCGCCATCTCTTTTTTTAAGAATGAAAAATATTCTTTAGAAAAAAAGTAGTAACGGGAAGCATTGGCTCTCTCCATGGTTTCCAGGTAAATTTCTTCAAATTCCTCCCAGTACTGCTTTTCCCGGTCTTCAAAACATACGCAGCCCTCTTTCTCCAACCCTTTGAGCCTTCTTCTATGGGACTTTCGGTAATCACTGTATTGGGCTTCTTCTGTGCCGGTGAGATCTATGGAAATAGTAGGGCTGGTGGGCATAATCTCTCCAAGGCCCCTTAAAATATTTTCCTGCCCCAAAAGAGGGTGCAGAGAACTAAAAACAGAAATCACCCGGGCAGAATTCAAGTAGTCCAGAAGGCATTTCCAAAAAGATGCCTTTTCTTCCTCTACCGGCATTCGGGAGGCCACAGGGCCCCCATACCCATATACCGATACTGCATCCTTAAAGCCTTTCCCCATATCTTTTACAAATGGCAGGTCTTGGATTCTGCGGAGAAGAAGTGGGAAAAGAACCGTCAGGCCGTTGTTTTTATAAATAATCATTACACCCCGTCCCTCACCGGCTGTTTCCGAGAGCCGGTGGTAAGAGGGCAGATGATAGATATCAAAGGTCCCTACCTGCTTCAACTCTTCCAGCCAACGGGTGTCATCTTCAATTTCCAAAACCTCAAAACTTTCCATGGTATCACTCCCGTGTTCTGGGCTAATCTAATTTAAAAAAAACTTATAAGGAATGGCTCCAGCGCCAGGTCTGGGGCACATTGATATTCTCCGCCTTAAGCTCAAAGTTGATTTCTTGTCCTTTTTCGACAATATCCGACTCCACCCTCAGTAAAAAATACTTCCAATTGGAAGCACGACTTTCTTCTGGTGCAGTAGTAATCACAATATCATCATCCAGGAGGCATCTAAAATAGACAATAAACCCATCCAACCTTCCCCCTCGGGCTACTTTTTTTGAAAATGTAAATTCATTGGGTATGTCGGTAGGGTTGATGGTGTGAAGGTCAAAGTCATAAATAGACTCAGGCCTGCTTAAAAAGAAATCAAATGACCATGGCTGGTTCAGCATAACGGAATTGTAACGGAAACCTGATGATGCTTCTTTGAGACAGGAAAAATCTATATTATGAATTTTTTGCTCTCTTATGTAGGGCACATAACTTAAGTCGTTAATTTTTACCGGTTCAATAAAAAATTCAAAACGGCTGGGGATTATTATCCCTCCCTTTACTAAAAATCGGTCCCGGAGGTCGCACACATTTTCCACCATATGCTCATTGAAAAGAAAATTGCCCATTTGTTCTTGAATAATAACATCTACCGGTGTATCTAAGGTTAACTGTTTGCTGTGAACCTTGAGAAACTCTATATTATTAATTTGGTTATATTCAGCCACTTTTTTTGCGGCTGAAACAATATCCGAGTGGTCGATAGCATATATTTTCTTTGCCCCCTGTTGGGCTGCAAAAAAAGAAAGTATCCCCAATCCTGTTCCCAGCTCCAGCACTGTATCCCCGGGCTTTACAAACCTGGAGATAGCGGCATAATAGAACTCAACCCGGGCTCTGTCAGCCAGCATTGCCTCATGCTCCACCATGTTACTGAAGGATTGTTCATTATAAATTCTATTAAATATATTTGTATACTGCTTTAAAATTTTAGGTTTACTCTTAATTAAGTTTACCATAAGTGTTATTATTTTACGCTTCAGAGTACTGTTGAAAGAACCCAATGATCTGCTCATACTTTCTCTATCATCACCCCTATAACAATCGTCTTCTTGTTAATTTTTTTGCACTAATGTTTATTCTATTCTACTACTTATATTTTTGTCCTGCATCCTATTTTTAATTTTTGCAGGTTGAATTTTTTCTAAGCTTTTCAACCCTTATTATTCTTGGTATGCAGGCACCCAGGGACAGGGCTATCCAAAAATATCGTAAAAAATAATTAGTTGCTGCCAGCCCGCCAAATAAAACACTTAGAGTAAAGAGCAGTGCTGTCTGGGCCCTGATATCTTTACTAAACTTTAACAGGTCCCAAATAATAATCCCCATAAATAATAAAAAGATGATTAATCCTATCACTCCCTGTTCTGCCAGTATGGAAATATATATACTGTGAGGTTCTCTCCCCACCCAATAAGCAAAATTGTTTAACCCTACGCCAAAAAGAAAGTTGTCCTGAATAAGCTTGAAACCGGCGCTCCAGATTTCTGTTCTGCCCGTGGCCGTGCCTATACCCTCTTCCATTAAGTCTGTAAACCTTACAAAGGCTTCAAATCGGGCAAATAATTCGCCCCCCATTAAGATAACAAAGAAAATCAAAGTAAATAACAGGACCGCTGTCATTAGTAAGCGGGAATTTATTTTTTTCTGTTTCAGACTGATGAAGACCGTAAAAGTGATAAAGGTAATCAAGAGAGCAATCCAGGCACCCTTTGAACCGGTTAAAAAAATCATAGTTACGATTACCATGGATCCCAACAGCAGGAAGGACCGGGTCCAGGTATTTTTCAGCCAATCCCACAATAAAGGGGCCGCCAGAAGGGAAAGGGTAAGGCTTCTGGAAAAATTATTGGGATTTTGAGAATCTACCAAAACCTGCCTTCCAAAGTCCTGCAGAAGTAAAGCCTTATACAAACCGTAACAGCTAAATAATGCCCCTGCCAAAAAGATTACCAGAATAATTATGCGAAACTTTCGGTCATTACTGCATATATACTGAAAAGCCAGGAAAAAGATTGAAACTTCTGCCAATCGAAGCACATGCCAGCGGGAAAAAGTCTCGGCCCAGGTAACCGAGAGATAGGACCAGGAGAAAAATAACATCAACAAAAATACCAGGGGCTTTGGGATAACCAATTTTTCACTGACTATAATGTCCAGTATTAAAAAAAACCCCAGCAAAGCCATTAAGGGTGCAGTGAGAGTCCTCCCCCCCAACATAAACAATTCTTCGCTGATGCTCATGAAGGCAATGAGCATCAGTAATAATAAAAGAATTTTGGGGAACAAAGAGTTGTCCTCAAGGCCGAAATATTTCCACTTGTTTATGGGAGCTGATTTTATAACCATATTTAATCACCCGGCTGCACAAACGGTTTTTTCACCCACGCATAATATAATGAGGGAGAAATTAAGTAATACTTGATTTTTCTGGAAATTTTATTATTTTTTCTAGGGACAGCCTTCATGGTTTTAATCATTTCTTTATTTAATTGAGGATATTTTTCATCAATCTCCCTGAGCAGAACGCCAATGTTCTTCCTGTGGGAATAATACAGACAGGATTCCAGGGCATTAAAGTAATTTATTATTATTTTTTTAGTATTCAACTCATTAATTACTTCATTTAAGTCTTCCCCGGGAATATTATTAAGATATTCACAGGTTCTTTTCAAGGCACCGATGATATCAAATTTTTTCAGGTCATAACGGTTGGAGATAGATCCTTCCCTTTGGACATAAAAAGACAGCACTTTGTTTATAAAATACACCTTTTTCGCCCTGGATAAGGCTTTATAGGTAAATTCCTGATCCTCCCCACAAAAACAGCCTGGAGTATACTTAAAATTATTCTCCAATAAAAATTCCCTGCTGTAGGCTGCACTGCCGGTCCAGATCCACATGGCCTTTTCTAGAATTATTTTCTTTAAGGTTTCAATTCCCGTAAGGCAATTATTCTCCGGATTTAAACCAAACCTGTGAATATAGTTAATTATAACGGTTTTATCTTCCTTAACCGTATTGTATCCCCAGCATAGAACCTCCATCTCCTGTTCACCCATACAGCAGTATATATTCTTCACTAAATCCTCAGATACATAATCATCTCCATCTAGAAACATTACGTATTTTCCTTGAGATTCAGATAACCCTCTATTCCTGGCAGAGCTTACTCCGCTGTTTTCCTGTTTGAATATCTTATAATTCTTGAAAGTGCTTTTTTTAAATATCTCCTCTATTGTGCTGATCGTTTTATCAGAAGAACCATCATCAACGATGATTATTTCAAATTCCTTTTCCCTCTGGCTAATTAAAGATTTTAGGGTTGCGGCACAATATTTTTCTACATTATATACAGGTACTATTATGCTCAGATTCACTTCAGTTCTCCTTGCCTCGGGTTTCCTTCACCAGGGGAATAACCCCCAAAACTTTAAATTCCAGGTACCTTTGTACTTGTTCAGGTTTTTTTATGGTGGTATCTAAAAATTCCAGGTAAAAAGACAGAACTACCGCCGACATTAATCCCACTACTGCCGCTGCCGTCATATTTAAACGGTGGTTGGGAGACACCGGCCTCCCGGGCACAAGGGCTTCGTCTATTAATTTAAGGTTATCCATATTAAATACCGGGGGCATTATTTCCTGTAAAGCAGCAGCTAATCCATTGGCTATGTCGGCGGCTAATTGGGGATTGGAATCATAAGCGGTGATGAAGAGCATCCCTGTGCCCTCTACCACATGGACATCCACCTTCCCCCTGAGCTGCCCCGGGGACAAAGAAGTTTCCAGCCTGTTCGCTGCTTTCTCCGCTACCATCCGGCTTTTGGCAATCTCCCGGTAGGTGGTGAGAAGATAGTTGTTAAAGTAGAGGTCTTGATAATCGGGGGCATCCGGATAATACTCCCATACCATCAGGCTGGCGGTGGACCTATAAACAGGGATAAGGTAATAGCTGCTGATAAGTGCGCTGGCCGTAACCGCCAGGAAAGGTATGATAATCAATAATAAAAGCCTCTCTCGGAGAATTCGGATTACCTCCCTGAGATCAACTTCCTGGGTTACGTGCTCCTCCATGTTATTTCACCCCGTATCTCCTTGTTCTTTAAAATCTTTTTTAGTTTACAGATAGCATAATTTAGGTGTTCATAGGGCCATTCTGCTGCTGTAGTTCATTTTTAGCCATTTCCGGTATTTTCCGGTTTTAACACTGTCCACCCATTGTCGGTTTTGCAGGTACCATTTTATAGTTTTCTTTAACCCGGTATTAAAGTTTTCCCGGGGCTGCCATCCCAATTCCCCCAATACTTTAGTAGAATCTACAGCATAGCGCAGATCATGGCCGGGCCTATCCTCTACAAAGGTAATTAATTTTTTATAAATGGAGGTATCCATATCCAGTTCTTCTGCCAGGACCTCACAGATCCTATTGACTATATCAATGTTCTTCCATTCATTGTTTCCACCGATATTATAAGTTTCACCTGTTTTGCCTCGGCTTAAAACCTCCCAAATAGCCCGGCAGTGGTCCTCCACATAAAGCCAGTCCCTGATATTTTCTCCCCGGCCGTAGACCGGCAGAGGTTTTCCCTCCAAAGCATTTAAAATCATTAAGGGGATCAGCTTTTCCGGAAACTGGTAAGGCCCATAGTTGTTGGAACAATTTGTTATCTTAACGGGTAAGCCATAGGTGCGGTAGTAAGCTCTCGCCAGGTGATCGCCGGAGGCCTTGGAGGCAGAGTAGGGGCTGCTGGGGTCATACCCGGTTTCCTCAGTGAAAACACCGGTTTCCCCCAATGAGCCGTACACCTCATCGGTACTTACATGGTGAAACACTTTTTCTAAGGGATTGTCCCAGTGTTTCCGACAGTTTTCCAGGAGGTTAAAGGTGCCGACAATATTGGTATGTATAAATTCCCCGGGACCGGCAATGCTTCTGTCCACATGGCTTTCCGCCGCAAAGTGTACAATAATATCCGGTTGATATTTTTCAAATACCCGGTTTACCTGACCGTAATCCGCGATATCTCCCTGGATAAAACAGTAATTATCACTGTTTTCTATATTTTTTAAATTTAAAAGATTAGCAGCATAAGTAAGCTTGTCTAAGTTAATAAAGTTGTAGTATGGATATCTGGGGACATAAAGGTTTAAAAAATTCGAACCGATAAACCCGGCCCCCCCGGTAACCAGTATATTCAAATGTACCACCTACCCCTTAAAAACAAACTTTTTTTTGAGGATATAGTTCCAAAGGGCTACTACCATAATAGATATAATTTTAGCAGGCTGGTAATGGACCTTCAGCATGTCTACTAAAGTTAATAGGATCAGCTGATTTAAAGCCAGCCCTGCGGCACTGACCCCTACAAAAACCATAAATTCCAGGCCCCGGGAATATCGCCCCCCTTGGAACACCCAGATGCGGCTTACCAAATAATTAAAAATAACTGCAGCGATAAAAGAGATTAAACCTGCCAGCAAATAGTACAAAGAAAAGGCCTCTACCAGTAGGATTAACAGGCCCATGTCTATGGCTGCTGCCAGAATACCCACCATAAGAAATCTAAGGATTTGACAGGTATTATTTCCTTTTTCCCGGGAAAAAACTGCTTTTAATTTTTCTTTGCAAAAAGCTGATAAGCCCTTGGATTGCACCATGATAGTTTTCTTCCCTGTTACCATTTTAATTTAAAGTGAATGATTATAAATTCCAGTTCCCTTTTATAAACCCTTCTTTTTCTAAAAATTTTTGTGCTCCTATGAAAACCCCTTATATAGCAAGGGATGAGGCTGTTATTGGGACTTCCCCGGTGATTAACAATAAAAATCCGGGGTTGGTGCTTAGATGATTTCGTTTAATCTTTCTGCAATTTTTTTAATTAAATTCCTATCCGGCTCCCTGACTCCCATACTGTAGAGGGAATCTCCTACGGCGGCATAAAAGGAACCATAGGCATGAATATTATTTTTATATAAGCGGCCCCCCTGAATATCCCACAAAAGCTGTAAATAGGATTTCACCGTCTTAGAGATATGATGATTTTCTTTTACATATTCATAAGCAGCTCTGCCCATATTTTCCCTCTTCCCTTTGTCCTTCAACAGCAGCCTCAAAGCCCTACCTATATCCTCTACTTCATTTTGGCCGCAGCTGACCTTCAGGGTAACTGTATCGGGGAAATCAGAAAAGGTTCCCACATTAGTGATAATGGCCGGTTTTCCCATGCCCAAGATTCTAATAAGGCTGGCAGAGGTTTCTCCCTGGGTGGGATAACGAAGATTAATGCAGAAATCCGATAATCTTATATAATCCTTGAAAGTATCCAGGTTCACAAATCCCGTAAACTTAACATGTTTCTGTAACCCCATCTCTTTTACCATCTCCTTGATGGGAAAATCCTCCTGTCGGTCTCCCACTATTATGTAAAGAAAATTATCAGCTTCCTTTTTTATTTGTTTCAGTGCTGCCAGCACCTTGTCTACCCTCTTATCCTTAGATAGAAAACCAAAGGAGGAGAATACCCTCTGATTTTCCCCAATATTGTACCGCTGCCTCAAAAGTTTTTTCTCTGCTGATAAAATAAGCCCTATATCCGGAGTAGGGAGAGGAGCCACTATGACAGGCAGGCTTTTATGAGTTTCATGAATTAACTTTTTAATAAAGTTAGAGTGGACAATTACCGCCCTGGAACAGTCTAAAATCCTTTTATTTAATGGGTATTTTAGGGTACTTACAGTATTCCATATCCTCCGCCGCTCCCCCTCCAGGGATTGTCTGGCCAACTGTTCTCCTTCTAACCCATAATTATATTTCATTTCTGCAATATAGCCTTTAAAATCATTTCTTCCCACAGTCTGATGAGCCAGCATATGGTGTAAAGCATAGTCATGAAGAACCACAATCCCCGGATATTTTATGGCTGTCTCATAAATGTTTTGATGAAACGTGTTGTTGTTTCCTATATGGTAGAGTACATGGTCATAGAAGGCGTGCATTTTGTGTTTAAGGAAATCCGTAGTATTAAAAAAAGTAAAAGTTGAGGCCAGCTGCTCTTGAGAGGCACCATCAATATCAGAAAACAAATCGATTTTTAAGTGTTGGCCCAATGAAGGAAGCAGCTCCAGGCTGTAATCGGATATCCCTGATTTTTGGGGAGGCAGTGGGCTAAAATAGGCAATTTTCATTTTACCCTCCTAATACTCTGCGGTTAATTTTTTTATAACATTATCCCACACAATCTTTTCTACCTTTTTATAACCCTTTTCCCCAAACTCCCGGCACTTCGCTTTTTGTTGGTAAAGGTAGTTGGCACTTTGAGCTATTTCCAGGGGATCATTACCGGTAATCAACCCATTTCTTCCGTCCTCCACAAATTCCAATACCCCACCGGAGTCACAGGTGGTGATCACCGGCTTTCTGCTTTTAAAGGCTTCCACCGTTACAAATCCATAGTCTTCATCCCGGGGAGAATAATAAACCGTAAAACAGTTGGCGTAGAGGGACAGAAGTTCATGGTCAGTTACGAATCCCTTAAAAATAACCCGGTCCATAACCCCTACCCTTTGGGCCAGCTTTTTCAGTTCATTCTCCTGGCTTCCCTTACCGGCAATGACAAACTTAATATCTTTATGAGTATACTGCATGGCCTTAATCATCAGGTCCAATCTTTTTAAAGGATCCAGCCTGCCGGCTACAAATATATAATCGCCATAACTGTCACTGTAATATTTTTGTTCATATTTTGTGGGAGGGTAAAGAGCTTCACTGTCTATACCATTATATTTTTTAAGCCTTTTCCCTACATTTTCAGATATGGTAAATATTTTTTTTGATTCCACCAGGGTGTTGTTATCTATGTTTTTTAACTGTTGAACATAAGAAAAATCCTCTACAGTATCTGCCAGATAAGAATATTCAGTCCCCATAAGATCATATGCCTGCCGGTGCTGATGGAACAGCCAGGTAACTTTATTGGAATGTTCTACCACATAGGTAGGATATTTTGTGCAAATCACCCGGTCTATTACTTCCCCATTGCTTTCACTGAGATCCAGCATCCTCCAGATCAAGGCCTGACTCACCAGCTGGTGGCTGGGATACCATTTAAATGGGATTCTGATAATTTCCGATTGAAAATTTCTTTCTTTCAGCTGTCTATCCAGCTCTTCTACCAGTACTTCAGCCCCACCGTAAATAAAGGGTACCTGGGTTGAGCATATGGCAATTTTTTTAATTTTCATTTTTCTTGTACACCATCCTATTTAACTGCTGCAATAGAATAATCTTGATAACCGTAAATCAGGTCATTGAGTTTCTTCATATTATTGTCTATCCTCTTAAAGTGCTCCTCCGGCAGGTTCAGAAGCTCTAATTTCTGTTCATGGGGAACCGGGGAATGAAACATTATATTTAAACCCTTAAAGCCAATGGACTGCAGCAGGTGTTCTAAGGTATAGGGATTAAGGGGCTTTATATGGGTAGGGTCTATATAAAAGGAAGCAGAAAAAATATACAGACAAATGGGATTGGGGGATTCCAGCAACAAAACGCCCCCGGGCATTATTTTTTTGTAGATCAGCCTAAAAAGCTCGATCATATAATCTAGATCTAAATGTTCCACCACATGGCCCATAAAAACTCCCTCTATGGTATTATCCTCTAAAGTTTCTAATAAAAGGGCGGCGTCCTGCTTTTTGACCTTTAACCCCTTACCTCCACAGTGCTTAACCATTTCTTCATCGGTATCTATCCCCAGGGCATCAATATCATTTTCTTGTAAAAGCTCCAGCATTTCCCCCCGGCCGCATCCGATATCCAGCACCTTGCTTTTCCCCTGAAAAAAGGGCAAGTAAACACTGAGCCTTTCCTTTATATCCTGTTCTTTTCCCCTGAACTGATTTTCAAGTTCAAGATAATCAAAGGGGACTACTGCACCCATAAGGCCTGCCTGTTTGGATCTAGAGGGTAAAAAACTGTTTTCAATATATTTTAGCCGGCCTTCCATCGTTTTCATCTGCTTTATAAGCAGTTCCTCCCGGATTTCCCCCTTTAATTTCAATTCACTAACCTGGTTATTTAAATCAGCAGCCACGGCCTTAAGCTCATGAATCGTCTCATGATGATAATTCACACTGCCGGATACCTGCAGGCAGAGTTCCTGTAAACTTCTGTTTACAGAAGCATTATAAATCCTCTGCTGCTCCATGATGGGCTCCAGGTACCAGGAAATAAGTTTTCGAATTACTTTTTTAAATAAGGTTATCACCGGGCCGATTATTTTCTTTTGAGAGGAGGGAGCAGTCCCTTGAATATTCCAGGTATTATTACCTTCCTCCATTTCCCTGTAGACAGCGCCTATATCCAAAGAAAAATCATGGTGACTATGGAAAGAGCTGTCTTCTTTTTTTAATAAATTTTTCTCCTGGTTCTCCAATATTCGCTTGTAAATATATTCTTCAATTTCTGCAGTTTTGTTCTCTTTAGACACAAGTTCACCTCTATTCTCAGATGTTTTTTAAAGATACTTCCCGTGGGGCGGTGCCTTTCTGAGAAAACCAGAAAAAACCTTCGTTAACCAAATCTAATTTCCAGATATCCCGGTCATAGTCCGGGGGCAGTTCATAGGCCATTTGAAACTCAACTTGACTCCCCGGTAAGACATGGCAGGGAAGTCGAAAACGCCATTTGGCCTCCTGAAAATTTTCCATCCCCGGGGTTCCCCGATAAAGAGCAGTGGAAACAACCCCTCTGCTGCTGTGCCGATAAAGCCAAATGGTATCTCCGGTATTTTTTAGGCACAGGGAGAGTTCCAATAAACGTTTCTCCCTGCTGAATGAAGACTGCAGCACAGTGATTTCCCCCGCTGAATGGGCCTGGGGATCCTCTGTGGTAGGCCCTTCCCCGTAAGGCTTGATAGCGGTCAAAATATTATTTCCCCCGGCCGGCGTCTGCGCTGCCTGCCCTATGGGTATATTCTCCAATGCTGCAGGGAAAAAACCGTTTATCTGGTGGTATCTTTCCAGCTGAATGAACCCTTTTTCCCCCAGCAAATAATCCAGGTATTCTTCAGAAAATAGACTCTCCAAAGTCCCAAATCTTTTCATGGTTTCCTGGTACAGCTTCTCCTGCTCCCTATCCTGGGGCACCCAGGCATTTTCATGGATTCC
Source organism: Candidatus Contubernalis alkalaceticus (assembly GCF_022558445.1). Lineage (NCBI taxonomy): Bacteria > Bacillati > Bacillota > Dethiobacteria > Dethiobacterales > Dethiobacteraceae > Candidatus Contubernalis > Candidatus Contubernalis alkaliaceticus. Next base: position 3,404,513 of record NZ_CP054699.1, read on the forward strand.
TATAACTCCTCCGGGGCTTAAAAGATGGTAACACTTCTCCAGGCCGACATTTTCATCCACAATATGATGCAGAGCATCAAAAAATATAACCCCGTCAAATTCCCCCGGATTAAGAGAGCACTCCTCCAGAGTAGTGCAGTGGAAAACTACCGGAGGAGGATCCGAAAGGTGAAGATGCCTGATAAAATTACTGACCCGTTCCCTGGCAATATTTAAAAAGGTTTCACTGGGCTCTACAGCCTCCACGGAGTAACCTAACCCCACCAGTATCTCCGTAACCCATCCCGGGCCGCTGCCCACCTCCAATACTTTTCCCCGGGGCTTAATCTTCATAGCCTGCAGCAGTCCCAAAAGCCCGTACATATTTTGATAATAATCCCCGTTGTAAGGCATGGGGTCATAAGGCTTCCGATAGATATATTCCAGTTCTTCTTTGGCTAAATTATCTACATAGTTCTTGGCTGCAGTGATAAATTCACCATACTGCCGGTCTTTATAAAATACCCGCCGTTTACATTTCGGCATTTTTTTCTCAGACAAAAAATCCACCCTCCAATGTCAGTCAATAAGGATAAATTTCGCTTTGTTCCTGTACTCTTCCTGCCTAAAAGACAGGAATTAATAAAATCCCCAAAAAAAAGCTTCCCCTTTAAAAATGGAGGAAGCTGTAAGATCCAGACGGAAACTGCCAGGATAGGCCGCTTAAAATTTAATACGCTAATAAATCATTTAAAAGCTGCATAACTCTTTCTGCATAAATGGAATGAACCGCCCATCTTGCCCCCATTTCTTCCACCGTGGTAATAGTTCCAGCCCAGGTAAGGCTCATAACTGTATGGTATCGTCCATGGGGTACTCCGATGGGAGGTAATCCTACATAAGCACTCATATGATTAAAATGCCCCCTAACACCATCCTCCGGGCTGGCAAAAGTTTCATGGTCCGCAGGGGTATCACCGGTGGCATACCGGGTCTTAATGCCTGCCCAGTTATTCTGCTCAGGGGAAACAATTCCGGTATAATGTCCATAGGCTGTCTCATGGGCAGACTGGACGTATAAAATCTCTGGATTAATGCCGGTCAAATTTCCGTAATGCCAGTATAGAGGAGCAATGTCAATAAAACGCTGATGAGCCTGTTTGGAGGCTGCCCACTGCTGGGCTTTTTGAACGGTAGTAGTCGTCGGCCTGACGATTATATTCAAAGGCAGCTGAGGATTTGGCGCAGCATGGTTAAAGGGGGTATAGGCACCATAGTAAGTCATTGCACCCCCCGCCATATCAATTGCATGGACCACCATCTCATATTGGCCATAATCCAGCTGCCTGACCATATTAGGAGAAGCCTGATATGGATTGGATGAATCCAGGGGACTATATTGGCCGCCCCCCTTCCGGTATTGAAGGGCATATATTACATTGGTACCCCCCTGGGGGACAGCGGTAACATGCACCTTATTCCCTTCAGAATAAACCTGCATACTTACACCCCTGAAAGGAACGTATGAGGAAGGATTGGTGTTTCCAAAAACCACATATGAACCGGTGTATGTCCCCTGGTTAGATATCCCATGAGCCACTATTTCATAAATAGCTCCTTCCCGGGCACCTTCCCATATAAACTCACTATCTAATGAGTAATCCCTAATCATATTGTACCCGCCGCCACTGTCCATTTCCCTTACCTCAAACCGGTAGCGGGTATTGTTCTCGGAAGAACCTGCAGTCAACCGCAGCCTGGTGGAGCTAACTCTTTGCACAGCAAGATTTATGCTGAAAAGGCTTGTCCCAACTAAGGAATCGTCAACTGTATGAGATCCGTTGGCCCCTGCCGATTCTACGGCCTTGGGCAATCCTGCCATGGGTGATGAGCTTATCAACAAAATAGTTAAGGTGAAAATCAGTAATCTCAATGCTTTTTGCCCTGTAAACTTCATGTCATTTCTCCCTTTTCATGTGAATAGAATGATTTGTTTACTCCCCATAATTCTATTCACTTGTGCCTTTCGGCAGATTTTTTAGGTTATTGGTATTCCAACCATCAAGATGCGAAACGGTTTAAACCGTCTCGGGTGACACCAATGGGTATACCTACATTGAAGCAGTAGTCGATGATTCGTGTCAGCTCAGCCTGGGAAGTGTCATTGACATTATGAACACAAAATACCAGCCATCCATTATTCTGTAGAGCGGTATCTATCAAGGCTTTCCAGTTTTTTTCGCTTACATCCCATAACAGATTGCCGCTCATATTGGTTAAAGTTACCCTCTTCAGCTTATGCCTGTTGGCTTTGACATAACTTGCGTAATTAATATTATTCAGGTTTCCTGCTCCATACATTTCGTTAACCAGGTTGTTACTGCTCAAACCCCCGGCATAGGCGGCACTATAATGCTGAGAGGCCCTTTGGGCCACCCGGTCATCTACGGAATAGTAAGGATAGGTAAAGGAATAAACGCCGTATTTAGCTAACCTGTTTTTGCTCTCCGCCAGCTGATAGTTAAGCTGCGCATCATCTAAATATATCAACTCCATGGGATGGGTATGGCTGTGGGAGTTGATTTCCCAGCGGGGGGCGGAATTCTGTGCCGCATGGTCAATTTGCGACCAGCTGGCTAAAGGATATCCCTGAAAACTGCCGCTGTCAATCAAGGCAGGGGGAATACTCCACACCGCGGGAATTCCTTTGGACTGAAATAATGGATATAACCGTTGATACTGGTTCAGGGTGCCGTCATCCAGCACAAAGGTTACCAGGCCTCTGCTGCTGGGGTCCGATGGGTCAGGCAGGGTAAGGTTAAAGGGGGTATAGGCACCATAGTAAATCATTGCACCTCCCGCCATTTCTATGGCGTGAATCACGATTTCATATTGTCCATAAGGCAGCTCTCTGACAAATTCAGGTGAAGCTTGATAGGGGTTAGAGGAATCCAGGGGACTGTATTGCCCCCCTACCTTCCTGTATTGGAGGGCATATATGACGTTGGTGCCCCCCTGGGGAACAGCAGTAGCCCTTAATGTATTCTTCTGAGAAGCAACCTGCATGCTGACACCCTTGAAAGGCACATAGGATGAAGGGCTGCTGTTTCCAAATACCACATAATTACCGTGATAAACCCCTTGTGCTGATATCCCATGAACCACTATTTCATAAATAGCCCCTTCCCGGGCATTTTCCCAGGTGAAACGATGATCTGTTGAATAATCTCTGATCTTGGTGTAACCACCGCCGCTGTCCATTTCCCTTACATCAAACCGGTAAAGAGTATCCCCTGCGTGGGAGGAGCTTGCGGTCAACTGCAGACTGGTGGAACTAACCCTGTGAACCCCCAGTGAAACATTAAATGGTGTTTGGGTCAGGTTATAATCATCCCCATCTGTATCCCCGCCTGTGCTCTTGCCTGTATCTCTGCCTGAGTTATCAGCTGCATCACTGCCTGTGTCTTTGCCTGAGTTATCACCTGCATCTTTACCTGTGTCTTTATCAGTATCCTTATCTGTATCCTTGTCTGTGTCCTCATCTATCTCTTTGTCTATGTCATCTCCTGCATCTTGGGCTTCGCCTTCTGTGAAATATAAGGTACCTTCAGACGTCACTTTTTCCCCACCTGCAGCAGCCGCCGATCCTGTCAACAGTAATGAAAAGATTAAACATGTTGACAGGAAGACTCTCCAAAAAGCTTTATTGCCCATGAAAAGTTTCAATTTTTCATCATTTCCTTTATCTTATTTATATGTATTTAACACTCTTTCCGTTTCCTGCCTCAGTTCTGCCATTCTGAAAAACCTGCCGGGGCAGGCGGTGGCAGACACGTCATTATGCCCAATGATATCAGAAAGGTTCAGTTTATTATCCCGTAAAAATTTGGCATTTAACAGGGCTCCGCTTTTCACCTGGGCATCGGTCATAGACTCCTGCTCAAAATGACCCTGATAGCCAATTCCCAGGGTTCGGCTGTTCCAGTTGGCCCCGGCATGAGCTCCGCAGTTTAAACCCCTTCCTAAATAGATTTGACCGTTTTTAGCAATCCAATAATTATAGCCAATTCCGTACCAGCCATTTGTGTCCCTATGATAAATATGAACATCATGAACTGTCCAGGTTGGATGAGCCATGTGATGCTGAATCAGTTTTATAATAGGTTCCCTAATGGGAGTTAACGCTCCACTAAAAACTAAACCGGGGTCTATAATGGTTACCGGGATGGCGGGTGGTGCTGCCGGGGGAGGTGCTGCATGATTAAAGGAGGTATATGCGCCATAGTAAGCCATTGCCCCTGACGCCATTTCAATTCCATGAACCACAATCTCATATTGGCCGTAATTTAGCTGTCTGACAAAATTGGGGGAAATCTGATAAGGATTAGACGCATTCAAGGAATTATATTGACCCCCCACCGGCCTGTACTGAAGGGCGTATATTACATTGGTACCCCCCTGTGGGACAGCAGAAATATGCACATTATTCCCTTGAGAGTTAACCTGCATACTCAAGCCCCTGAATGGAGCGGATGACGAGGGACTGGTGTTTCCAAAAACTACGTAACAACCGTTATAAGCCCCCTGGTCAGATATCCCGTGAGCTACTAATTCATAGACAGTTCCATCCTGGGCATTTTCCCAGGTGTAACTGTTGTTTGTTGAATAATTTCTAATCATGGAGTAACTGCTTCCACTGCCCATTACCCTCACATCAAACCGATAACGGATATCCCCTGCCGGGGAGCAGGCTGAAGTCAACAGCAGCCTGTTGGCACTGATTCTTTGAACATCCAGCGAAACATTAAAATTTGTTTGGGCCTCCATAAAGTCAAGGTTATTAGGGTCCTCCATGGCTTCTACTAAACGGGTGAAATATAAGGGGGACAGGGAAAAAACCGCAACACCCTTTACCAGTATAAATATAAATTTTTTACGGGACAAAAATTTTTTTGTACCTTCTGATAACATTTGCTTTCCTCCTGAAACAACATTATGTTGAATGTAATACGTTAACCAATTCAATGCACTTTACACAGTTATTTCCAAGCAAAGAGTATATTCGACAAAATCAAATAAAATTCCTTCCAGGGATAGTAAATTTTCACACAAAAAAAAGGCCCCACGGTAAATATGAAAAATAAGAGAGAATGTTCCAAACATTTCCGATCAAAGGGCTTTAAAAAAGGCCCTCATACAGGCGTAAGATATTGTTTAACATTTTGTCCCGGGTAAAATAATGCTGAAATCTTTTTCGGGCGTTGTAACCATATTCTTTTCTCAGCCCTTCATCCGCCAGTAGTTCTTTAATGGCATTGGCTAAAGCCCCGCTGTTTAGGGGAGGTACCGTTATCCCTGTCTGCCGGTCCAGGCTGGCAAAAGTGATTCCTGTGGGCAGCAGGGTGTTTATGACAGGCCTGGCACAGGCCATAGCCTCCAACTGAACCAAACCAAAAGCTTCCGAATTGGCAGAGGAGGGCAGGACAAAAATATCACAGGCTTCATAGTATAGGGGCATGTCCTCCTGGTCTATCTCTCCCAAAAAAAATACCCGCTTCTCCAGGCCTGTTTTATGGACCAGGGCTTTATGCTGTTCCAACAAGGGTCCGTGGCCAATGACCAGCAGCCTGGCATTAACCTGCCCCATGGCCCGGATAAGATATTCCAACCCTTTATAATATACCAGCCGGCCTACAAACAAAAGCAGGGGGCCGCCGCCGTATTGATTTCGAATATTTTCTATCTTTTCCGGCATATCCTTACTTTGAAAAGGAGAGTCATCAATGCCGTAGGGAATCACCATGCATTTTTCCCTAAATTCTTTTAAAAATGGGGAAAATTCTATATTGGCGGGGGCTGCTACCAGTATTTTATCCGCCAGATTTAAAAATTTATATAAAAAAGAGCGGTAGTACTTCAACCAAAACTGCTGGCGAATAATATCGCTGTGCCAGGAAACCACAATTTTCTTGTTTTTAGGCTTCATGAAAAGATAGGACAAATCCCCCAGGGGAAAGGGCATATGAAAATGGAGGATATCCCGGTCCCGGCTCAGCCTGTTTAACAGCAGAGGAAACCCCGGAGATAAGGGCATAGAAGCATAAAGGCCTAAACTGCCGGAACGTATTACTTCCACTCCATTGATTACCTCATTTGCACCTCTTCCTTTTTCCTGACATACCAGCACTTTTATATCCAATTTATCTTTCAAGCCTTCGGCGATATTCTGGACAATTTTTTCAATCCCGCCGATATGAGGAGAATATAGCTTGTTCACCTGCAGCACTCTTAGTCTAGACATTTTTGCATCCCCTGGTTTTTAGGTTTTTTTCTACTATTACGTCCTGCTGCGCCACCAGTCCAGCGTTTCTGCCAAACTTTCTTTAAATTCCCTTTGGGGCCTCCAACCGGTGGCTTTTTTGAGTTTCTCCGCCGAACCCACGGCAATGGGAACCAGAGAAGAACGTTTTTTTGCCTCATCAATCTTCACATCTACGGAAACTGAGGCACTTTCTATCAGATAGTTCAAAATATCTTTTATAAAGCGGGGAGTCCCGGAACAAACATTGTATATGCCGCTGTCCACCTTCTTTTCCATCAAGTCTGCATAGGCCTTGACTACATCCCTGACATCGGTAAAATCCCTTTGAACCGCCAAGTCACCCACCCTGATCACCGGAGGAATCAAAGATTTTTCTATGCGGGCAATTTGTGAAGAAAAATCGCTTACTACATATCCCTCCATCTGCCCCGGTCCAAAATGGTTAAAGGGACGAATATGAATAATGTTTAATTTTTCTTTACAAGAATACTGCACAGCCACCTGCCCCAGGGCTAGTTTACTGGTAGCATAAGGGTTTTGGGGGAAACAGGGGTCCTGCTCCAGTAATAGTCGGCCGGATTTGCCCGTTAAGCCGTATTCCTCCCCAGAACCTATGGTTATCAGCTTAACCTGGCGAAATTCTTGGCTCAGGACATGAATCATCTTAATGGTCCCCAGGGTATTTACCTGAAAGGTTTCAGAAGGGTTGTCCCAGGCAACCCCCACATAACTCTGCCCCGCCAGGTTAATTATACAGTGGGGCTCAATCTCATATACAACCCGTCGAAATTGTTCTGAATCCATAATATTCAAAGGAATGATTTTGACCTGGGAACCATAATTAACCATCTCATGATACAATCCGGCATATATTTCATGAATTTCTCTTCTCTTTAACTCCTCCACCAGATTACGTCCCACAAAACCACCGGCACCGGTAACTAAAATTCGCATCTCTGTTCTCCCCTTAAAGATATATGTCGTATAGTTGGAAATATATTTTTCGTATAAGTGATGAGTCCTACATTAACTATTACGTCATTAACTTATGAAATACCTGCAGGGTTTTTTCCGCAGTCTTTTGCCAGGAAAATCCCTGGGCTTGAGCCTTCCCCAATTTTTTTAACTTTTGCTGCAGCAGCTTATCCGAAAGGACCCTTTCCATCTGTGTGCAAAGGCCCTGAACATCACCCGGTTCCACGTAAAGGGCTGCCTCTCCCGCCACCTCCGGAAGGGAAGAAACGTTAGAGGTAATCACCGGAACTCCTGAAGCCATGGCCTCCAGCACTGGCAGGCCAAAACCTTCGTATAAAGAGGGATATACAAACAGAGAGGCTCCCCGGTATAATATCGGCAATTCCTCAGTATCCACATAATGCAGGAAACGGACGGAATCCTGTAAGGACAACTGCTGGATCAAAAGAGGAATATCCTGTACCTTCCAGCCTGTCTGTCCCACTATGACCAGCAGCAGTCTGGTGCCGGACTTCTTTTTATATGCGGCAAAAGCTTTTAATATAGTATCAACCCCTTTGCGGGGTTCCACCGTTCCCACAAACAGCATGTACCCTGGGGACAGGCTGTGCCGGGCAAGAACTTTCTCTATTATATTCTGCCGGGGCTCCTGAAAAAATTCCCCCCGGGCGGCCAAATGAATCACTGTAGTTTTATGTTCCGGGTATCCGTAAAACTGAACCAGGTCCCGGGCAGTATTATGGGAAATTGTCAAAACATGATGGGCCTTCTTCAGATAAAGGGGCATAGCCGCCTTTAAATGAGCATTAATCCGAAAAGGCAGTGTCTTTGGGTACTTATAGTAAACAAAGTCATGCACCGTTACCACTTTTTTTATGTGTTTAGGCCACAGGGGAAGAGAGTAATTCCCACCCCAAAAAAGCTGTATCTTATCCTGCACCAGGGCCTGGGGCAGGATTTTTTGAAACCACCACAGTGTACGCCGGGAGGGAATAACCCTCAGGTGAAAAGACTCTTTGAATTCAGAAGCCTCAAAGGGCCTGGGGGAATAAAGATAATATTCATTCTCTTTATCCACTTCATGTAAGGCCTGCAGCAGAGAGGCAGCATAGTGGCCAATACCGGTTTTGGCGGTGCTGAGCATAGCTGCATTGACTCCGATCTTAACCATAGCTGAACCCCTTTACCCGTAAAATTCACTGTTATCAGTCAAAACCGCCGTAACCGGAAGGTAACAAACCCCGATGAACTGACTTTCTTTACCGGGAACCACCTGCAGTATTACGGCGTGCTCCCACCAATCGTAGTTTCCCTGCAGGTGCGTGGGCCCGTGGTGGACCGCTGCCGTAAGACTGTAATGTCCCGCCCCAAAATTTATAGGCATTCGAAAAATCACTTCCCGCTCTTCTCCCGCCTTACATGTGCCCAGCTCCAATCCCAGGTTGTATGTATTGGTGCCAAAAATATCGTTGCCCAGGCGGTCCTTAAAAAGTATTCCCACTGTGGGTTGAATTACCTCTTTCAAAAACCCTACCTTAACCCGGAGGTCCACCATATCTCCCACCTGAACAGCATTTACCACCTGGTTCTTACACAGCATTTCCACCTGGGATATTCGGGCGGCTCCGTCTCCGGATCGGGTAATCATTCTATTCCCTTCCCCGGGATTCTGTTGAATGGCATAACCGGCTTCCCGGGTGGCAATTACGGCGTTATAGTAGTCCAGTATTTCTTCGGGGTACCCCTCCTTGATCAACTGTCCCCCATCTAAAAGGATGGCGCGGTCGCAGAGGTTTTTTACTGCTCCAGGGTCATGGGAGACAAATAAAAGGGTTGTGCCCTGTTCTTTAAATTTCCTCAGCCGGGCAAAACATTTATGCTGAAAATAGGCATCCCCCACCGATAGGGCTTCGTCCACGATAAGTACTTCGGGACGGACAGCGGTGGCGGCAGCAAAGGCCAGCCGAACGATCATGCCGCTGGAATAAGTGCGGATTGGCTGATCAAAATAATCACCAATTTCCGCGAAAGACTGGACTTCCGGCATCATCTCCTGTATCTGTTCATTTCCAAAACCCATAATCTGTCCCGTCAAAAACACGTTTTGACGTCCGGTAAATTCCGGATAAAAACCCATTCCCAGTTCCAGCAGGGCAGACACCCTGCCCTTTACATCATAACTGCCTTCACTCATCTGTGTAGTCCCGGTCAATATTTTTAAAAGAGTGCTTTTCCCGGCACCGTTTTGACCCACTAACCCCAGGGACTGGCCGGATTTAACGGAAAAGCTGATGTTTCTCAGCACCCACTGGGGCTGGTGCAGGGTGACTTTACCCCGGGATTTCCACTCCATAATCCTGTGCCAGCGGTTGGTATAACGCTTATATTTTTTTCCCAGATTATTTACCACCACACAGCTGTCCATTAGAGTTCATCCACCATTTCCTTGTCCAGTGCAGTAAAGGTTTTATATCCTATGAATAAAAACAAAACACATAAAACAGCCATGGGCAGAGCCGTCCACCAATTGGGCCACTGGTTGTGCAAAAAAACCTTCTGGTAGCCCTGCACAATGCCGGTCATGGGATTTAAGCCCAGCAGCCATCTATAATTCTCGGGAACCACCTCTATGGGATAAACCATAGGTGTTAGCCAGAACCAAAACTGTAAAACTACTCCCAGGACATGGCCTACATCCCGGAAAAAGACATGAAGAGTGCCTAAGAAAATCCCCAGGCCCACGGCAAAACCCTGCTGCAGAGTGACTAATACAATGATGGAGGTCCAGGACCAGTTGGGCCATCTTCCCACAAAGGCCAAAAATACCATGAACAGTACCATCAGTATAATATAGTTTATACCGGCAGAAAGGAAAATGTAGATGGGAAGGCTGGTACGGGGAAAGCTCACCTTCTTCAGCAGGGCAGATTGTTCCAAAAAAACGTTTTGACAGCGAAGCAGCACTTCTGTAAAAAACTGCCAGGGCAGGATTCCGGCACACAGGTATATACTGTAGCCCAGAGTATCATCAATTCCCGGCAGCTTGGCCCGCATAACCTGGGAAAAAACCAGAGTATATATCAAAATCATAGAAAGAGGATTCAAAATCGCCCAGAAAGAACCCAAAAGTGAATTCAGGTATCGGGAACGAAAATCCCTGGATACCATGCCCACAATAAAAGGGCGATATGTCCATAATTGTCGTAAAATAACAAGCTCCTCCTCCGGTCATAACAAAATCTTTGCCGCCAATCAAATTATATCAGTTTATGTAAATATGCATAGGATGCTTTTAAGCTCCTTTCAGGTATTTCATTCGCTAAAAACTGCTATTATCCTTTAGTTTTTTGTTTCCATATAAAAAAAATTCTAAAATATGGGAAAACAAAAAGATACCCCAGAAGGGCATGCAATGAAAAACCTTACATAATGATAACGGCTGAAGGCTAGGTTGTAAGAATGGGTAGTTACTGCTCAGGTGTCTTTAACTAATTCAGCCATTGATTATATTAGACAGTTTTTCTCTTAAGGATCCTTCTTCCTCCAGGATAAAATTAATTTTTTGAATCACTTCTTTTTTAAATTTCTGAAGCTTAACTTCATCAGGATCAGCGATGAAAATCCTTTCGTGTTTGGTGGAGGCCACCCTTTCCTTTTTGGTCAGCAGTTCTTCAAAGAGCTTCTCCCCATCCCTTACCCCGGTAAACTCAATGGCAATATCCTGGTACGGCTCAAATCCCGATAATTTAATCAGGTCTACAGCCATATCCAAAATTTTAACCGGTTCGCCCATATCCAGAACAAATATTTCCCCTTTTTGTTCCATAGCCCCGGCCTGAATCACCAGCTGCACCGCCTCACTTATGGTCATAAAATAACGGGTCATTTCCGGATGGGTAACGGTAACGGGCCCACCGGAGGCAATTTGTTTTTTAAATATGGGAACCACGCTTCCCCGGCTTCCCAAAACATTTCCGAAGCGAACAGCACAGTATTTAGTGGAACTCTGCCGGGCGGTCACCTGCATGATGATCTCGGCAATTCTCTTGGTAGTACCCATAATACTGGTGGGGTTCACCGCTTTATCCGTAGAAATCAAAACGAAATGTTCTACTTTATATTTATCCGAAAGGTCAATTACATTTTTAGTGCCGAATACATTATTTTTGACGGCTTCCTCAGGGTTTAACTCCATCAAGGGAACATGTTTATGGGCGGCGGCGTGAAAAACCACCGTGGGCCGGTACAGGCTGAAGACATTTTCCATGGCCTGGGTATCCTTAATATCACAAATAACCGGAACGATATTGAAGTCCTTATTGTTCAGTAAAAGCTCCATATGTATTTCAAAAATACTGTTTTCACCCCGGCCTAAGAGAATCAGATCCCGGGGATGAAACCTGGAAATCTGACGGCACAATTCAGAACCGATGGAACCGCCGGCCCCGGTAACCAGGACCGTTTCTCCATTGAGATAATTGGCAATCTGGTCAATATCCACACTGACCGCATCTCTCCCCAGCAGGTCCTCAATATCCACTTCCCTAATTCTATTCAACTCTATATTTCCGTTTAAGAATTCATAAACCCCCGGCAGTGTTTTCACCACTGTCCCTACTTCTTTGCAAATCTGCAGAACCTGTCTCATGACGGCCTTTTCCGCGGTGGGCATGGCAATAATCACTTCATCAATATAGTTGTCGATGAGTACCTGCTTTAAGTTTGAACGGTTACCTAAAACCGGAAGCCCGTGAATGGTCATCTTCTCTTTGGAGGGATCATCATCAATAAATCCCACCGGCTGATAGTTAAGCTTTTGCATGTTTTCCTTGACTTCCTTCAGCACCATGCTTCCCGCTGACCCGGCACCCATAATTAATACTCTTTTGAAACTCACCGGCAGAGTGCTCTTGATAAGCCTTCTGATGATTCTGGCACCCAACCTCAGGCCCCCGGTAAAAATAATGTTTATCAACCACATAAGAACCGGAATACTGCGGGGCATATTGAAATCCGCCAGGTTCATATTAATTATGTAAATTACAGAGCCGGATAAAGCGGTCCCCAAAGTAACACCAAATAGAACTGAAATCAGCTCATCAATGCTGGCATAATTCCACAGGCTGTTATATAGTCCAAATACTTTAAAGGAAATCAAAAAACAGACTACAAAAACTGCGGCTTTAAGAGCGAAATAGTTGTCATACATCTCCAAAATTCTTCCATCAAAACGCAGCATGTAAGCTAAATATAAAGCAGCCGTAATCAATACGATATCCCAAAACAATAGTGACAACTGCCGCCTCTTTAAACTGTCGGTTAAGGTTTTCTTATATTTGCGCAGTAGGTTCAAAACTGAAATACTTCCTTTCAAAGTGAACTCGTTTCAGCAAGCTGAAACATCGGGGAATCATGTGGAGACTCTACTCCACCTGATTATAAGCCCCACCTACGCTAACGCTTAGAGGTGGGGGTATTATACCCCAAATAAAAGAGATAAAAAAAATAGTAAAGCCATTTATGTAAATTCAGTACAACCTTACTAATCATTCTACATTTAAAATAAATTTACCTTTAAAAATTATGGATTTTTTGGCAGCCAATTTGTTAAATTTTGTTGTTATTTCTTTCCTCCGGTAAAGTTTTATTCTGATGGTAAATTATTTTATCTTTTAGACGAAGGAGATAATTACCGTTAATAATTTTTAATAAAATCATTTTCCCCCGGACATATGTACGGGGGATCCCTATATATTGAGTTGATAAAACTCGGGAAATAGGGAGTTCCGCATAATACTTTCGAAACAAACGCTGTCTTTCTTCTTCACATTTTAGAGTATTCTCACTGTGAAACACTACTGTTTTGGCCTGAGGATGACACCGCCAGTTAGCCAGGGCTATGTTTACCTTTTTCATTTTGGCATTCCTGGTCAATCGGGAAAAATATTCATCATCCATACAAAAATTAAAAGATTCGTCAAACAAACCCACCTTTTCCGTACATCTTCTCCTCCAAAAAATAGAGTTAGAGGCCAGCACAACGCCAAAACCAATCATTGAAGCCATAAAACGATTAAATTTAAGTTCTTTAAATCTATACCGATACCTGCCCTGAGAATCCATAACATTGTAATCCCCGTATACAATGTCCAGGGATTCATCCTCTTTAAAAAATGAGGCGGCTTTCTTAAAAGCCCCGGGACAAAAAGTATCATCTGAATTAATCCAGCAGATGATATCCCCCCGGGCACTTTCTAAAGCAGTATTTAGGGCTTTAGTCTGACCGCTGTTATTTTGTCTGATGAGACGCACTCTATCAGGGTATCTATCCGCATAATGTTGAATCACTTTTACAGATTTATCCGTGGAACCATCATCCACAATTATATGTTCAATATATTCATAATCCTGGTCCAGTACACTTTGAATCGTTTCGCCTATGTATTTTTCATAATTATAGTTTGGCGTAATTACGGAAATAAGCACTTTAATCCCCTTTAAGAATCTAGTTAATTAACTATTTCTTTTCCGCATAATCTTTAAAAATTCCTGCTTGTTACCATAATTAGAATAAATTAATTTTAAGAATCCTCTCTAACAAAATATAAGGCAAATAATACTTATTGGTATTGTTTTCACCATTGTGATATAATTTTTTGTAAATGTTCAGGCTAAAATTAATCGGAAATCTTTGTATAAACTAAGTAACTGACATTGCTTATAATTACATGGTACAACAAGAATCCTAGTGAACTCGTTTCAGCAAGCTGAAACATCGGGGAATCAGGTGGAGACTCTACTCCACCTGATTATAAGCCCCACCTACGCTAACGCTTAGAGGTGGGGGTATTATACCCCAAAAAAAAGAGATAAATGAAGTAAAGGACAACCAAATGAGTAAAGCTAATCTTTTAAAAAGCAGTTTTGTTTATGTGATTGCCTCAATTTTTGTACAGGCTATTAATGTTCTGTTAATACCCATATACACCAGGAACTTCACTTCTGAGGAATACGGCCTTTATGTTATCATTGCATCCATTCAAAACTTACTTATTATTTTTGCAGCTCTGGGGGTTTTTTCGGGGTTGTCAAGGTTTTTCTATGATTATAATAATAAGAACCAGATTAAAAACCTGGTTTTATCTTTTTCGCTAGTTTGGAGCGCCGTTATTGGATTTTTAGGCATAATCACAGCCCCTGCTTTTGCTTCTTTTGCCTTCGGGGGTTATGCTGATGGGCTCCATTATACTTATTTTATCATAGGAAATTCAATTCTGCTCTGCTTTATCTCAATATATACTGCCTTTTATAACATGGATAATAAACCACTTAAAACCGGTATAATCAATACCGGCAAGCTTTTATTGGTATTGTTTCTAACCATTTACCTGATCACTATTCTTGAACAGGGAATCATCGGTGCGTTAAAGGCTCAATTTACTGCATATGCCCTGGTGGCAGCTCTACTGCTATTAATGGATAGAAAAAACTTAAAATTTATTCTAAATAAAAAACAATTAAAACAAATCGTAAGTTATGGTGCAGGCCTGGTGCCGGGACAGGCAGCCGTATGGGTTCTAACCTTAATTGACAGATACTTTTTGCAGGCCATGGTAAATCTAAGTACTGTAGCTGTTTATTCCCTGGGATACAACATTGGTATGCTTATTAAGCCAATTTTCCTTCTCCCCTTCTCAACCGCTTTTACCCCCTTTAAATATAAAGTTTATAAAGATGAAGACGGCAAAGGGCAGCTGAGGGAACAATTTAAATACTACAGCTTTATTGGCTGGTTTTTAATAACAGGGATTTCATTATATGCAAATATTGGAATTAAAGTTTTAGCTACCGCAGAGTATGGAGAAGCTTTCAAAATTGTACCGTTGATTGTTTTTTCATACTTTTTGTGGGGGTTGGAACAGTTTTACGGTTTAGGGCTGCACATCGCCAAAAAAATGTCTGTTAATTCTATGATTATTATGGTAGGGGCTCTATTCAATATCCTTTTAAACATTATTTTTATCCCCGTAATGGGTATGTATGGGGCAGCCGCGGCTACAATTATCTCTTATATAATAATCAATATCTTATATTACCTGGCGGGAAAACAGTATTATGATTTAGGAATCAGCCTGTGGGAACCTTATAAATATTGCCCGGTATTTCTTTTTATATATGGGGCATATTTCTTTTTGGGAATATATTCCACCGCTTTTTATGTTGAATTTGCTGCCAATATGATTTTAATTGCCCTATACTTGTTTTTAGTAGTCAGCATGAAGATAATGCCTTATTGTGAATTTCAAAAAATATTTGCCCTGCTGAAAAAAACCGTGAAAAAAGAAAAGAATCTTTCAATTTAATCTAAAAACTAAGTCAGCACTGTTCTAATTTTTTAAAATATTATTATATACTTCAATGTTTCTTAGAGCATTAAGACTCCAGGTATATTCTGAATGTACCAGCTTCCGGGCCAGATTCCCCATTTTGACAGCTTCATCGGGATGGCTCAGCAGGTATTTTATCCCCTCAACCAGAGTTGACAGGTCATTTGGTTTTACCAGGATTCCATTTTCCTGATGAACTACCACGCCATCTATTCCTTCTCCCTTACAAGCAATTACCGGTTTACCGTGAGCCATAGCTTCCAAATATACAACCCCAAAGCCTTCCTCCCAGCTGGGCAGAACAAAAAGATAACAGTTAGACATATATTCCATTACCTTCTGATAGGGGACTCTTCCGGTAAATTCAACATTTTTTAATATTCCCAGCTTTTTTGCTATATTATATAGCCTTTGTTTTTCAGGGCCGTCCCCCAGGACTACGTAAAACAAATCGGGAAATTCATGAATCAGCTGACTAACCGCTAAAAGGTTTAAGTCAATACCTTTGGGACGGTATAAATTACTTGCACTCAACATTACTTTCTTATTCTTATATTTATTCGCAGCAGGTTTATTATTTTTTAAGATTTGGTCCTTATTAAAACCATTTGGAATGACCAGGCACCGGTCAATCACTTCCGGAAAATATTTGTATGTTAGATTCTTAAGCTTGTTACTGACTAAAACTATGGAATCCGCATAATTTAAACAGCGGGAGATTTCATTATAAGATCCTTTTCCCATATGTATGCTTTTCTGCAAATCATCCCCATGAATAGTAACCACACAGGGTACATTATAGTAGGAGGCCAGCCTTACCCCGGCAGCGCCGGCGGGCAGTGCCGCATGAGCATGAATCAATTCAAACTTAAAATCCTGGTGAATTTTCTCCAGGCAGCTCTTAATCCCAAAATAAGCCCTTATCCCGGAGGAAGCTTTCCAAAAAGATTTTGGAAAATCCATATACCTGGGGTAGAACACCTCCACCCCTTGAAAGACCCCGCTTGGGGGGACCTCTGAATAGTTGCTCCACTTTTGACTGATTCTGTTTAAAGGAAAGGGAGCCCAGGGAGTAGGGGAGATTACCTTAATGTTACAACCGGATTGGATTAAAGCTTTCACCTGCTCATGAACAAAAATACCATACGTTTCATTATATTTTGTAGGATAACACCGGGCTATTACTATGATGTTCAATTTTTTTACCCTTTCTTATACGTAATGCATTTAATAGCGTTATAACAAAACCCATAAAGGTCCATTTAAACCCCAGCACCATAACCGAACTGGGACTGAGGCTGGCTGCAAAAAAGCCCACCAGGCCCAGCAGTGCTGCTTCACAAAACATTCTCTCCTGCGTATTAATCTCTGATTTTAGATAATAAATTATACTTTTAATCATTTTTACGTAGAGATACAGATATCCTGTAATAATAAACAAACCATAATTTGTTAATATCTCCATCCACCAGTTATGAACATTTAAAATGCCCCCGGTGTCATACATCTGCCTGCCGGCCATATAATACTCGGCATTTCCAGCTCCCACCCCAAAGCCGCCGCTGGATAATAGAAAATAAATACAGTTTTTAGCTAAATTTATCCTGGTTGATGCTGATGTTCCTGCCACAGACAGCTCATATAAAATATGCTCCAGGTGTGTGTATGCCTGGTTAAATATAACCGCCTTGTCGGGCATTACCGCAAAAAAGCCCAGCCCCAGTACGACTGCCAAGAATAATACATACATTTTCTTTGTTGATTTAAGAAACATAAAAATAATAGAAATTTGTAACAATACCGCAATATAGTTTGCCCGGGAATTGGTTTTAAGTAGAATTAAAAATAAAAAAATCAGCACTACTAATCCTGATACCTTGGCAAATCTGCCCTGCTTATACCTTGTAAAAGGGATCAGAAATGCTGCACCGAATGTTAAAAATGTTGCAAAGTCATTAGGGTTTTTGAAGACTGCCGTGGGCACATACAAGAACTTTTCCCTGGTGGTCTGGTAATAAGCGGAAAAGGCCAGGTGATTTCCCGTAGTTATTTCCCAAAAGGCAGTCAGTAATGTTATGCATGCCACAGTTAACCATAACCAGTAGACCCCCTGAAGGGACTCTAAATCCGATAGGAAGTAAACCATAAAAAGAATCAAAGAAACCCCCGTAAATAATAAAAAAATATCTCTAGCTGCATGCTGAAAAGAAGCTGCCCAGGTCACAGAAAAAACCGCATATAAGAACCAAATGAGGAAAAACACCAGGTATTCTTTAACCTGAATATTTTTTAGGCTTATGGCTCCTTGGTTATATAATAAATTCAATAACATATAAAAGATAAGTACAAATAATACAATTCTATAGGGAAAGAGTGAAAAGCTCCCCAGGGCATAAACATATATTGACGGCCCAAAGAAACTAAAAAATATCACCAGAAACAAAATAATCTGCGGTAAAGTAAGCTTTAATAATTTCACCTGATTTTGTTCCTCCCCCTACCTTGTCCCTATTTATGCTGGTTTAAATCCTGCCAATATTTACGGAAAAAGGCCAGGCAGACACCCAGTATTAGTCCTAAAACTAAGGCGGTAGATATATTCCCGAAGATATTCCCCGCTATAGGGTATTCAGGGGCGGAAGCAGGGGCTGTAATGGTTAAGCTGTACTTGCTTATTTCATGGGACTGGACAATCTGAACTACGGCATACAGGCCGGCCCAAAACAGGTAGTCGGATTTATGGCTGTCAAGCTCCTGCTGAAAAACTTCTTGGGTTATCTGTTTGTCCATATATTCCATTTGAAGTTCTTTCACCTCTGTTTGCAGCTGGTCAATATTATTTTCCAATTGCAACTTTTTAACGGAGTCCTTTTCCTCTAAGGTTATGTCCAAATCCTGCTTCAGTTCCAATTCCAGCAGCCTGGACTTAAGAGAGATTAATGTCTCTTTCTTTGAATCTATATCCAGGCCTAATTCCAGTAATCCTCCAGGTTCCACAAGAAAAGCGTTCAGCTCTTTTAGAGAATCGTCCAGATGCCTCCGGCTTTTTTCTTTTTGCAGCAAAACAAAATCTATAAATACTTCAATTACCTGACTTTCTTGTTTCTTTACATAGTCAATAAAACTCATGGCCGCTGTGTTTGCGATATCTGCCGCCAGCCTGGGATCCCTTTGTCTTGAAATAAGATAAAAAGTATCCTCCTCCTGCCAACTTATGTGTAAAGAACTCCCAAGGTTATCCACGTCATAGGTTTCCCGGAGATTCAACTCTTCAATTACCGA
The DNA here is from genome assembly GCF_022558445.1 of Candidatus Contubernalis alkalaceticus. Classification (NCBI taxonomy): domain Bacteria; kingdom Bacillati; phylum Bacillota; class Dethiobacteria; order Dethiobacterales; family Dethiobacteraceae; genus Candidatus Contubernalis; species Candidatus Contubernalis alkaliaceticus. Next base: position 3,423,458 of record NZ_CP054699.1, read on the forward strand.
ACTTAAAAAATCAGGGTCTTTTAGATATGACTGACAGGTTTCTGGATTACTCATTGAAATGTTGGTTACTTCCTGCATGGTATTAAAAAAATGGGTAGTATCAATATGGGGAAGGTCTTCCTTTATAAGAAAAGTAACTTTGGCCTCATACACCGGTTTAATAATAAAATAACTGTAAAAACCGCTGACAATCACCGCCGTTATAGTAACTGCTAAAATGATAATTTTCTCTCTCAGTATTAAATCAACAATTTGTTTTAAAGTTATGTCTTCTTTCACCGAAACACTCTCCATATTAAATAGATTAGTAGAGACACGCAGCATGTTCAGGTCAAAAAATTGTTCTCAAGGTGTAATTTACCATTTTCAAATACTCCAAGACAACCTGTTTTTTGTCCTCCTCATCCCGCCACCAGGTTTCCGGGTCGAAATGGTCATAACGGCTGGGCCTGGAAATAACCTTGACGTTCCTGTCTAGAACTCGAAACTCCCGGGAAAAAATTCTTTTTGCCCGGGCCGTATGAAATCTAGAAGTTACCAGAATAATAGAGCTTACATCTTTTCTTTCCTTTAAATATTCTGTAACATATAAGGCTTCCTGCTCTGTGCTGTACGCATTCCCCTCCAAGATGATTATTCGTCCTGCCGGGACACCCCTGTTTACAGCCGCCTCCTGATTATAATCTGCTTCATCGGAGCTGTAATCCTTAACCATGAGAATTTCCGGAGCATAGCCTTCATGGTAGAGGTCCGCCGCTTCAAAAATCCTTACCTCCCGTATCCCCATCAAAACTACAATCAAGTCCGCCGGCTCCAGCGGGTCATCTGAGACGATTAAGTTCCCCACCAGGGGCAGCCGGGGCCGCAAGAAATCCTTTACATTATAATTAAAATCTATTTCCGCAGCTATTTTCACTTCGTTGTAAAGCACAAAGAAAACCATGATTACAGCCAGCGTTATTACTGCCTTCTTAAAAACAGAGTTAGAAGATCTTCTCATTTACTTTTACCACATCCTTATATAAGGCTATCCCCCCAACGCTTAAAGCATGATTATCTATTCTTTTATGGCCTCTGTAAATACCTCTATGACCTTTTGCTGCTGCTCCAGAGTAAGATTTGAACCGGAGGGCAGGCATAAGCCCTGAGCAAACAGCCTGTCTGAAATACTTTCATGAGCATGGTGAGGATAATATGGGGCCCTTTGAAACAGCGGCTGCAGATGCATAGGCTTCCAGACGGGACGGGCCTCAATACTTTGTTCATTAAACCTTTGTAATATATCCCCCACCGATACGCCGTATGGTCGGGGGTCAAGGGTGAGGACCGTCAGCCAACGGGTAGAACGCCCAAAGGGAGCTTCAGGCATAAAGGTAAGGCCTTTTATGGAAGATAAAGCTTCCCGGTAGCGTTCAAAAACTGCTCTCTTAGACTTTATCCTTTCCTCTAAAACCTCAAGCTGACCCCGGCCGACTGCCGCTAATATATTGCTCAAACGGTAGTTATACCCCACTTCGCTGTGCTGGTAATGATTAGCAGGGTCCCGGGCCTGGGTAGCCCAGAAGCAGGCTTTTTCCAGGGCTTCTGTATCATGGGAGACCAGCATCCCGCCTCCGGAGGTAGTAATAATTTTATTGCCGTTAAATGAAAAGATTCCGAATTTGCCAAAGGTGCCGCTGGGCTTTCCATCATAGGTGGCTCCCAAAGATTCTGCAGCATCCTCAATGAGGGTAACTCCGTAACGCCGGCAGAGCTCCAATATAGGTTCCATGTCTGCGCTCTGGCCGTAAAGATTCACAACGATTATGGCTTTGGGCAGCCTGTTATTTTTTTCGGCTTCCCTAAGGGCTCGCTTTAGAGCTAACGGTGACATGTTCCAGGATTCCGGTTCAGAATCTATAAACACCGGAAGGGCTCCCCTGTAAAGTATCGGATTGGCACTGGCTACAAAAGTCAAAGTAGAACAAAAAACCGTGTCCCCGGGTTCCACGCCAATATAGCGCAGGGCCAAATGAAGGGCCGCCGTCCCGGAACTCAAGGCTAAAGCCCCTTTGGCACCGGTGTACCGGGCAAATTCCTTTTCAAAGGCATCCACATGGGGGCCCAGGGGAGCAATCCAATTGCTCTCAAAGGCTTCCCGGACATACTTTTCCTCCATACCGCTCATATGGGGAGGAGATAGATATATGGGTTTATTTGATTGAGCCATTCTTATACCCCCTCATCATTTTTAGCAGCGGTTTCAACTGAGACAGTCTGTTAATGACATACCTGGCTTTATCCTGTTCTTTGCTGCAGATGGCTTCTCTATAGACCCCCTGCCGGGAGATTAACTGAACTGTAACCATTCCCAGTTGGTTTCCCGGAATAAAATCTTTTTTAGGGTTATCTCCCACATAAATAGAAGCTTTTGGGGCACAGTCCAACTGCGACAGCATTATTTCAAAGGCCAGGGGTGAAGGTTTCCAGTGTTCTCTTCCCAGGCTGTCGGTGCAGATGATATTGTCCACCAGTTTTTCCAGTCCCAGGGCTTTTACCTTGCCCTTCTGGGCTGCCAGGTAACCGTCGGTGATAATTCCTGTCTTTAACCCCTGTTCTCGTATCCAATCTAAAATCTCCTGAGATTGGGTGGGAAGTGTAAGGGAAGGCTCATGGGTGCGGTAGAGCTGAATCAACTGCTGCACCAGTTCAGGGGAACTTTTTCCGTATCTTTCCAAAATCCCGTTAAAAACCCGGGAGGAATCCTTATGAAATTGCTCCCATATTTCCTTTTCCAGGGCTTCTTTTGATATTTGGAACAGGGAGGACAGGTATTGAGACACCTTAGAGAAACCACTTCTCACAAAGTCCATCTCTGGATATAAAGTATCATCCAGGTCAAAAACTACCGCTTTAATCACTATATGAGATCTTCCTCCCTTTTTATAACTGTTTCTTCATACCTCATCATCACTAATCCCGGCTCATAGCCTTTAACAGGTATTTCTAAGGGCTCTCCCCGGGTCAGTTTAATTATCATCTGGACAAAATTTGCCCCGGCATAATAGGATAGGGGATACCCTCCTCCAAAGCGGCAGTTAATTTCTGTAAAGGTAATTTTATCTCCCTCTATAAAACATTGAATGTTAACAGGACCAAAAAGTTTTAACCCCTTAGCAATTTTTGGAGCCCAGTCCAATAAGCCCTGTTTAAAAACAGTTATGGCCCTTTCCACCTCACCGCCCCTAACCTTGATACGGCGGCGGGGGACTGCTTGAATTAAACTTCCCTGTTCATGGCAGAACATATCCATGGTTATTTCCTGCCCCTTAAGGCAGTGCTGAATCACCGGGTTTTCCACCTGTGCCAGCGCAAAATCCAACTCTTTTTTAGACTGCACCCGGTGCACCCCCTGGCTGGCGGAACCCTGTCGGGGTTTAACAATTAAGGGATAAGGCAGGGAGGAAAAATCCTGGGAATCCTGGGCCAGCCATGTTTCCACCGTGGGGATATGCTGCTTTTTAAAATATTGGAAAGTCTTGTATTTATCCATGGCAGTATTTACAGCTTCGGGACTGGATATCATCACCTTTATACCCCGGGAAGCAAAAAGAGGGGCTGCTTCCGCTAAAATTGGAAGTTCCGGGTCAATAAAGGGCACCACCGCCTTGATGTCATTGGCTGAACACAGCTCCAAAATTGTTTCCAAATAATCTGCTTCGTTCACCCGGGGCACCACAAAACCCCGATGGCTTAAATACAGCCCTGGGGCGGTAGGGTCACAGTCCGCTGTAAACACTTTTCCTTCCCCCCGCAGGTTCTCTTTAAAAAAATTAACCATCTGGCCGCGGCGGCCAATGGAAGTTAACATAATGTTTAGAGTCATCCTCAGTTTTCTCCTGTTCCGTTTCCTTTTTTTTTAAGGTATAAGCCCCCCACCTCTAAACGTAGGTGAGGCCTTTAATCAAGTGAAGTAGAGCCTCCATCTGATTAACCGTTTTTTCAGCTTGCTGAAACCAGTTCACTTTTGTTGTGCTGTTGACAAATAAAACAGGGGAAAGAGAGTAAAAGCTTAGATTTTAAAGCCCGGTAGATTGATCTTTGTCTGAACCTTTAAATTCAGGCATGGTAGCGAAGCCCTCCTGGCTGATTCCCTCGGAGCGGAGCACCTTAATCAGGGTCTTCCACAGAATCTTCAGGTCCAGCCAAAAGGTTTGGTTATTCACGTACCATACGTCCAGGGCAAACTTATCCTCCCAGGTGATGGCATTCCTGCCGTTAACCTGGGCCCAACCAGTAATTCCCGGCTTCACTTCATGGCGCCGGGCCTGCTCCCCGGTATAACGGCGCAGGTAGGACATCAACAGGGGCCTTGGCCCCACCAGGCTCATATCCCCCTTCAGGACATTAAACAGCTGGGGCAGTTCGTCCAAACTGAACCTGCGGATATTTTGTCCCAAGGGGGTTAACCGCTCTTCATCGGACAAAAGCTTTCCCTCTTTATCTCTTTTGTCCTCCATGGTGCGGAATTTATAAAGGGTGAAGGCTCTCCCCCGGAGCCCCGGGCGCACCTGCTTAAAAAGCACCGGGCTGCCCATGCGGCGGTAAATCAAAAGGGCGGTAACCATCAGCACCGGCGAAAATAAAATTATTAATATAAATGAGACCAAAAAATCAAATAACCGTTTCATGCTTAAATCCTCGCCCCCGCATTTTTAGTTCCAACCTGACCCCGGCCAACTAAACCCTCGCCGACTGAGTCCTGACCAACTGTCAGAAGTGGAGTCCGGGGTCAGACCCCCCTGGGTTGATAAGTGCAGCAGATGAGCTAGGCCGGGGGTCAGACCCCGCAAGCCTTGTTAGTGGATAGTTAGGTAGTGGGACAGTTGGATAGGATTGGTAAGCGCAGCAGATAAGGTAAGCCTGCATAGTTGGATAGTTAGGTAGTTGGATAGTTGGATAGGATTGGTAAGCGCAGCAAATGAGTTAAGCCGGGGGTCAGAACCCTCAAGCCGATTCCACCCCGTAAGCCTTACTATCAACTATCTAACTACCAACGATCCAACTAAACCATCCAACTCATCCAACCAACTATCCAACTATCCAACTATCTTCTATCCAACTACCCAACTATCTAACTATCTAACTATTTTTTGGCAATTCTCTCAAAAATTGCTTCAAATTTCTTAACCCCTGTAACCAGGGACAATTCCCGTTGGTAAAAATCCCGGCCCGCTCTGCCCAGGGCTTCCAGCTGCGGCCCCTGCAGATTATAGAGCTTTTCCACCGCCCCGGCGATTGAGTCAGGATCCTGAGGGGTGCAGGTTATCCCTGCGCCAGCCTGTTTTACTAAGTCGGCGGCATCCCCCCGAACACCCATTAAAATGGGTTTGCCCACCGCCAGATAGGACTGAGTCTTGGAGGGGATGGTGATGGAAAACAACGGGTCATCTTTTAAGTGTACCAGAAGGACCTCCGCCAGTTCCAAAACCGCACCTATTTCTGATAAGGGAAGGCGGGGCAAAAAAATCACATTGTCCAGCTTCATCTCCGCCGCCCTCTGCTTCAATCGGGGCACATCTACGCCTCCCCCTACAAAAACAAACTGAATCCGGGGGTACTTCCCGGCAATCCGGGCAGCAGCAGACAGCACAGCATCCAGGGCCTGGGCCTGTCCCATGGTCCCGGCAAATATTATGTTGAATTTTCCCTGAAGCCCCAGGCTTTGGGCCAATTGCCGGCGTTCCTTATGCTGTGGGGAATCACCGGCCTGATGCTGAAGAGGCTGTTCCTGCTTTTTCCGGCAGGACAGGAACTGTTTTTCTTCCGACCAGTTATATATCACTTCAATTTTTTCCGGGGGAACTCCTCTTTTTATCAAGGCCTTTTTGAATCCCGGTGACAGCACAGCCACACAAGCAGCTCTTTGGTATAACCGGCGGCACCACCAATCAACAGACTTAAGAATTGGCCCCTGGCTCAGCATCCCTGTGGCCCCCAGCGTATCCGGCCAAAGATCCTGCACATCGTAAACAAAAGGAATTCTCCTGAAAAAATTAAGGGCCAGGGCCGGAAACCCAACCGTGGCCGGAGGATGATAAACGTGCATACAATCGGCTTTTTTCACCAGTAGTGTTCCCAGCAGTGAAGCAGAAAAGGCAAAACTAAAATAGTTGGCCATACGACGGAGGCTGGATTTATCATGACTGGGGTAAAGGGGAACCCGAATTACGGGAATTCCCTCCAGGACCTCCCGCTGTAATGGCCGCACCCGGTAACCGGGATACAGGCTGCCGCCGGGATAATTAGGAAATCCGGTGAGCACCTGCACTTCATGTCCCCTTCTTTTTAACTCCCGGGCAAACTCCAGGCCTTTAAAATGAGGTTCCGGGTCAAACCACTGAGTGAGCATTAAGATTCTCATATACGGCATCCACCTTACATTAATTTCCGCCAGACGTTACGGTTAACATAATCTGTATAGCTTAGAATAATCCGCACCACTTTTTCAGATACTTTAGGCACATCATAATCCGATACCGGCTGCAGCAGCCGTTCTTCCCCCCGGGGTTGATCCGCCAGTATTTCCAGGGCCTGCTGAATGCGGTTAATTTCAAGGCCCGTCATCATCACCGACGCTTCTTCCATCCCTTCAGGCCGCTCATGGGCCTCCCGGATATTTAAGGCGGGGAAGTTAAGGATGGAGGATTCCTCGGTGATAGTGCCGCTGTCGGACAGCACCACATAAGCATTTTTCTGCAGCTTTACGTAATCAAAAAATCCCAGAGGTTTTAGCAGTTCCACCTGGGGAGGAAAGGTCACTTCTCCCGCTTCAATCCGATTTCGGGTTCGGGGATGGGTGGAGACGATGATTCTTTTTCCATGTTGGACGGCCAGGGATTTTAGAATTTCCACCAGCTTTTGAAAATTTAGGTCTGAATCAATATTTTCCTCCCGGTGGGCGCTGACCACAAAATAGTCATAAGGTTTTAGGGCAAGGTTTTTTAGCGCTGAGGATCCCTCAATCCTGTCCCGGTAATGAGTAAGCACCTCAAACATGGGGCTACCGGTCTTAATAATCCGATCCGCAGGAAGCCCCTCCCGCAGCAGGTACTCCCGGGCGATATCGCTGTATGTAAGGTTGATGTCACTGATATGGTCGACAATTTTTCGATTGGTCTCCTCCGGCACCCTCTGGTCGAAACAGCGGTTTCCCGCCTCCATATGAAAGATGGGAATTTTCCGTCTCTTGGCCGGAAGCACCGAGAGACAGCTGTTGGTATCCCCTAACACCAGCAGAGCTTCCGGTTTTTCCTTTTCCAACACGGTATCAATGTTGATAATAGTCTGCCCAATGGTGCCGGCAGGGGAACTTCCCGCAGCATTAAGAAAATAATCTGGTTTTTTTACCTCCAGGTCCTTAAAAAAAATCTCATTTAATTCATAGTCATAATTCTGACCGGTGTGAACCAGCAGATGATGGGTATACTTTTCCAGCAGGGCCAGCACCCGGGAAAGCCGAATTATTTCCGGCCGGGTACCCACCACGGTCATAACTTTCATTTTTTTCATATGCTAAACCTCACAATAGTATGTATCAGGATTTTCCGGGTCAAAGATCTGGTTGGCCCAGAACAAAACAATCATTTCTCCCCGGGTTAAATTTTCGATTGCGTGGGTATATCCCGGGGGAATATCTACCACTTCGGGTTTATCCCCGGAAACTTCATAGGACAAAACTTCCTCTTCATCTAATTTCCTGAACTTAATCACAGCTTCACCCTTGATGACGCAGAACTTTTCTACCTTAGTGTGGTGGTAGTGATTTCCCCGCATAACCCCTTCATGGGAACTGGATACAAAAATTTGCCCAAAGGATTCAGATTTAACTACCTCCGCCAGGCTGCCCCGTTGATCAGTTTTTAAATCTAAGGCCCGGGAAAAATCTTTTTTATCCAGGAAAGATAGATAAGTGGCATAAAGACAGCGGGTCAAATCATGTGAAAAATCCGGCACCGTAAGCTTTTCCCGATTATCCCGGATATGGTAAAGCTGTTGGGCCAATTCCCCCAGAGTGAGGCAAAAAGTCCTGGGGACAGTGAAAAACCCTTCCTCTGCCGCTTTTACTGCCGGGGCACCCTCTCCCCCGATAAGCTTTTCAGACAGAATTCCGGTAAAAGCCTTAACTACATCATCAATATAAACCAGCTCCAGCTGATTATTGGGGTCTGATATGGTGATGGGCAGCCCACGGCAGATGTTATAGCAGAAGGTGGCCACCACCGAGTTGTAATTGGGCCTGGACCATTTCCCAAAAACATTGGGAAGGCGGTATATATAAACTTGTGCGCCGGATTCCTCCCGGTATTTAAGGAGGGTATCCTCCGCCTGTTTTTTGCTTTTTCCGTAGGGATTATCTTTTAGAGCCTGGATGGAGGAGGAAAAAACAATGTCGGGCTTTAGATTATTTTTTCCCAGTATATCCACTATGGTTTCTGTTAAGCCGGCATTGCCTGTTTCAAATTCTTCAGGGTTTTCCGGGCGATTTATGCCCGCCAGGTGATACACCAGGTCAGCCTGCTGCAGATAACCTTCTAATTCTTCCGGTTTATTTTTCCGAGAAAAGGTTATAATCTTTAAATCCTCATACTGCTCTAACCCCAGCTTGAGGTTTCTACCCATAAATCCATCAGCTCCAGTTACTAAGACGGTCTTCATAAGCTTCCCCCTTTTCCAGTTCCCTTTGAATAAACTCTAGAGACAACAGGATTTCTTTGATTTCCGGGATGGTGAGCCTCCGGGTATTATGGGAGGTATAGTCCTCCTGGCTGGAAAGCTGTTCTTTCCCTTCAATAAAGTATTTATTATAGTTTAAATCCCGGTTATCCGCCACCACCCGGTAATATCTGGTAAATTCCTGGGCCTTGCACAGCTCCTCCCGGGACAGCAGTGTTTCATAGAGCTTTTCCCCATGGCGGGTACCGATAATTTTGATTTCATTGTCCGCGTTAAACAGCTCTTTTAAAGCTAAAGCCAAATCACCGATGGTTGACGCCGGGGCTTTTTGGACAAATATGTCCCCCTGCTGACCGTGCTCAAAGGCATACAGCACCAGATCTACGGCATCATCTATAGACATTAAATAACGGGTCATATCCGGATCGGTTACAGTCAGGGGCTTCCCCTCTTTAACCTGGCTGACAAATAAGGGGATTACCGAACCCCTGGAAGCCATGACGTTTCCGTAACGGGTGCCGCACAGTATAGTTTTACCTTCACCGGCGCTTCGGGATTTGGCCACCATCAGTTTTTCCATCATGGCCTTGGAAATCCCCATGGCATTGACGGGAAAAACCGCCTTGTCGGTGCTCAGGACAATAACCCTTTTCACTTCGTTTAACAAGGCTGCGTTTAAAACGTTTTCAGTTCCTAAGATATTGGTCTTTACCGCTTCCATGGGGAAGAATTCACAGGAAGGCACCTGTTTTAGTGCCGCAGCGTGGAACACGTAATCTACCCCGTTCATGGCCATCATAACGCTGCTGCTGTTTCGTACATCCCCGATATAAAACTTAACTTTAGGATTGTTCAACCGAATACGCATATCCTCCTGCTTTTTTTCATCCCGGCTGAAAATTCGGATCTCTTTAATATCCGTATCTAAAAACCTTCTAAGTACAGCATTGCCAAAGGAACCTGTCCCCCCGGTAATGAGCAGTATCTTTCCTTTAAACATTTGGTCACCCCCTGATTTCATTAACTAATTAAACATTTGTGTCCGGTTGGACGGTTGGTCAGTTGGTCAGCTGACGGTTGGTCAGTTGGACAGGACACCAGCCACTCTAGGTTGATAAATTATGTAACAGACTTCATAAACGCAGCATGGCTTGCGGGGTCTGACCCCCGGCCTGACTCATCTGATGCACTTATCTACCCAGGGGGGTCTGACCCCGGAAACCGCCTCTGACAGTGGGTCAGCTGACAGTTGGTCGGTTGGTCAGGACACCAGCCACTCTAGGTTGATAATTTATGTAACAGACTTAAATAAATGCAGCATGGCTTGCGGGGTCTGACCCCCGGCCTAACTCATCTGATGCACTTATCTACCCAGGGGGGTCTGACCCCGGACAATGCTTTTGTCGGTTGGTCGGTTGGTCAGTTGGACAGTTGGTCAGTTGGTCGGTTTGATTGTGTTTCTGACCAACCGACCCACTGTCCACTGTCCAACTACCCAAGGCATTGGATGAAAAGCTGGCGGTTTTTTTCCAGTATACTTTCATCCCGGCAAAAACGCAACCCGTACTCCACGGCCCTTTGGGACATCTGCCGGTGGGTTTTTCCCTCCATAGCCACCATAGTCTCCAGGGCCTCCCTAAAGAGTCCGGGGTTTTCCAGGGGCAGTGCCCAACCCACACCGTTCTTTTCCAAATCCCTCCAAAGGGTTCGGTCGCTGATTAAAACCGGACAGCCCGCCGCCAGGGACTCTAAAATCACATGACCGAAGTTTTCCCCCAGTGTTGGCAAAAAAAACAAATGGTATTCCTTGAAGGTAGAAGTTACCTGATCATGGGGCAGTGTGCCCTTGTATCCCACAGTAATATTTTCCGGCATCCCTCTGATAATTTTCTGACATTCTCCCCAATAATCCTGATCCTCCAGAGGGCCCACTATATCCAGCTGTATCTTTCCATCGGTGTCTTTTAATATTTCTAAAGCACCCTTCAAATTCTTCATGGGGGATACCCGGGATAAAAAAATTACCTTTAATAAGCCCGGCGCTTTTTCCCTGGGACTCTCCCCTTCCCGGCGAGAATCCACCCCGGTGGGGGGGAGAAGAGGCAGGTCCGGGGCCACCCAAATATTCACACTGCTGCCCATACAGCGAAGGATATCCTCTTTTTCATAGGGGCTGGAAGCCTGCCAGACAACTTGTTTAAAAAGCCCCAGCCTTTTGGACAATGTAAGGTAAAACAATTTTTTTCTCATTTTTATCTTCATGGCCCCCGAGGAAAACTGCCCCCGGGGAGCAATTAGCAGGGGAACCCTGGGAATTAACCCCCGGCGCCTGAGAATTAAAGGCTTGATGGTGAACACCGGTGAAAAGAAGCTGCTCAGATATATAATATCATGGGGAGTGCTGTTGATTAACTCCCCCAGGGCTTTCATAGACCTGTTTTCTGATGAAAGGTAATAGACCCGGGCCTTCCCCACAGTCTGCCAGGAATCTGTGATAACCCCCGGATAAGGGTCCAAATCCCCCAGATCCCGGTCCCCGGCGATGATATGAAAAGAAAAATCTTCCCCCAGGTGGTCCACCATGTTGGCCAGGGTGCGAATGGGCCCTCCCCCCTTGTAACCGGGCAGGTATTCCCCTGAAAAAGCCAAGATATTTATTGCAGCCATAACTTCTCCTTTTTGGGTAGGGAGTCATACCCTCCCGGTATAGTTTCTAGAGTCAACCAGCTGTAACGTTCCGGTTCAGCTGGGAATTGGCAGCTACTCCCACTATCAGCCAAAAAAATCCTCCGGTGATGGGGTCGTAAATATTTGAATAGCTGAACATATAGCCTGTAATCATCACCATGGCCACAAAAAGACCTTTGTAATATGGATTTAAAAAACTTAAATACAGTAATTTGTACAAGGCTAAAAGGATCATTACTATAAAAATTAGAATCATAAAAATACCCCCCACCAGGTAAACCTCCAAAAAACTATTGTGGGGTAAAATTGTGTTTTCAGGTCCCAAGAAATCCTGGGCAGCGCTGCCTGCCAGGCCAAAACTGCTGCCCATCAGAACATTCATTGCATAAAATTCACTATGTTCCCTGGCCAGCTCCATTCCTGCCATGGTAGTCCCAAAGACTCGATACAACAGGTCGTTTACAATATCGTTATCGGTGCCTCTCGAATCAGCAAAGGGAACAAAGGTAGTAAAGATGGCTTTCGTATAACTGACTAAACTTTCCCTTAACCCTGCGCTTTTCCCCACGACTAAAGAAGCCGCCAGCAGCATAATCAGGCCTAAAACCATGATTTTTTTTAAAAAGCTCCGGGTAAAAAGGGCTTTATATTCGAAAGCCAGCACAATCAAGGTTGCTAAGAGCAGCCCTCCCACAGCCGCTTTGGAGAGACTCAATAAAAAGAGAATCAGAACCGCAGCCATTAAAAATGCTTTCCTTATCCAGGAACGCACACTGAAAAGGGTATACCCATAAACGATAACAGAGGCCATGCCTCCCACATTGGGTTCCCCCAACAGGGTCTTATAACGGACCAGCCCGGCCCGCATGGCCAGGTAATCTTGAACTAACCATTCCAGTTCCCCTCCCAGCATCTGGTACACTCCGGAAGCTGCCCCAAGGGCAAACACCGACAGCCAGATCCCAATAAAAAATTTCACCTGTTTGAGATTGGTAAAAAGCACCGCAGCTAAAGGTGCCAGCATAGCCACGTTGACAAAGCGCATAAGGCCCTGTATGGCCAGCCCGCCGCCGTGAAGAAAATAAGTATGCGCCGCCACCACCAGGCAGTAAGAAAGGAACGCGAAAATAAATAACAGGTTATAGTTTAAGCGTACCCGGTAAAAAAGAATAATCTTCAAATATAAATAAAAATATAATACTTCCCGCAGCCTGAACACCCTGGGCATCCATTCAGTCAAAAGCTGAAACTGGTAGAGAAGCACCAGGGAAAGCAGTACACTGAAAAGAAACAGGTCCAAAAGGCGGCCCAGGGAAAGCCCTGTTCTGGCCTTTAGGATTCCTGCCACATCGGGAAAATGAATTTTCCTTTGCACCTGCTCCTGCCGCAGAGGCATGTTAATTGACATAACCATACTTGCTCCTTTACATTTGCATCAAAGTATATCTTCAATAATCTGCTTAATTTCCAGGCCTCTTTTATCCCAGGTGTTCTCTTCACTGATTTTAAATCGTTGTTCCCTTTTCTCAGGGGAATCCTCTTGAAAAGCGGTTCTCACCTGCTTTACAAAGGCCTCGGCAGAATCAGCCCGGTAAATTACACCTTCTGAAAACTGAATAAAGTGCGGCATATTGGAAATTACCACCGGCTTTCCCAGGGCTAAATACTTAAAAAATTTGTTGGGAGCGGTGATGGCAAGCACATCCTGAAAGGATATCTTATAGGGAATCACCAAAACATCCATAGTTTCTAATATTTCATTTAATGGCTCATCAAACATAGGCGGATGAATATGTAAGGAGTCCTGTTGTGTAAGCCTTTCCATCAAACCGGGATCTATTTCCTCCAGGGGGCCCACCAGGTGAACCTCCATGTCCGGCTGGGCTGCTGCCTCTAGAAGCCATTCAAACTCCAGGCGGTTACCGATATAGCCCATAAAACTCAACCTAATCTTTGAGCCCTTTGGCCTTACCGCAGAAATGCTCTTTAATTCTTTCAGGTCATGGCCTGGAAGGAACAGACGGGTCTGACCATTGCTCTTTTTTAGAGCCTCCACCAGAGGATAAGAAACCGCCAGGCATAAATCCGCCCGGGAGGCCGTTTTATGCTGCTGCCCCCAGACAATCCGCCGGGAAATGGAGTTGTTTACCATGGCGGGAAAATCGTCGTTGCAAAAATATATCTTCAAAACAAACTTATCAGAATTCATAATCTCCATAAAATCATAATTAAAGTTAAACAGGATCAGGGGATATTCTCCATAGCCCTGCAGCACCCGGTGAATTTCCTTCACCCATAATTTTTCCATAATGCGGTGAGCCGGAGGAAAATAGTGCTGCAGCTTTACCGGAAGGCTCATCTGCCCCCCCAGGGAACACCGAATTATATTTTTCTCCACTTCTTCTACCCGGGTAGGAGTTTTCGCCTCCCCATACACAGGAGTCTCTACAAAGAGCACCCGGTAGAACCGGGCCAGCTGCCGGGCCAGCTGATGCCTGATCCTGGGCAGTTCTGTCCAGCGGGTTCGGGTTACAAGAACTACAGTATACAATGGGCTAAAAACACTCTCCTTCCTGTCCGGTGAAGCTCTGCTTCAAGAATTACCCTACAAACTGCTTCACCATCTCAATGACTCTGTGGACTGAATCCTTCTCAATATAAGGATACATGGGCAGGGAGAGGATGCTGTCCGCAGCCTTTTCAGCCTCTTTAAATTTTTCGGGGTCTAGATCCAAATAGTTATAGGCCGGCTGCTTATGCAGTGGGACCGGATAATGAATTCCCGAGGCAATGTTGTTTTGACCCAGGAAATTTTTTAAACCTTCCCGATCCTCAGTCCGGATTACATACAGATGGTAAACATGCTTATAATCATTTGAGGGTACTGCCGGGGTAATTACATTCTTTACCTCTTTAAATCCTAGGTCATAAGCAGCGGCTGCTTCCCGACGCATTTCATTCCAGCGGGAAAGATGCTTTAGCTTCACCCGTAACACTGCGGCCTGCAGGTTGTCCAACCGGCTGTTGCATCCCTCTATCTCATGGGTAAACTTTTCTTTTCGTCCGTGATTGGCCAGCATTCTAATTCTTTCTTCTGCTTCAGCGTTATTGGTGGTTACAGCACCGCCGTCTCCGAAACAACCTAGATTTTTTGCCGGGAAAAAGCTAAAACATCCGGCATCTCCAAAGGAACCAATCTTTTTACCCTTATAGGTGGCTCCATGGGCCTGAGCACAATCCTCTATCACTTTCAAGTTATATTTTTCAGCGATTTCCAGGAGCCTGTCCATATCTACCGGCAGGCCGTAGAGGTGAACCGGTAATATTGCTTTCGTCTTTTCGGTAATAGCACTTTCTAATAAATTCAAATCCATATTATAGGTTGCGGGGTCAATATCCAACATTACCGGCTTTGCCCCCACCTGGGATATGGACTCGGTGGTGGCTATAAAGGTATTAGCCACGGTGATCACTTCATCCCCGGGGCCCACTCCCAATCCCTGTAGGGCGATGGTCAGGGCATCGGTGCCGTTCCCCACCCCCACGCAGTACTGACAGCCGCAAAAGTTGGCAAACTCTTTTTCAAATAAAGAAACTTCTTCCCCTTGAATAAACTGTGTGTTCATAATTACCTTCTGCATGGCTTCGTCGATTTCATCCTTTAAGGTAAGATACTGCACTTTCAAATCTACAAATGGCACTTTTTTATTATCCATAATTTTCCCTCCATATTAAATAGTTGGATAGTTGGATTAAATAGTTAGATAGTTGGATAGTTGGATAGTTGGATAGTTGGATGGTATCTTCTATCTTCTATCTTCTATCTTCTATCTTCTATCTTCTACCTTCTATCTTCTATCTTCTACCTTCTATCTTCTACCTTCTACCCAACTACCTCCTGTCCCAATCTGCATTTTTTAGGTTTAAACCTAAGGAAAATTTCCTTTCTGGTTTCTGCAGATTCATAAAGGGCATTGATCAGTTCCAGGGATTTGCGGCCGTCTAGGCCGTCCACCAGGCCTTTTACATTATCCTTTAGGCTGTGAATTACATCTTTAATATATTCCGTATGGTTCCAGGCTGGGACATTGGGGTTTTGGCGGTAGTTTTCCAGCTGGGCCTTATCTTCTTCAGTCATGCCTATAAATTCCCAGGTCTTAATTTCATTCATAAAGAACCCTCCCACTTCCACACTGCCCTTTTCTCCCAGGATGCTGATGGAGCCCTCCAGATCTTTAGGGCGGGTGGCCGTGGTTGCTTCAATAATACCTAAGGCTTTATTGGCAAAGCGGATTACGGCAATGCCGGTGTCCTCCGCTTCGATATCCGCCAGAAAGGTATCGGTCATGCACATGACGCTTTCTACGGGGCCCATGAGCCAGGAAAGCATATCAATATGATGGCTGGCCTGGTTGGTTAAAACTCCACCGTCCATGGCCCAGGTTCCCCTCCACTTGGACTGGTCGTAATAATGCTGAGGCCTGCACCACCTTACCCTCACGGTCCCCATGACCAGGCGGCCAAACTTACCCTGTTCAATAGTTTCTTTTAATTTGACGATGGGGGGGTTAAACCGGTTCTGCTGTACCACAAATAGTTTGATTCCATTCTCATCACAGGCTTTTATGGCTTCATCCGCTTCATCCAGCTTTAAGGCCAAGGGTTTTTCCACCATCAGATGCCGGCCGTAGGGCGCCAGTTCAATGATATTCTTACCGTGCAGGCCGCTGGGGGTCAGAATGCTTATTACGTCGATTTCCTGTTCTTTTATCATATCCCGATAATCGGTGTACCATTTTACCTCATGCTTCTCTCCAAAAGCTCTGGCCTTTTCGGGGTCAATATCACAGACTGCCACCAGCTTTGCTTCGGGAATTTTCTCCAGGGACAATGCATGTTTGGCGGCAATATTGCTGCAGCCCAGGAATGCAAAATTAAAAGTCATTGTGTGTTTCCTCCTCCATAGTTTTAATCCTCCAAAAGCTCTTCTTCGGGAACCTCTCTAACTATTTTACAGGGGCGGCCCATATACAGTTTTCCCCTTTGGGTATCCCTGGTTACCAGGGAACCGGCGGCAATAAAGGTTTCCGGGGCGATCACTACTCCCGGCAGTATTAGTGAATTGCCTCCGACCCGGGCTCCCCTTTGAATTACCGGGCCTTTCTTTTCCTTGAATCTTTTTTCTGTCCGTCCCATGTAATTATCGTTGGTGGTAACCACCTTGGGAGCAATGAAGACATCGTCCTCTATCACTGTATAGCCGGTGATATAAGCACCGGTCTGGATTTTTACCCGGTTTCCCAGCAGCACATCGTTTTCCAGCACCGCTCCTCTGCCGACGAGGGAATTTTCCCCCACCCGGCACCTTTCCCTGACCGAGGCACCGTCAGCCACAGTGGCGTTTTCGCCGATGGTAGTCCCGGCATTGATAACCACATACGCTCCGATAATGGCCTCCCTTTGAATCACCAGGGGAATAAAATCCCCTGCCCGGTTTTCTGTGCTGCTTTTACTTAAGACCGGGGGCCGGCCCAGGATGGTATGGTCTCCCACAGAGACATTTTCTTTAATCACGGTGCCCGGATAAATAATAACACTGTTTCCGATGGTCACATTATCTCCAATCACCACATCTTCATAAACAATGGTATAAAACCCAATGCTGCTGGTGTCAGAAACAACGGCATTCTTATGTATACCCTTTATATAATCTTTCAAAATATTCCTCCCTTTGACCGATCCCGATAAAAAAGACCGCTTCTGTGTGCTGCTTTCTATATAAAAAAAGTTTTAGTTCATCTTTTATTTCTTCAAGAAGGGTTTGTATTCCTTTCTACTCTCATTTAAGGCAGGCTGATGCAAAACTGCTTAAGCCAGCGGCCAAAACTGATAAACCGCCAGGTTAAGTAGCTAAAAGGTATTTTTCCCGCCAGCATCTGCTCCAGCTGATCTAGTGCCCGGGGGGTCAATATCCCACGGGAAACCTCAACTGCCTGCTTCAATTCAGAAATAAACCACTGGGGTGCCTGCTGCTTCATCCAAACCTCCGCCGGGGTTACAAAGGCCATCTTATCCTGCCGGAGACGGATCCTTTCCGGAAGGACCCCTTTCATAGACTGGCGGAGGACATACTTGGTGGTCCCTTGAAAAATTTTATATTCATCGGGAAGACTCAACACAAATTCCACCAGACGGTAATCCAGAAAAGGAACCCGGGATTCTACAGAATGAGCCATGGAGTCCCGGTCCTCCCAGTGCAGAAGCATGGGAAGGCTGGTGGCGGTCAGCTGGGCGTAGGAAAGCTGACCTACAGAATGAGCCTTGTTCCCTGATTTAAAAAAGGTGTCCTCAGGCGCTGCCCCCAGCTTATTCATGTCCAGCCAATCAGGGGAAGTAGGGTCCCCCCTGCCCTTCAACCGCTGCACAGTGCGCCGGAGTCCCTCCGGAAACAGCAGGCTGGCGGTCTGCTTCAAGTAATGCCGGGGACTGCTCCGGTGAATATCTGAGGCTGCCCGTAATTCCTGCCATAAGGAAAGCCACTTAAACCGAAGTAAAAGGCCGGCCATGCGGGGGGGAAAGAACTCATGATATCCTGCCAGCTGTTCGTCGGCTCCCTGGCCATCCAACATCACCTTCACCTGGTTTTTTGAGGTCAGCTTAAAGACACACCACTGGGCAAAGATGCTGGTGGAACCTAAAGGCTCATCTTGATGCCAGGTTAAAGCATCTAAATCTTCAAAAAGGTCTTCCAGGGTAGGATAGGTATAATATGCTTCCACCCCGGTTTGTTTTACCACTTCTTTTATGTAATCTCCTTCATCAAATTTCTTCACCCGGGAACCGGCAGAAAAGGTCTTCTGCAGTGAGTTAACTCCCTGCTGCCGCAGCAGTTCATTGGCAATACAGACTATGGCAGAAGAATCCAGGCCGCCGGATAGGCAGGACCCCACAGCTACATCTGCCCGTAACCGGAGCCGGATGGAATCCCGCAGCAGTTCCTGAAACTCCTCTGCAGCTTCCTTAAGATTTCCTGAAAAAGCGGCAGGGTTTAACCGGTACCAGGAATATATCGGCAGGGGACTGCCAAGCTTTGAAAATTCAGCCTCTACCGCTTCTCCCCCCCGCAGCTGAAAAACCTCTCCAAAAAGAGTTTCTCGGGTATGGTCCATCAGGGACCAGTTTAAATAATCATAAACCCGCTGTCCGTTCAGGGAAGGATCCCATCCCGGCAGCACGGTAAACTGCTTAATTTCTGAAGCGAAAGCCAAAAACCCTTTAGGAGAAAACCAGTAGTAAAGGGGCTTAATCCCAAACCGGTCCCGGGCTGCAAATACTTTACCTTTGGTAAGGTCCACCAGCACGAAGGAGAACATGCCGTTAAAGCGGGACAGGCATTCCTTCCCCCACTGGTTGTAGGCAGCTAAAATCACTTCCGTATCACTGGTGGAGCAGAACCGATGCCCCAAACCCTCCAATTCCCTTCGCAATTCTATATGGTTGTACACTTCTCCGTTATAGGTAATCCAGTATCGGCCCTCCCCATAACACATTGGCTGGTGGCCCGAGGGGGTAAGGTCAACTATGGACAGCCGCCGGTGTCCCAGGGAGGCAAAGGCACCTGTAGGGGCCTCTCCGGGGAAATGTTTTTGCGGAGCGTATTGATAGGGGGCGCTGTAAACCGGCGGGGGCGTTTCCGCACCGCCAAAGCACCAGGCCTGGAGGGGTTCATTTTGACCCAGAAACACAAATCCCTCACCATCGGGCCCCCGGTGGCGAATTATGTCTGTCATTTCTATAATATTCCCGATAACCGGGGCCTGTCCCCCTGTTTGAAAAATTGCTGATATACCACACATATTTGCTCCCCCATACCCTGTTCTTGTTTGTAATTATGAGACCGGATAAGCTTCTTTAAATATAGTTTAAATTTATTAATAATTACATTTTATTACTTTCACTTTATTATAAACTTTTTCTAAGGAATTCACCACTGCCTCCCGGGAAAATCTCTCCATGAAATCCCTCCGAATCATTTGGGAGTCATAATTGCCGGCCCCTTCATACATCTGCTTAAGAGCGGAAGACAGCTGGGTTACATTCTTTACCTCCACCAACATACCGTTTTGTTGGTTAACCATAGATTCGGGGCCGCCGCAGCGGGTGGCAATCACCGGTTTACCGCAGGCCATAGCTTCGGCATATACTACCCCAAAGGTTTCGTAATGACTGGGCAGCACAAAGGCATCACACTGCTGAAATTCCCTTCGCACTTCCTCCCGGGAGGGGCTGTCCAGCCACTTAATATAAGAAGAAATTCCTAAACTTTGAGCCCTGTGCCGGGCAGAATGTTTTTCCGGCCCTTCCCCCAGCAGTCTAAACTGCACCACTTGAGTATCCGGGGAACCTTTTCCTACCATAATAGAGATGGCCTCCAGAAGTTCATAAATTCCCTTTTCCGGGACCATGGCACAAACAGTTAAAAATCTAAAAGGGGTTTCCCCTTTATCAGGAAAGGTTTTTGGTGGTTTAAACAGTGTCTCGTTGACCAGGTTTGGCACCACCACCGGATCCGGCAGCCTGAACTGTTTCATTTTCTCTGCCAGGAAAGGGCTTACGGCAATAGAAGCATGGGCCTTTTTAAGAGGTTCCCGAACCTCTGGGATTAAGCCCCCCCGGGAATCCAGATAAACCGGAAAAGGAAAGGGGCCCATATGCTCCGTAACCACGTAAGGAATTTGGGTTTGATGGCTGAGTTCCATGGCAATTTTCCCTGCAGGATAACTGACGTGGGCGTGAATTAGATGCACCTCTTTCCACAATTCTTGAGTCAGCTGCAGATTTTGCAGATTGGCGGCGATGACGCCAGGCCAGTTCCCCCGGGCAATCCGCGGCGTCCAGCGGAAAACAGGCTTTCTCAGTTCCATCACATTGGGGGAAATTTCACATACAGGATTTTTAGAATCCTGTAAATACTCTTTTATGATTCTATAATTGTGCCGAGGGCTTCTAAAAGAAAGGCTTTGGGCGCTCTGCCCTCCCAGGCTGACTGCAACCCTCCAGTGGGGACGCAGTTCCCCAATGGCCAGCACCTGCTCCCGGATAAAAACACCGGAAACCCGGTTATGAGCATCAGGGTACCAGGAAGGAATAACAAATATATTCAGGTTCATACTCCCCCTTCTGTCTTTTCAGCTGCCCCCTGCAGTTTCCAAACAGCCATTTCACTGCTTAAGGAGTTAATAATATCCTCCACCTCCGCCTGGCTATCTCCCCGGGCGGAAAGGTAAATTTTCAGCTTGGGTTCGGTGCCTGATGGCCGCAGGCAGAGCCAGGACCCGTTGTCAAAGACAACTTTAATTGAGTTTTCTTCAGGCAGGCCGGTATCCGGGCGGCTGTAGTCAAGCCTGTGGCAGACCTTAAAGCCGGCTATAGTTTCGGGAATCTCTTCCCGCCATCCTTCCATAATTCTCTTAATATAGTTCAAGCCTTCACTACCTGGAGCATCAACAGTCATAAGCTTTTCTTTAAAATAACCGTACTTCCGGTAAATTTCCTGCAGGGCCTCCATAAGAGACAGGCCTCTTTCTCGATGGTAGGCGGCCAATTGACAGATAAGAAGAACTCCCATGACACCGTCTTTATCCCTGACAAAAGGAGCCGCCAGGTAGCCGCCGCTTTCTTCATAGCCGAAAACGAAGTGCTCCCCACCGATATTATCCCTTAATTCAATCTGTTCTCCGATATATTTAAAGCCGGTTAAAGTTTCAGTCATGGAAACTCCATACCTGGCCGCAATTTCTTTTCCTAAGTCACTGGTAACCACAGTTTTTACCACAAAGCTCAAAGGTGGCAGAGCATTATTCTGCTTAAGAGTATGTAAAACATAATCCAGCAGTAAAGCCCCCAGCTCATTTCCATTTAGAAGCCTGTAACTTGAGTTAGGGCCTTTGATCATCACCCCTACCCGGTCACAGTCAGGGTCGGTGGCTAAAATCAAGTCCGCCTCCAGCTCCCGGGCTTTGACCAGTGCCAGTTCAAAAGCTCTTTCGTCTTCGGGGTTAGGGGTGGCTACTGTGGAAAATTGAGAGTCCGGTGACTGCTGCTCCTTTACAAAATAAGTGTTCTTAAATCCAAAGCGTTCTAATATTTCCTTAACTAATGGCCCTCCGGTACCATGAAGGGGGGTGTAAACTATTTTCAGGGAGGACGAGTCCTCCATTTTATTTAGAGAAAATATTTGGTGCTGTCCATAGCAGTCTAAATATGCCTTATCTAATTCTTCTCCCACCATTTTAATCAATCCCTGCTGCTGCAGCTCTTTAAAGGGGGGAAGGGGGATAAATTTATAGGGCACTTTGTCAATGTGCCGGGAAATCTCCTGGGCGGTGGAGGGAACCAGCTGTCCACCATCTTCTCCGTAGATTTTATAGCCGTTATAGGCCGGAGGGTTATGACTGGCGGTAATTACAATTCCCCCCTGGGCCTTAAGATAGCGAACCGAGAAGGAGAGCAGCGGTGTGGGACGGCAGTCTTCAAAGAGATAAACGGTTATCCCGGCAGAGGCCAGCACTCTGGCTGCCTCCCGGGAAAATTCCGGGGATAAAGCCCGGGTATCACAGGCGATCACCACTCCCTTTTTCCCTGAATTGGGCTGGGAGAGAAGATAGTTGGCCAACCCTTCAGTTGTACGGCCTACCACAATAGAATTCATCCGGTTGGTGCCGGCCCCCATGATCCCCCGGATTCCTCCGGTACCAAAGGATATGCAGCTGCCGAAGCATTCCTGGATTTCCCGTTGATTATTTTTAAGCTCCTGAAGATCTTTATATAGAGGGTGATCTTGGGGTACCTGGCTGAGCCATTGTTCATACTGTTCCACAGCATTTTTTAGACACATAATTATTTCTCCATTATTTTAAATTTATTACTTCCCGTATTTTTCAACATACCATTTATATGTGCTCTTAATCCCGTCATATAAACTATAGACGGGGTTCCATCCCATCTGGTTTATCCGGCTGACGTCTAAAAGCTTCCGGGCCATGCCGTCGGGTTTGGTGTCATCAAAAATAATTTCCCCATCATATTCAACAATTTCCTTAATCATGTGGGCCAGCTCAAGAATAGAAATATCCGAACCTACCCCCACGTTGACTATTTCGTTTTCGTCGTAATCACTCATTAAGAAAGTACAGGCCTGAGCCAGATCTTCTACGTGCAAGAATTCCCGGCGGGGGATACCGGTCCCCCATACGGTTACCGAGAGTTCCCCATTGACCTTAGCCTCATGGAATTTCCGTATTAAGGCCGGCAGAACATGGGAAGTTTCCAGGTCAAAGTTATCCCCAGGCCCATAAAGGTTGGTGGGCATAACAGAAATAAAATTGGTGCTGTACTGCCGGTTATAGGACTGACACATGATAATTCCCGCTATTTTAGCAACGGCATAAGGCTCATTGGTGGGCTCTAAAGGGCCGCTCAGCAGGTATTCCTCTTTCATGGGCTGCGGAGCGAATTTGGGATATATACAGGAACTCCCTAAAAAAAGAAGCTTTTTCACTCCATTTACATAGGACTGGTGAATCACATTTATCTGAACGGAAAGATTGTCATATATAAATTCTGCAGGAAAAGTGCTGTTGGCCATAATCCCCCCCACCCGGGCTGCCGCCATAAAAACATATTCCGGCTGTTCAGCTTTGAAAAAATCCTCCACCGCCTGCTGGTTTTTTAAGTCCAGCTCTTTGGAGGTTCGGGTGACCAAGTTGTTGAATCCCTCTCCTTTAAGCCTGCGTAAAATGTTTGACCCCACCAGGCCGGTATGGCCCGCCACATAAATTTTACTCGTTGGCTGCATAGTAAGGATAACCCTCCTTGATACAGAACACCTCATGCTCTGCCTCTTTAATATCTGAAGCCACCATCATTTTCACCAATTTTGCTAAACTTACTTCCGTCTTCCAACCCAATTTTTCTTTAGCCTTGGAGGGATCACCCAAGAGCAGCTCAACTTCTGTGGGTCGGAAATATTTAGGGCTCACTTCCACTAAAACCTTTCCAGTTTCATTGTCTATGCCTTTTTCATTAACTCCTTCACCTTCCCAACGAAGAATAGTCCCGGCTTCCTGGAAAGCAAGCTGACAAAATTCTCTCACGGTATGAGTTTCACCGGAGGCAATAACGTAATCGTCGGGCTGGTCCTGCTGCAGCATCAGCCACATGGCCTTTACATAGTCCCCGGCAAAACCCCAGTCCCTTTGGGCATTCATGTTGCCCAGGTAGAGCTTTTTCTGCAGCCCCATCTTAATACGGGCCGCCGCCCGGGTTATTTTCCGGGTTACAAAGGTCTCTCCCCGGATGGGGGATTCGTGGTTGAACAAAATGCCGTTGCTGGCGTGGATACCGTAAGCCTCCCGGTAGTTCACCACAATCCAGTAGCTGTAAAGCTTAGCCACGGCATACGGACTGCGGGGATAAAAGGGAGTAGTCTCCTTTTGGGGTATTTCCTGGACCTTGCCGTAGAGCTCAGATGTGGAGGCCTGGTAAAATCGTACTTTGTCCTCCAGTTTTAAAATTCGTAGAGCTTCTAGTATCCGCAGGGTCCCCAGGGCATCGGCATTGGCAGTGTATTCCGGGGTCTCAAAGGACACCTGAACATGACTTTGAGCAGCCAGATTGTATATTTCATCGGGACGGGTCTCTTGAATGATACGGATAATATTGGTAGCATCGGTCAGGTCCCCATAGTGCATGTAGAAGTTGGTTTTTTCCTCTTGAGGGTCTTTATAGAGATGGTCTACCCTCTGGGTGTTAAACAGAGAGGAACGTCTCTTAATCCCATGGACGATATACCCTTTGTCTAAGAGCAGTTCCGCCAGGTACGCACCGTCCTGGCCGGTAACACCGGTAATTAATGCAATTTTAGCCATAATTATATCACCTGCTTTTCTGCCTTTGCAAAACCCTGGAATTACCCATAGGAAGCGATAAGGCTTTATTCTACTGTTTACTCTTCTGTTAGTTATTCGTTATGATTCTCTATCTGAACCTTCATTTTTTGAAGTCCCTGGCGAAATCCCTTAAGCACCGTAGTACAAGTGCTGTTAAATTTCTTTGTATCCAAAGAAAGGGTCATGGGGCGGGGTACCAGGTCAGGTGGAGGAACTTTTATTTCTTCCACCAGCCGGGGATTTAACCCCAGTATATTGCAGGCCTCCAGAGCCCATTCATGCCTGTTTACATAATCTGGGCCCACCACGTGAAAAACTCCCCGGGCGTTCAAATCCGATAACTCTATCATAGCTGCCGCCAGATCTCCTCCAAAGGTGGGATTACCCCAAAGAAAAGAGGGAGCTTTAAAGGCCTTCTCCTGCTGCAGGGTGCGGTACAGGCTCATCATATAGTTGGGCGTAACCGTTTGGGGATCCCAACCATATACGTTAGTAGTTCTAACGATGACATGTAGGGGAACATTTTCCCGTATCCACAGTTCCGCCTCTAATTTTAACTCTCCATAGATATTTAATGGTTGGGGAGGGTCATCCTCCCGGGCGGGGCGATCCATGTCCGGAAAAACATAATCCGATGAAATAAAGACCAGACGGGTTCCAAGAGCAGCACAGGCTCCTCCCAGGTTCTGTATAGAGCCCACATGAAAAAGCTTTGCCTTTTCTAGATTGTCTTCGCAAAAATTAACTCCCCCCGCCAAATTGGAACAGAAATAAATTACCTCAGGTTTCAGCTCCTCTAGAGCTGCGGTAACTTGAGGAAAGTCAGTAATATCCAGCGGACGTAAGTTCTCGGCAGGCCTTTTGTTGTAAAAACCAACCCATTCCGTGCCCCGGGACTCTAACTGATCTGCCACCTGCCGGCCGATCAGGCCGTTGGCCCCGATTATTAGGGATTTAGCTGTTTGGTTCATTTTCTCACCCCTTTTTTGATTTCTTTAGATAGACCATTGAGCATATCACCGGGTAGGCACTTGAAACCTTGACGCCTTTAAAACGACATCGGATTTCTTAAAACAGCCTATCCTTTTTTGAGCTTGTCTCGAGAAAGTGGAACTCTCTTGGCAGCTTTCAAGTGCTTGGCCCTTGGCACGCTTATTGGTGTTTGATATCCCAGTTATAGGGAATGCTGGCGTCAAAGGGGTCCAGACGGTCAATCTCCTCAGGGTCATGGGGAATGGAGGAGCAGTTGGCTACAACGGCCATTTCTGTGCCGATACCCTTAAATCCGTTCCACACCAGAGGGGGAATGGTTACCAGGCAGTAGTTGTCGGGACCTAAGAAAATTTCCTGAAGTTCTCCTCGGGTTGCGCTGTCCTCTCGGTTGTCATATAGTACCAGTTTTATATTTCCGGTGGGCACGGCATAGTTCAGGGTCATAAGTTTGTGAATATGCCATCCTTTAATAGCCCCGGGATATACGCAGGAAAAATATATTTCACCAAACTGTTCAAAGTTGTCGCTGTCACAGCGAAACATGTGCATTACTTTTCCCCGCTCATCTAAAAACTGTTTTAGCGGTGTAATTACTACTCCTTCAATCATGATTGCTTTCCAACTCCTTCATATATTCTTGGATCTGTCCCCGGGTTATGGTTAGGGCCGGTTGGCCCTGCCCCACTTCTTTATACCACAAAGCTGTCCTCTCTACGGTACGGTCAAAATCCCATCGGGGGCTCCAACCCATTTCCTGCCGGGCTTTATCACAGTTCAGCTGCAGAAGCCCCGCTTCGTGGGGTGCCCCTTGTTGTGCCTGAACCTGGATTTTTCCTTCTCCCCAACATTTCAAAATTCTTTCTGCCAGGTCAGATACGCTTCGCAGGGACTCTGCCTGGGGGCCAAAGTTCCAGGAACCGGCGTAACCCTTTGAGTTTTCATGCAGCCTGGTCGCCAGGAACAGGTACCCACCCAGGGGTTCCAGCACATGCTGCCAGGGCCGGGTGGATCCGGGGTTTCGCAGAACTACAGGTTGTTTTTCCTGAAGAGCTCTGATACAGTCTGGAACGATACGGTCCTGGGCCCAGTCACCGCCGCCAATTACATTTCCACTTCGCACGCTGGCCGCCCCCAACCGGTCATTAGTATTGAAAAAACAAGCCAGATATGACTGAAATACTATCTCCGCCGCCGCTTTGGAGGCGCTGTAGGGGTCGTGCCCCCCCAGTTCATCGTTCTCCCGGTAGCCCCATATCCATTCCTGATTTTTATAACACTTATCCGAGGTCACATAGATTAAGGTTCGTATCGAAGGCACCTGTCGGCAGGCCTCCAAAATATTTACAGAACCGGCTATATTGGTATCAAAGGTTAGTTTGGGCTCTTCATAGGAGAGCCTTACCAGGGGCTGGGCCGCCAGGTGAAACAGGAACTCCGGCTGAAACTCTTCCACGGTGTTGATAAAACATGATAAATCCCGGATATCCCCCTCCACGGAGTGAATAATATTATCCAGCCCCAGCAGGTTGAAATGGTCCTGTTCTCTTTCAGGAGGCAGGGCATAACCGGTTACCTCTGCCCCCAGCATATGAAGCCATAAACTGAGCCATGAACCTTTGAATCCGGTGTGGCCGGTTACCAAAACTCGTTTATCCCTGAACAGGGACAGTCCTTCTTTTAGCGCCAAAGCACCCATGGAGCTTCTCCTTTTTCATAAGTATCGTTTAACAGCTTATAGTCCCGAAAGGTATCCATAGGCTGCCAAAAACCGTCATGTTCAAAAACCATCATCTGTCCCTCCCGCACCAGCTGCCGGATGGGATCTATTTCAAACACCAGGTCTTCCCGATCCGGAAGGTAGGAAAAAATCTCAGAACGGCAGACAAAAAATCCTCCGGATATCCGGCCGCCACTGGCCTGGGGTTTTTCATTAAATTCAGTAACCTGGCCATTAGCATCGCAGTTCAGTTCACCAAATCTTCCCGGAGGCCGCACCCCGGTGACGGTGAGAATTTTTCCATGGGAGAGATGAAAATCTACTAATTTTTCTAAATCAACATCCCCCACCCCGTCCCCATAAGTTAACATAAAGTTATCCTCTCCGGAAAGATATTTCTGGATACGCTTCACCCGGGCTCCAGTCATGGCATTGGTGCCGGTTTCCGCCAGGGTAACTTTCCAATCCAGTTCACAGGTGCCGTCAAGATACTGGATATCTTTTTGGCCTGAAAGATCAATGGTAAAATCACTATTGTGAATCTTATAATTTAGGAAATAGTCCTTAATAACGCTGCCCTTATAGCCCAGGCAGAGCAAAAAATCATTATGTCCAAAGTGAGCATAATACTTCATTATATGCCAAAGGATAGGATACCCTCCGATGGGAATCATGGGTTTAGGAATGTTGTCCGCAACATCCCGTATTCGGGTTCCATAACCACCGCACAGTATTGCTAATTTCAATGTTAGCGCCTCCCTGGTGAACAACTTTTTTTAGGCTCTGCAGCCTTCTTCCAAAAAATCAATTGGTCCCGCTATACTTCACGGCCATAATCGTCATCTATCCTTACGATATCATCTTCCCCTAAATAGCTCCCACATTGGGCTTCAATGATTTCCAGGGGGATGGTCCCGGGGTTTTCCAGGCGGTGAAGGGTAGATTTGGCAATATATGAAGATTCATTCTCATGAACAAATATTTCCGTAGAACCATTGGTTATTTTGGCAGTCCCCTGAACCACGATCCAGTGTTCGCTGCGGTGATAGTGCATCTGCAGGCTGAGCTTCTGTTTAGGGTTCACGATAATCTTCTTTATTTTATACCCCGGCCCCTCCTGAATCACCGTGTAACTGCCCCAGGGCCTTTCCACCGTCTGATGCTCTATATGGACCCGGCTGTTCTGCTCTTTTAGCCTGTCCACCACCTCCCTGATCCTCTGGGTCTGGTCCAGGGGACAGACCATTAAGGCATCGGGAGTATCTATGACCGCCATGTTTTCTATGCCAATGGTGGCAATGAGCCTTTCTTTTCCGTAAATCAAACAGCCCTGGGTATCAATTGCGATGTTTTTCCCGCTGGCTACATTGCCCTGCTCATCTTTCTCACTTACCTCATATAAACTCTGCCAGCTGCCCACATCATTCCAGCCAAAGGAGGCCGGCACCATAAAGGACCGTTTAGTATGCTCCATCACTGCATAATCGATGGATTGTGTTTTAGTCTGCCGGTAGGCGTTTTTAACCTGTTCCGGATTAAAGGGGTCCTGTTGACAAAAGGGAGCGCAAATATCCGGGCACCGTTCCATGGCTTCCTGAAGCAGTGTCCCTACGTGAAAAACAAACATCCCGCTGTTCCAGTAATAAGAACCGTCTTTTAGAAACTTTTCTGCAGTAACCGCATCGGGTTTCTCCACAAAACCCTCTACCGGAATAACTTCTTCTGAAGAGTCCCCGTTCACTTTTATGTAGCCGTAACCTGTTTCCGGATGGGTAGGAGGAATGCCAAAGGTGACCAGGCTCCCCTCCCCGGCTTTATCTATTCCCTTTTTTAAGGATTCAATATATTTATCTTCCATGGTAATCAAATGGTCGGAGGGTAAAACCAGCAGCCTGGTATCCTCCCCATATAATCTCCGGCAGCGTTCAGCCGCCCAGAATATGGCAGGGGCAGTATTTTTGCCTTCCGGCTCCAACATCACCTCTATGTACTGTTCTATTGGAGAGGAGGGAAATTCCTTCTGAAGGTTCTCCACCTGCTTCTGCACCTGGTGGTAGAAGCCCTCTCCTGTAATAATCCACTGCCCCCAGGGGGGGATCAGGGGAAAGAGGCGTCTGCAGGTTTCCTGGAGCAGTGTCCGGTTCCCCGTTAAGGCTAACAGCTGCTTGGGCATAGACTGCCGGCTCAAGGGCCATAAGCGGGTGCCGGAACCTCCGGCCAATATTAATGCAATGGTTTCCATAATGCCCCACCTTTCTTTTACATCCCGGTGATTGTTTTCTTTTTCAACAGGCACCTTAGCCCAAACCTGGCTTTTTTAGAAAAGGGCAGATGGTTTGTGCTGCTGAAGGGTGATTTACTGTATATATGCCAGACCCGGGGGCCCAAACCGGCAGCAGTATTGCAGAGGTAAAACCAACGTTCCTCCAACACCGCCATCAAGGCTTTCTCTGGATATATTTTCTTGAGTTGATTTGCAGTTTTTATTCTCTGCAGCCATTGTTCTGCTTTTATCAACATTTCTTGACTGACGGGCCTTTTCAGGCTTCTGAAGTCCATGTGCATGGATAAATCCTCTTCCCCGTTGTAGACCCCCAGTTCCAGCAGGCTTTCCCGGGCGATCAGTCGTAATACTTCCCAAAGATGTTCTTGATTGGCATGGCTGCCGCTGGTGGGCAGTATGCGGTATTTAAGCAGCACCTCCGGAATATTGGTCAAAGGAAATAGTTTACTGCATTTCTGCCATAGGGCATAATCCTCTGCCGGATACAGTGCAGGATTATAATAAAGCTTATGCTTCTTAAATAATGAACTGCGCATGATTACCGAGGGATGGGTTATGTAAAAATTTCCAAACAACAGCCCGGCTTTTATAAGGTCAGGGTCCTGCTGAAATCTTTTAATCTCCCCAGGGGTTTCCCCCATTGTCTCCACCCAGGTGCCGCAGACCCCCACTTTTGGATTGGAATCCATGAAGGCAGCCTGTTTGTCCAGACGCTGGGGAAGGCTGATATCATCACAATCCATTCTCACAACATATTCACCTTCCGCCAGGTCAAGTCCTCTGTTTAATGAACCGGCCAGGCCTAAATTTTTTTCATTATGCACCAGTCGAATCCGGGGATCGTTGTATGAATCAACAATCTCCGGAGTCTTGTCTGTGGAGCCATTATTTAAAATCAGAAATTGAAAATCCTGAAAGGTCTGTTCCAAAATACTCTCCACGGCTTCCGCAAGAAACTCTTCCCCGTTATATACAGACATTAATACGGTTACCTTAGGGACTTTACTCATTTCAGGCCCATCTCCTTAAAAGCGGCTTGAAATCTCTTCTGCCAGGTATGGTCCCGACGGCACCTTTCAACCCCTGCTCTGCGGATTTTCTCCCGCTTTTCATCATGTTTCAAATAGTAGTGTATTTTCTCCGCCAAATCCTCTAAGTTATGATAGCAGACGATTTCTTCTCCCACCTTGAAAAACTCCTCCAGCTCCTCCATATATTCCACCAGGTAAAACCCTCCGCTCATGGGAACTTCAAAATCCCGTAAACGGATCTGAAGGATGCGCTCACCGGTGGTATGGGTGCTGCCGCAGGTGGAAAAGCCCAGATTAATTTTAGAGCGGCTGTACATCTGTATCATTTCCAGGTCTGATAGAGGGCCTCCCAACAGGTGAGAGGGGAGATCCACCGGGATTACCGAACAGTGGGGAGAACCATCTCCATCACTGTCTTGAACTGCGCTTTTACTTTTGATTCGTTCCGCCGCTATTTTCCAGCCCTCCCGGGTCATCAAGCGGCAGCCTATGTTCACCGCCCGCTTAAGAGTGCTGGGCCGATTAGCCTGTCGGTATTCCGGAGAAAAATCCTGCCAGCCGTATCCCCATACCCGGATATCTATCCCCTGGTCCAGAAGATATTTTATGAAATGGGAACGGTCCCCGTACGCTTGCCCTACAAAGGTGACATCAAATTCCGCCGGCAGGTCATAGGGCTTATATACGTTGGGATTGGCCGCTTCCTGGCAGTATATGGGATTAGCCCCCAGAGCCCGGTAATCCTCCAAACGGAATTTTTCTGTAACCAGGCACCAGTCATAGTGGGGTGATATTTCCTGCACCAGATACAGCTGATAGGAGGCATTGCAAAAAAAGTTAACAGTCTTTATGCCCAAACTTTTTATCTCCTCCACCGCCTCCGGCAGTATACAGGCATCATAAAAATAGCTGAAGAATAAATCTACAGGTTTTTCTTCGTGGGCCGCCCTGATCTGTTTTACCAGTTCTTCCGTCACCCGGGGACGGTTTTTTTTAATAAACTCCAAATGTTTAGGGTTTTTAGTATCTAAATACTGAAAAGTTTCCCTCAGGTCATACTGAAATTCCACCACATCATGTCCCAGGTCCGTTAGGGACAGATAAAGATTGCTCCGCCACAGGTCAGACTGAACCAGGGTGGGCCTGGTATCGGAAGCATAAAATATTCGCATGGTTCAACCCTCTTTTAATAAATTTTATAAAAGCTAGTTTTTCTATTCTCGTTAAAGGGACTCATCCAATTTCCATTGGGACCTGCAGTATATGAGTCCGTCGTTTCTCATAAAATAGTTGGACTTACCGTTATCTAAAATTTCTATTTGAGCCACCGGAGTAGGGATATGATAATAAATCTTTGCCCCGGAATAAATTCCGATATAGAGATTGTAATAACCTGCCCGTAAGCTGTGATCAATAGAAGCAGTAATCTGGTATCTGTTATTTTCCTCCAGGTCAAAAGCACAGTTTTCATTTTCATTTCTTACATTGACCACCTGAATATAGTCCATGGTTAAGAATCCGAAGGAGACAGATACGTTAGAAAGCTTTTTATGGGATTTAAAATTAATCCTCAGTTTAACCGGCTCATCCCACCAGACGGCAAAAAAATTCTCTACAGGATTTAGTATTTCTATTGACTCAACTTCTATTTCGCTGCCAAAGGTATTTTGAAATTGAGTCATGTCAACCACTGCACCATGACTCACATAATCAGACAGATAAGAGAGAACCGTTGATTCGGTATCGCCTATTCCCTTCACCTTTCCTTTTTCCAACAGAACAGCCCTGCTGCACAGCTGTTTAATCAGGCTCATATTGTGACTGACAAAAAGCACCGTCCTTCCCTCTTTGCCCACGTCCTCCATCTTGCCCAGACATTTTTTTTGGAACTGGGCATCCCCCACCGCCAGCACCTCATCCACGATTAATATTTCTGGTTCCAGGTGAGAGGCTACGGAGAAGGCAAGGCGCACATGCATTCCTGAGGAATAACGTTTTACTGGTGTATCCAAAAACTGTTCCACTTGAGCAAACTCTACTATTTCATCAAACTTATTTGATATTTCACTCTTGTGCATACCTAATATAGCACCGTTTAAGTATATATTTTCCCTGCCGGTTAGTTCGGGGTGAAAGCCGGTACCCACCTCCAGCAGGCTGGCAATACGGCCCCTTACCTTTACTCTGCCGCTGGTAGGCTCAGTGATTCTACTTAATACCTTCAATAGAGTTGTTTTTCCCGCTCCATTTTTACCGATAATCCCAATACGATCCCCTGGATTAATATCCAGAGTTATATCACTTAAAGCCCAAAATTCCTCCCGGGTGGGGTCCGTTTCTTTTTTTCCCTGGAAAGGACTTTTTAATTTTTTGACCACTTTCCTGGCTGTGTCAGCCATAACATCCCGCAGCGTTGAATAAGGTTCCTGCTGTTGATGCCTGATCAGGTATTTTTTGCTCAAATTTTCAATCTGAATAACCGGGTCCATTTTCTCACACCTTCTTATTTTGCGCTTATATAAGGCTTATAATAGAGATTTTTATTAATTCCAGAGCAGCATATTTTGTTACCTATATTACATCTGCAAAGATACGTTCCATACGGACGAAATGCCATATGCCGGTAATAAATATCAACAGGGCCAAAGCAATGGACAGCAATAATCCTGGCCAGTATAACTGAACATCCCCTCCCAATATGGCCCAGCGGAAGCCGTCAATAACCCCTACCAGAGGGTTCATAGAATATAGGAGCCGATACTGCTCAGGCACCACACTGCTGCTGAAGCCCACGGGGGAAATATATAAGCCAAACTGCACCACAAAGGGAACAATATAACGAAAGTCCCTGTATTTTACGTTAAGGGCTCCAAACCAAATGCTGAAACCATATGCTGTAATTATACCCAACAGCAGAAAAAGTGGTAAGGTAATAATTCTCCAGTCAGGCACAAATCTATACCATATCATTAGCACTACCAGTATAGCAAAGGATATAAAAAAATCCACCAGGTTTACCACAACAGAACTGGTCGGTAGTATCAGGCGCGGCATGTAAATCTTGGAAATCAAGTTAACATTTGCAATTAAAGAATTGCTGCTTTCGTTTAAAGAATTTGCAAAAAAATTCCATGGCAGCATAGCTGCATACACCATCACCGGATAAGGGGCTGTTCCCTCCGATGGAAGTCCCGCCAGGCCACCGAATATAACGGTAAAAACCACCATGGTCAGCACCGGCCTGATAATGGCCCAGGCTACGCCAATGGCAGTCTGCTTGTAACGAACCAGGATATCCCTCCAGGCCATAAAATAGAAAAGTTCTCGGAAAACCCACAGGTCCCGCCAATACTGTTTAGTCATACGTCCCGGCTCGATTATAGTTTCAGGTATATGTTCTTGATTCATCAATTTCTCCTTAAATGATATGTTGGTTAAGTTAGCAAGCTTGTGCACTACCTGGCAGTTGAAGAATAATCCATGCCTTTAGGTTCCTTATTCCAATATTCTTTGAAAAGAACAACCACCGAGCCAATCATCAACCCGGCTGCCAATCCCATTAAGAGATTCAACCTTACATTGGGTCCGTCTGGTTGACTGGGTACATAGGCCCGGGAAACTACTGAAACTACCAGATTTCCGGCGTTATTCAATTCAGAGATATAGCTGGCATTATACTTATCAGATATCTCCTGCAGAGCATTCTTGCGAACTTCTAATAATCTGTGCAGGTTATCATAAGTTATGCTTTTCCCAGCCAGATCCAGCTGCAGCTCCCTGATTTCTTCTTCCAACTGGGAGATAGATTCTTTCAACATAGAAATCTCTCCCTCTGAGGAAGCAATGTTAATATTGGCATATAATAATGCCTCTCGAACATCAGAACTTAGGTTAAGGGTTTCCAGGTATTCTTTTTCTTCCCGGTTTTTCCTCAGTCTTATTTCTGCATCAATTTCTTGACTCTTTAGAGCCGCTAATTTATTTAAATAATTGGGAATCAAAGCATCCAGTTCCAGAACACTGGGGGTTTGTTTCATAAAAGCCTCCAGATCCTTCAGAGCCTCATTCACCATTTTTTCCGCGGTTTTCTTTTGTTGCAATAATTCTTTATTGGCCACCTCAAAAATCAGTTTGACCTCCCAATCCTTTAAAGAATCTACCAACTTATCAGAAAGAGCATTGATAATGGCTGCCCCTGTTTCAGGATCCGACTCTTTCATGGTAATCCCATAGAGCCTCTCGTCACTCAAACGGTTCATATCAACGGACTGGCTGATACTTTTAGGAGAATACTTTTTGGTGTCTAGATTAAGGTCCTCAATTACCTCTTCCAGTAAGGGATAGCTTTTTAAAGTCCCCCGAAAAGTTTCCAATTCCAGATTGGTATGTACCACAAAGTCATCATAAAGCTGCATATAATCCTTACTGTATTCATAAGGCTGGAAATCTATATACATCAATGAACCCACGGTATAATAAGGTTTAACAATAATAATGCTGTATACAGCGCTGATTAAAAAAACAATTAAAGTAATTTTAACAACCGTACCTTTTCCTCTTAACAAGGTCTGCAATAATTCTTTCAGGCTGATTTCTTCTTTCATGTTTCCTCACCATCCCTTAATATGTACTGTTCTATTCTCTGATTCAACAAATTTTTAGGTAATCCTGCTTTCTCTATCAAGGATATTCCATTCTTTCACAGTCTTACTGCGTTGGTTAAAGTGTTGCGGTGCAGCAGGGGTTACGCTGCTGTCATCATACCCACAATATCTATTTCTTTCATCATCTGTATTAGCTTCTTAGTATTTTTAGTCATTCCCCCCTGGTGCATATGCTGATCATGATCGTAAAATAGATGAATATCAAACATAAAATCCCATGGTGTTCCTATAACTTTTATATAGTTTTCCATAAAATACTGCTCCAAAAACTCGAAATAAGCCAGGTAGGCCTCCTGTTCATAATCATCAAATTTAACCATGGAGGCATAGGTCACAAACAAGAGAATTCCATTTTCCTTACACCAATAGTTAAAATCCTTTAGCTTTTTTAAACTCAGGGTTTCTTTAAGGTTAGGTACAGGAAAAGGAGAGGCTTTTTTCAATAAGTTCCCTGTATGATTGGTCTGGTCCCCATGCTGATTTAAATCACTGCTGCTGTAATTCCCTTCATCCATAACCATTTCTATAGGGGATAATATCCCTAAGGTTCTATCAATAATATAATTTAAAGGGTTATTTTGAAAACTGAAATTCACCCGGTCCAGGTAGGAAATCCGCCCTGCCTTATCCGGTTCATAGAGATTATAATAATCAAAGGCCAGCTTTGTGCTTTTCTGATTAGTTGAAAAATGGGTGATCTGCAGGGGCAAAATAATTACATCACCTTCATTTAATAATGGTTTTGATTCCTCAATAAAAAAATGCATGCCCAGATCCCAGTGAATAGCCAGGTTATAGGTGGGAACCCCCAAAGCCTCAGTGATATCTTCAGTGCGCACATTAAATAAAGTATTACTGCCGCCGTTAAAGATAATCTTTGGGCCCTCAACCTTTAATATAAGGTCTTCTTTTATTTCTTTACAATTATTGATCCAGTAGAGAACTTCCACCCCTTCAGAGGGAGGGGGAGGGGAAATAAATACCACCTGAAATATAAAGGCTGATATGTACACAAGAATTAACAGTAAGGAGGTTAAAAGATATTTTTTATATTTACTAACTTCCATCCCTTTTTCAGTCTGCATATTTATAATCCCTCTAATCCAATTCTTATAAATTTGTTAAAAATTAAAGTATAAAAACTCTGCGGTATGAACGCTGGCATACATAGTAATAAGTGCGATAAATACCATCAAAGAAAAATGCACGGACCTCTGCCAGGTGGGCTTAAACTGACGGGTTAATTCTACAGAGTTTTTCATGAAAAAAACCAACAGAATAAAAATGGTGACCATCAACATGCCCCTGTACAGGCCTACTTCCCGCATGGCGGGCTGTGAAAACTGGACTCCCAGGGTGGATAAAAATGACAGCCTGGAGGCCAGCAAATCCGGCAGTATGAACCCGTTGATTCCAAACATTGCCTTCAGCACTTTTACTGCATCCTGCCACTGTTCAGCTCGAAAGAAAACCCAGGCAACATTTACAAAGTTAAAGGTTATAATTCTTCCCCACAGGTTATTTCCCTTTCTATTTAAGGTTGTCCAACCCCTATGAACAATCAAGGCCAGGCCGTGAAGAAATCCCCAAAACACAAAGGTCCAACCGGCACCATGCCAGAAACCGCCCAACACAAAAACAATCATAATATTAATCATGGTTCTTCTCTTACCTCTTTTGTTTCCTCCCAGGGGGATATACAAATAATTCATCAAGAAACGGCTCAGGGTGATATGCCATCTTCGCCAAAAATCCTGAATGTTCACTGCTTTGTAAGGAGAGTTAAAATTTATAGGCAGGCGAATATTCAAAAGCAGAGCCGCGCCAATGGCCATATCGGTATAACCACTGAAATCATAATACAGCTGAAAGGTATAGGAAAGGGAGGTTACCCATCCATCTAAAAAAGTCAAACTGTTAGCCTGATCAAAACCAAAGTTGGCCCAGGTGGCAAAATTGTCTGCGATGACCACTTTTTTAAAAAGCCCCATGGCAAAGATATATAGCCCCCGGGTAATATTTTCATAGTTAACCGCTTTATTCTTGGGGTCTTGAAATTGAGGAATCATTTCTTTATGCTGAACAATAGGGCCGGCAATAAGCTGAGGAAAAAAACATACAAATAAAGAATAATGTAACAGGCTGTACTCTTTTGTTTCCCCTCGATAAACATCCACCAGATAAGCAATCTGTTGAAACGTAAAAAAGCTGATAGCCAGGGGCAGCAGCAAATTAAGCATGGGAACATTAACTGCAAACAGTGCATTCACATTGGAAATGAAAAAGCCTGTATATTTAAAATAACCCAAAAGTAACAGGTTAAAGGTAACCCCCAGCGCCAAAAGCCCTCGGCAGTACCCTGCCGCCCTCCTTTTCAAGGCAGTGCTTACAGTGTAATTTACTATAATAGAGACTAAAATTAGAGGTAGATAATTAATATTCCACCAGCTGTAGAAAAACAGGGAACATACAAGAAGCCAGCATTTAGCAGCCACAATATTTATTTTATTTACCAAAAAATAAATAATTACCACCACAGGAAGAAAACAGAACAAATATTCAAAAGAATTAAATAACATTTTTTACCGCCTTTTTAAAATAATAAACAGGTGCTGTGCTAATCTTGTTAATTACAAACACATTCAATGCTTAGGGAATAAAATCCAGGTCTCCCTGCAATATGTAATAAGGCATGCCGGCCCTTCTGGCACATTCTCCGTCCCTGTCCTCCCGGTCCCCAACAAATAAACAGTATTCAACGGGAATATTTAAACTTCTGGCAGCAACAAGGAGGCCTTTGGGGTCCGGTTTCAGCCGGTCGATGTTTTTATCCGTGGAGCTAAATATGTGATGAGGTGAAACCTGTAGGGCTGATAGCTTTTCTGCCGCCGGATAATCAGAAAAAACCGCCGTAATTATTTTCTGCTCTTTGAGTTTTTCCATGAACCGGCATACTCCCGGATAACGGCAGCGGTAAAGATATTTTAAAGGGTATTGGAAAATCCATTGAGCAGTAACCTTTTTAACCTGTTCCGGTGAAACCCCTGAGGCTTTGGCCCCCCATTCATACTGTACCTTCTCAATATCTTGACATACAACTGATGCATTCTTTTCCCGCTGGCCCCTAAAATCCTGCAATACTTTAATCTCCTTTAAACGCCAGGGTCGAATTGAATAGTACTTGATGACTGCAAAAAACATGAGCCTGCGAAGCTTCTTTTGATCATACAGCGTCCCGTCCACATCAAAGATTACTGCTTGAACATTTTTTTCTTTTATAAGACTTAATAGATCCCTCATGGCCTTGCCTGTACGATAAAAGCATTATCTAAAAGCCACGTTAATTCAGGAATGTCTATAAATAAAAGGGCGGCAACAACCACTACCAGAAGTATCGTAAACAAGAGAAACTTCTTTTCCCGATACATGTGCTCCGGGTTTTGAGCTGCAGATTCTTTCTTCATCCCGATATGTAGATACCAGGCAAACAGGGTAGCAAAAAAAGGCACACTGAGAACCAACTCTACCCTGTATTTTACCAGAAATACTCCCAGGAAAAAAATGGCGGTTAAGGCGTAGAAAAATGCAGATATCAACAGGGTTTCCTCGGTGTAATATTTAAAGGATCGTCGATAAAGGCCCGCATCCTCATTATTATTGATAAACCGGAATTCCGAATAACGCTTAACAGCCATGAGAAATGCCCCTCCCATCCAATACCCCAAAACCAGGCTGGCAGGGGGCAGTGGAAAGCTGGTTACAATAAACCATCCCAGCATCAACCGGATGGCGTTATTAACAGATTCTGACAAAACATCCATGTAGACCTTGTCCTTGGTTCTAAAAGGTTTAACATTGTAAAGAAATCCCATCACCAGCAAGAAAGTATTGGCTGCAAGAAAATAAGGGGAGACCAGGTAGGACAGAAGTAATCCCGCTGCTATAAAGGCTGCATATTCCGTATATACCAGCACAGGTTTTAGATTTCCAACCACCGAAGGCCGATTCTTTTTCACCGGATGAAACTGGTCAAACTCAGCATCAAGCCATTCGTTGATCACGTAGTTGGCAGAAGCAATAAAACAGACGCTGACTAAGCCAATGATAATTTTTACATAAATTTCACTGATGGGAACCTGATTAAGCATGGCTGCAAAGGCAATCCCCGGCAGCACAAAAACATTTTTAAACCAATGATCCGGCCTGGCTATGGCAATATAATTTTTAATACTCATTCTGCATGCCTCTCTTTTTCTCGCTGCCCTTTTTTTGCAGCTTTAAAGTAATTGTTTGATACATTACCCCCAACCCCTGGGAAGCAAATGCATATATGATGATATCACTGACTCCCCGGTACCTGGGATCAAAAAGTGTAATGGCAGTTATGAAGGGATAGGTATAGATCAAAACAGACAAGGATAAAATTGCCAATAAATCCACCCGCCTGCTGAGGTACACCAAACCAAACAGGCTTAAGAAAAATACTATAAAATCTAATAGCTTAGGAGTATTGCTGGTTAATGATTCCAAATAATAATCCAGTGGAGTTTCGTAAGTAGTAAACCGAATCCCCGGATCCACCAGCCTGGCCGGTAGAGCCAGAGTATTTTTAATCACGGTGACAGGAACCCGAATCGGGTTACTTCTAATTTTTTCAACCACCAGTGAGGTCAAAATACTATCCGCCTCTATATAAGACTTTTTTTCAACTGTCATCAAATGGTTAAGAAATTTTAAGGAAGCTTTATCTGTATCGTCATATTGAACCATATATTGGTCAAAAAGCCGGGAATATTGACTTTCACTAATGGAAGGATGCATTCCGTAGGTATACCCCAGGGTATACCCCATCATTTGATTCATTCCCACAGTTCCATGATTATAGTTTCGAACCAACCAGGGAGCCAGCACCAGCATGAAGGCAGCAAAATAATACCCCAGGTTCTTGGTATGTATGTTAAAATTTTTTCTAAATAGCAATAACACAATAATTATAAATATCGGTAGAAATAAATAAATGCCCCGTTCGTAAACGGCTGAAGCACATAGTATTCCCGACAAGATAAAGTATCCGGCCTTTTGCTTTTGTATCCCCGATATCAGCGATAGAAGTGAGCTGGAAAGGAAAAAAAAGTTTAAAGCATAGGGATATAAAACTGAACCGTAAAAAGTTGGTATGGGTGCTGCAAACAAAAATATAACAAAGAATATGGAGGACAGCTGCCCATATTTACGATATAGATAGACCCCCCACATGTAAAAGGTAAGAACCAACAGCGTAATCTGTATGTATACCAACCCGGTATAATGCTTAAATAAGGAACGGGCAACAAATAAAGCGGCAGGATAAAGGGGTTCCCTTCTGACATCTGGATAAATGGTACCGTCTGGTAGAGTGGAACCATAGAAAGCTAAATTTTCTATGTTCTCTGCTATATCCGTGAACTCAGAAGTAAAACCAAACTCTAAAACTGCCTCACTGGGAAACGTAGGACACGTTGCTGCCCAGATAGACAACAAAAGAATTAAAATCACATGTTTTATATATAAAGGCTGCGTGAAAGAATGATTTCTGTTTTCAGTTAACATAATCCTGCCCCTGGATAATTATTAATCTTGGTAAAGATTGGCCTTTTTAACAACTTTTCAAAAAATAAGCTGCGTTTTTAAGATCCTCACAGAACAAACAAGCTTAACAATAACACTACAGCGAAAACTGGCAAATAAGCGGTGCCATGGGGACGGTTCCAGGGTCACCGGAGAAAATATCGTAAAGGAAGGCCTCTCCCCTGGAAAGGCCTAATATACAATGGTGATTATCCCCATTGGTTAACACGTCCTGAGCCGATAATTTTCTGGTTTGGGCCAGTTCCGTCATTGAAATCCATCTCTTATAAATATTCTAGCTCAGGAACCAGAGCCGGAGGGATCTGGTTCAGGGTCCGGTTCTGGATCCGGGTCCGGTTCTGGATCCGGGTCCGGCTTCGGATCCGGGTCCGGCTTTGGTTCTGGATCCGGCTCAGGTTTTGGTTCCGTCCCAGGAATACTAATAGTGGCTTTGACCGCTGCGGAAAATTGGCCTTCAGAATTTACTGCTACAATCTCATAGGTATACGTTACCCCCGCCCTAAGATTTTTGTTATCAATATACTGTAAACTTGTGGTGGTAAATACCTCTACTTCCCCTCCTGCCGTTCGGGTGATGCGATAACTTACAGCTCTGTCATCCCCCTGCTGCCAGGCAAGAGAAACTTCATTTCTAGCACTGCTGTAACCTGCTGTAAATTTAACAGGACCTGCAGGACGAACATCACCAATGGTCACCTGGGCTGTTACAGACTGAGAAACTGCCCGGGAATTAACAGCCTCCAACCGATATCTATAGGCTCTACCGCTCTCAACGTTTTTATCTACGAAACTGGTTACGTCAATGCCATCAGCAATGAGGACTTCCTGCCCTGAACCTTCTTGACGATAAAGATTATAAGCCCGGTTAAGCCGGTCTCCTGGCTGCCAAGAGAGGGAAACCCCCTGCCCTAAAACTGATGCTGTAAAGGAGCGGGGTGCGGCAGGTACCGTATCCGTTAACGTAATCTGCGGCTGCGGCTTATATTCGATACCAAATACAGCTTTTATAATTTCAGCACGCCTGGACTCGTTCATAACCAGGTAAGATATACCATCACTCATTTGGCCAAACCCTTCCATGGTATAAGTATCTATGGATTCCCTGTTAATAAACCGGGAATAGTTGACCAGAGACAGGATCTGTTTTGAGTCCAAATTCGTATCAATCATGGTATAACCACCATGGGAGGAGTAAAAGAAAAGAATATCCATTAACTTTCCTTCCTTTTGAAAATATTCCAGGGTAGAAATCAAAAGTTCCGTCTGACTTTTAATTCGTCCGATATCCCCTACCTGCTGTCGATCCCGCAAATAAATTAAATACAGTCGTCCATCCAGTTTTTGACGCCCCTTGGGTATAATTACATTACCTAAGTAATCATGAATGTTTCTGTCCACATCAAACTCTATCCCGCCCATATGATCTATAAAGGTTATCACTGTATCCATGTCTACGGAGACATAGTATTTAAGAGGGACCCCCCCCAACACATTGCTGATGCTTTGCAGAGTATACTCGATCCCATTTTGATGACGATCTTCGCCCCGTCCATAGCGGCTGCCATAATAATAGGAATGGTTAATTTTATCCCAGGTATCGGTATTGGATATTTTAGTATAAGTATCCCGGGGGATATCTATAATGTTAACGGTGCTTTTCGCAAAATTAATAGAGATTATCTTTATAGTATCGGTTCGGGCTCCAATGAGTCTCTGATCCCACTCATCTCCGGGAACAGAACCTCTATCCTCACTAGTATCAAAGCCCAGAAAAACCAGGTTGACAATACTTTGGTCATAGTGCTGCCTGACATCCAGGTCGGCCCACCAGTTGAATTCATCGTCATCCCCAAAAGAAGACTTGTCCATATCAAAATCAAAAGCAAACAGGTAAGAAGGATTCTTAATCTGATTATAGTACCAGGCTGCATAGGAACCTCCGGACATAAAAATTACCAAAAATAAAACAATTATAACCTGATACACTCTTTTTAAACCTAAAAATTTCTTCTTTATTTTTGAAAAAAAAGTCTTTACTGCACTGCCGGAGGGCTCACTATCAGCAAATTGTTCAAAAGCCTCTTTATCTAGAGCCATCCCCTGTTGGCCCTCAAAGTTTCCAGGGCCACCTCCAAGATAATCTTCAGAGTCATCCGGGTCAATGTGAGTTGGGTCTTTTTCAAGTTCCCCATGGGATTTTGCACTATCCTTATTTTCAGATTCTTCATGGAAAAGTTTTTTTAAGTCTACGTCAAAACTTTCTTTTTTTATGTTTATTAGTTCATCATCAAGGTCATTTGGGGGCTCCTCAGTTGATTCCCCTTTGGGGTCCTCATCCCTTAGTAATCGTTTTAATTCCTCAAATGGCTCTTCTTTCATAGAAGAGTTAGGCTGCTCCTGGGGTTCATCCTTTGATTCCTGGTTAATTTCTTTAGAATCATTATTAAAACCATCCTTAGGCTTGTTAGGTTCCATATATTTTAACTCCTATCTTTTCTCTTTTTACAGACTCAAAGCCTGTATTTTAAATACACAAAAGCATTATAGTTTTCTATTAAAATATGTAAAAGATTAGTAAAGTACAAAGACATTATATCATTATAATTACAAATTTATCAACTGAAATCGTCCTTTCTTAAATAGGTAATGAATTTAAATAATTGCTATTGTAATAATTTTCTATGCTTTTTTGAAAAAACCCTTTTATTTCTACATTAAATTTCTATTTATTACAACAAATGCAGGATAAAATTAACATAATATCGAATAAGTTTTAAACCATAAAAGGAGGGGTTTACTTCTATATGAAAATTTTAGCTGGTTTACTACTTTTTTCATCTATTACTTTAAATATTATTTTTGGACTTCATATATTTCTTCAAAGTTCCTCAGATTCACAAGTCCAGGCTTTTTCTGAAATTAATGCCCCGGGAACCTATGACCTGAAGGACATGGATTTCATTAACGGCGATGCCACCATTAATGCTGCCGATGTAAAATTATTAAATGCCGTTATTACCGGCAACCTTTATGTTACAGAAAAGGTAGGAGACGGATCATTAGAACTTAAAAACGTCATTGTGGAGGGCTCGGTCATTGTAAGCGGGGGAGGAGAAAACAGTATTGTTTTGGAAGACTGTGGACTAAAAGATTTAGTGCTTAATAGAATAGACGGCAGAGTGCGAGTGATTATCCAGGGAAAAACTGTAATTGAAAATACATTTTTAATGAGCGGAGCAATTCTTGTAGAAAATAATTTATCTTCAGATTATGTAGGATTTAGAAATGTCCATATAAACACTTCTGAAAAAACAGAACTCTTTGGAAATTATGAATATGTAACTGTTGAAAAAGAAAACACTGATTTTTCTCATGTTACAGGATTGATTATGAGGTTGGTTGTAAAAGAAAACGCTGAAAACTCTCATATCCTAATATTAGACGAAGCTGAAGCTGTTTCTTTGGAACTCTATGCCGCTGCCTCAGTCTCCGGAAAAAAACCCATAGATATTATCATAGTTGATGCCCCGGGACTGACCAAACTTTCCGGTGAATATGGCACTGTAGTTGCCAGAGAGATGTACAGTTCCATAGAAATTTACGTTGGCATTATAGAAAATTTAATAATTGAAGAGACGGGAATAAATATATACCTGCATGAGAATGTATCTGTGGTCAATATTGAACTCTATGGTGCTGCTTTTATTGAAGGCCAAGGAACCATTGAACTATTGGTAATTAAAGCTCCCGGGTCAATTATTGAACAAGAACCCACAGAGTTTCTTTTAGCAGAAGATATTACTGCTGTCATAGCAGGAAAAGAAGTGCCTGATATCTTAAGCGAGCCTGAAACTATACCGGAGACAAATTTTCTACAAAATCCTGACCCTTTACTTGAAGCCAACCTGGACACTGCACATGAGCCAAATACGGAAACAACTTTGGGTT
Source organism: Candidatus Contubernalis alkalaceticus (assembly GCF_022558445.1). Classification (NCBI taxonomy): domain Bacteria; kingdom Bacillati; phylum Bacillota; class Dethiobacteria; order Dethiobacterales; family Dethiobacteraceae; genus Candidatus Contubernalis; species Candidatus Contubernalis alkaliaceticus. The sequence continues at coordinate 3,468,076 of NZ_CP054699.1, forward strand.
TTAGCTTCCAAATAAAAGATTCCTTAATGCCGGGCAAAAAAGTTGTTTTAGTGAGGCTAACCGACACTAAAGATCCCAGGGATTATTATGTATTTGTAAAAGGTGAGCAGCTAACATATATTGATTCCCAACAGATTTTTTACGGAGATATTAATAAAGAGGATGCCGTCGGAAGTAACGTAAACGTTGAAAAAAAATAATTGAAATAGAAAAGGGAGGACCGGTATATGTTGGGAAAAACCCCATTCAAACATTTCTTCTGGGCATTGTTAGTATTATTACTTCTCTTACACTTTCCTTCTGTTGGCTCAGCAGCTGTAATGGGATTTATAACCGAGGGCGAAGATGGAAATTATTATGCCTATGAGTATGAAATACTGTTGGAATCCTATATTTTAAGTCTCCTGGAAATAGAGGCTCAAGTTTATCAAGATTATTCCGAAAAAAAAATAAAAGCCTTTTTTGACGATATAAACGGGTATGTGGATTATGAAGATGTGCTGGAAAAATATGTTATATCTATTCTTGAAGGGGAAGATTTTGACCTAAATGCATATACCTCTGGAGAAGATGCAAAGAAGGCTGTAATGCCTGAGGTTATTTATGTAGTTTCGGTTAATTCACGGGGGAGACTGATAAAGACAGCGAAAACTATTGATATACATGAGCCTTGGGAACCAGAAGAAGAACCAGAAGAAGAATTGCCTGATCCCAGGGTGCCTGAGGAACAAGAAGAATTACAGGATCCTAGAGAGCCTGAGGAACAAGAGGTGCCGGAAGAACCAGAGGAGACTGAGGCTATAGAAGAATTAGAGGAATCCACAACAATTCCAGAGCCAAAAAACCTTGATAAGCCTGCGCCTCTGCCACCAGCAAACAGAAAATGCACTCATCAGGTGATTAATGGAATGATTTACGGCCTGGATCACTGGGGTTCAAGGATAAGAATTACCGAGGCGCCCAATGCTATTCCTGCTGGAAATTATATAGTGGACAAGCAGTATAATTTCTTTCTTATTACATCTCAAGAGCCTGTTTTTAAAGGAACCTTTTATTACCCGGAGTATGTTCCCTACCTGCTGACGCCCCTCAACAGGCCGGAGCCCCGGGTTACTGCTTCTTTTTTAGAGTTTGAAGCAAAAAAGAGAAACAGAAACACTATCTTTGTAGGGGAAACGGCTTCTGCCTTTATCCTGGCTCAAAGTACATGGGGGATTAATGCGCTGTATCTTATGGCTCATGCTGCCATGGAAAGCAGCTGGGGAACTTCGGCTATTGCCAGGGATAAGAATAATATTTTTGGTTATATGGCCTACGATTCAAACCCCTATGCCAGTGCCGCAACTTTCAGTTCGGTAGAAGAATGTATCTTGTGGGTTAGCGGTTTTATCCGGGGCACTTATTTAACAGAGGGCAACTGGAGATTTAAAGGTGAACATCTGCTGGGAATGAACCATTACTATGCCACTGACCCAATGTGGTCAATGAAAATTGCCAACCTGATGCACAGTATCCTGCCTCAAGACAGAGCTGCAGTAAACATAAACACAAAATCATCTAATCAGGGACAGGTAAATGTAAGCACATCCCTTAATCTTCGCAGCGGAGCTGGAACAGCTCATACTGTCATAGGAAGCATGCCCGGTGGTACTAAGGTAAATATTAACGGGATTAAAGTGATTGATGATTGCTGCTGGTTTAAAGTTGAAACTAATGGAAAAAGTGGTTGGGCCTGCGGTAAATACATAGAATTGATTACAACCCCTCGGGGTGTCGTCTATTTAAGTGCATCCCGCAAAAATGATAATGTAACTTTAGACGTCCATTCCGGACCGGGCTCTGATCAGGCGGTTATAACAACCCTTGAAAATCATACTGATTTTTCTGTAAAAGCAGTTACGGTGACAAATAAAACGGCCTGGTACCTTATTCATTTTGGCAGCTATGAAGGCTGGGTCAATGGCAATTATGTGACCATAGACTGGTAACAAGCCCAAGAGCCGACCTTTAAAGGTCGGCTCTTTTGTTCACGATAATTAGTCATTCAATTAGTTTTACCTTCAATCCCTGACTCCTAAATCCTCAAAGACCTCTTCCATTTTGTCCAGGTCTGGAATCCAGTAACTAATATGATTTATATATTGACCTTTCCCTGGAATCATGGCCATAGGAAGTTCATCCAGGCTTAAGCTTAAAAACATTGTTCCCAGGCTGATAGATTCCCAGGCGGGTATATTGGTTCTGAGATTCTCTCCCAGGCTGTCCAATAAAGATGGAGCTTTTACTATTATTGACGGCTGCACGGAATCTCGAAATACCGCCTGTAAAAATTTCTGCTGTCTTTTTACACGGCCTATATCTCCCTGGCTGTCCATCCGAAACCTTACATAAGCCAGGGCTTCTTCACCATTTAGCTTATTAACTCCCGCTTTTCCACGTAATTCGGGAGTTAAGTCGGCGACATTGGATTCAACATCTATGGTAACGCCCCCCAGGACATCAATAATATCTTTAAAGCCCGGAAAATTTATTCTTGCATAATGATGAATGGGAATTTCTAAAAATTCTTCCAGTGCCGCTATGGTTAGATTAACCCCTCCAAAGGCATGGGCATGATTAATCTTGTCCAACCCTCTCCCGGGAATATTAACCCGGGTATCTCGAGGAATAGAGATCATCACAGCATCCTTTGTTTTTTTATCAATGGACAAAACGATAATTGTATCAGTACGGCTGGGCTCATTAGCCCGTGCATCTATTCCCAAAAGAAGAACATTCAACTTATTTGGCGATTGTTTCATCTCCACCGGAGGGTATGATTCTGTTGAATTGTAATTACTGTCAACATATGAATTAGGTTCTTCCCGAATACTAAATAGAAAATGTCCAAACTTAAATCCTATATAACCAATGCAAATCAGAATAATTAAAAATAATAACCCCAAAACCTTTTTCCACTTTCTTTTTTTCTTCATTACTCCGTACTCCTTTAACAATATTATTATGAAAAAGAATCGTGACAGGGTTTATCAAATTAATAATTACACTAAAACTTGTACTGCATGGTAAAACCAAAACTTTAGGGAACCTGCTTACTCAACAAAAATGGGATTAGAGTATATCCAGGGCCTCATACGCCTGAGGTGCGGCCTGTAATAAACCTCAACTCGAAAAGAGCCCTTTCCCAGGACTTTAAAACACAAACGATTGGAAGAAGATTCGCTCACCACTTTACCATCTTTTATAATCCGAATCAGGCTTCGGGCAGTAGGGCTTTTAACGGCCAACACTGTATTTTTGTTGTTTTTTATACTATCCCCTTGTATCACTTGTTCATTTTGATTCTCAGCAGTAAAGCTAAAACCCCGGGGGGGATATACTTTGTTATTGGCTGTAAAAAAATGCCCCGCCTGCAGCGCAGAATATACAATATTTTGATCTACCTCCTTTTTGCCGGTGAATTCCAGGGGAGAGAGCAGGTGAGTGTTTATAGTGTTAAACAAAAACTGATAAGGAAACAAAACAAACCTGAAAGGGCCTCTTTTAACCTTTATAGCATGGGCATCCGTTCCTCCTATAGCCAGTACTCTCTGGGAGTCAGAAAGCAGTTGGTCCCATTTCTTTAATGCCTTTGGGTCAGGGCGGTTAACGTTAGCATTTCCTTTAAAAAAAGCCGACCAGTAGAGTTTAAATAAATTGGCAGCGCCATCTCTGCATTGGGAGGTATAATTCCAGATTTCTATTCCGTTAAAACCCCTAACATGCCAGCTTGTCCATGGATAATTTTTCCCGTTTAAAATCATGGCAGCCCCTTTTTCAAAAGGGTGTGCAATAAAACCAATGCCCCCTAGCTGGTTAACCCGGTCGATTAGTTCCTGAGGGGTGAGCCCCCTGGCAGAAATCTCCTCCTTCAAATTAAAGGCCAGGTAGTGATGGTCCTCCCGGTTCAGCTCTGTATCTATCAATACCAAAGTGTTTTTATACCAACCGTCTTTCTCTTCAAAAAGTCCGTGCAAGGTTTCATGGTCTGTTATCATCACAAAATCTAGACAGGCTTTTTGAGCAGCTGAAGCTATTTCTTCCACGGTCCCACTTCCATCGGAATACGTAGAATGAACATGTATGCTGCCGGCATACTCATGCATTACCATAACCTCCGGATCCTTTTTCCCTATTATTTCTCTTAATGAAGATAAAAATCCTTCCCTTTCTGGAGCTAACTAAAGGCTTTCTGCTTATCAGCCACCTTATATAAATATAGCATAACAGGTGAACGTATTGGAAATTTATTTATAAATTTTAATTATTTTGTGAATCATTTCTTTTTAACTCTTTTTTTAAGGGTATAAGACCCCCACCTCTAAGCGTTAGCGTAGGTGGGGGTCTTAAATCAGGTGGAGTAGAGTCTCCACCTGATTCCCCGATTTTAAAGCTTGCTGAAACGAGTTAACTTTTAAATTATGGTTGACCCTTCTTTAATAGAGACGTTGGGAAAGAGGTAAAAGTTTTTGAAAAAAATGAAAACTTTATAAATAAAAAGACGCTTAAGAAAAAAGCGTCTTACTTATTTCAAAAAAAAATTGGGGAATTCCTGCCAAACAGCCCTGTATTAAAAACCTGTTAAAACATGGCTGCCATGCGACGCCGGGATATCAGGGATGGAATCAATAAATCCAGATGTTCCAACACTTTTCCAGCACCCTTGGCCACACAGGAAACCGGTTCTTCAGCAATGAAAGCGGGAACGCCTGTATACTGAGACACCAGCTTGTCCAATCCTTCTAACATGGCACCGCCGCCTGTAAGCACAATACCCTTTTCAATAATATCCCCGGATAGTTCCGGAGGGGTTTTCTCCAGCACCAGTTTGATACATGAAATTATTTCGAACAGGGATTCCTGAATGGCTTGATACACATGTTCTGTTGTTACCTCTAGAGATTGGGGAAGGCCGGTCATTAAGTCTCGCCCTCTCACAGATAGGGAGGTTACTTCCTTTTCCGTACCCGAAGGGAAAGCTGAACCCACCATAACTTTTAAGTTCTCAGCAGTACGCTCTCCAATCAGAAGGTTATACTGTTTTTTAATATACCGGACAATGGCTTCGTCCAACTTATCTCCACCCACGCGAATACTTTCGCTGACCACAATTTCTCCCAGAGAAAGGACAGCCACATCGGTAGTTCCACCGCCAATATCCACCACCATACTTCCACTGGGTTTGAAAATTTCCAGTCCGGCCCCCAGGGCTGCTGCCCTTGGTTCCTCAATCAAAAAAGTCTGACGGGCGCCGGTACGGGCTACAGCCTCCAGCACCGCCTTTTGTTCAACAGCGGTAGTCCCGGTAGGGACACATACCACTACCCGGGGACGAAGCAGCATCTTACGATTAAAAACCTTATAAATAAAATGCTTCAGCATAATCTCCGTCACATCAAAATCCGCTATAACGCCTTCTCTCAAAGGCCGAGTTGCAACTATATTCCCCGGAGTCCTTCCCAGCATCCGCTGTGCTGACTCTCCTACCGCCAGCACCTTCTTAGTATTCTGATCTATAGCTACTACAGAGGGTTCGTTGAGTACAACTCCCTTTCCACGCAAAAATACTAAAACTGTTGCAGTTCCTAAGTCTATCCCCACATCTGCCATCATGCTCATCAGTCTATGTACGCTCCTTTCACCTGACAATCTCCACGTTTTCTGACGCAAAAAAAGGTAGTGTACATATTCGATATTTTTCTATTATATCCTCTTTTTTCCGACTGAAAAGAAGTTAAACTTTGAGAGAAAGATACTTTTTACGGGTAGCCTCTCCCCCCCGGATATGCCTTTCTGCCTTGTTCCTATCTAATACCTTTTTTACCTCCCTGGCATAGGTGGGATGAATGTCCGGTAGTCGATCGGTGATGTCTTTATGTACGGTACTTTTGCTTACCCCGAACATGCTGGCCACCTGTCTCACTGTGGCACCGGTTTCTAGAATATAATTACTTATTTCCATAACTCTTTGTTCTATATAATCCTGCACTTGGCTGCCCCCTTGCTTTCCTTCCTATCTTATTTTTATGAAGGTTTTCTTCTAAAGATGCCTACCTATAGAAGTAAAAAAGAAGTCAGATTTTACGCCGACTTCCTAAATTTTCTTATTTCTTCTAGGGAAGGTATTCCTGTGGATCCTGGTACTGACCTTCCACTCTTAAGCCGAAGTGAAGTAAATATCCTTGAGATGCATCTAAAAGAGCCGTATTTCCAACAACGGCAATAGTCTGCCCCTTCTCTATACTGTCTCCTGGCACTACCTTTACTTCTGAAAGGTTGCCGTAAATAGTCTCAATATCTCCAGCATGACTTAAAATTACTGTTTCCCCCAGAATTGGGTTTATATCCACTTTTTCCACTGTTCCCGCCAGAGCAGCTTTTACTTCTTGTCCTTCAGAGGCTTGTATATCCACTCCGTCATGAAGCCGATACTGGTTCTGATATTTGTAAACTTCATGAAACCGCACAGTTATTTTACCTGCTGCGGGCCAAACAAGAGAATCCAATATTTCTGCTTGTCCTGCAGGGGCAATGTTTCCCTTTTCATAATCCAGATCAACTGCGCCCTGGGCCAATGAGCTCTGGGCTAAATCCTTATACTCTTCAATGTCTTTACCGGTTTCAACCTGATTAATTTTTGTCTCTTGGCGTTCCATGGGTTCGAATATTATTCTTTCCGTTCTTTGGCCTTGTCCCACAACAACTGCAGCTATCATAATAATAACTAACATAAAATATGCAGCAAAAATGTTTCTTTGGCGCCTTACATGTTTTGATGTTTTATCTGCCAATTTATTATCTGATAACTTGTACCAACCCTTGCCACCAATACCCTTGAGGGACATTTTTCCCCTTAATTTTTCCCTTAATTCTTTACCCTTAGTCTTCGTTCTCTCCATGATTTTCCTTAAGGCTTTAATCCTATCCTTCATATATTCCTCACCTCGAGGAATAGTATGTCCGCATATTTCTAAAATATACATATTTATCCCTACAGCGCAGTGAGCAATAATTTTTTTATGGAAAGAGTTAGGGGTGAAATAAGCATATATCATCCTACCCGGCAGGACTTTTTATGGGGATCACATCCACTCCCTGATAGTAATGCTTCAAAATTTCCCGGTAGTCATAGCCTTCTTTGGCCATCCCATCAGCCCCATACTGACATAGGCCTACTCCGTGGCCAAACCCCTTGGTAGTAAAAACAATTTTATTTTGTTCAACCTTCCAACTGACACGGGTAGAAGGTAGGCTTAAAAGGTTCCTCAATTCATGACCGGTCAAAGTCAGGTCATTTACTTGTAAAGTCATCAATCGTTCCGTAGAGCTGCGGTTTACAGAAAGAAAAGTTGGAGTGCTGTAAGCGGACACCGGACTGGCCTTTGGAAAATGACTCATAAGCTCAGAAAATTCATTTAGGCTGTAGATAGTTTCTTTTTGTGCCCAGGGAGAGTGTTGGCAATACGAGCATTCTACTCCTTTTAGGTATGGGGCAGAGGCACTCCACACCTCTTCGGAGTTATCGGTATGACCTCCACAGGTGGAATGAAATACTGCATCTACCGGTTCACCATGGTAGGTGACTACCATTCCCTGGGTTCCCTGAACCGCAGATACGATTTTTCCCCAATATTCTTCCCTTTTTTGTTCAGACCACTTTTCCTCCACATCTTCCCGGCTGATCCAAGCCTGACAGTGTTGGTCAGAGGTACAAATATCCGCAGAAGGATGATTGTCACAGCCCCGACCGCCGCTGGTCAAGGTCTGTCCCAAAGCATACGTCCGAGCTATAACCGCTTGAGCCTTCAGGGCTTCCGGCTCAAAAGAAGCGGGCATTTCTGCCGCTACTACTCCTGCCACATATTCTTCCAGGGGCATCTCCCGTATCTGTTTCTCCTGGTGATGCCACACCTGAATGGTCAGTTCTCCTGGTTGGGTTGGCTGTTCCTGAAATAATTTTTGGGGGGGGTCTTCTGCCTGGAACAAAGGCTCAAAGTTGCTGCCAACAATCACTATTAATGCCGGGAGACACACTACCCCAATAAAAAGAGTAATAATCAAATAGGCTGAAATTTTTCTCATAATTTGTAAGTTTCCCTCCGCTTTGTTCTTCTTACCTAATATATGCCCTTTTAAAAATATTATGATAAAAAAACGGCCTTCCCCTCTACCTGGGAACGGCCGTCTCTGTTTCCGCTTCTATATCTTCTTCCATTTTAACTCTATGTATGTCTGCCCCTAATTTTCTAAGCTTTTCATCTATCCGGCAATATCCTCGATCAATGTGATTTACCTCCAAAACTTCAGTGCGGCCCCGGGCAACCAACCCCGCCAAAACCAGAGAGGCCCCCGCCCGCAGATCCGTAGAACGCACGGGAAAACCCTGAAGCCGCTGCACTCCCTGAATAAAAGCACTAGCCCCTTCTACCCTGATATTGGCGCCCATGCGATTCAATTCCGATACATGCATAAACCGGTTTTCAAATATGTTTTCAGTAATCACACTGTTTCCTTCAGCCAGGGTTAACATTACCATGAACTGAGCCTGCATATCCGTAGGAAAACCGGGATAGGGAAGAGTCTTTATATCTATAGGGCGACTGCAGTTCTCTCCATTTACCAGAATTCCGCCATCAGAATGCTCCTTAATACAAGCGCCGGCCTCCTTTAGTTTGGCTGCAACGGCCTTAAGGTGGTCCAAAATCACGTTGTCCAGAATTATTCTGCTGCCGGTGACGGCCGCTGCCACCATAAAGGTTCCCGCTTCAACTCTATCTGGAATAATGGTGTGAACTGCCCCCCCCAAATGCTTAACTCCTTCAACTCGGATAATTTTGGTTCCGGCACCACTTACTTTTGCCCCTAATGCATTTAAAAAATTGGCTAAGTCAACAACTTCCGGCTCCTCTGCAGCGTTTTCAATCACCGTAATACCTTTAGCCCTGGAAGCAGCCATCATAAGGTTTTCCGTGGCACCTACACTGGGAAAATCCAAATAAATCCTTTCCCCTTTGAGTTCCTTTGATTGTATACATATATAACCACAGGTTTCCTCTATTTTTGCCCCCAGGGCCCTAAAACCCTTCAAATGAAGATCAATGGGCCTTCTCCCGATGGAACAACCCCCGGGAAGAGAAATTCTTACCCGACCTCTGCGGGCTAAGAGAGCTCCAGCAGTGAGGAAAGAAGCCCTCATACGAGAAACCAAATCAAAAGGAGGCCCCTCTCCATGAATAACCTCCGCCTTAATTTTTAAGCCGTCATCTGATGAGTATACCTGAACCCCCAGTCTTTCCAGGGTCTTTTTCATAAAATGTACATCAGAAAGAAGAGGCACATCCTTAAGACATACTTCCCCCTTAGTCAAAAGACAGGCTGCCAGAATGGGAAGACAGGCGTTTTTAGCCCCGCTGATCTTTACCCGGCCGCTAAGTTTCTTTCCACCATTAATTAATAATTTATCCATTACCCAGTTTAACCTTTCTTTTCTATTCCTAAAATAACCTTAACATCTAGTGAACTCGTTTCAGCAAGCTTTAACATCGGGGAATCAGGTGGAGACTCTACTCCACCTGATTATAAGCCCCACCTACGCTAACGCTTAGAGGTGGGGGTCTTATACCCTAAAAAAAGAGATAAATCTATTGTAAAATATCAACTAAAAAGAAATGTGAAATAAATGCAAAGTGTTTTTAAAGTAAGATAATTACTAAAAATACTATAAAACAAGATACTTGTTTTAACGGAATACATTATATGTCACACAGGTAGTTATGTGCTTGTTCTCCATGGAGAAATATATCTATCTATAATTATTGCCTGATTTTGCCGGTTTATACCTGAAACAGGTTACCAGAGATTGGTGCTCTGCTCCCTTTCTGCTCAACCAAAAAAGGCGGCTTTTCTTAAAGAAAAGCCGCCTTTTTTGGTGTCTTCTTTGTTTTTTTTCTTTACTCTTATCTTTACCTTTATGATCTTTCTCTATCTATGGTCTCCAATCGGGTTACAGCACGCCGTAAGGCAGCTTCAGCCCTGGTCTGATCTATATCCTCCCTGGGGGTGGACAGTCTCTTTTCTGCCCGATCCTTGGCTGCTTTTGCCCGCTCTAAATCAATCTCACCAGGCTTTTCAGCGGAATCTGCCAGGATAGTAATTTTTTCAGGGCTTACTTCCATAAACCCACCACCGCTGACGGCCAGGTGACTAAATCGATTATCCTTTTTAATGCGGAGGATACCAATTTTTAAAGCCGCTATTACAGGGGCGTGATTTGCCAGGATACCCAGGTCTCCGTCTAAAGACCTGGCGATAACCATATCCACATCTTCGCTGTAAACAACCCGTTCCGGAGTAACCACATCTAATTTAATTGTAGATGCCATTGTACAACCCTCCTAAAATTTGCCGCATAGAGCTTTAAGCCATTTCTTTGGCTGCCTCTATGACTTCCTCAATGGGTCCTCTCATAAAGAAAGCTGCTTCCGGCAGGTCGTCATGCTTGCCCTCTAAGATTTCTTTAAAGCTTCTAACGGTTTCCTTGATGGGGACGTACTTCCCAGGAATCCCGGTGAACTGCTCAGCTACATGGAAAGGCTGAGACAAAAATCTTTGAATCTTCCGGGCACGGGCTACGATAATCTTATCCTCATCAGAAAGTTCATCCATACCCAGGATGGCAATGATATCCTGCAGCTCCTGATAGCGCTGCAGAAGTTCCTGAACGCCCCGGGCTACCCGGTAGTGCTCTTCACCCACGATTCTGGGGTCCAAAATCCTTGAGGAGGAGGCCAGGGGATCCACCGCAGGGTAAATTCCCAATTCAGAAATCTTCCTCTCCAGGTATGTGGTTGCATCCAGGTGAGCAAAGGTTGTGGCCGGCGCAGGGTCAGTGGGGTCATCAGCGGGAACGTAAATGGCCTGGATGGAAGTAATGGAACCCTTCTTAGTGGAAGTAATACGTTCCTGAAGTTCACCCATCTCAGACTGCAGGGTAGGCTGGTAACCCACCGCAGAAGGCATACGTCCTAACAGCGCGGACACCTCGGAACCGGCCTGTACAAACCTGAAAATATTGTCGATAAACAGAAGCACGTCCTGTCCTTCCATGTCCCTCAGGGACTCAGCCACGGCTACGCCGGTAAGTCCTACCCGCAGGCGGGCTCCGGGAGGTTCGGTCATCTGTCCGAACACCATGGCAGTATTCTTAATAACTCCGGATTCTTTCATCTCTAACCAAAGGTCGTTCCCCTCACGGGTTCTCTCACCCACTCCGGCAAAGACGGAAAATCCGCCGTGCTCATAAGCGATGTTACGAATCAGTTCCATAACCACAACGGTTTTCCCCACACCGGCGCCTCCGAAGAGACCGATCTTACCACCCTTAGCGTAGGGGATTAAAAGGTCAACCACCTTGATTCCTGTTTCAAAAATCTCTGTGGCCGGCTCCTGCTCTACAAAGGCAGGGGCTTTACGGTGAATGGGATAAAACACATCTGTATCTACGGGGCCCAGTTCATCGCAGGGTTCCCCGATAACGTTAATCAGGCGTCCCAACATCCCTTTACCCACAGGAACGCTGATTGGTTTGCCGGTTGCCCTGGCTTCCATTCCCCTGACCATTCCGTCAGTGGGATACATGGATACGGTGCGCACAGCGTTATCACCTAAGTGCATAGCTACTTCTAACGTTATATCTATATTCTTTTCAGTAATTTCTATTTTGAGAGCGTCATGAATCTCGGGCATAGCACCAGTAGGAAATTCTACGTCAACAACTGGCCCGATAACTTGAATCACTCTTCCAACGTTATCACTCATACTGTTCGTTTCCCTCCTTCTTTCTACAAATGTACTACTCCATGGCCAATGCTGTGTTGCTGATTTCCAAAATCTCCTGAGTAATGACCGCCTGACGTGCCCTGTTGAGCACTATGGTTAGGCTGTCAATCATCTCCTGAGCATTTTCTGTTGCTGAGCCCATGGCGGTCATCCGAGCACCCAGCTCGGAAGCCTTGGCCTCCAGCATGGAATGATAGACCAAACTCTCAATATATTTGGGCAGGAACTTATCGATGATAATCTCTTCATCGGGTTCGAAGTTATACAGGGCTTTAGCCCCCTTCGCTTCCTCCTGCTCCCCTTTTACAGGTTCCATAGGCAGAAGCTTTACAATTCTAGGAACCTGCCTTATGGTGTTTATAAATTCTGTATATACCAGGAAAAGCTCGTCACATTCTCCACTAGAAAAGCTTTCTACCGCTTCCTGTGCAATCTGCTTAACCCTCTTCAACTCAGGCCTATCCTCTATGTCCACATGGGATGCGTAGAGGTTATACTGGCGACGCTTGAAATAATCCCGGGATTTTTTCCCTACCGCCAGAATTTGTGCTTTGTCCTTGTCCTTGATATGCCCTGCGGCAAAACGCAGCAGTCCGGTGTTATAGCCTCCGCAGAGGCCCCGATCCGCAGCGATTACTAGATAACCAGAGTTCTTAACCTCCCGCTGTTCCACCAAGGGGTGCTTTAAGTTGGGCATAGCCCCTACCAGCCTTGAGATAATGCCCTTCATCTGCTCCGCATAAGGACGGGCAGATTCTGCGGCTTCCTGGGCTTTCCTCAGCTTTGCTGCCGCCACCATTTCCATGGCTGCAGTAATCTGCTGAGTACTTTTCACACTTCTAATGCGTCGTCGGATTTCCCGTAAGCTTTTCATCCAATCACCACCTTTTCTTTATCCATAGCCACACTCTAGGCTACTACTGTGGCGGTATCGGTCACCACAAACTGGTTTTTAAATTCCCCGATGGCTTTCTTCACCTTTTCGGTGGTTTCATCATCCAATGTTTTGGTTTCCCTAATGGTTTTACCGATATCTGCGTGGTTCATTTCCATAAACTTCAGGAATTCCTTCTCAAAGCGGGTAACCTCAGATGCAGGGATATCGTCCAGGTATCCCTGGGTCCCGGCGTAAATAACCAGAATCTGATCATCAACAGACATGGGTTGATACTGATCCTGTTTTAAAAGTTCCACCATTCTTTCACCCCGGGTCAGTGTTGCCAGGGTAGACTTATCTAAGTCTGTTCCAAACTGGGTGAAAGCCTGCAGTTCCCGGTACTGGGCCAGGTCAAGACGTAGACGTCCGGCCACCTGTTTCATAGCCTTAATCTGGGCTGAGCCCCCTACCCGGGATACCGATAGACCTACGCTGATGGCCGGCCGGGTTCCGGCGAAGAACAGGTCGCCCTCCAGATAAATCTGACCGTCAGTAATGGAAATCACGTTGGTGGGAATATAGGCGGAAACGTCACCGGCCTGGGTTTCAATAACCGGTAGGGCCGTCAGGGAACCGCCGCCCCGCTCGTCGTTTAATTTAGCCGCCCGCTCCAGCAGTCTGGAGTGCAGGTAGAAAATGTCTCCGGGGAACGCTTCACGGCCGGCAGGACGCCTCAAGAGCAGTGAAAGCTCACGATAAGCAGCCGCCTGCTTGGAAAGGTCATCGTAGAAGCAGACCACGTGTTTTCCTTCAAACATAAATTCTTCTCCCATGGAACAGCCGGAATAGGGAGCGATATACAGAAGAGGTGCCGGGTCACTGGCGGAAGCCACAACTACGGTGGTGTATTCCATTGCCCCTGCTTCTTCTAAAAGATTTACCACGGAAGCCACTGTTGAGGCCTTCTGGCCAATGGCTACATAAATGCAGAACAGATCCGAATCCTTCTGATTTAAGATGGTGTCCACACATATCGCAGTTTTACCGATACCCCGGTCACCAATGATTAACTCCCGCTGACCTCTTCCAATAGGGATCATGGAGTCAATCGCTTTTAATCCTGTTTGTACAGGTTCTTTAACGGGCTGACGATGGGTAACCCCAGGGGCGATAGTCTCAATGGGACGGAACTTCTTAGCATTAATAGGTCCTTTGCCGTCAATCGGCTGTCCCAAGGGATTCACCACACGGCCGACCAACTCAGGGCCAACAGGAACCTCGGCAATTCTGCCGGTCCTTTTTACCGTATCGCCTTCTTTAATTTTTTCGTAGCTACCTAAAATAACACAACCTACGCTGTACTGTTCCAGGTTTAAAGCCATACCGAAGATTTCTCCCGGAAATTCCAGGAGTTCACCGGCCATACAATTTTCTAACCCGTGGATCCGGGCAACACCGTCCCCAACGTAGGTTACGGTACCAATATCCACAAGTTCTAACTTTTCCTCATAGCTTTCTATTCTCTGCCTGATAATGGAACTAATTTCATCTGGCCTAACACTCATTCTCCCTTGTCACCTCATTTCTTATAGACTTAAACTGGCAGTAGTAATGGCTTGATACAGCCTGGAAAGTTTGCGGCCAATACTGGCGTCCATAACAGAATCGCCGATTTTGGTCACCACTCCACCTATGATGGAGGGATCTGTTTTTAACACCAGGCGAATTTCTTTGCCTGTATATTTTTCCAGGGCTTTCTGAAGGGCTTCCTGAAGCTGGTCATTTAATTCAATGGCTGTAGTCACTTCGGCCACCGCCACTTTCCTGGTGTAGTTTGCCAACCTCACATAGTCCATCAACATTGCATCCACAATTTCAAAGCGATTTCTGTCTACCAAAAGTTTTAGTATATTCAAAACTTCTGGATTTTCCAATCCCTTAAAAATGTCAGATATAATTTCTTTTTTTTCATCTTTGTCCAGTAAAGGATGTTCCAAAACAGCCTTGATTTTCCCTTTTTCTTTGAGAAAATCTACAACGATCTGAAGGTCTTGTTCAATTGCATCAATTTTATTTTTCTCCTGGGCAACGGCGTGAAGGGCGGAAGCATACTTGTTGGCTACCGCTTGCATGGTCATGATACCTCCCCTACCTCTGCCAGATATTCTTTAATAAGCTGCTCCTGAGAAGCGTAATCAATGTTCTGCACAATAATTTTTTGTGCTATATCCACAGAGAGGCGTCCAACTTCGTCCCTGAGCTCCATAAATACTCTTTCCTTCTCCAGATTAATTTCTTTCTTGGCCTGCTCAATGATATTCTGAGACTGTTTTTTAGCCTCTACCTTAGATTGGCTGATCATATCATCACCCTGCTTGGCGGCACGGTTTAAGATTTCAGCAGCTTCCTTTTTGGCTTCCAAAATCTGATTCTCATATTTTTCCCGAGTCTTACGGGCCACTTCCTTATCATGCTCAGCCTGTTCAATAGAGTTTCTTATCTCATCCCGCCGCTTTTCCATATAACCAGCAATGGGTGCGTAAAGAAGCTTTCTTAAGAGCAGGTAGATGATAGCAAAGTTTATCAGCTGAAAGACAAAATTCATATTAAATTCAACCACACTTCTTTCCCCCTTTCTTCAACAGTATGGTTAGCACCTTACTTTATGCATCCTGCATTTATCCATAGGATTTATTTTTACAGGAATGGGTTGGCGAAAAGAAGAATTAAAGCTACAACCAGAGCATAAATACCAGTAGTTTCAGCAATAGCCTGTCCAAGAATCATAGTGGTCATGATGTCACCTTTTGCTTCGGGCTGTCTTCCTACTCCTTCAGCACCTTTACCTGCAGCGTATCCTTGTCCAATTCCAGGGCCAATACCAGCGATCATTGCAAATCCTGCCCCTAAAGCGGAAGCAGCTCTTATAATTGTTACATTATCGATCATTTTTAATGTTCCTCCTTTAAATTAAAAAATATAAATTTTTTAGTAATAATTTCTTAAATAAGTAATGTTAAACTAATAAATTGAATAAGCTTGGCTGTTCTACATCTTTTAAGAAAATAGTAAAGCCATCACTCCTTTCAAAATATTCAAAAAAAACACTATTATATGAATATTTTTCTTATATGAGTATTTTTTAGCTCCGGCCCCACACTGGATATCCTGAGGACATTAGAAGCCCATTAATCCATCCCCATAGTAATATAGGTCATGGTCAGCATAACAAAAATCAAAGCCTGAATTAAACCAGCAAAAACGTCCAGGTAAAGGTGAGGCAGTACCGGCACAAACCATGGTGCAAAATGATAAATAAGACCCATCATTACCAAACCACCCAGCATGTTGCCGAATAGACGAAACCCCAGTGAAACGGGGTTGGCCAGCTCTCCGACAATAAACAAGGGGGCTAAAAGGGGTACCGGTGAAAAAAATGTTTCTTTAATGTATTTCCCCAGGCCTTTGTTTTTCCAAGCATAAAACTGGGTCAAAACAAAGGTTAAAATCGAGAGAGCAAAAGTAGTGTTAAGGTCGGCTGTGGGTTGTCTGATACCGATGAGTCCGGTAATGTTGGATAAAATTAAGAACATGGCCAGAGCCATTATATACGGAGCAAAGCCTCTTCGGGCATAACCCATGGTGCTGTCCAACAGGTAATGAATGCCATCTATAAATACTTCGAAAAAGTGCTGCAGTCCTTTGGGAACCATGCTCATATTTCGTGTAGCTAAAATGGACAAAACAACCAGGATTGCCATAACTGCCCAGGTCGTTGTGACCGTTTCGGTGACCTGAATCCCGTTAATTTCAAACATAACCGCCGGATCAAAGGTCAGACCGTTCTCAGCCGAAGCTACGAAAGTTGCCGCGTTGAAAATATTGATCATCTTCTTCCCTCCTTTATAATTAATTTTTATATAATTATTACATTAAAGCCGTTTTTAAGGGGCTTTATTTAAAGCCCTTAACCAGTTTTTCGGGAAAGCTTAAGGTATGCTTTAATGGACTCATAAACCTGGCCTCCCACAATCACGGCCTGGGGAAGCAAAATTCCTCCTACCGCCCAAAAAAAATTAATGCTGTCTACAAACACGGCCACAATCAATACCCCGGCTGTAAAAACCTGTCTCATAATATAGCGGGTATAACTGTAGGTAGAAGCTTTGCTGGAACTCATCTCCATAGATTTAGTTAGTGAGTTAGCCAGAAAATAAAACTTAACAACTGCCGCCACAGTACCTAAAAGAAGGCCCACCACGGCCGGATAATCCTGTCTGATAAACAGCACAACCATGACCACTAGACTAATTTTTATGCAGGTCATGCTTATTTGAATCCAAATGGTTTCCGATGTTTTCATGATTAAAACCTCAGTTTCATAATCATTCGGTACGCATTTCTAAAGCCTGTCACAAGGCCTGAGATAATCAAAAAAATTAATACCCAGACACTGTCGATATAATTAGTCATAATCCATTGAGCTAAGAAAATCATAAATACCAGAGGAAGAGCGATGGTTATTCCCAGCTGACCTACTACCCCCATATATCTCAAGGGGCGAAGGTCAAGTTTTTTCGGCTCCTGATTGTTTTTCTTCGTATTTTGCGGCAAAAAATACCACCTTTTCTTTGAGGTAGAGGTAATACCTATAAGGTATCCACCTATAAACCTTTATTCGACGGAATTTTAAAAATCCCTGCTAAAATATAATTTTTTTTACCCTGCGGCTCTTTAACGGGAGAACCGTCGGGCAGCGAGAAACCCGCCGGCCATCAGGTAAATATAGTAGGTGAAAAAGCGCCAACTGACTACAAAAATGCCGATAAGGCTGGAGGGCACATACCTGCTGAAAAAAGCAGCCAGGCTCAGTTCCACTATTCCGCTTCCCCCGGGAAGGGGGGTATAACCAATGATAAGAATTATGAACACCTGCCACACCAAAATGCGCCAAAAATCGAAGGCCAGGCCAAGGCCCACAAGCAGCACCGGGGCCACCAGGAAATAGCTGAACCAGTAGCCAAAGGTTAAGAGAATGGGTAAAATTAAACGGGCACGATTTGTCCTCTTCAACTGGGCTAAAGATTGCTGGAACATTTCCGCCTCCTCCCGCAGCCTCTGCATAATTCCCCGCAGACGACGGGAGTTGGCCATTTTTCTCAAGGGAGGAACCCGCTTTAATGTCCTGAGCACAATCCATATCAGCCGGGGCTTAAATAAAATTACAAAATAGACAAGTGAGGTAACAGCCAATACGCTCAAGGCGGAACGAAAAAAAATGGTCATCGTATCGCCGCCCCCCACCCGGCCGTCATATGCCACCAGCAGCACCAGGGACAACACTAAGAATAGCAGCCGGGTCATGGCAGATCGAATCACCATAGTAGCGGTGGACTCTCCCAGGGAAACACCTTCCCGGTGAAGATAATAAATTAATGCGGGCCATTCCCCTATAGCCATAGGAGTAATTCCCGCAAAAAAGAATGCAGAGAGAAATACCCTTGGGCCGGCCCAGAAACTTATTTTTTTCCCTTCCTCCAAAGAAGCTAAAATACAGCGAATCCGAGTCCCCTCCATAAACCAGGCCCCAACTACTACTGCCAGGGCCAGCAGAAGGTATTCCGGCCGCACCTCTTGCAGGCCGATCCAGGTCTGTTCATCTGTGGTAAAGTAAAGGATTAAGATTACTGTAACCAGGCTAAAGCCCAGAGAAAGATAAAGTCCCTTCTTTTGACGGGAGGGCAATCCCCTTTGAAGCATCTCACATCACCGATTCTTTCTATATGTTATGCAATACATGGTAACAAGATACTCACCTATACAATCTTTTCCTAATTATATATGTAAGAAGAATTTTTTATATTCCCCTTCTAAATAATAAGAGAAGACAAGGTGCCATCCTGTTGTCTTCCCACTTACCTGCTGCCATATATTTAACCTTAAAAATAATAATATGCTCTGAGTAAAAACCCCCTTCTATCCATAAAGATATCATGGGGTAACCCATTCTACGCATCCTTCCGACCTCCATATTTTCACACTTATCCCCGCCTCCTTCAGCAGTTCCAAGGCCAGGTCATCGGGATAATTATCCTTTATTATAATTCCTTTTAATCCTGTATTTATGATCATTTTGGCACATAAGATACAGGGCTGATGGGTGACGTAGAGGATAGAATCTTTAACAGAAAAACCGTACAGCGCTCCCTGCAGTATGGCATTCTGTTCCGCATGAAGCCCCCGGCAGAGTTCATGACGCTCCCCGGAGGGAATATTCATCTTTTCCCGGAGGCAACCCACCTGATCACAATGTTTCATTCCGGTGGGCGGCCCATTATAACCGGTGGAAAGAATTCTCTTGTCTTTAACAATAATGGCTCCCACCCTGCGCCGCAGACAATTTGACCGGGTGGACACCACCTGGGCCACTTCCAAAAAATATGCATCCCAACTGGGTCTCATAGGCTGCTCCTTCCTTACCGTAACATGATAAATTTAAGACAAGAGAACCCTCCCTTGTCTTATTATCCTGCATTTGCTTACCTATATTATCTTTATGTATAAATAGAAAACTCCTGGCAGAGCCCGGCCACTTTATCCCGCACCTGCCGGGCAGACTGGCTGTCCTTAGGACTCTGCAAAGTGCAGTCTATAAGTTCGGCTATCATTGCCATCTGTTCCTCCTTCATGCCTCGAGAGGTTACAGCCGGGGTTCCGATACGAAGGCCGCTGGTAATTAGCGGGCTTTGAGTATCGTAGGGCACAGCGTTTTTATTTACGGTGATCCCTACCCTGTCCAACATTTCCTCCGCGTCTTTACCGTTTAAGTTCTTGCACCGCAAATCCACTAAAAGGAGATGATTATCGGTGCCCCCTGAAATCAGGTTATATCCCTTCTCCCGCAGGCATTCTCCCAGGTGAACGGCATTCTTTACCACCTGCTGCTGGTATAGATTAAACTCCGGAAGCATAGCCTCCTTAAAGGACACGGCCTTAGCGGCGATGACGTGCATCAGAGGGCCTCCCTGAAGGCCGGGGAAAACAGCCTTATCTACAGCCTTAGCATACTTCTGAGTACAGAGTATCAACCCGCCCCTGGGGCCTCTCAAAGTTTTATGAGTGGTGGAAGTCACAAAATCAGCATAGGGAACGGGGTTTGGATGAAGCCCTGCGGCAATTATCCCTGCAATATGGGCAATGTCAGCCATAAGATAAGCTCCTACTTCATCAGCAATCTCCTGGAATATGCTGAAATCTATCTTCCGTGGATAGGCGCTGGCTCCAGCAATTATCAAATGCGGCCTGCACTTAATAGCGGTGTCTCTAACCTTTTTGTAGTCTATCCTACCGGTATCCTTTTCTACACCATAGCTGCATACTTTAAAATACTTGCCGGATATATTAACCGGGCTCCCATGGGTTAAATGTCCCCCATGGGCCAGATCCATTCCCAGTATCGTATCACCGGCCTTTAACACGGTCAAAAACACAGCCGTATTGGCCGAGGCGCCGGAATGGGGCTGCACATTGGCATGGTCGGCGCCAAATATCATTTTTGCCCGCTCAATTGCGATATCCTCCACCTGGTCTACGTGCTGACAGCCACCGTAAAACCTGCAGCCCGGATAACCCTCGGCATATTTGTTGGTCAGCACAGAACCTTGAGCTTCCAGCACCGCCCTGCTTACAAAATTTTCTGAAGCTATCAGCTCCAGACTGCTTTGCTGCCTATTAATTTCCTTCTCTATGGCTTCATGTATTTCCTTGTCCACCAGCCGAAGAGTCGACATCTGCTCACTTCCTTTTCCCACGCTTTATTGTTAAGCCTAAAGCCAACCAAAGGTTAGCCTGTCTCCCCTAACTAAAGAGACTAATACTGGATCCCTATTCTCTCTGTTTATAAACAGCAGGAGGTGTCCCTCTAAACTTTGATCAATTTAGTTATTCAGTCCCCCGGTGTATTTCTTTTCTATGGCTGTGATTTTGTCAACCCGCCTCTGATGCCGGCCCCCTTGAAAACGAGAATAGAGAAATATTTCTACAATAGATAAGGCCAACCCCGGCCCCGTTACCCTTTCTCCGATGGCCAAAATATTGGCATCGTTGTGTTCCCGAGAATACCGGGCGGAAAAACAATCCCCACAAAGAGCAGCCCTGATGCCCGGCACCTTGTTACATACCATAGAAACCCCCAGGCCGGTAGAGCAGACCACAATGCCCTTTTCATATTCACCTCTAGCTACCGCCTCTGCTACCTTCAAGGTGAAGTCAGGATAATCCACACTTTCCAAATCATATGAGCCCATATCCTCATAGGTCAGGCCGTCATCCTCCAGGTACGTTTTAATCAGCTCTTTTAGTTTAAATCCTCCATGGTCACTGGCTAAAGCTATTTTCAATGGTGTATACCCTCTTTCTTAAAAACGATAGAATCTATTAACATATTATCTAAATAGACAAATACAAACAGGCAAAAGTTTTCTACTATTAATTCTTTTTTATCCCGGCTTTTTCCTGCCCTTCCGAGCCAAAAAACAACTAAACTTTCCCCTTTATTTTCTGCCACAGCAGAGGCAGGATTTCTTTGAACTCCTGAATCACCCTTTCATAGGCCTTTAAAGAGAGTCCAAAAGGGTCTTCCACGTCTAATAAGGCTTGTTGGTTTCCTGAAAAACAATATTCTTTCAAAGCAAACACCCTGCCTTCCGCCAGGGGCATTAAAGCCAGCACGGTTTCCTTATGCCTCAGGGTCATAGTCAGCACCAGGTCTGCCTCTCCCACCATTTCAGGAGTAAGCATCCGGGCCCGATGGTTATCCACCTCCACCCCTTGCTCCTTCAATACCTTCCGGGCATGGACTGAGGCACCATCACCAGGAAAAGCTGCCAACCCTGCTGACTGAATTTCCAAATTTAACTGCTCCCCTGACTGCTTACGTACCAGCTCTTCGAAAAGAGCCTGAGCCATAATGCTTCGACAGGTATTGCCGGTACAGACAAACAATATTTTTTTTATCACCTAAACACCCCTTACCCATATTTTAAGGAAAAACGACGATATTATCCGGCTTTTTTAGAATTCCACACCAACCTCCAGAAAGGATAGACATTTCCCGGGAAATGTTTTTCTTTCCCAGGCTTTTCCCTAAGATTGCGACAGCATATGAGCCTTAACGGGCTTTAATTATACGGTTTTGTGCGGCCCTGCACAGACGGTTCATCAAAGCCAGGCCCATTCCTGTTTTCTCAAAGGTTTCCGCCAGTATCAAATCCACCCCTGCGGTGTCCAACCGCCTCAGAGAATCAAACAACCGGGAGGCCATTTCCTCAGGGGAACTGCGAAAGCCCAGGACTTCTATGGCCTCTGCCCTGAAATATGCCCGGTTTTCTTCTGTAACCAAAAGCCCTACCCGCCTTCCCTTTAAACGATTTTCCCTACATATTTTTTGTATTTCTTTCACTACTCGGGAAGGTTCCCCCTCCACCAAAAACATGGGGGCCCGAGGGGCATAATGGCGGTATTTTAGTCCTGGAGAAGGAGGGGCTTCATCTTTAAATTCCATAGAATCCAGCACCTGCACCTCCCCCAGGGTCTCCTGCAGCTGTTCTAGAGTTACTCCTCCGGGGCGCAGCAGCAGAGGAACTTTATGAGTTAAGTCAAGCACAGTGGATTCCAGCCCTACAGTACAGGGCCCTCCGTCCAACAAAAATTGGATTCGGCCAGCCAGGTCCTCCAGCACATGTTCTGCGGTGGTGGGGCTGGGCCTGCCGGAAAGATTGGCACTGGGGGCCGCTATTGGCAGGCGGGCTGTCCGAATCAGGGCCAATGCTACCGGATGTTGGGGCATTCTTAGGGCCACAGTATCCAGTCCGGCAGTGACCTCCCGGGGCACCCGAAGCCCCTTGGGAAGAACCATAGTCAAGGGTCCCGGCCAATATTTTTCCGCCAGCAACCGAAAATTTTGAGGCACTTCACTTACCAGCTCTCCCAGGCCTTCTCCCCCGGAAATATGTACTATTAGGGGATTATCCCCAGGCCTTCCCTTGGCCCGGAAAATTCGCTCCACTGCCGGGGCTGAAAAAGCGTTGGCCCCCAGACCGTAGACTGTCTCCGTCGGAAAAGCAACCAGTCCCCCCCGGCGGATAATCTCGGCAGCCTGCTGTATATCTTTTTTTGCTTTTTTTAGGTCTCTGGCGTTGGCCACCATTGTCCCTTTAACTTTACGCCACAATTTAACAGCATCCTTCCAAGTTTATTTGAATTGATAAAACAAAAGCCCAGGGGTTTACTTACGTGACCCGGGGCCTGGAGGAACTGCGAATCGGTAGTTTTGATTAAAATTCTCCCAATACCACCTGAGCGATATTGGTGGCATGGTCGGCAATCCTTTCAAAATTGCTTAGGACATCCAGATAAATTACGCCCGAAGCGGGAATACAGCTCTTCCTGTTTATTCTTTCAATGTGCTTTTTCCTCAGCCTCTTTTCCATGTTATCAACCACATCATCCTCTTCTATTACCTCCCGGGCCGCCTTAAGATCATTATGCTCAAAGGCCCATATAACCTTCTCCAACATTTTATCCACGGTCCTATGCATATCTCTCAAATCATCCAGGGCTGCCTCGGAGAAGGGAAGCCGGTCTCCCGACTTAATATCCGTCATATTGCTGACGGTCTCGGCATGGTCACCTATCCTCTCCAGATCATTTAAAACATGCATATATCCCGTCACTGTGTTAGACTGCTCCAACGTCAGGGAGTGAACGGAAAGCTGGGACAAATAAGTCGTAATCTCCTTTTCCAGGCTGTCCAGAATATCTTCGGTTTGAGTCAAATGAGTCATAAGCTTATGGTCCTCCTTTATGAAAGCCTGCATAGAGCCTTCAACCATCTCCCGGGCCAGTGCAGCCATACGCAGGACCTCTTTCTGAGCAGAACCAATAGCTACTGCCGGGGTCTTCAGCATCCTTTGATCCAGAAATTTAGGACCGATGCTGATGGCCCCTTCTTCTCCGGGAAGAATCTTGGTTATCAGCTTCACAAAAGGATTAAAAAAGGGCAGCATCAGCAGAGTATTCGTTATATTAAAAACGGTATGGGCATTAGCAATCTGCCGGGGAACAGTATTGGCAGTCAGCATCATTAGAGAGGAAAAAGGATTTATGATAAGCAAAAAAAACAAAGATCCCATAAGATTAAAGGTAATGTGGGCCAGCGCAGCTCTCTTTCCGGAAAGGGAACTACCCATGCTGGCTAAAAGAGCAGTGATACAGGTTCCTATGTTGGTGCCTAGAATCAAGCTCATAGCGGATTGAAAGGTGAGTAAATCCTGCAGAGATAAAGCTATAATTATTCCGGTGGCAGCGCTGGAACTCTGGATGGCCGCTGTGAACAGCGCCCCTACCATAATCCCCAGCAGAGGATTTTGTGCAAAACTAGAAATCAGGTTCAAAAAATATGGTGATTCTCTCAAGGGGCTTAAAGCCGAGGACATGGTGGTCATACCCAAAAATAATAGGCCAAAGCCCAAAATCGCCTGTCCTATATAACGTTTCAAACGTCTTTTAGAGAAAAAATTCAGCACCGCCCCAAGTCCAATGGCCGGAAGAGCTATGAACTCCAGATTAAAAGAAATCGCTTGGGCGGTAACGGTGGTCCCAATATTAGCTCCCATTATGGTTCCTACCGCCTGAGTCAAGTTCATAAGGCCTGCGTTGGCAAAACCAACAATCATTACTGTGGTGGTGCTGCTGCTTTGAACCAGTATGGTAACCACGAATCCTGTAACAACTGCCATATACCGGTTGGCCGTCAATACCTCCAGAATCTTTCGGAGTTTATCGCCGGCTGCTTTCTGCATACCGGAAGCCATAATCTGCATCCCAAAAAGAAAAAGCCCCAGGCCCCCTGCCAGGCCCATCAATATCTGTGCGGTCATGGTTTATTCCTGCCTTCCCCATTGAATTAGCAGAAATATTCTGCCATAATTCCAACTGCTGGAAAACCATCATTCAGACATAACAAATTCATTATAAATGATTGTAATTTGTTTTTCAATGACACTTTCACTATTTTTTTTTGGGCTGAAATATACCATATCCTTAGAAAATCACCATGGTAATTGATGTTTCTAATGTTTCATGAGGGTGACTGCCCTGTAAAAGATGGAATTATCTGACGACCATCTGAGAATAATATTAGATAATGTCAGTGAACTCGTTTCAGCAAGCTTTAAAATTGGTGAATCAGGGGGAGACTCTACTCCACCAGATTTTAAGCTCCACCTACGCTAACCCTTAGAGGCGGTGGCCTTATAACCTAACAAAAAGAGATAAATTTCAAAAAAAGAGTCCTGCCACAAAGAAATTCAGTGAATAATATGTAACTAATATCCTTTAATTTACAAGGAAGGCACATAAAGGCAATTTGCTTAATTAAGCCCTTGACCTTCAACCTTCGGCTGTCATATAATAATTACAAGATGATAAAAGTTTTCCCTTGATCAGTTGTTTCTATCCTTGGAAAATGCAAGCAATGTTTTTAATTATTTATCTAATTTAAAAGAAAGAGGTGCAATCATTTATGAAAACTATTGAAAACCTGTTGGCAGCATTTGCCGGAGAATCCCAGGCAAACCGGAAGTATTTAGCCTTTGCTAAAAAGGCCGAGAAAGAAGGATTTAAAAATATTGCCAGAATCTTCACGGCCATCGCCGAGGCAGAGACCTCCCATGCCCTAAAACATTTTGAAACAGCGGGGAAAGTGGGAAGCACCCTGGAAAACATGAAAACAGCAGTAGACGGAGAAAATTACGAAGTTACCGAAATGTATCCCGCCTTTATTGAAACTGCCAAAGCCGAAGGACAGGATAAAGCACTAAAATCCTTTGAATACGCCATAGAGGCAGAAAAAGTCCACCACCAAACCTTACAGGAACTTAAGACCCTGGTTGAACAGGGAAATGATATGGAGGATAAACAGATATTTATGTGCCCCATCTGCGGTTGGGTGGGAACTGACCCTGCTCCAGAAAAATGTCCCATCTGCAATGCCAAATCCAAAGTATTTAAAGCCTATTAGAATAATCGCTTCATCCTTTACAGGTTAAAACTCCCCCATCTGTACCCTATGCATAAAGTGCAGATGGGGGAATTTTATGCTAACGCCCTATTAAAGGCCTGATCTAAATCATAGATAAGGTCCTCTGGGTCCTCCAGCCCTATGGAAAGCCTGATCATATCCGGAGTTACCCCACAAGCCAGCTGTTCCTTCTGGGTAAGTTGGGCATGGGTGGTGCTGGCCGGGTGTATAACCAGGGACTTGGCATCAGCAACGTTGGCTAACAGCGAAAAAATCTCAAGATTATTAATCACTTCCTTGGCCGCTTCAACCCCCCCCTTTATACCAAAGGTAA
The DNA here is from genome assembly GCF_022558445.1 of Candidatus Contubernalis alkalaceticus. Classification (NCBI taxonomy): domain Bacteria; kingdom Bacillati; phylum Bacillota; class Dethiobacteria; order Dethiobacterales; family Dethiobacteraceae; genus Candidatus Contubernalis; species Candidatus Contubernalis alkaliaceticus. The sequence goes on from NZ_CP054699.1 coordinate 3,494,245, forward strand.
ATATAGAACCGGTTCCCAAAGGAAAATACCTTTGGGCCAAAGGATAGTATTTGCTGTTCTCCAAACCAGGATAGTTCACCCACGAAACAAAAGGGCTTTTCCGCAGGAATTCTATCACTTTATTGGTATTAGCAGCATGCCTTTCAACCCGTAAAGAAAGAGTCTCCAGTCCCTGAAGGAACAAAAAGGAGTTAAACGGGCTTAAAACCGCACCGGTATCCCTAAGCAGCTGTACTCTGGCCTTTACGATATAGGCTTGAGGCCCGAAGGAATCCACATAATTCAGCCCGTGGTAGCTTGGATCCGGCTCCGTTAAACCAGGAAACCTTCCGTTCTTTGCCCAGTCAAAATTACCGGAATCAATAATAATACCGCCAATAGAAGTTCCATGGCCGCCTATAAACTTTGTAGCGGAATGAACGATTATATCTGCGCCAAATTCTATAGGCCTGATAAGGTAAGGGGTAGCAAAAGTATTATCAACAATTAAAGGAATACCTTCTTTGTGAGCAATATCGGCTACTGCTGTGATATCAATCAAGTTTATCCCGGGATTACCAATGGTTTCTATGAAAATTGCTTTCGTATTTTTATTGACTGCCCTTTGAAAGTTTTCAGGATTGTCTGGATCCACAAAGGTTGTGTTAATCCCTAGTTTAGGCAGGGTAAAAGAAAATAGATTATAGGTGCCGCCATACAAAGTGCCGGCTGATACAATTTCATCACCTGCTCCTAAAATATTTAACAGGGCATAGGTAATGGCAGCAGAACCTGAGGCTGTGGCCAAGGCTCCTACCCCGCCTTCCAACGCCGCCATTCTTTGTTCAAAAACATCTGTGGTTGGGTTCATAATCCTGGTATAGATATTCCCTGAATCCTTCAGGGCAAACAGATCTGCTGCATGCTCCGTGCTGTCAAACATGTAAGAGGTGGTCTGGTAAATGGGAACAGCCCTGGAATTTGTAGTAGGGTCAGGCTTCTGACCGGCATGCACCTGTAAGGTGTCAAATTTAAGTTTTCTTTCACTCATCCTTTAATCTCCCCCTTAACTTCACTATTTCTTTTTGTGGTCAATATTCTTATATTTTAACCTGAAATTCCTCGCATTAAAAGAGATTTCCCCTTTCCCTGGCGCCCCTACTCCTGTAATCTTTAATAGCCATATGCAGAGCGTTAGCGGCCAGGTTAGAGCAGTGCATCTTTATGGGGGGAAGGCCGTCCAGGGCTTTTGCAACAGTCTTGTTAGTAATTTTCTCTGCTTCCTCCAGGGTCCTGCCCTTCACCATTTCCGTTACCATGCTGCAGGTGGCAATGGCTGCAGCGCAGCCAAAGGTTTTAAATTTAATATCTTCTATTGTGTTGTCCTTCACTTTAATCTCAATATGCATAATATCGCCACAGGTAGGGTTGCCAACTTCACCGGTTCCACAGGCCTCCTCAATCTCTCCCACATTTCGGGGATTCTTAAAATGCTCCATTACTTTTTCGCTGTACATAATACACCCACCTTCCTTTATCTGCTCAAGGGAGACATCTCCCTGAGATTATTAATAATTCCGGGTAAAGCTTCTATCACGTAATCTACATCTTCTTTGGTATTATTTTTGCCCAGGGTAAGCCGTAAAGAACCATGGGCAATTTCGTGGGATAGGCCCAATGCCAGCAGCACATGAGAAGGATCCAGGGAACCGGAAGTGCAGGCTGATCCGCTGGAGACCATTATACCGAAGCTATCCAGCATTAAGAGTATAGCCTCCCCTTCCACAAACTCAAAACAGACGCTGACATGCCCGGGAACTCGGTTTACCCAATGCCCGGTAAACCTGGTGCGGGGGATTTTGTCTAGTATTCCCTCCCTCAATTGGGACGCCAGAGAATCTAACTTTTCCCTCCTTTCCTCAAGGTTCTGTTGTGCCAGTTCAGCCGCTTTTCCAAAACCCACAATTCCTGGTACGTTCTCAGTGCCCGGCCTTATTTTCTTTTCCTGCGCTCCACCGTGAAGGTAATTTTCAATCCGTGTCCCTTTTTTTATATATAAACAACCAATCCCCTTAGGGCCATAAATTTTGTGACTGGAGGCAGACAGCATGTCAACCCCCAGCTCTCCTACATTAAGGGGAATCTTACCTGCAGTCTGCACTGCATCAGTATGAAAAACGGCTCCTGACCGGCGGCTGATGGCCGCCAGTTCCTTTATGGGTTGTATGGTTCCAACTTCATTGTTGGCATGCATAATAGACACCAAGAGGGTATCCTCTCTAAGCGCTGCTTTTAAGACCTCCGGATCAACCAAACCATCAGGGCATACCGGCAGTACAGTCAGCTCAAAACCCTGTTTTTCCAGAAAACGGCAGGTATCTAAAACGGCATGATGCTCCACCGCAGAGGTGATCAGGTGATTTCCCCTATCCTTATTTGTCATCATATAAGAAATAATGGCTTGATTGTCCGCTTCGGTCCCCCCGCTGGTAAAGTATATTTCCTCAGGGTCAGCGTTAATCAAGTAAGCAATCTGTTCTCTGGCTCGTTCTACAGCCCCTTTGGCCTGAAGGCCCAGGGAATAAATGCTGGATGGATTACCATACCTATCGTTATAGTAGGGTATTATGGCTTTAAAAACCTCCGGATCAACCGGAGTGGTAGCACTATGGTCCATGTATACCTGTCGCATAACTCCACACCCTTCCTTTCCCATGACGTCCTCACGGGGCCTATAGACCCCAAGGATTTCCGCCGGTATTTGCTAAAATTAAATAATTAATAACCCGACCTTAAATGTATGTGACATTCCAACTTTTAATAATAACTAATTAATGACCTCCCTCAGCGGGGTCAGTAAACCCCAAGGATTCCCGCCGGTATTTCAAAAGGTTTAAGGATGGTGGTATAGAATTGTCGACAAATACCTTTCCCCTGTATCAGGCAGCAAGACAACGATTATTTTATCTTTGTTTATCGGCCTTTTAGCCACCTGTAAGGCGGCAAAAACTGCTGCCCCTGATGATATTCCCACCAGCAGCCCCTCGGTCCTGGCAAGATTCCTTGTGGTATCAACAGCATCCTGGTTTTTAACCTTTATTATTTCATCGATAATATCTAAGTTCAGCACCTCCGGCACAAAACCAGCCCCAATTCCCTGAATCTTATGAGGGCCTGGAACGCCGCCGGAGAGAACCGGTGAATCATAGGGCTCCACGGCTATAACCTGAAAACCGGTTTTACGGGATTTTATCACTTCACCTACTCCGGTAATAGTTCCTCCGGTGCCCACCCCACCCACAAATATATCTACCTGCCCACCAGTATCCCTCCAAATTTCTTCTGCCGTAGCCCTCCGATGTATTTCCGAATTTGCAGGATTTTTAAACTGCTGCAGGATAAATGAACGGGGTGTTTTTGCCGCCAACTCTTCAGCCTTGGCAATTGCCCCTTTCATACCTTTAACCCCCGGGGTTAGAACTAATTCGGCCCCCAGAGCTTTTAACAAGTTTCTTCTTTCAATGCTCATGGTGTCAGGCATGGTAAGTATCAGCCTGTAGCCCCTGGCGGCAGATACAAAAGCCAGGGCAATGCCGGTGTTGCCACTGGTAGGTTCTATGATTACTGAACCTCTGCCTATCAAGCCCTTCTCTTCTGCATCCTTGATCATGGCATAGCCAATCCTATCCTTTACGCTCCCGGCAGGATTAAAATATTCCAGCTTTGCAATCAATTTGGACTTTAGACCATTTATACAGTTGTAGTTAGACAATTCAAGCAGTGGTGTGTTTCCAATCAAATCGGTTAAATTCCCGGCTATACCAGATATTTTTAATCACCCCTTTGTAATATTTTTTTTAATGGCTTTTTCACCTTTTACAAAGTGAATAATCACATTTTCTCCTAAAGCAGAACTTCCAACCCCTGGCCTGCCAGGTACGGCACCTGATTTCGAATTCTAATCTCTCCTTGAACCCGAATTGGAGTGCCGGCAGACATTGTTACCGTAAAATCATAGAATTGAACAAACAGCTGCTCAGCCCCCTCTGATACTATAATCCAGCAGCCTGAGGCCTGGCAGACTTGAACCACTTTCGCTTCCACTATAACATTCTTTCCCTGATAGTTTTGGGTATCAGCAAACAGAGATTCTATCTCCACCAACTGTCCAGATTCACTGTCTATGGGTTGCCCATACTTTTTTTTCTGACCTATACTGCAGCCCATTAAACTAATAACAACAAATAGTATCAAGGCATTACTAATTAAATGCAGCATTTTTTTTGACATCATCCATCATCCTCCCGTCCTGCAATGTAATAATTCGAGGTAGTTGAGCCGACATTTTAGTATTGTGAGTAACTATGACCACTGTTGTGCCTGAACGGTTAATATCTTTAAACAAGGAAAATACTTCCTCAGCCGTTTTGCTGTCCAGGTTACCGGTAGGTTCATCAGCCAGCAGTATCTCCGGTTGGTTAGCCAGAGCCCGGGCTACAGCAACTCGCTGGGTTTCACCGCCACTCATTTGAGAAGGCAGGTGATTAAAACGTTCAGTGAGACCTACCCGTTCCAACAGCTCCTGGGCCCGCTGCCTTGCCTTTTGCCTGCCGGAAAAATACATCGGCAGCATTACATTTTGCAGGGCTGTCATGGTGGGAACCAGCAGAAACTGTTGAAATATAAAACCTATGGTTTCTCTGCGAAGTTTTTCCCTCTCTTTATTACTTAATTTTTCTACCGGGAGGCCAAAAATATCAATGCTGCCTCCCGTGGGACGGTCCAAAAGGCCCATAAGGTTCATTAAAGTAGATTTTCCCGAACCGGATGGCCCCAGGATCCCCAGCAATTCACCTTTTTTAATTTCCAAAGATAAACGATCCAGGGCATAAACTTCCTCGCCTCCACGTTTATAAATTTTAGTAGCACTAACCGTCTGAATCACCGCCTTACGCCCTCCTTATTTACTTCTAAGATGAGAAAATATCCTTCATATTTTAACAGCAGCTATTCATTTCCTAAAGCATTTAATTAAATTAAAAGCACTGATTTACAAGCTATAAAAAATTATACTATAATTCCTATGTATTTACTAGTATATAAATTATAAATTTTTAAGCTCCTAAGGCCTCTCCTGCAGATAACACTCTCTTCCGGCATTTTTAATTTCCTACGGGTAAAAACCAAAAAAGGCTGCCCCGTATGTTCGGGAAGCCTTTTTTGCCTATAAAATTGCCCCGGGTTCCAACAAGGGCTGCTTATTAAACAATACAAACCCAAATTAATCTCTACGTCCAAAACCGTAATAGGAGGGCAGCAGGTTATTTACCCATTCCACCACCCTAAACCGCACTTCTACTTCCCCGCCTTCGTTTTCCGTTGAGTTATTTGAGGAATCCTGGCAGGGTGTCTGGTTCAAGGAATCCTCTTTAGATCCCTGGAGGCTGTCTTCGGTGCAGCGGCTGTCTAAAATCCCTTTAATACTGTCTTTGTCTTTTCCCTGCTTATCTTCAGGGAGGTGGTTAAAACACAAGGGTGGAAAAAGAACACACCACCAATTTTCCCCGGCTCCGCTGCCGATGACAATCCGCAGAGCCTCATATTCCCCCGCAGGAAATTCTCCGAAAATATACTGCCTGGAAGGAAATATCTCCTGCTCTAAACTTATTTCTACCCCATGGGGAGTGCCCGCCGTCTCCAGCTCCTGCTCCACCAGCGCCTGAATCAAAGGCATCTTTTCCTTCAATAATTCCCGTGCCTGCTCTTTGGTTTCTGCCTCTTTTAGACGGTCCGCCATAAAAACCAATACTTCCCGGGTTACCTGTTCTTTAATCTCTTGATCCCTGGGCTCATCACTGTGAGCCACCACGTGGAAACGCAGTGCTTCTTCTTTGTCCAGGGATTCTCCCCCCACCATGATTATCTGTTGTTCCTCCGGCACGGAACCAGAAAGGCTTTCGGTAAAAAAACTGTGATACCCCTGAAAAGCCATTAACGCCAGCAGTATGAATATCCACAGGGTTTTTCTCATATTATCTACTCCTCCGCCTGAAGGTTGCTGCGAATAAACTTCAGGGCTGTTTTTTCTATTCGGGAAACCTGGGCCTGAGAAATACCTATCTCCTCTGCAACTTCCATTTGAGTTTTACCCTGAAAGAATCTCATTTCCATAATATCCTTTTCCCGCTTTGGCAGCTTGCTAAGGGCTTCATTTAGGGCCAAATCCTCCACCCATAAATCAGAGCTCTGTTTCTGGTCACTTATCAAATCCATTACATAAACAGGATCGGTGGGGTCGTTGAAAACCGGTTCATGTAGAGAGACAGGGTCATAGTTGGCATTGAAGGCAAATACTACTTCTTCGTTGGTAATCCCCAGCTCCTTGGCAATATCCCCTACTGTAGGCTCTGCCTGGTTGACCCTGGCCAGTTTATCCCGGGTATGCATGATTTTTTGGGCCAGTAATTTTAAGGAGCGGCTCACCCTAAGGGAACTATTGTCCCTGAGATATCGCTTAATTTCTCCTATAATCATGGGCACTGCATAGGTTGAAAACTGAACATTCTGACTGAGGTCAAAATTATCTATAGCTTTCATCAATCCGATGCAGCCTACCTGGAACAGGTCATCTACATATTCACCGCGGTTGTTAAATTTTTTCATAACGCTTAAAACCAATCGGAGATTTCCATTAATTAACTCTTCCCGGACCTCTTCTTGTCCCTGCCGCAGACGCTTAAAGAGTTCCATAATCTCTTTATTGGTCAAGGTAGGAAGTTTAAAAGTGTTCACTCCACTTATTTCCACTTTTCGAGGCAGCATTAGTTATCCCTCCTCTTACTTCTCTACCCATTAGTATTGCCAATATTTAGTGACCTTAGACAAAAATATTCATAAATTTTTAAATTATTGGGTAAATTATGGACAAAAATTTAACTCTCCAAAGGAAATAGGAGAGTTTAAGAGAATATTATTACTATTTAAATAACGAATTAAACCCGGAGGGAATAATTTTTATGAGCAAATTAATACGTTTTGGTGTTTCCATGAACGAACAGCTTTTAGAAAAATTTGACCAACAAATTGTCAAGAAGGGCTATAGCAACCGGTCAGAAGCGGTCCGAGACCTTATCCGCAACCAGTTGGTTCAGCTGGAGTGGGAGGACGAAAACCAGGAGGTGGCAGGGACTGTTACTCTGGTATATGACCACCATGTAAGGGGGCTTACCAACGTTTTAATGGAGATACAGCACGACTTCCATAACCTGGTACTGTCCACCATGCACGTGCATCTGGACCATTACAACTGCCTGGAGGTGCTGGTGATTAAGGGAAAAGCTTCGGATACCCGTAAACTGGCGGAAAAACTTATCAGCATCAAAGGGGTTAAACACGGACAGCTTTCAATTACCAGTACCGGCAAAAACCTGGACTAAGGCAGTTTGCTTAGGCCATTCTTCCCGGATAGGGCCACTAGCACCCGTTCTATACCGCTGTAGTCTTTTACAACATCCAAAGTTTCAAATATTCCTGTGGAGGCCGCCAGGGACTTAACCTTGAGCATTTGACCCTTTCCCATCTCCAGGGCCGTCATGCCCTGAGGTTTTAAAAAATTATGAAGGCTGCCAAATATTCTTCGGTAAAAGTTCAGCCCATCTTTACCTCCCTGGAGAGCCAGCAGCGGTTCATGGCCCTTAACTTCCCGCTGCAGTGCAGCCAGTTCCCCGGTGGCTACATAAGGAGGATTGGAAACAACCACGTGAAAAGTAAGCTCCTCTTGAACACGGAGGGGTTCCCACAGGTCACCTTCTAAAAAGGTGATTTTTTTGGATACTCTATGAAATTCAGCGTTTTCTTTTGCTACCTTAAGAGCTTTAGGGCACAGATCCACAGCCCATACCCGACAGGAGGGCAGCCTTTTGGCCAGGGTTACGGCCAGTACTCCACTTCCGCAGCACAGGTCAAGAAGGCGAAGGGGCCCTAAATATCGCCCCTCTATATAATCCAGGACAGTCTGGCACAGTATCTCTGTTTCCGGCCTGGGAACCAAGACTTCAGGGGTTACCTTAAAATCCAGGCCCATAAACTCCTTACTTCCTACGATATAATGATAGGGCACACCGGAAACCCTTTTGCGCACCAGTTCCTGAAAATGCTCCAGCTGTTCAGAAGATATTTCCTCTTCAGGATGTGCATATATAAACACCCGGTCTTTTTTCATGCAAAAGGCCAAAAGCAGCACTCCTTCACTGCCACAGCCAGGAATTCCCGCCTCTTTTAACTGTAGAGAAGCCCCTTTCAGGGCTTCTTTTATTGTTGCATTCTTCATATCTATGTGCACCTCGTGAGAACTTATTTATCCACCTGACCAACCGACCAACTGTCCACTGAACACTGTCCACCATCACTGTGCCCGTTTCAAAAGTTCCTCCTGTTCCGCTGCTGCCAATTTTTCTATAAACTCACCAATATCTCCGTCTAAAACCAGGTCCAGTTTATGCAGGGTCAAACCCACCCTATGATCAGTAACTCTCCCCTGGGGGAAGTTATAGGTGCGAATCCTCTCACTGCGGTCACCGGAACCTACCTGGCTCTTCCGGTTCTGGGCCATCTCCGCATCATGTTCATTCTGTATGACTTCTAAAAGTCGGGTCCGGAGGACCTTCATGGCCTTATCCCGGTTTTTGTGTTGGGATTTCTCATCCTGACAGGAAGCCACAATATTGGTAGGCACATGGGTAATCCGAACAGCAGATTTAGTAGTATTCACGCTCTGTCCTCCTGGTCCCGTGGAACAGAAGGTATCAATTCTCAAGTCCTGGGGATTTATTTCCACCTCCACCTCTTCTGCTTCGGGCAAAACCGCCACCGTAGCAGCAGAGGTATGGATCCTTCCGCTGGATTCTGTGGCAGGAACCCTCTGCACACGATGCACTCCGGATTCATATTTCAAGCAGCTGTAGGCCCCTTCCCCCTCCACCATGAAAACAATTTCTTTAAATCCCCCGATATCAGTCTCACTGGAATTTAAGATTTCCAGCTTCCAGTTTCGGCGCTCAGCATATCGAGCGTACATACGGAATAATTCCCCGGCAAAAAGGGCCGCTTCATCCCCACCGGTGCCGGCACGAATTTCTACAATAACATCCTTTTCATCAAAGGGGTCCTTTGGAATAAGCAGTATTTTCAGCTGCTCATCCAGCTGCTCCTTCTGATTTGAGAGAAGCGCCACCTCCTCCTTGACCATAAGGGCCATATCCTCCTCAAGCTTTTCATTCTGCATCTCCTGGGCCTCTATCAGCTGTTGGTTGACTATTTTGTAATTGCGGAAAACCTCCACCGTTTTACTCAAACGGGAGTGTTCCCGGGTATACTTTTGCCATTCCTGCTGACGGTTGATTATCTCGGGGTCGCTGATAAGTGCCTCCAATTCCAGGAAATAATCTTCAAGCTTTTGCAGTTTTTCTAACATGTTCTTCACCTCATATCTACAGGTAAGCCCGGAACTAAGAGCCATCCGGGCAAAAGTTGTACCTCTTGGTATTTTTATTTTATCGAAAAATTAAATAAAAATCAATTCTCTTTCGCTTTCCAAAAGTTGTCCCTCCATAAAGAAAAAGCAGAGCCTTTCCGCCCCGCTTCTTAATTCCTGCCGTATTTACGTTTAAATCTCTCTACCCGTCCGCCGGCATCTACAAATTTCTGTTTCCCTGTAAAGAAGGGGTGGCATGCTGAACATATTTCCACTTTCAGATCTTTTTTTGTGGATCCGATTTCAAAAACCTTGCCACAGGCACATTTAATAGTAGTTGCGTGATATTCAGGATGAATCTTTGCTTTCAATGGTCTTCACCTCTTTCGGTAGAAATTAAAAATGCACAAATCTGGGGTAAACCCCGTTGAATTAACCCTTATATATTATATCAGCCATTTATCCTGAGGGCAAGTCCATCAGAATTTCCTGTCTAAACATTTATAAATCATAACACAGCTAAATAGCCAATGCAACCAAAATCTTTTTCTCAGATATTACTTTCTGTCACTTTCCTGGATAAATTTTTTAAAATTATTAAAAACTGCCCAAAAGGTTTACCTTTTGGGCAGATGATTTATAGGGTTCAGCTTTTCGCCATTTTTAATAATTTCCAGGTGCAGGTGAGGTCCCGTAGCATCTCCGGTTTCCCCTGCCAGGGCAATCACCTGGCCCTGGTTCACCCACTGGCCTTGGCTTACCTCCAGACGGGAAGCGTGACCGTACAGGCTTCTCCAACCATCACCGTGGTCAAGGATCACTGCCCGGCCATAACCGCCTCTCCAGCCGGAATATTCTACGTTTCCAGAAGCAATGGCCAGCAGAGGAGTCCCTGTGGGCACCGCAATATCCAGTCCAAAATGATACCCCCCGCTCCGGGGTCCAAAGTGAGAGGATATCCAGCCGTCAGCAGGCCAAATAAATTGGGGCGATGAAGGAGATTGACGACTGAGAGTAAGGGTGCTGGCGCTGCGGGCAGCAATCGTAGCTTGAGCGTCATTTTCCGCTGCCACCTTTTCCAGGCTGGTTTTATCCGCCGGGATAATCAGAGTTTCTCCAATCTGCAGTTGTTCAGGATTATCTACATTGTTGACATCCAACAGTTCATTTCTGCCGATGCTGTATTCTGACGCTATATCCCAGATGGTGTCCCCTTGAGCAACTTCATGGATAATCATATACCCCCGAGTAATTCTAAGAACCTCCCCCTCCTGGATCTGGGTTGATGTGTTTAGATGGTTATTCAGGGCAATTACCTCCCCCGAAGACTTGTACCGGTCAGCTATACTGTCCACAGTCTCCCCACTCTGAACCCGATGAAAGATTATCTCCACAAGGTCCTCTTCTTCCTCCGGCTCTACTTCCTCTTCCTGAGGATTGTTTTTGTCCACATATTCTATTAACTTATCTAAAAAAGGCGGGCGAATATTGGCCGCCGCCGACTGTTCCAGGGCCTGGACATTATTTGGAAAAACCGTAAACAAAAAGGCTGCCATCAGTAAAACCCAGCAAGAACAGCGCAATTTCCCAACCATTTTCATGTCACCTCATTTTTGGTATAATAACTCACCTCCTATTGTTGACTAAATTTTAAATAAATATACTAAATATCCTATAAATTATGCATATTGGCTAAAAATTCTTCGTTTGAAACAGTCTTAGACAGCTTGCTGATGAGCAGTTCCACGAATTCCCCCGGGCTGGAACTATGCATAGCTCTCCTTAGGGTCCACATCAGCTCCAGCTTTTTCTCCGGCAGCAGCAGTTCTTCTCTTCGGGTCCCCGACTTGTTTATATCTATAGCCGGGAAAACTCTCCTCTCCGCCAGTTTTCTTTCTAAATGAATCTCCATATTTCCAGTACCTTTGAACTCCTCATAAATAACATCATCCATGCGGCTGCCGGTTTCCACCAGGGCGGTGGCTAAGATAGTTAGGCTGCCCCCTTCTTCCATGTTTCTTGCGGCACCAAAAAAACGCTTGGGCTTGTGAAAAGCGCCGGGGTCAATCCCTCCGGAAAGGGTTCTGCCGCTGGGGGGAATCACCAGGTTATAGGCCCGGGCCAACCTGGTGATGCTGTCTAATAAAATCACCACGTCCCTACCATGCTCCACCAAACGCTGTGCCCTCTCCAATACCATTTCAGCCAACCGCACATGGTTCTGCGGCTGTTCGTCAAAGGTAGAGCTTAAAACATCACCCTTTACGGAACGACGCATGTCCGTTACCTCTTCAGGCCTTTCATCAATTAAAAGCACGATCAATTCTAAGGCCGGATAGTTTTCGGTCAAACTGTTGGCGATCTTTTTTAAAAGAAGGGTTTTTCCAGCCTTGGGGGGAGAAACAATCAGGCCCCGCTGCCCCTTTCCAATGGGGACTAACAGGTCAATAATTCGGGTAGCAAACTGTTGGGGAGAGGTCTCAAGTATAAGCTGTTCATGAGGATGAACCGGAGTAAGAGAGGGAAAGTAAGGTCTTTTGGAAGCCTTTTCCGGGTCCGATCCGTTGACAGCGCCAACATGCAGCAGAGCATAATAGCGCTCATTATCCTTAGGCCTTCTTACTTTACCACTTACCTGATCCCCGGTACGCAGGTCAAAGCGCTTGATTTGAGAAGCAGATATATAAATATCTTCATTCCCGGGAAGATAAGATTTGTTCCGGAGAAAACCAAAACCATCGGGCATAATATCTAAAACCCCTTCATCAAAGGAATAACCCTCCTGTTCCGCTGCCGCTTTCATTATGGCAAATATTAGATCTTTCTTCTTAAGGGTTGTATACCCTTTGACCTCCTGTTCCTGAGCTATTTTTCCCAGCTCAGGCAGGGTCATCTTTTCTAGAGTTTCTATTTTTAAATCCTTGTAAACTGCTTCCATCATATAAGTCCTCCTGTTTTTTAAAATAAATTAATGCCTGTTATATATGTACTCAAAGTGATTCTACCCTCCATTATTAACAGGTAGATTGATAATTACTGCTTCGCTGCAGCCAAAAAGCGAAAAATATAAAGTTATTAGAAATATATTAATCCAGTATATTCTTTACGTATATCTTTAATTAATAAGTTTTGAAATAAGCGAAAATACAGGAATGAAATAAGGGGGCTTCGTTCAAGAAGTAATTCCCATGGAAAATAGCAGGAACACGGTAATGAGATAGGTTATAACGATGGCTATTGAGTCCAATCCCAGGCTGGCCACCTGTTTCTTGGAACGATATATAAGGCCTATTATAGCCACGGCCATTAAAAATATACTTATTTGGGCGGTTAAAAGGTGCTCTACGCTGACATCTTTAAGAACGGGACCGGGACTATAAAATATTTCTGCTATAAAAACGATAAACAGGTTTAGAAAATTAGAGCCAAAAATATTGCCGATTGCCATGTCCAGGAGTCCCATGCGGGCAGCAGCAACAGTAGTCACCAGCTCCGGAAGGGAGGTAGAAATAGCAATAAATATGGATCCCACCAATGTTTCCCCCAACCCTGTCTGATCAGCGATCACTTTTCCTGAGTCTACCAAAATAATTCCTGCAAATATAATTATGGCCGAAGAGATAAGAAAAACTACAATCCCCTGAGTCAGGGTTTTCCCCTCTAGATGATGACAGGACACGTTTTCATCCTTCAAAACCGGAAAACGCCTTTCATACCTCAAGAGTAGACGGGAGCCAAAAATATAAAAAACTAGGATCATCCAGCTTTCCAAACCGATCCCAAAAATTGAAATAGTGGTGGGAAGCATAATATTTACGGTAATAAAGCTGGTCATGGCAATACATATTCCCGCTGTAAGAATGTGAACTACCTTTACCTGACGCAGAACAGGGTACCCGGGGCTGATCAGGTCTATCAGTGCAATAATGACCACATTGAAGATATTGCTGCCGAAAATGTTCCCCAGTGCCAGGTCTGGGGCCCCTATCAAGGAGGAACGGGCAGAGGTGGCAATTTCCGGGAGTGAAGTAGCCAGGGGCAGCAGCAGTGCCCCTGCCCACATCATACCTAATCCTGTTCTTTCAGCGATTAAGTCCGCACTTCTGGTCAGCCGTGTACCGGCAAAGATTATTAATACCATGCTCAAAATAAATTTTATCCAAATTGTCAAAAAGATCAACTCCGGGGTTATTTGCCAGAAATAGCGGCAGGACTCTTTCTACAATATTATAAGATTTTCAAATAAAAGTGGAACCTGAAGGTCATTAACACGATTTAAGAACAATCCCGGCTGACTACAAACTGGGGCTTTTTGTCCAGGCGGTGCACAGCCTCCACGAACCTGATGGTGCCGGTCTTACCCCTCATGACCAGTGAATGGGTGGAGGCAGTCTTTCCTAAAAATCGCACACCCTTGAGCATATCACCATCGGTTATGCCGGTGGCGGCAAAGATAACGTCATCGTCTTTTACCAGGTCGTCCAACAGAAGAAGCTTGTTCATATCGGCAATACCCATATTAATAATTTTTTCTTTGTCCTCATGGTCCTCGGGGTAAAGCCGGGCCTGAATTTCCCCTCCCAGGCATTTCAACGCGGCAGCAGCAAGAACCCCCTCCGGCGCCCCACCGATTCCAAAAAGAATATCTACGCCGGTATCCTCCACTGCGGTGGCAATAGCAGCAGAAACATCACCGTCAGTAATTAATTTTACCCGGGCTCCCGCCTCCCTAACCTCCTGAATAATCCTCTGGTGACGGGGGCGGTCCAGGATGATGGCTACCAGGTCCTCTACATTTCTATGTAACGCTTTAGCCACAGCCTTAAGATTATCCTTTACAGGGGCATCAAGGTGTATTGACCCTGCCGCTTTTGGCCCCACGGCAATCTTGTCCATATATATGTCCGGAGCATGCAGCAGGCATCCCCGTCCCGATACCGCCAGGACCGACAGAGAGTTGGGCAGGCCCTTGGCCACCAGGTTAGTCCCCTCCAAAGGATCCACAGCGACATCCACCTGAGGTTCATCTCCTGTTCCTACCTTTTCTCCGGTGTAAAGCATGGGGGCTTCATCCATTTCCCCTTCTCCAATAACTACTGTGCCGTCAACAAATACAGTATCAAAGGTTCGGCGCATGGCATCCACTGCTGCCTGATCCGCAGCAATTTTATCCCCCCGGCCCATTAACCTGGCTGAAGCCAAAGCTGCCGCCTCTGTTACCCTTACAAATTCCAGCGCTAGTTCTCTCTCCAAGTTTATCCTCTCCCATTCTAAGGAATTTAATTATTAAACATTGTTACCTTCCGGATTTCTGCCAATCATCTAAAAACATTTTAATCCCCTTTTCCGTCAAAGGATGCTGAAACATTTGGCTTAACACTTTAAAGGGAATAGTAGCTATATCCGCACCGGCCTGGGCAACCTCCATGACATGCAGAGGATGCCGGATGCTGGCGGCAATTATTTCTGTTTCATATCCATAATAGTTGTAAACCTCAACAATTTCCTTAACCAACTGCACCCCCGAGTGGCCGATATCATCCAGTCGGCCAATGAAGGGACTGATATATGATGCCCCGGCCTGGGCTGCCATCAAAGCCTGATTAAGAGAAAACATCAGAGTCACATTAGTCTTAATCCCTTCGGGGGCCAGCACGCTTACCGCCTTCATCCCCTCATGGGTCATGGGAATTTTAACAACTACATTGGAGGCCATCTTGGCAAGATTTTTGGCCTCCTCCACCATTTCTTCCCCTGTAAGGCTAATTACTTCCGCACTAACCGGACCCGGCACCAGGGTAGTAATCTCCCTCACAATCTCCTGAAAATCTCCTTCTTCCCTGGCAATCAAACTGGGGTTGGTTGTTACTCCGGTAATGATGCCCCATTCGGCAGCAGTTCGAATTTCTTCCAAGTTCGCGGTATCCAGGAAAAGCTTCATCCTTTCACCTTCCAATCTTTTTTTTATTCACTCACTTCATCTATCCTTTATAGTATGCTTTTGTCTTTTTAAAACCATAACTGTTTATAGTACCTTTTTTGTCTATCTCTTTTTGGATTAATCATTATAACGCCGCCTATCCCCATACAGGACTGGCGGCAGTCAAAGCTTTTTACGCTTTGGCAGAACAGCGGAACAGCTTCATTTTAGTCTTAATAATTTCTTTCATTTCCACTTTTGTAGGCCCTAAAATCTTTCTGGGATCAAACTCCTGAGGATGCTCCGCAATAACCTGTTTTACCGCACGGGCAAAGGCCTGACGAATGTCAGTGTCAATGTTAATCTTACAGATTCCCAGCTCAATAGCCCGACAGATACTTTCATTTGGCACACCAGATGCCCCATGCAGGACCAGGGGAATAGTTACTCTCTTCTTAATCTCCTCCAGCCGGTCAAAATCCAGCTTAGGCTCACCCTTGTAAGGGCCGTGAGCAGTGCCGATAGCAATGGCCAGAGCGTCTACTCCGGTTTTTTCTACGAACATTTGAGCCTCCTGCGGGTTGGTAAAAAGAGCATCCTTTTCATCAACGCTGATATCATCCTCAGTGCCTCCGATTTTCCCTAGCTCTCCTTCTACCGAGACCCCTACAGGGCCGGCTGCCTCAACCACCTTAGCAGTGAGAGCAATATTTTCCTCCAGGGGAAGCTTAGAGCCATCTATCATAACTGAACTGAAACCGTGCCTTATGCACAGCATAATTTGTTCAAAGCTGGTCCCGTGATCCAAATGAAGAGCCACAGGGACTTTAGCCTTTTTAGCAGCGGCTTTCACCATAGCCGTAATATACTCAATTCCGGCATACTTTAATCCTCCCTGACTGGCCTGAAGAATTACCGGCGCTCTTTCCTCCTCCGCAGACTCCACGATGGCTTGAACAATTTCCATGTTGTTAGTATTGAAAGCCCCTACGGCGTATCCGTTTTTTTGGGCCTCCCCCAGCATCTCTTTTAAGGTAATCAACATAATTACAGCTGCCTCCTTAGACTTTAATCTTGAAAAACCTGGTTTTGTGTTTCATGTTTATTAAGGACATCTTCAATTTTGTCCAACATGTCCTCTATTTCAAAAGGTTTTAACAGGCAGCCCTGGGCCCCCCTCTTCAAAACCTGAGAGAGGGTTTCAGGGTCGTTAAAACCTGAGATCATAATCACCGGTACTTTTGGTTTCACTTGTTTGATTAAACTCAGGGCTTCCAGGCCGGACATTCCCGACATTTTAATATCCAAAAGCACCAGGTCCACCGGCTGCTTTTTTACAATTTCCACAGCACCTGGACCATTTTCAGCAACCAGAACGGAATAACTCTCCTCTAAAATTTCCTTAATTAGAGTACGAATTCCCTCCTGGTCATCGGCTACCAGTATTAGTCTGTCGCTACTCATGAAAAAACCCCCATAGCATATATTGGATATTTACCTTACGCTGCATTTAAAAAAATTATGTAACCTTAATAACTGCGGCCTTCGACGAAACAATCTCTTTCGCCTCTATTTAATTATACCAATTGTTACCGGAGGATTCAAAACATAACTTCAACCTTTAGTAAAACTTAATAACTTTTTTTATCAATCCCTGTTCCAAGGCCCACCGTTCAATATCTTCCTTATTCCACACCGGCCCCATCTTCAGCTGATATAATGGCCGCGGCAGCTTTCCCCTCTGTCGATAAACGCTTACTTTTTTTGGGCTCCAACCCAACATCTCTGCTGCTTCAGCTGTTCCTACAATGTTAAGTGGACGCTGATGATGGGGAAAATCCTTTCTTAGAATTACGGTAACCTCTTTTTCCTGCTCGTTAAAAAATTCAATAATGTATTTTTTATTTCGGGTGCTGCAGCTTCTCACTAAAAAACCTTCACTTTCCCAGAGGATCGTCCCTTCATCCGAGGGGTCCAAATCAATGTTATGCTCTTGTAAAAGCCGGAGGAATTCCAAACTATAATCTCCCTGGTCGGAAACTTGAAAAGTTCCCAGTATTTTTCCCGGTCGGTAGATACTCATCAAACATACCTCCCTGTTGTATATTACAACAATTAATTATAAAAGGATTCCTCGATATTGTCAACATTTGAAAATACAGCAAAAAGCTTCCAATGGATAAAGTAAGTCCCAGATTCTCCTTGAAAAAGCCGTTGTCGAAAAATTTTCTCAGATAACCGACTCTTCTCCAAAGAGTATGCTGTCAGGGAAATGGCCAAAGACTAGTATTGAAAAAACTCCCCCAGAAAAGGCGCCATGATAACAGCAAGAAAAATCATAAACAGCACCAACAAAGCAGTTAAAATAATGATGGGAAGAAAATAGGTCACCAGGGACTTGCCGGAGGAAAAACCGTAGACTGCCTGAATACCAAAGACTTTTAGAACCAGGGCCCATATGAATATTATCAGGGAAAACAAATTGGTTGGATCAATAGGTAAATATCGAGTTATCAAACTGATGGGTACCATAAAAATATAGGGGATCTGCCCATAGCCCAACACAGCACCTAACCGGGAAACCCGACCTTCTCCTCCCAACAATTCTGCAGTTAAGTGCAGTACCGCTGCGGAAAGAAAAAAATACAAGGGAATAAAGGGCAGATTGAAAAAGGGCATAAACCGGCTCATTCCCTGAATTAGTTCAATGGGTACAGATAACTCCTGAAATTCCTCTAAGAGTTGTCCCGTTTGATTGGCGGTGTTGGCCAGGGATACAATTAGGGAAACCACTGTATATACCAGAAATCCGTGCCATATATTCTTTTTCTTGCTGATTTTCTCCATTCCCTGAGAGGGCCTGAAAAGAATGTCATATATGTCATCTAAAAAATTACTCATCATCGTATCTCCACTCCTCTATTCCAGCGATAAAAGTACAAATGTTCTAAAAAGTTGCGGGAATCAATGGGAGAGTTAATACTGCTGCCGAAAAAAATATCCCAAAATGTAATCCCTCCGTGCCCAATAATATTAGGGGCCCCTTCCATGCCGGCCAGCTCAGCTGCCCGGTCCACCGCATCGTAAATATTCCCCAGTTCATCCACCAGGCCCAGTTCCAATGCCTGCCGGCCGGTAAACACCCGTCCATCAGCCAACGCCAGAACCTGCTCTTTAGACATATTTCTGCCGCTGGCAACTGCCTCCACAAACTGCTCATACACATCCTGGGAAAAAGATTGAAGAATTTCTCTTTCCTCCGAAGTCATAGCCCGGGAGATATCCCCGATATCCTTAAATTCCCCGCTCTTAATAGTTTCAAATTCTATGCCCAGTTCTTCAAAGAGTTCTTCCAGACTAATATGCTGTAGAATTACCCCAATACTTCCGGTGGTGGTCCCCGGGTTAGCCATAATATGGTCGGCGGCCACAGAAATGTAATATCCGCCGGAGGCAGCCATATCCGACATGGATACCACCACCACCTTGCCATCCTCCCTCAGTTTGAGTATTTCACTGTGGATCTCCTGGGTGGCGGAGGCTGTTCCCCCCGGACTGTTTACCCGAAGCACCACCGCTTCCACCGAGGGGTTCAATCGAGCATCCCGCAGCTGTTCCAGGACATGGTCCATGCCCCCGGATACAGTCATTATTCCGGCACCCTGTGACCTGCCTCCGGATATTTCCCCTTCCACATAAATCAAGGCCAAGCCCCCTCCTTGAGAACTGCTTTTATTGGGGGCATAATCCCCTCTCCCCAAGAAAACATCCCTGACGCTGAGAAACAGGGTAATCACAATGACAGCTGCAACAGCTATCATAACTATTTTTTTCCCATTCATTTTTTCACATCCTTTTGGAATTATTATTATTGCCTGTTCCATATTTTCATGCTATCTTTTCCCTGGTTCTTTTTTATCTTGATATTTTGGGGAATCTCTTTTAGCCAGTAGGCTTTCTTAGATTTCCCCACAGCTTTTTTAGAATACCTTACCATTATTTATCTATTCTGCTGAGAAACAATTATTCCTTCCTGTTAACAAAAAGTAGTGCCCTAATAGATATGCTCAAACAAAAACCCTATGGTGTTTTATGTCAAGAAACATAAAACACCATAGGGTTTCTACCAACAGGCCTTTAGACCTTTTTTTCCTTTTGAAACTTTATAGCATTTTTAACAAAATCCCGGAAAAGCGGCTGCGGATTGTTAGGCCGGGACTTAAATTCCGGGTGAAACTGAGTGGCCATATACCATGGGTGGTTTTTCAGTTCTATGATTTCTACTAATCTTTGGTCCGGAGAAATCCCACTGAATACCATGCCGCCTTTTTCCAGAACTTCCCGGTAGCTGTTATTTAACTCGTACCGATGCCTGTGCCGTTCGTAAATATTATTAACTTGATAGGCTTGATAAGCAAGAGTGTTCTCCTTGATTACGCAGGGATAGCTGCCCAGCCTCATGGTACCTCCCTTATCGGTAACTTTTTTCTGTTCCGGCAGCAGGTCTATAACAGGATAAGGGGTCTCAGGGTCTATTTCTGAGCTGTGGGCTCCATTGAGCCCCAGCACATTACGGGAAAATTCCACTACAGCACAATGCAGTCCCAGGCAGACCCCCAGAAAAGGAATCCGATTTTCTCGGGCGTACTTAGCTGCCTTAACCTTGCCCTCAATCCCTCGACTTCCAAAACCACCGGGGACCAGTATGCCGTCTACCCCCTCCAGGCAGGCAGCTTTGGGATCATCCTCCAGCTCCTCAGCACTTACCCATTTAATTTCCACCTCTGCTCCATTATAAATACCAGAATGGTTCAAAGCTTCCGCTATACTAAGGTAAGCATCATGCAGAGCTACATACTTGCCCACCAGGGCGATATTCACCGGCGGCAGGGCCTTAATCTCCCGGGTCCGCTGCACCAGGCTCTCCCACTGAGCCAGTTCCGGTGGGCCGCATTCCAGTTTCAGCTTATTCACTACAATATCGTCAAGGCCCTCTTTTTTTAGCATTAAGGGTACCTGATAAAGGCTTTCCACATCCAGGTTCTCTATGACTGCCTCAAAGTCCGTATCACAAAACAGGGCAATTTTTTCTTTAATATCCCGGGTTAGGGGCCTTTCCGTCCGGCAGACGATGATATCCGGCTGAATTCCAATGCTTCTCAGTTCTTTTACGCTGTGCTGGGTGGGCTTTGTTTTCAGTTCTCCACCCTTCTCCAAATAAGGAATCAAAGTAACATGGATATACATTACCGAATTCCGGCCTACCTCTACCTTCATTTGACGAATAGCCTCCAGGAAGGGGAGCCCTTCGATATCCCCGACAGTTCCGCCAATTTCGGTAATCACCACATCCAGTTCCTCTTCCTGGGCGGCCACCTTAATCCGTGACTTTATTTCATCGGTGATGTGAGGAATAACCTGTACCGTCCCACCCAAATAGTCCCCGTGCCGTTCCTTGGTGATCACTGACCAGTAAATTTTTCCGGTGGTTATGTTACTGTTCTTGGACAGATTGATGTCAATAAACCGCTCATAATGCCCTATGTCCAAATCAGTCTCCGCGCCATCGTCGGTTACATATACTTCTCCGTGCTGGTAAGGGCTCATGGTTCCGGGGTCAAAATTGATATAGGGGTCAAACTTCTGAATAGTAACCTTCAGTCCCCGGTTCTTCAAAAGACGCCCCAGGGAGGCAGCGGTTATACCTTTACCCAGGGAAGAAACCACACCCCCGGTAACAAAAATATACTTGGTCATATAATCACCCTTCCTTTTTCTAGCCGTGTGACAGTATTATCTCTCTTATGACTTTAGCAGCCAATAAAGAGGTAATCTGAGCCCGGTCATAATCTGGCGCCACTTCCACCAGGTCAAAGCCTACTAACTGGAAATCCGACAGCTTAACTGCGGCTTCCATTATCTCCCGGGAGCTGCAGCCGCCGGGTTCAGGTGTGCCTGTCCCTGGAGCATATGCCGGGTCAACCACATCTATATCTAAGGTAACATATAAAGGACGCTTGGCCAGTTCATCTTTTAGCGTTTCCAAAGGTTTTATTATTTCAAAGGGGAAGAACCTTGTATTCTGCCGGGCAAAAGCCAGTTCTTGAGAGGTGGCAGATCGGATCCCCAACTGATAAATATCTTTCACACAGGTATCTGAGTATATCCTATACATAACCGAGGCATGGCTCTTCTCTTCCCCCAAATAATGGGGCCGTAAATCTGCATGGGCATCCAACTGCAGCACCGCCAGATCCGGATAAAGTTCTGCTGCCGCTTTCACCGCAGGAAGGGTTACCAAATGGTCTCCCCCAATCATCAGGGGGAACTTACCCTCCTTTAAAAGTGTTCTCCAGGCTTGTTCTATTATTTCCAGGCTTTTCTCTACATTGCCCAAGGGCAGGACCAGGTCGCCTCCATCAAAAAATCGGACCTCCCTCAGGTCTTTTTCCAAAACCAGGCTGTGTTCCTCTAAAGCCCGAGAGACCCGGCGTATGGCCTGAGCCGCCATGCGGGAACCGGGCCGATAACTGACGGTATAGTCCATAGGCGCCCCGAAAAGAACGATAGAAGAGCCTTCATAGTCCTGGCTGGATTCCATAAAACCCTGTTCACTGTCCAGGCAGCTCCGAAAATCCAATTTATTTCCCCTCCAAAAGTTCTTTTGTGAATCCCGGCAGGACAAAGGAGCTCCTGTGAACCTCCGGTGAATAGTATCGGGTATCCAAATCCTCAAAAATCTCCACCTTCAAAGGGTCATGCACTTTAGAGCCCAAAGTAAAACTCCACAATCCACTGGGATAGGTGGGCACCGAAGCCAGATACAGCCGCGTTACAGGGAATACCTTTTCAACTCTTTTAGTTACAGAGCGGATCAGGTCCCTATTGTAAAAGGGTGACTCCGTCTGGGCCACCATAATTCCCTGAGGTGTAAGGGCGTCAAAGATATTCTGATAAAACTCCTGGGTAAAAAGCCCCACCGCCGGCCCTACCGGTTCCGTTGAGTCCACCAGGATTATATCGAATTGTTCTTTGCAGGATTCTACATACTTTAATCCATCGGTAATAATAACCTCTACCCGGGAATCCTCCAGTGCGCCGCCGCTTATTTCCGGCAGATGTTCTTTACAGGCCTTTACCACTTCTTCATCTATTTCGACCAGCACAGCCCGGGATACTCCCGGATGCTTGACAATCTGCTTGATGGTTCCACCATCTCCTCCTCCAATCACCAGCACCTGCTTAGGATTAGGATGAGTCAAAAGCGGCACATGAGTAATCATCTCATGATAAATAAATTCGTCCTCCACGGTGGTCTGTACCATTCCGTCTAATACCAACATTTTGCCAAACTGCAGAGTATCCAGAACGGCCAGTTCCTGAAAGGCAGTCATCCTGGTGCAGAGAGTCTCCTTAACCTGACAGGTGATGCCCAGGTGGGGAGTCTGTTTTTCCGTATACCACAGCTCCATATTTTAGATTCCTTCCTTTATCTCTTTTCAGTTAGTCGTCACGATATAAACATTGTTGTTACACTATAAACATAAACCTTAATGTATAACTTCTATTACAGCAAAAAAACCCGCTTAATAGCCCAAGACTACAGCAGCCAGGGCAGAAGCCGTCTTTTCTACCACGTGCTCCACAGAGCTTATCCTGGTTTCCTTCAGAGGCATATTCCTGAGATGAAAAGCCTCCTTAATCATAGAGCTGATACGAGACTCTGCCTCCTCTTTGCTGCATTCTCCGGCATATTCCATAATCACTCCGAAGGTGTCATGAGAAAAGCCTATTCCTACCGCTGCCGAAATTACGGTACCGGGAATATCTGAACAGATGGCTCCATAAGCCGTAGGTGCCAGGGTGCCGGGAGCTATGGCCATATCCTGGTCCTGCTGAGCACCGGGGGGCATAATACTGCTGATTCTTACCAGGTTAATGTTAGCGATGCCGGCCTCCAGCAGGGCATGGTCAAAAGCCGTAAGCTTGTGCTCTCCCTCCGCTGCACCGGCTACAATTTTAAATTTAGTGGGTATCGGTATCACCAAAGCACCTTCTTCCATATTTAACATATAATTGTCTTTGAGCAAACACATACATCTGCAATTATACCAAAAAGAGTTTAAAAAATAAACTTTTTTTTTAGACTTGCCAATTACAAGCTTTACCCTAATTCCCTGCTTTCATAGAGTAAAACTTTGCTTGCAATATCCAAATACTCTTTATTAATCAGAGGTCTTTTCTACTAACTCCATTTAGAATAAAACCTTTGATAACTATGGTATAATATGTACAAGGTAGAATATGCTTAAATTATATCTGTATTTTAGTTTTAGAATAATGGCTTAAGCATAATAGTCAGGATAGAACGAGGAGCATACTTATGGCCAAAAAAAGAAAAATATCATTTTTCAAAATAATTATTTTAACTTTTATTGTGTTTTTTCTTACCGGCATTATAGGTGCAGGCTATATTTTTTACTCTATCGCCTCTCTAGATACGCTGCCTGAACCCGATATCGCTCTCACCAGCAAGTTTTACGACAGTAATGGGGATCTTTTGACCACCATGTACCAGGAGGACCGCTGGGAGGTGACGCTGAATGAAATCCCTTTAGAACTTCAACAAGCGGTCATTGCCGTAGAGGACGCTCATTTTTATGACCATTTTGGAATTAACCTTTTGTCCATTGGACGAGCTGCCTTAAGAAATATTCAAAAGGGACGCATTGTAGAAGGGGGCAGCACCATAACCCAGCAGTTGGCCAAAAATATATATTTGACCCACGACCGGACTTTTCAACGGAAGGCGGATGAACTGATTCTGACATTGCACCTGGAAAGGACTTATACCAAGGACGAGATCCTGAATATGTATTTAAATATTATTTATTTTGGCCACGGCAATTACGGGGTAGAATCTGCGGCCAAGCGTTATTTTGGTAAATCAGCCAAAGACCTTACTCTGGCTGAGTCCTCTATGCTGGCTGGAATCCCCCGGGGGCCCGGATATTATTCTCCTCTGATTGAAGGAAACCAGCAGGCGGCCCGAAACAGGCAGACCCACGTATTAAACCGTATGGTAGAGTTGGAATTCATCACTCCTGCACAGAAACAGGAGGCGCTGGACCAGGAGCTAGTCTACAAATCTTTGGAAAGTGGAGACCGTCCCGCAGGCCATTTTATCAATTATATTGCTTCCACTCATCTGGAGGTTCTGCTGGATATTCAGAGAGAAGACGTCTACCGCGGCGGCCTGAATATATATACTACCCTGGATCCAACCATGCAGGCAGCGGCAGAAGATGCCCTGCGGCAGGAGTTGGAAAATTTCTCCCAGAGTTACGTGGATGAGCAGGGTATCCTGCAGCCCCAAGGGGCTTTGGTAGCAGTAGATCCTACCAATGGACATGTAAAAGCTCTGGTGGGGGGGTTGAATTACCGGGAAAGCAATTTAAATAGGGCTATAGACAGCAAACGCCAGCCTGGTTCTGCTTTCAAGCCCTTTATTTATGCTAAAGCCTTAGACTCAGGCTATACGGCTGCTTCTCAAATCCTCTGTGAACCCATAGCAATTCCCAACCCGGGCTCCAACAAAGACTATGAGCCTAAAGACTACGGGGGAGGATTTCATTACCGGCATCTGACGGTCCGGGAAGCCCTGGTGCTGTCCTGTAATGTAAGCGCAGTGAAGGTGCACATGGACATAGGCCCGGAGGAAACCATTCGCTATGCTCACAATATGGGAATTAAGAGCCATCTGGACCCATACCCCTCCCTGGCCCTGGGAACATCAACAGTAACAGCACTGGAGATGGCTGCTGCCTATATTCCCCTGGCTAACGGTGGAATGGCCGCAGAGCCGGTGTTTGTCACCCGCATCACCGACCACCGGGGTAGGGTGCTCTGGGAACAGGATTACAAACAAACAGCGGCCCTGGATGAAAGGGTGGCTTATATATTAACCGATATTTTAAAAGGTGTGCTGGTTTATCCGGGGACCGGTTCCGCTGCCGGGGACATTCTAAAAAGGCCTGCTGCCGGAAAAACCGGAACCTCCAACGACTATACCGACGCCTACATGGTAGGCTACACCCCTCAGCTGGTGGCCAGTGTTTACGTAGGGGACGACCACAACAAATCCCTGGGGCAGACTGGAGGAAAGTTGGCTGTTCCTATCTGGGCCAATTTTATGGCGAAAGCTCTGATGGATTATTCTCCCCAGGATTTTTCGATGCCGCAGGGCATCTTACAGGTAAAGCTTTGTGCTGAAACCGGTTTGAGGCAAAACGAACGGTGCAGCGGCCCTGCCCTGGAGGAAATTTTTATTAGCGGCACGGAACCCCAGGAGTATTGTAGTGAAGACACGTGCCCCTATGTAGAACCGGAACGCCGCTGGCAGTGGCCTTTCGATATCCCCCAGCTGCCCTGGTTTTAGGCAGCCAAAACATTTTAATTAGGAAACTAAATTAGTGAACTGGTTTCAGCAAGCTTTAAAATCTGGGAATCAGGTGGAGACTCTACTCCTCCTTAATAAGACCCCCACCTACGCTAGCGCTTCGAGGTGGGGGTCTTATTAAAATGCAAAAAAAGGCTGTAACCGAAAAACTTTAACTTCGCTACAGCCTTTTTTAACAACACATACAGTTGTTATGCCGGGGTTAATTCCCATTGATTAGCGCAGAAAAGGATTGACCTTTTTTTCCCTGCCGATAGTGCTCTCCGGTCCATGCCCTGGGTATACCGCCGTATCATCACCTAAGGGAAATAGTTTTTCTTTAATGGCACTAATTAGCTGACGATGATTGCCGCCGGGCAGGTCTGACCTGCCTATAGAAGCAGCAAATAAAGTATCCCCTGTAAAAACTACACCATCCATATTCAGGCTGATCCCTCCCCGGGTATGACCGGGAGTATGGATCACCTTCATATTGTAATTACCAAAGGATATGGTATCCCCTTCTACCACAATTTTTTCCGCCGGGCTCAAAATCAGCTCTGAACCTACAAACATGGAAAGATTTTCGTGGGTATTTTCAAAAAGGGCGGCATCCTCCTCATGGATAATTACCGGGGCTTTGGTGGCTTCCCTTACTTCTTTAACTGCTCCAATGTGGTCAATATGTCCGTGGGTGGCTATAATATACTTCACCGTCAGATCCATTTCTTCCAGCGTGGCTAAGATGACCTCCGGTTCGGACCCCGGGTCAATCACCACCGCTTCCTTTGTATCACTGCATCCTACAATATAACAGTTGGACATAAAACCGCCCACTTCAAGCTTTTTTAATATCATTGCTGCACCTCCTGGTAAGGAATCCTGTATCAACTGTAAGGATACCCTTTACTGGATTATTATACTACATGTTTTCACAAAATCCTTTTATCGAAACTGAATTCATAGAATTGTTTTACGAATTCTCCACTTCCCCTGTATTATCCTACACTTATTTGTAATTTATTCTAATTTTTAGTAAAACCCATTGTGCTCCCTGCATTTTCTACCCTTACATTTCCATGTAGCGATTGAGTTCCCATTGGTGAACGGCTTTACTGTACTCCTTCCATTCCCGTTTTTTGGCTTTCAGATAGAGTTTGTAAATGTGTTCACCCACAGTTTCTTTCATCAACAGGCTGTTTTCCAATTCCTGTACAGCTTCATTTAAATTCTCGGGAAATTTTTTAATTCCCCGGCGCTTTTGAGTTTTACCATCCAAATCATACATATTTTCACAGCAGCAGTCGGGAGGATCAATTTTATTTCTTATTCCTTCCATTCCTGCCTTTAAAACAGCAGCAAAGGCCAGGTAGTGGTTTGCCGTAGCATCGGGATTCCTCAGTTCGATTCGGGTTGCCTCGCCCCGGGCAGCAGGAACTCTGACCAAAGGACTGCGGTTTCCCTCACCCCAGGCAATATGTGTAGGCGCTTCAAAACCGGGCATCAGTCTTTTATATGAATTCACAGTGGGGTTAGTGATGGCAGCAAACTCCCGGGCATGCTTCAAAAGGCCCCCGATATAATAATAGGCATTTTGGCTTAATCCCTTTTCATCTTCTTCAGAGCGGAAAACGTTTACTCCATTTTGAAAGAGAGACATGTTTAAATGCATGCAGTTGCCGTTTTCGCATGTCATAGGTTTAGGAATAAAAGTGGCATGCAGGCCGTGTTCCTTGGCCACTGTTTTTACCACCAGCTTAAATGTAGAAACATTATCTGCGGCAGTCAAAGCATCGCTGTATTTAAAATCTACTTCATGCTGCCCCGGAGCCGCTTCATGATGAGACGCTTCTATTTCAAAACCCATCTCCTCCAGGGTAAGGCATATATCTCTCCGGGCATCTTCCCCTAAATCTGTGGGGGCAAGGTCAAAATATCCGGCTTTATCGTGGGTACGAGTACTGTGATTGCCATTTTCATCGGTTTCAAAAAGAAAAAACTCTACCTCCGGTCCCACAAACAGCTGATAACCTATGTCTTTTAATTCCTTTAGAATTTTTTTCATTACACTACGGGGACAGCCCTCAAAGGGTTCCCCTTCTGGAGTGTGGACATCACATATAAGTCGTGCTGTTTTCGTCCCTCTCGCTGACCTCCAGGGAAATATGGTAAAAGTAGAAGGGTCCGGTGCCAGATACATATCCGATTCCTCTACCCGAACAAACCCTTTTATAGAAGAACCGTCAAACATCACCTGATTATTCAGGGCCTGATCCAACTGCTTGGAATTGATAGATACGTTTTTCAATTGCCCGAAAATATCCGTAAACTGCAGCCGAATAAATTTAATCTTCTCCTTTTCAATCATTTCCTTAATTTGTTTCCTCAGTTTCTCTACATCGTCACTACCAGATAACAAAAAATCATCTCCTGTATTTTTAAAATGAAAAAACACCGGCTATTTCCAGTGTTTTACACCTTTGACTATACTTTATCAAAATAAGGCCTTCGGTTCAAAGAGGCTTATGCCGCCTTAGAACATATTATTGTGCCTGAGCCCGGGTTCGGGCCCATAGGAGAGCCTATTTATATAAATAGTAACCTGCGCTCTACTCCAGAGGGATGTCCAATGATGCTGTTTATAGTGAACTGGTTTCAGCAAGCTGAAATATTGGGGAATCGGGTGAGGCTCTACTCCATCTGATTCCCCAATACCCACCTATGCTAATGCTTAGAGGTGGGTGTCTTATACCTAAAAATAAGAGTAAGCAGGCATAGCTTCCTCTAGAAGGTATACTTCCGCTAAATCACTTGTGGTATGGTTCACTTTTAATAATTTTAAAAGCCCGGTACAGCTGTTCCAGGAGAATTAATCGGGTAAGCTGGTGAGGGAAGGTCATGGGGGAGAAGGAGAGAAGCAGATCTGCCCTTTTTTTTACTGTTGGGGATAAACCCAAGGCGCCACCGATAACAAAAAATATTTTACTTCGGCCCCCCAGGGCCAACCCTTCCATTTTTTCCGCCAGCTGTTCCGAAGACAGCTGCTTTCCCTCCAGCGCCATTACAACTAAGAAGGAGCCCGGTTCCAGCAATTTAAGAATCCGCTCTCCTTCTTTTTTTAATAATGTTTCTTCCTGAGCAGGAGAAAATTTTTCGGAGACCTTCTCATCAGATATCTCCAATATCTCCACCCGGGCATATTTCTTCAAGCGCTTTGAGTACTCTGAAACTCCCTGCAGCAAATACTTTTCCTTTAACCTGCCCACGGCAATAATTTTTATATGCATGGCTAACCTTCCTAAGATGTCAAACAGCAAAGGGCCAAGGAGACTCTATGGCATCTCTTCAAAAATCAGGCCCACTTCTATCTCTGTATCTTTTCTCATTATTTTAATGTTCACCTTTTGCCCCACCTTATACTGGTTAATTACTTCCCGGAGCCGGTCAAAAGTCTGAATTTTTTCACCCTCAATATCCGTGATGATATCCCTGGGTTCTAAACCTGCTTTCTGGGCCGGGCCTCCGCTTATCACTTCCTCCACAATCAGCCCATATCCCACAGGTAATTGCATTTCCTCTGCGATTTTTTCATCAATTTCACGAATATAAATCCCTATCCAGGGACGGATTATCCTGCCGTGTTCGATCAGGTCATTGACAATTTTCTTAACTGTGTTGCTGGGAATGGCAAACCCCATACCCTCAACACCGGTGATATTTATTTTTGCAGTATTAATACCGACAACTTCACCTACGGCATTAACCAAAGGGCCTCCACTGTTGCCGGCATTAATGGCGGCATCTGTCTGTATAAATGAAAAATTCTGTTCTCCAATCCGCATGGAACGCTGAAGGGCACTGATATATCCCACGGTTACCGAATGCTGAAAGGCAAGGCCCAAGGGATTGCCGATAGCGATGGCCAGTTCCCCTACCAATACTTTGTCTGAGTCGCTAAAACTGGCTGCGGGAAGCCCGGTTTGCTCAATCTTAAGTACTGCCAGGTCTGTAGCAGGATCCGTCCCAATTACTTCGGCAATTAGTTCTTCTCCATTGTATAGAGTAACCACAATCTCATCGGCATCAGCTATTACATGATTGTTGGTAGCAATATAACCGGCGGAATCAATAATTACTCCAGAACCGCCGGCCACTTCCTGCAATCGAGAGTCCCCTTGAAAGAAGTCATACGCCACAGCCATGTTGGTAATGCCTACCACAGAGGGCGTTACTTTTTCAGCTGCCTTGACAACAGCGGTGTTTTGGTATTCATAGTACTCCGGCTCTTCATGTTCCTCAGGAATTTCCCAATCCACTGGAGGCCTGTCCCCGTTCAAGGATTCTCTGCGGTCAAGTATATCCGGAAGAAAAAAGGATACTAAGAACCCACCGATGACCATCCCCATAATAATCATTATAAAATAAACAGGCATTTTGTTTTTTGAAGACTTTCTCTGGTAGTTGTCAAAGGAATCCATCTTAAAAACACACCTCACACACACTTCTCCCTTTTAGGATGAGTGCAATATTTAAAAATTTTCAATTAATGATTAAATTATACCAGACTTCAGGAAAGGGGACAATAAGGGGTTTCCCCCAGGTGACAGGTATCGTTAAAAAAAATCAAAACCCTCCTGCCTTCTCTGTTCACTTCAAATAGGGAAAGTGAACCATGAGAAAAACGAAAGGGCCAGCTATTACAAATACTCATATTAAAAAAAGACGCCGCAAATGCATTCAAAAACCGCCCATGGCTTACTACCAGAACCCGTTTACCCGCATGGGCACCACATAGAAAATTTATAGTACGGTTTACTCGATTCCAAAAAATATCTATGGGCTCCTGCCCGGGGATGGATGACTTTTGGAACCCCTTCTTTAAGCTGTAAGCCAAACCGGGGTGCTTCTGCTGAATCTCCTCCCGGGTTAAACCCTCAATGACGCCCCAGCGGAACTCCTTTAAAGAAGTTAATACCCTGACATCCTTATGCTGTGCATTGGCAATAATTTGTGCGGTATCATAAGCGCGAACTAAGGGACTACTGTAAATAACATCTAAGGAAATGGAAGCCAGTCTTAGGGCGGCCTGCTGAGCCTCCCTTTTCCCTGTCTGACTCAAGGGATAATCTATACACCCCTGAAAACGGTTTTCTTTATTGGCTTTTGTTTGACCGTGCCTCACTAGAAAAAGTTCCAAGGTAGATGTCCTTCCTAAATCATACTACCTTAAATTACTCCTCAGTTATCCTTTTTATGCCCGCTCCCAGCTTGTTAAATTTTTCCTCTATGTTTTCGTATCCTCGATCAATATGATCTACCCCACTGATTATAGTTTCACCCTTAGCCATCAATCCAGCAATAATCAAACCGGCTCCGGCTCGAAGGTCCGTTGCCCTAACCGGTGCCCCGGAGAGGCTTTCCCCTCCCTCTATAATGGCTGTTCTTCCCTCCACCAATATATTAGCTCCCATTCTTTTTAGCTCATCTACATGTTTATAGCGGGCCTCAAATACATTCTCTGTAATCATACTGGGGCCTTTAGCCTTGGTCATAATGGGCATAATTACAGACTGAAGGTCCGTAGGAAACCCGGGATAAGGAAAAGTCTTTATACTTATGGGTTTAGGACATGAGCAGCCATTTACATGAATCCAATCTTCTCCCACATCCAAATCCACCCCCAACTCCTTAAGCTTGGCAGTAACTGCTTCCAAATGCTTGGGTATTACTTCTTTCACAAGCACACTGCTGTTAGTGCTGGCCGCGGCCAAAATAAAGGTGCCGGCTTCTATGCGGTCAGGGATAACCATGTGGTTTGTCCCCCCCAATTTTTTAACTCCGGTGATTTTAATAACATCGGTACCGGCGCCCACAATATCAGCGCCCATGGCATTTAAAAAGTTAGCAATATCTACTATTTCAGGCTCCTTAGCCACATTTTCCAAAATAGTTTTTCCCTGGGCCGTAACTGATGCCAACATAAGATTAATAGTAGCGCCTACACTGACTATATCCAGATAAATTTCTGTGCCATTGAGCTGTTCTGCTTCCATATGGATACAGCCGTGCCGTATTTCCACCCTGGCTCCCAGGGCTTGAAAACCTTTTATGTGCTGGTCCATGGGACGGGGCCCCAAGGGACACCCTCCAGGCAGGGGGATAATCGCCTTTTTAAAACGAGTAAGCAGGCTTCCTAAAAAATAATAAGATGCTCTAAGCTTGCTGACCAGTTCATAGGGAGCCTCAAAGCTATTAGCTTTTTGGGGATCAACGGTTAAACTGCCGTATCCATTAGTTTGCACTTCCGCTCCCAGAAATTGAATTAACTCTTTTAGTGTAATTATATCGTCTATTAAGGGGAGATTTTCTATAGTTACCGGAGAACCTGCCATCAGGGCAGCGGGCAGAATAGCTACGGAAGAATTCTTAGCCCCACTGGTTACCACTTCCCCTTCAAGAGAAACTCCTCCGTTCACAACCAGTTGTTCCATTATGTAATAATCCTCCTGTGATAAAAGTGTCATGCTATTATTTATGGACTTATTCTGCAAAAAAAGTCCTATACCTTCTCTAATTATTACATTTTAAGTTTTGATAAAAATTTACAGTTCTTCTATCCCCTCCAACTCCCCGGTATAGGCATTTATATAGTATGTCCTTCTATTGGATAACCGAATGCGCCAAACAGGGACCATGTCCCATTTTTGGGCATCAAAAACTTCACTATAATAGCCAATGTTCATGGACTCCACGGCAGTTCTCTCTGAAAAGGGC
Source organism: Candidatus Contubernalis alkalaceticus (assembly GCF_022558445.1). NCBI lineage: Bacteria > Bacillati > Bacillota > Dethiobacteria > Dethiobacterales > Dethiobacteraceae > Candidatus Contubernalis > Candidatus Contubernalis alkaliaceticus. Next base: position 3,526,828 of record NZ_CP054699.1, read on the forward strand.
TCCAGACTGTCCGCCAGTCTTCCCAAGGCTGCCGCCGCTGAAATATTATTCATTTCCTGCCCGCTAAAACCTTGAGGGTCAAGCCAGTATAATTCAAACTGCTCCAATCCCCGGGGTGTTATCTGAACCAAGAGGTAACCACCATATAGGGTTTGATTCTTGTAAACTTGATTATACCTTATCTGGTAACGATTATCCCCAATAGAATGAACCTCCTCTAACCTGGCATCCACGGGAAGAAGCTGTGCGTTCTCCAGATATTCCTCGGCTAAAGAAATTGCAGCCCCTTCCTCCAGGACTTCATCTTGAGATTGTTCCAGATCGACCATGGGTTCCCGGGTAAAAATAACCCTTCCGTTTTCCCAGATATAAATCTGATTTTTATCCTGGCGATAAACCTGAGGAGTTCCTTCTGTTCCCTTATTAAAGCTAAAGGGTTGTTCCGGATCAAGCAACTTTTCCGCCAAAATTTCTCCCTGCTGTTCCTGGTTGCTGACGGTAAGAAAAGACATAGTAAAAATCTGAGGGGAAATATTAATCTTTAATTCCAGGTTAACTGCCTCCAGGCGGGCCTCAGCCTCTTCTATTTCCTTCTGAGATATTATCCGAGAGGGATAATTCAAATAAATATCTTCCCATAGGCTGTAACCTAAAAACAGATTTAATGCCAGGAATATCATAATTAAAATGTTTTTTGCTTTAGACCATTCCATGCGTAGATTCTCCCCGATCCTATTTTTCCTGTAATTTTAATTCACATCTTTCATACTCGTCACTTCTCCGCTTCGGGCATTAACCATAACCAGATACTTCTCATCAATTTCTATGTTCCAAAAAGGCTGAAGCAGTTCTTCCAATCCATCCTCTATCACCATGTAAGTTAGATTGACACCGGTTATCCTCCTGGCAGTTTCTCCCTGGAACAATTCCGGCAAGCTTGACTGAACTGCTGACAGGGCTTTTTCCAATTGGACTTCCACAAGTTCTTCTTTATTAGACTTTATAGTGTAACTTTGACAAGTATAGCTTACCAGCCCCTGTTCGTCATAAGTCATTTCCAAAATAAAACTTTCCGGGTCTAAGACCAGGCCGCCATAATAAGCGTTCAACTTCATTTGATAGTATTCTTTGTTATTTAGAGCAACAGGTTTAAGTTCCATTATCCTCAAACTTATTTCCTCAGGCAGGGCCACATACAGATTGACATACTTGGTCCCTATTTCTAGAGCATTACGATAGGATAGTCTTTTTCCCACATCGCTCTCAAGGGGAGCGGTAAATTCAATCATTCCCAGGGAGCTAATCCGCAGCCCTTTCTGCCCGTCGGTAAAAATAATGGCTTCATCTCTTTCTTTAATTTGCCTGACCAGGGAAAGGTCTACAAAAAACATTTTTGCAAGCTCCTCCCCCCTGGCAAAGTCCCTGCTGAGATTAAAGTCCGGAAGAAGAGGGTTTTGAACAGGGACATACATTTCCTCAAATATCAGTTGATTTTCCAGGATAAATGGAACTGTATCCGCCAGCTCAGACAAAAGGAAATGGTCTGGTTCTTTGGTTGAAGTCAGTTCCTTTACTTCGTTAAAGAGAAAGGAAAAATTGTTATCCCAACTGACTTGATAAGTGCTCCCCTGAGAAGTTTGAAAAAAAGTCATTGGTTCCTCCTCCCAAAAAATAAAGATATTTTGGATCAGCGGAAGCTCCTGCATATCTAAAGTGCTTTCCATTGAGGAAAAGAATAATTCTGCATCAAAGGGAGCAGTGAAAGATAACTCCAGGGAAGAATTCCTTCTCTCTTTCAATCTGAAGCTTATTTCCTCCGAATTTACCAGGGATAGGGAAATATTGTCTACTCTAAGAAGGTGATATGTAAAGGCTTCCCAAAGCCTGCCGAAATTAGGCTGTGAAAAGTTATAGGAGTAAATTCCTCCCCCGGTTAAACCTGTCGTAACAAGAGCTTCCTCAACTTCGTTCAAGGGCGTCATTTCCTGTTCTTCCTGGCCTTCCTGCTCTTCCTGGCCTTCCTGCTCTTCCTGGCCTTCCTGCTCTTCCTGGCCTTCCTGCTCTTCCTGGCCTTCCTGTTCTTCCAAGCCTTCCTGTTCTTCCTGGCCTTCCTGTTCTTCCTGGCCTTCCTGTTCTTCCTGATTCACCGGGGATAAAGACTCTTCCTGTATTTGGGGCAAATCTACAGCTTGATAGTATATTATTTTTTCCGGAAGCAGCAGATTTACTGCAGAGGATTCTTGTCCTGTTGGGAAACGTTCAAAGATGGGTAAAATTATAGCCTCATAATTGGGTGAACCAAACCACAGCCGATAACTCATGGCCGTACTTAGGAGTATTAAAAACACCAGCAAAAAGGATTTAATTTTCTCCCACATAAAATTTGTCACCTTCTTCCTGGTCCAGGTCCTGAGGGAGAATAAAACTTACCCGGGTTCCCTGGTCCAAATTACTGACAATTATCATCTGGCCTCCATGGGCTTCTATAATCTGACGGGCAATAGGCAGTCCCAAACCGGTGCCGCCGTAATCCCGGGAGCGGGTCTTATCCACTCGATAAAACCTTTCAAATACCCGAGGGAGATCCTCCTCAGGAATACCGCAGCCGGTATCCTCCAAACTAATGATAACTTTGTCTGTCTCCACTTCTATCTCCAAGGTTATACTGCCCTGGGAGGGAGTATACTGCTGGGCATTGTTCAGCAGATTTAAAAGTACCTGTTTGATGCGGTCCCTGTCCAAATAGAGGGGAGGAAGATAATTGGGAAACTTAATGCTCCAAAAAATGCCTAATTCTTCCAGCTCCACCGCTGCCAGCTCAACAGTTTCTTCTGCCAATTTTTTTATATCTACCCACTCTTTTTTCCAACGTACCTGTCGGTAGTCCAACCTTGACAGGGTAAGCAAATCCTGAACCAGGCGCACCATCCTATCAGTCTCGTTTTTCACCACCCGAAGAAACTTTGACTGTAAATTTCGGTCATCCATGGGGTTTTCCACCAATGCTTCCACATAGCTTTTTATGGTGGTAAGGGGTGTCCTCAGTTCATGAGAAACATTGGCCACAAACTCCTGCTGCAGTTGGCTTAATTTTCTTTCCCGGGTTATATTGTGCAGCACTACTAAAAAACCGGTTAAAGAGCCCTCGCGGGTTTTGAAAGGGGCAAAAAAAGCTTTAAGCACTTTTTCCTCCTGCTCACCCCAGGTAAACTCTGAAACCAACTGTTCTTTCTCCTCCATACTACTCCAATAATCCCCTTGAGGAAACATCTGAATCAATAGCTTATTAGCGTATTCTTCAACAGGCTGCCCATCATGTATACCCAGCATCTGCTGGGCTGCCGGGTTCATATGAATTAAAATTCCCTGACGGCTAAAAGCCAAAATCCCGTCTGTCATATAATTGAGAATTGCCTCACTTTTACTTTTTTCCGAAGAAATCTCTTTTAAGGTTTCGTCCAGCTGCTGTGCCAGGTGATTAAACATCATGCCCAACTGCCCGATCTCATCGTCTTCTTTTACTATGATTTTTTGACTGAAATCTCCAGAGGCCATCTTTTCAGCTTTAGAGGTAAGGAACTGTATGGGGACTGTAATAGTCTTAGCCAGGACAAAGCCCAGGCAGGCAGTTATAGTCATGACCAAAAGTCCTCCGGTGAGTAGAATTCTCCGAATTTGTCCCAAGGTATTATCCAGGCCTTCCAGAGAACCCACCAGATAAATTACTCCCACTACATTCTGCCCTGATTTTACCGGAAGCGCCAGGTATTTACTCCTCTGGTTGGTGTCCGGTACGATTCTTAAATCTTCACTCTTGTGACCGGTTAGAGCCCGGGTCACCTCCTGATGCACTATCCTTCTGCCCAAAAGTTCGGTGTCTTCATTGTTACTGCTAATAACCCTGCCAAAGCCATCCAACACCATAATTTCTGTTCCGGCCTGGAGCCCAAAACCCTTTACCAGGTCGTGTATGTATAACTCCGCCTGTTCATCTACCAGGTGCCTCCGGACAAAACTTGCTAAAAGCTCTCCCTGGGTCTCCAGAGATGCAGAAAAATCATTTAAATAGTATTCCTCGATTCCCTGTAAAAGGTAAAACCCAAAAAACTGCATGGCAAAAAGAATGAGAAGGCTGTACATGAGCACGATTTTCCACTGCATGCTTTTAAACATGTTCCTGCCTCCTCAAATAGTAACCAATACCTCTTTTGGTGCAAATATAATCCGGTCGGCTGGGGTCTTCCTCCACCTTTTCCCGAAGGCGCCGCACCGTTACATCTACGGTACGATCATCACCATAATAATCATGACCCCATACATCGGATAAGAGTTTGCTTCGGGTAATCACACAGCCAGCATTTCTGACCAGATATGTAAGCAGTTCAAATTCCCGGTAGGTCAATTCTAACAATCGACCGCCTTTTCTAACTTCTATGGTATTCTGGTTTATTTCTATGCTGCCGCACTTAATAATCTCCTGACCCGGCATGCTGCCCTCGGTCCTTCTTAATATGGCCCTGACCCGGGCAATCAGTTCCCGGGTTCCAAAAGGTTTGGTTACGTAATCATCGGCTCCCAATTCCAACCCCAACACCTTGTCCGTTTCCGTTTCTTTGGCGGTCAGCATAATAATGGGGACAGAAAGCCTTTTTCGAATTTCTCGACAAACTGTAAACCCATCCTTTTTAGGAAGCATGATATCTAAAATTACCAGGTCGGGTTTTTCCCTAAAGGTAATGTTTACCGCTTCTTCTCCATCATAGGCGGTTAAAACCGTAAATCCTTCCTGTTCCAGGTTATACATAATTATGTCGGCAATAGGTTTTTCATCATCTACCACCAGGATTTTTGCCTGCATAGTTATTCCCCCTGACCCAATTTAATGGGAACTATATATATAAAATTATAGCACACCTGGCATAATCCCGCATCCAAAAAAAAATGCGCGGCTTATGCCGCGCTTTTTAAGAATATATTAAGAGGGGGTCAAACTCCAACTTATGCTCTTATTATAACGACTCAATGTTACAATTAAGTTACAATGGGGTAAAATTTGTGTTACATTGGCTTTTTTTTTAATTTAATAGTACCCTAAAGGGTTTACAGCGGTGCCATTTACTCTAATCTCAAAGTGCACATGAGGCCCCGTTGCATTACCGGTTGCACCGGTGGTAGCTATAGTTTGACCCTTTGTTACCGTTGCTCCAACTCCGACCAGATTAGAAGAATTATGCGCATACAACGTGCTAAAACCATTTCCATGGTTGATTATCAAAGTTCTTCCATATGCTCCGGAATAACCGGAAAAAGTTACAACTCCATTGTCTGCAGCGTATATTGCAGTACCCACAGGTCCAGCAATATCGATACCGGAGTGCCATCCACTTCCTCTGGCTCCAAAATAAGAAGTAATTCTTCTGGATGCTGACGGCCAAGCAAACCGTCCAGTGGCATTAACCTTCACAGTATTATTGTTTACGACTACAGGCCTTGCTGTGCCTTTTACTACTTCTTGGGTTACAGGCTGTTTAATAACTTCTTCCTTTAGAATCTCTTTCTCAATTTCTACTCCGTTTTTTGAAGTGATTTTGTAAGTCACTTCTTTCAGTCCGTTTTCACCCTCTGTGGTGACCTTTGATTGAGTGTACAGCATAGTGGAGCTGTTTGTCGTATTAGTTTTGAAAGGAATTCTTTCCTCTTTGACAACTTCTTCAACTACTATTACGTTCACCAGTGTTTCTACCACACTCAAGTTCAGTTCGTCACCAATTTGAAGTGAGTCTCCGTTAAGCTGCGGATTAATCTCCCGCAATTCGCTGGTCTTTAAGGAATGTCTCTGTGCTATTTGAGACAATGTATCTCCCCGGGAAACCAGATAAACTTGACGGCGATTTCGTCCTTCCACCAGAACCGTTGCTACATCTTCAGGTTCCAATATTCTGGTAGGATCTGCCAGCACATAATCGACGGTTATGTCGTCTTCAATAAATACATCGACTAATGTTTTCCCTTCATCTCCGTCTTGAAGATAGCTTTCCTTAACCAGCCTTATAACTTTTTCATATTCCTCATCGCTCTTCACCAAAAAATTAGTAGACCCATTAATCTGAATATCACAGGCCTCCGTTTTATAGGTGAGCTTGTCCTTCAATAAAGCCATAACATTTTCCGACTCTTCAGTCAGAGAAACATCCCTGACCTGTGGGGCAGATATTATGCCCATCTGAACAACTTCCATCCCGTAGTATTCTTCAGCCTCATCTCGTAATTGGAGCACATAATCCTTTACTTCCACCGGATCTTTAATAGCTCCCAGAACTTGTCCATCCAGGCAAACCTGGTAATAAAAACTACCGAGATAGTCGTGTAGAGAAAATGCACCGGCGATGAGAAGAACAACCAGCATAAGGACCGCCATGGGCTTTAAGCTCCCAATCAATCGACGGGATAAATCTACATCTCTTTTAAGTATCATCCTATAACCTCCGTTTTTGTAGAACCGGAGCAGAAAATATGTAATAAAATAGGAGAACAAAGAGATTCTGTCCTGTTAACCCAAAGATTATATTTCGATAAAATATTTAAAATTCCTGCCAAAAACATGATAAATTATTAATTAAATTTAAGAATTAAAAAAAAGCAGCTGTGGCTGCTTTTAATTTTAATGGTGACCCCTGGGGGAATCGAACCCCCGTTACCGGCGTGAAAGGCCGGTGTCTTGACCGCTTGACCAAGGGGCCACACAAGAATTATTCACTCTCACGAGTTTAGATATTACTATACTTTCATGCTTTTGTCAACACTAAAAACTGATTTCCTCAAGAAATTTGGTCTGGTTCCTCGGGTCTTTGACAGTTGAATAATGAACACATGTCTTAAAAGCCTTGAAAATAGGGCTTTTTTTATTGCAAATTTGTCAATTTTTCACCTATTTCTATTGAGTATTATTGAGTATTATGTTATAATATAAGGGATTGGGGGGTTAATATGAGATTGTCTATTTCGAAATCAAAAAATTCCACATCTCTTTACGTAATTAAATCAACTTATGAGAATGGTGTACATTCATCAAAGATTGTTGAAAAACTTGGAACAGTTAATGATTTGAGTAAAAAGTTAAACGGCCAGGATCCCATTGAATGGGCAAAGAAATACATAGCAGAGCTGAATCAAAAAGAGAAGGAAGAAAAGCTTGATGTGTTGGTAAAGTACTCACCTTCCAAGGTCATTACGAAAGATGAACAGCGCTCTTTTAACGGTGGTTATCTTTTTCTTCAACAAATATACTATCAACTTGGCCTTCACAAAATATGTAAAGAAATGTTAGGAAAATACAAGGTTACATATGACCTAAACTCCATACTCTCCAGATTGATTTACGGAAGAATAATCTTCCCTTCATCTAAGCTCGCCACTTACCAACTTTCCTCAAGATTTATAGAACAACCTAACTTTGAACTTCAACATATATACAGAGCTCTTGAAGTTATTGCTAAGGAAACGGATTTTTTACAATCATCCTTGTACAACAACAGTTTAAAAGTTTCTAAGAGAAATACTGGTGTACTTTATTATGATTGCACCAATTATTTTTTTGAAATTGAACAGGCAGATGGCGATAAGCAATACGGTCCATCAAAAGAGCATAGACCAAACCCAATCATTCAAATGGGCCTATTTATGGATGGAGACGGTATCCCTCTTGCATTTAGCATCAACAAAGGAAATACAAATGAACAATTAACACTAAAACCCTTAGAAAAGAAAATTCTATCTGATTTTAATCTTTCTAAATTTATCGTATGTACCGATGCCGGTCTAGCGTCCAAAAATAACAGAAAATTTAACGACAGGGAAGAACGAGCATTTATTACAACTCAATCAATTAAGAAATTAAAAGCACATCTAAAAAAATGGGCACTTGATCCAAACGAATGGCACCTCTCTAACGATGTAAAAACCTATGACATCTCTAAACTAGATGATGAGAAAGCTAAAAATAAAATGTTTTACAAAGAACGTTGGATTAAAGAAAATGACCTTGAACAAAAAATCATTGTGACGTACTCTATCAAGTATAGAGATTATCAAAGAAAAATCCGTAATTCACAGATAGAACGTGCACAAAAAACAATAGATTCAAATCCTACAAAAATAAAAAAATGTAATCAGAATGATTGCAGAAGATTTATTAAAAAAACTAATTTTACTCCTGATGGAGAAATTGCTGAAAAAGAAATATACAGTATTGATACAGAGGTTATCGCTAAAGAAGAAGCCTTTGATGGGTTTTATGCTGTATGTACAAACCTTGAGGATGATGCTTCTGAAATAATTAAAGTAAACAATAGACGATGGGAGATTGAAGAATGTTTTAGAATTATGAAAAGTGAATTTAAAGCCAGACCTGTTTATTTAAGCCGTGATGACAGAATAGAAGCACATTTTACAACTTGCTTTATATCCTTAATTATTTACAGATTATTGGAAAAAAAGCTTGGTGAGAAATATACCTGCAGTGAAATAATTAGAGGATTAAAGGATATGAACTTTCATGAAATAAAGGGGGAGGGTTACACTCCAACATATACGAGAACTGACTTTACTGATGATTTACATGAGGCATTTGATTTCCGTACAGACTACCAGATTATAAAAACAAAACAAATGAAAAAAATTTTTAAAGCGACAAAAAAATAAAAACATTACTCACTTTTTTGAATACAAAAAAAGCTTGATAATCCTTGTAAATCAGGGATCATCAAGCTTTTTGCTTGTAACAACTGTCAAAGACGAGATATTACTATACTTTCATGCTTTTGTCAACACTAAAAACTGATTTCCTCAAGAAATTTGGTCTGGTTCCTGCCGGGACCTACAGAAACAATGGAAACAGGAACATTTGCCAGCTCTTCAATACGTTTTACATAAGCAATTGCCTGAGGGGGGAAGTCTTCGTACCTATCAATTTTAGACAGATCCTGAGTCCAACCCTCCATTTCCTCATAAATGGGCTTACACTTTTCCAGGACTCCCAGGCTTGCCGGCCATTCCTTTATCACCTTTCCATCCAATTCATAACCAGTGCAGATTTTTACTGTGGGAAGGCCGCTAAGCACATCCAGCTTGGTTATAGCTAGATGAGTCAAAGCATTCAGGCGGCGGGCATGCCTCATCACCACTGCGTCCATCCAACCAATCCTTCGGGGCCGGCCTGTAGTTGTGCCGTATTCTCCTCCGGCTTCCCTAAGGCTGTCTGCCAGTTCACCAAAAAGTTCTGTTGAAAAAGGGCCTTCCCCTACTCGAGTTGTATAAGCTTTAACCACTCCTACCACCTTATCAATCCTGCCCGGGCCTATTCCTGCACCCACACATACTGCTCCCGCTGTAGGATTTGAGGAGGTAACAAAGGGATAGGTGCCATGGTCGATATCCAGCATAACTCCCTGAGCTCCCTCAAACAATACCGATTCCCCCTGCTCAACCGCCTGGTCGATTAAAATTGAGGTATCTGCCACTTTATCCTTCAACAGAAGGGCATATTGGCTGTATTCTTCAAATATTTCCTCAAAATTCATAGATTCTACGCCATATATTTTTTCAAAAATTTCATTCTTTGATTCCAGAACTGTTTTTAACCGGAGGGAAAACTCCTCCGGGTTAATCAACTCTCCTATGCGAATCCCTGTACGGGATATTTTATCAAAGTAAGCTGGGCCGATGCCCCTTTTAGTGGTGCCAATCTTGATCTGACGCTTTTCCTCCTCCAGAGTGTCCAGCCTTCTATGATAAGGCATAATCACGTGAGCCCGGTCACTGATTTTAATACAGGAGGTATCGATACCCTGTATTTCCAGGCCTTTTATTTCATTTATCAGAACCTCCGGGTCTATTACCAATCCATTTCCAATGATACTTATGGTCCCAGGATTAAAGACTCCCGAGGGAATCAAGTGAAGTTTATAGGTTTTGTCTTCGATCACGATGGTATGACCGGCATTGTTTCCCCCTTGAAAACGCACTACCAAACCGGCTTTCTCCGCCAGTATATCAGTAATTTTACCTTTTCCCTCATCTCCCCATTGTGTTCCCACCACTACTATGGTACCCAAATACAAAACCTCCCGAATCCAAAATTTTAACTGCTCCTGTGTTTCTTTAAAGAATTGATTCGTTTAAAATTGCTGTAATTAGACATAAACAAACGGGTTAGACCCCTTTTGATTCATAATGCAGTCAATTCTTTCTAATGAATTTAAGACTACCTTACTTATATATGTCCAGCTGATTAAAATATGTTCTTTTCTTTTTACATTAAAACATCAACCTACGAGATAATAACAGAACCTCCCCATTCTGTCAAGCAGTGAAACCCGTCAGACCAGCCTTATTGAAAGGCTAAAACTCTAAGTCCCCGTTTCCTGCATGTGCTCCGCTGATGCATTTTGAAAACGGGTAAAGGAATCCTGAAAAACAAGACGAATAGTGCCTGTAGGGCCATTCCTCTGCTTGGCAACAATTATCTCTGCTATATTCTTGTCCTGGGAATCCTGTCGATAATAATCATCCCGATATATAAAGGCTACCAGATCAGCATTAGCCTCAATGCCACCGGATTCCAACAGGTCGCTCAAAACAGGCCTCTTATCGTTCCGGGTCTCCACCGCTCGGCTCAGCTGAGAAAGGGCTACAATGGGTACATTCAATTCCTTAGCCAGGGCCTTGAGAGAACGGGAAATTAAAGAAATTTCCTGCTGCCGGTTTTCTTGTCTCCCATGGGACTGCATAAGCTGCAGATAATCCACAAATATAATGCTAAGCCCATGCTCTGCCATCAGCCGTCGGGATTTGGCCCGCATTTCCATTACGCTTATAGCCGGGGTATCATCAATATAAATAGGAGCTTCTGCCAGAGGCCCTACGGCCCGAACCAGCTTGGGCCAATCATCTCCTGTTAAAAAACCTCTGCGCAGACGATGGGCATCTATCCCTGCCTGAGAGCAGAGCATACGCATAACCAGCTGCTCCTTAGACATTTCCAGGCTGAAAATTGCCACAGGGAGTTTTTGTCGGGTGCCAACATTTTGAGCCATGTTCAGAGCCAAAGTGGTCTTACCCATAGCTGGCCTTGCAGCAACAATAATCAGGTCGGAATTTTGAAAACCCGCAGTCATATTATCCAGGTCCACAAATCCCGTGGGTACTCCAGTTATCCCCTTTTTGTGCTCATACAGATATTCGATGCGCTCAAAGGTTTCCATAAGAATGTCTTTGATAACCACATAGCCCCTCTGATCACCCCGGTTGGCCACCTGAAAGATCATCTTTTCCGACTCATCCAATATTTCATCCAGCTCTCGTCCCCCGTCATAACACCGGCTGACAATCTGTGAAGAGACACCAATCAGCTGCCTGAGCACTGCCTTCTCCCTTACTATGGAAGCATAGGTTACTATGTTGGCAGCTGTGGGCACCATATCCACCACTTGAGTCAGGTATGATACTCCCCCTACCAGTTCCAATTGGTTATTCTGGCGGAGTTCTTCACTTAAAGTCACCAGATCTACCGGTTCCCCACGATCCGAGAGATTCAGCATAGCTTCAAAAATTTTCTGATGTATTTCCCTATAAAAATCCTGGGGTTTTAAATGTTCCGATCCGGCAATAATAGCCTCCCGTTCCAGAAGCATGGAGCCCAGCACCGATTGTTCTGCCTCCAGGCTGTGTGGAGGGACCTTATCTAACAAATTACTCATTTTTGATATCCTCGAAATTTATTATTTTTGTTTCAAAAAATTTGCTCTAGAAGCTCTTTAGCAGTTGAGACCCCTATCACTTGAATTTCACTAAACCGGGTGTGAACATCTTTAAGGTTGGCCTTCGGTATAAATATTTTGCTTATTCCCGCCTGTTTAGCGCCGTAGATTTTTTCCTGTATGCCTCCCACAGGCTTTATTGTGCCCTGCAGGGATATTTCTCCAGTTACGGCCAGATCGGTTTTAATGGGCAGGTCTTTTAAAGCGCTGTACATGGCCGCTAAAATAGCTGCCCCCGCCGAGGGCCCCTCTATGTTTCCCCCTCCAACCACATTTACATGAAGGCCATAGTCATTTAAATCCTGGCCCGTAAGCCTTTTAATAGCGGTTACGGCATTAAAAACGGAATCCCTGGCCATGGAACCGGCGGTATCATTGAACCTTATACTCCCCTTGCCGTTGGAGGAGGGAAATACGGCTGCTTCAATCTCCAGAACCACGCCTACATAACCAAAGGAACCCAGCCCAAATATTTTTCCTGACTGTTCTTTTGACCCGGCTTTAACAGGAGCATGGGGAGCAAGACGGGCAGTTTGTAACACTTTATAGACTTCTTCCGACTTTATCTGAACATTGGTGTCCTTTGGATTGGCGGCCTCACCCACCTGTTCATAAAGGGCCAGTCCGTAAGCATCAGCCAATATATTGATGGCCTTTCGTCCTTCGATAGTGTATTCACTGATGATACCCGGTACTTCCGGGGACAGTTCCACCTTCAGTTTTCCGGCAGCCCCAATAATAATTGCTTTAATATCTTCAGGCCCCAGGGGCTCAAAATATACTTCGGTGCAGCGAGAACGCAGGGCCGGAGATATCTTCGAGGGGCTTCGGGTGGTTGCTCCAATTAGAATAAAGTCTGCTGGAGCTCCTTCATCAAAAAGCTTCTTTATATATTGAGGAATGTTTTCATCGCTGGGGTCATAATAAGCAGAATCAAAGAAAACCCGTTTATCTTCCAGCACCTTTAAGAGTTTACTCTGCAGATGCAGGTCCATTTCCCCAATTTCATCAATAAACAATACTCCTCCATGGGCATCAGTAACCAGCCCCGGTTTCGGCTCAGGGATGCCCCCTTCCACCAGGTCTCTTTTTGCCCCCTGATAAATTGGATCATGCACGGAACCGGTAAGAGGATTTGTTGCTTCCCGAGGATCCCAACGCAATGTGGTGGCATCCACCTCTTCGAAGGGAGCTTCCCTCTCAAAAGGGGTATAGGAAAGTTCTTTAGCCGCCTGAAGCGCCAACCGGGCTGCAGTGGTTTTCCCTACCCCCGGCGGTCCATACAAAAGAATATGCTGAGGATAAGGGGCTGCCAATTTGGACAGCAGGGACTTGACTGCACTGCTCTGGCCTACAATTTCCTGCAGAACAGAAGGACGCAGTACCTCCATTATGGAACGGGAAAGCCGAACATGTTCTTTTTTTTCCAGAACCGCCAGCTTTTTCAGGGTCTGTGAATTTTCAGCGCTCTCCTGTTCAGTTAAAATTTGTTTTTTTAAATCCTGCATATACTCATCATGTTTTTCCTGCATCTTTTTGTTAATTTTTCTCTGCAGGGAATCCTCCAGAGATTGCCGTGCCAATAAATCTGCTATCTTTTCTTCTAATTCCTCCAAAACCTCCGGGATATTCTCCGGTTCCGGAGGGCTTTCCAGGGTTGGGTCTTCGTATAAAATCTTCTGAAGCCCTAAAATCCTTTCTTCTGTCTCCTTGGAACGAAGCAGCTTCAAAGACTCTAGTTTTCCTGCCTTTAAGATAAGCTTGTCTGCCCCATATATGTCTGCCAGCATATCATAGATGGCAGACACTCTTTTCTTTGTTTTTTCTTTCTGGGATAAGTTTTTTTGAAAGCGTTTTAATAGGGAATCTATGTTATCCGGCTCTAAATTCTTCATATGTTAATCCCTCCCCGCTGCAGCGAAAACCTTTTCTACCCTTCTTCCACTATTACTTCTATCTCCACAGATACTTCCGGATGCAGCTTCAGATTTAAGTTATAAGCACCCAGCCCCCGAATAGGATCTTTTAAGTCAATCTTCCGTCGGTCGATATTGAAACCCTGTTCCTGAAGCTTCTCGGCAATGTCTTTACTGGTAACCGAACCGAAAAGCTTGCCCCCTTCACCTACTTTAGCGCTGAGCGTTAGCTGGAGCCCCTTTAATTTCTCAGCCATGGCCTCCATCTTTTCCATTAGATTCTTTTCCTTGCGCTCAAGAATGTTCTTCTGCTTTTCCAGATCCTTCAATGCACTGGGAGTAGCTTCTACAGCCATCCCGTTGGGAATAAGATAATTGCGGGCATAACCCTGGGAAACATCCTTTACATCCCCTGCTTCACCTAACTTTTTTACTCCCTTGAGCAGTATTACCTTCATAGAAATCTCCTTTCTGTACAGCTTTAACTTTAATTCTCTAGTTAAAGTGATTTTTCCTTCTCTCCTGTAGAGTAGTTTATGGTAACTTTCTTTATACTTGGAAACAGTGAAAAGGGGGACACCTTTTTTAAAAAATGTCCCCCTCTAATTTCACCACACGGGTTTTTACTCCATTGTAATTTGCCCTTATCCAACAAACCCCATGCGTAAAATAAAAAACAGGATTTGCTGGTCAAGCCTGATTGCACATGCACCTTAATTTTAGGATATTACTCTATGGTATAGGGCAAAAGGGCAATATTCCGAGACCTTTTAATAGCCCTGGTAAGCTGTCTCTGGTGACTGGCACAATTACCGGAAATCCTACGGGGTAAGATTTTGCCCCGTTCCGTTATATAACGTCTGAGCTTATCAGCTGCCTTGTAATCGATACTTTTTACTTTTTCTACACAAAAATTACATACCTTTTTTCTTCCTTTTCTGCCTCGCTCTCTTCTCAAGCAGATCCCCGACTGCAAAAACAATAATACAGTCAGGTTACACCTCCTTTAGTTTATAACTAGTTTAAAAGGGGACATCATCTTCAGATACTTCTCCCCCCATGAAATCTTCATAAGAATCACCTTTGTTCTGTGAATCTTTTTTGTCGAGAAACTGAACATTGTCCGCAACAACCTCGGCTATAGTTCTCCTTTGACCGTCATCGGCCTCGTAGCTCCTGACCTGCAGCCTGCCGGTTACCGCTGCTAATCTGCCTTTACCTAGAAAATTGGCACAGTTCTCTGCCAGTTTTCTCCAGGCTACAATTCTAACAAAATCTGCTTCTCTTTCACCCTGTTGGTTAGTAAAGGGCCTGTTGACAGCCAAGGTAAAATTAACTACGGCGTTTCCCCCGGAAGGAGTATACCTCAATTCCGGATCCCGGGTAAGCCTTCCTACTAAAACTACTGAATTAATCATTTAACGCACCACCTTTTTTTTAATCTTCTTCTCTAACAATCAGGTAGCGCAGAACCTCTTCGGCTATTTTAAAAGACCTTTCCAGCTCGTCACAGGCTTTGGAGGGGGCAGTATAGTTCATCAAAACGTAAAAGCCTTCTTTTTGTTTTTTTACTTCATAGGCCAGCTTTCTTTTGCCCCACTTGTCCAGATTGGACACTTCTCCGCCTTCCCGTTCAACAATGGACTTGAATTTTTCTATTAGTTCCTCTGTTTTTGCCTCTTCAAGCTGGGATTGAAGAATGTACATGGTCTCATATTTTTGCATTAGCTCACCTCCCTTCGGACTAACGGCCCCGCAGGAACTGCGGAGCAGGGATCTTCTCTTCTGGCAGCTTTGGCCAGACAAAGACTATTATATCAGGCATTATTAACAAGAGCAAGCAAATTAAGGTTTTGCCCATTATTATTTTATTTACTGCCCTTGGCCGAGGTAGGCACTACCTATACTTTTACACATTAAAACGAAACTGGATCACATCACCGTCCTGCACCAAATATTCCTTACCTTCTAGCCTTATCAGGCCTTTATCTCTAGCCTTTACAAAGGAGCTCTCCTGCTTTAATGTTTCAAAGGGAATGACCTCTGCACGAATAAAACCTCTTTCCATATCGGTATGAATTTTGCCTGCGGCTGTAACCGCCCTTGTCCCCTTTGGCAGAGTCCAGGCTCTGGTTTCTTTTCCCTTGGCTGTAAAGAACGTAATGAGATTTAATAACCGGTAACTGGCGATTATAAGTTCCTCTACTCCAGTGTCTGACCACTCCAATCCTTCCAGAAACTCTCTTCTTTCTTCCAATGTAAAGTCATTTAGTTCTGCCTGAAGCCGGGCACAAAGAGTTAATATTTCCGCACTTTCGTCTCCTAAAGCATGCATCAATTCCTCCCGAAGAACCTGGCGCTCCTGAACCGAAATATCTTCATGCATATTAAATACATACAGTACAGGCTTGGCAGTCAAAAGAAAAAGCTCCTGAAGAAAAAAGCTTCCCTCGTCTTCTCCCATGAGATCCCTGGCCATGCCCCCCTGGTTCAAATGAGCCTCCAGCTTATCCAAGAAGGACAATTCTTCTTTATAATGACGCTCCCCGGTTTTCACCATTTTCATAGTTTTTTCTCTTCTATTATTAACTGTCTCCAGGTCGGCCATAACCAATTCATATTGTATGATGGCCAGGTCCTCCCGACAATTTCCTGTTACCTCAGTGCCGACGGACCCAGGGTCTCTGGGGTGCCTCAGGACATGAATCAAAGCGTCCACCTCTCTGATATTACCCAAAAACCGGTTACCTAACCCTTCCCCCCGGCTTGCACCCTTTACCAGCCCGGCTACATCTACAAATTCTATATAGGTTTGAGTAATTTTTTGTGCTCCAGCAATCTGTGCAACCACCTGCAGCCGGGGATCGGGGACAAATACCCTGCCTATATTGGGCTCAATAGTACAGAAGGGATAGCAGGCCGCTTGTGCCTCAAGGCCGGTTAAAGCATTGAAAAGAGTTGTCTTGCCGGCGTTAGGAAGACCGATTACTCCACATTTAAATGACAATATCTCCCTCCTTTTAAGCGGATAACTCCACTTCCTTTATCTCTTTTTTTTAGGGTATAAGACCCCCACCTCTAAGCGTTAGCGTAGGTGGGGCTTTTAATCAGGTGGAGTAGAGTCTCCACCTGATTCCCCGATTTTAAAGCTTGCTGAAACCAGTTCACTTTTTAAAGTAAATAGTAAGGGGTTCATTATAAGTCTTATTCTTCTCTTGGAATAACCCTACGGGCACTTTTTTCAAACTTTACCCGGGACAGCATAATGCTTCTACTGCATTTAATACATCTAATACGAAAGTCCATTCCCACCCGAATGATTTCCCAGCGGCTGCTGCCGCAGGGGTGGGTTTTTTTCATCTCGACAATTTGTCCAACTTCATAGTCTGCCATAATAGTACCCTTTTCCCTTTTTTATAAGACCCCACCCACCTCTAAGCGTTAGCGTAGGTGGGGCTTTTAATCAGGTGGAGTAGAGTCTCCACCTGATTCCCCGATTTTAAAGCTTGCTGGAACCAGTTCACTACTGTCTGTCGTCAGCTTACGGATCCTTTATCATGTTAAAGCCGGAAAATTTACGAATTATAATAGCTTTTTCATCAATTACCAATGTTTGAGGAAATCTCTTTCTGCTTAAAACTACCATCACTATAGCATTGGATTAATTGTCTACTCTGTCCCGGCTCAAACCTCTACCCTCTCTAAGTATAAACTTTTTGGTTGAGTTGTAGGTTAGATAAAAAAATACCAGCATGCCGCAAGAACAAGAGTTCGATATATCCATATTATAATGGTAATGGAATAAGATGTCAATACCCATTATTCTTTTTTTGTTATTATTTTACTCCTCTGGCAAGGAAATTTGTTCATGCTGCTGGTAAATCACCCTGCGGGGGTAAGGAATCTCGATGTTTTCCCGGTCAAAAAATTCCTTTATGGTCTTTCTCATTTCTCTTTCTATATTCCACTGCTGCAGCGGCTCGGTATAAGCAATCACTCTAAAGGTCACACCGGAGTCCGCTAAATCAACCACTCCTAACACCATAGGCCCTTGCTTTATCTCGCTAAAGCGCCCGGCCATATCATCGCTTACCCGTTTCAATACCTGTTCAACCCTCTCCAGGTCTTCCTCATAGGCAACGTCTACATCCACCATAGCTCTCATATTTCCACTGCTGTGATTTGTAACTACTTCAATCTTGCCATTGGGAATGATGTGCTGTTCCCCGGAGAAATCCCGAAGACGGGTGGTTCGAAGTTCGATTTCCTCCACTACCCCCGAGTAATTACCTGCAGTAATATAATCCCCTACGGTATACTGTCCTTCAACAATAAGAAAAAAACCGGTTATAATATCCATAATTAAATTCTGGGCTCCAAAGCCCACCGCCAGGCCCAAGATTCCTGCGCTGGCCAGGATAGGGGTATAGTCTATGTCCAATTCCCGGAGGGTCATAATAACAAATATAAAAAAAATAAAATAGCGAAATACACTCTTAGTTAGTGTTTTTAAGGTCTTTAGTTTTCCTGAAGACAGAGTAAATTTGCCTTCTCTTTCCTTAAATAGCTTTTCTATAGCAACATACCCTAACCGCAGAGCAAAATATGACATTATAGCAATAATCAAGATTTTAATCAAGGTGATGGACGCGGAAATAATTTCTTGATCTAAATTAAAGTATTTCTGGATAGTTTGTACATATGGCTCCATTTGACTGGTTTAAAAATCTATTGATAGATATAATAGATTAATAACCAGTTTTTTCACCTCCTGTTTTCTTTTTGACTTATTATTCTCTACCCCGATGGTTTTATTATACCTGATACAAATAACAGCGCCGGGCCTTTTCAGTCCCGACGCTGTTATTTTGCAAAAGGATAGATTCTTTCCTTATTCTATTTTCCCTAAAGCTTCAATAATTTCTGCCAAAACTGCTTTCATATCCTGGTTGCCATTAATATTTAGAATGACACCCTTCTTTGTATAGTATTCAATTAAAGGAGCAGTTTGGGAATGATATATTTCCAAACGTTCTTTGGCTGTCTCTACCGTATCGTCATCCCTCTGATATAGTTCTCCTCCACAGCTGTCACAAACATTTCTTACCTTTGGAGCTTTAAACTTAACATGGAAGCTTGCGCCGCAACCTTTGCACATTCTCCGTCCAGTCAACCTGTCCACTAATTCTTCGTCAGGAACATCAATGTTAATGACTCCGTCTATTTTAATGCTCATATGCTCCACAACTTTGTCTAAAGCTTCTGCCTGGTTAGCATTCCGAGGAAAACCATCCAAAAGAAAACCTTTTACACAGTCAGACTTACGGAGCCTCTCGGTTACCACGCCTACTACAATTTCATCTGGTACCAGCTGTCCACTATCCATATAACCCTTGGCTTTTAAACCCATTTCAGTCCCTTCCCTCAGGGCTGCCCTGAATATGTCGCCGGTTGAAATATGGGGTATGTTATATTTTTGTACAATTCCTTCTGCCTGTGTTCCTTTTCCTGCTCCCGGTGGTCCTAATAAAATTAAACGCATTACAAAATCCCTCCCAATTTTTTCTGTAAGTTTATTAACAGAATTTTCATAAATTAAGTTCTCCGTATGCATTTGAAAATCCTGCTATTCCAAAAAAATATATTAAATCCTCCAAAATATGTATTGAAAAAAATTTGAAATTTTTAGCACATACGAAGTGCTAAGATCCTCCATAAGGAAAAAATCAGATACCTCCAACAGGGGACTTACCAGAAATATAATAACTGACAGTACAAATAAATTTTTGAAAAACCCCATAAAAAGCCCCGTCAAAGACTTAGTTCCTGCCAATAGTTTTTCTTGCTTTTTTAAAACCCACGCACCCTCCACCAGTTTAAAAAGAGCAATAATGATAGTTAAAGCAGCCGCAAAGCATAATATTTGAACCAGAACTTCCGCAACCCAGGAGTAGAGGAACTCAGCCGGGCCGCTGCCCTGATATATGAATTTTTCTCCTTCCCGGTAAAAATATTCCAACATGCTCACTTTTACCGGGGGGTTTACAGGCATATACTGTATAAATACAGGGAGGGCATCATCCACTGCCGGCACCGTGGTAACCCTTAGGGATAAATCCATATTTTTAGATAATACCTGTGTTATCAAAGGATTCAAGCCATACTGCTGGTTTACAAATACAGCAGCGGGCCCTTTCGCATAAAAGGCCAGGGCCATACTGAACAGCCAGAACAAAACATTGATAAGGGACAAGGTTAGCCCTCGGAAATAGCCATTAACCGCCCCCCAGGTCAAAAATCCCAGGACAGCAATGTCAAACCAGTTGACAGGCATACTTTTCTCTCCTCATTTTTCTTATCCGGTTGATATTTACTTTAAAGACCATCTGTATGCAGTGAGCTTTCCTCTATCAAAGGTTAAAAATGTATCCGTGGATAAAAGATAGATCTCATGCCCTTCTTCGGGAGAGTAATACCCCAGAGTATTTCCATCGGGCTGTAAAAGATATAAGAACAGATCCGTTTCTATCAATATCCCACCATCTTGTCTGCTCTTACCCTGTCGATAAGCACCGGGTAGTTCTTTTTCCCAAATAACTTCTCCCTCCAGGCTTAAACAAACAAGATTTGTTTTTTCTTTTAGTATCTGCTCAGGGGTAATAACTACTATCAGGCTATCACCCCCGGGCCCAGAGAAAGAAGCATTTATAGAGTCTTCCCATTCCCTCTTAAACAGAGGAGCTCCTTTAAAAGAATATACATAAAGATGTGAATCAGAAATAAGAACTACCGTCTGATGGTCCTTTAGAATAATAGGAGAAAAAAAGAATTGATCTCCCCTAATTTCTGCTAATTTTTCTCCCTCCAGGGTAGAGAAATATACTTTGGCTGAAATATAAGGAAATATTTCTACCAGGCTGATAATCAGGTTATCTGTGCCGGAAAGAAATTTTATATCCATGATTCCCATCCCAGGGAAGGTTTCTTCAAATATCTGCTCACCCCGGTTATTAACAACTATCCCCTTTTCTCCATATAACCCCTCCAGCCTATCCTTCCCTGATATAACACTACAGCTAAAAATAGTTTCCCCTTTTGAACCAGACCAAAAGTATTTATAATCGGGGGGAGGTTCTACTCTTCGGACAAGGTTGCCGTTATAATCAAAGAAAGTTATTGTTCCTTGGGATTGATCATAATAGCCCCAGGAATGATTGTCAAAATAAATTTCCGGCTTACCATCCCAGTTTTCCTGCCATTTATTCCTGCCATTATAATCAATTCCTATTAACGAAGTATTACCCTCCAGGACCTCCTTTAAAACAACTTTTCCAAGCCTTTCCTCCACAGTTAACTCTCCGGATACATGACGAACCCATAATTCTGCAGGACTGCTTCCGGGCATTTTCCCTTCCCAGGAAAATTCCGCAATTTTGCCTGAATAAACAATAAGCAGCATTAAAACTACCAGGAATGTTCCCGCCAGTAACGTCTTTTTCAATTTTACCTCCTATGACTATTTATATTATATTTGCCGACCCTATAAAATTATTCGGCTTTTCACCCATAACCCCTTTACCTTTTTTTTAGGGTATAAAACCCACCATAAAGCGTTAGGATAGGTAATGGCTATTAATTAACTGGAGCTCTGTCTTCACCTGATTCCCCAATTTTTCAGCTTGCTGAAACCAGTTCTCTTTTTAATATTAAAGAACATACATATTGCCCGGGAATTAACATATACTAATTATGGAAAGAGAGGTAAACCATGAAAATCCCTTTATATAAAAAAACCCCAGATAATCAAAGGGCTTCAACGGGGAAAAATCGTAAAGAGTTATTCTCGGTAGAAGACCCTAAAACCCCTTACACACTGGCAGAATTACTAGCTTCGGTTCTGCCCACATCAGGAAAAAACCAGTTAATATTTGTAGGTGTCGGCAGTGACCGCTCTACAGGAGATTGCCTGGGCCCCCTGGTAGGAAGCAAGCTGGAAGAGCGTAGATCCCCTGGAATTGTGGTTTTAGGCACATTAGGGGATCCAGTGCATGCTTTAAACCTGAAAGAAACCTTAGAGAATATTAACCGTCAGTTTAAAAATCCCTTTATACTGGCAGTAGATGCCGCCTTGGGAAGCAAAAAAAATGTGGGCATGATAAAAATAGAAGAGGGGCCACTGCTGCCGGGATTGGCCGTTAAAAAAAACCTTCCCGCCGTAGGCGACCTTCATGTAACAGGGACGGTAAATGTCAGCGGACACATGGAACATTTGGTTCTGCAGAATACCCGCCTATTTCTAGTTATGAATCTAGCCAGAGTAATATCTGCAGGTATTCATATGGCCTTAAGAAAAAATTATTCTTTTTCCTGTTCCTTCCCTTCTTCTTCAGACCTAAGGGATGTTCCGTGAAAAACACCTCCTTCTTCAATTATTAAGCTGTTTGCCCGGATATCCCCTTCTAAGCGTCCGGTTTTATTAATCTCCATTTTTTGCTCCACATAAATATTTCCTTTAACACTTCCCGCCAAAGCAACATTTGAAGCTCTGATTTCTCCAATAATCTCTCCCGATACTCCCACTATCAAGTCACCCTCTACTTCTAAAGCTCCTTCAATTTTTCCGTCTATTCTTACAATACCCGAGGATTTTAGGGTTCCTTCAAAGAAACTTTCTTTCCCCATTAAAACTTCAACATTTCCGCTATTTATTTTTTTAGTTTTAAACATGGATTGGCTCCTTTTTTAAGGTAAATACCCGCTATCACAATAGAATTTATATTCTACTTAATTTTTTGAATATCCTGCCATGTTTGGTTATTCTTTTTTTCTTATATTTTTGTTTCTTCTAAAACTCTAACCAAACCTGCTTCTTTCCCTGATAATTAAAAAACCGGCCCTTTAATGGGCAGGTTTTCGTTTTTTAATGTAATTAGAATATTAATTTTGGGGAATGAAGAGCATGGGATCCATAGGTTGTCCATTAACATGTACTTCATAGTGAAGGTGAGGCCCTGTGCTGAAACCGGTACTTCCCACGTGCCCGATCAGGTCTCCTTTTTCCACTGAGTCCCCCGCTTCCACCACATAATTGGTCAAGTGCGCAAACAGGGTTCGATGCTCATAAGGATGTTTGATAGTAACCATTCTTCCCATGCCGCCATTGTATGCTGCCATCTCCACCACGCCTCTAGCCGTAGCATAAACGGGAGTGCCCCGGCTTGCCCCTATATCAATGCCGCTGTGAAACTCAATTCTACGACTATAGGGGGCCCTTCTTTCTCCAAAGGGAGATGTTATTCTGCCCTGAGTAGGCCAAATGGTAGGAGTGCCTGCCAACTGCTCCTTCTTATCTTCAACTAAGACCTTTAAATCCTCCATGGCAGCCCTGGTTAAGGGCAGTTCTATTTTTATCTGGTCCAACTCTTCATAAAGGCCAAAAGTACCCTCTCTAACTTCCCCTGTGGTTTCCGGAGGAACAGGGAAATCATAGGAGGTTCCTCGGCTAAGCAGTGAATGCTGTTTTTCAGGAACTTCCATTTCCGATAAAATCTCCTGGAAATCCTCCAGTTCTAAAATGCTCCTCACTTCTCGATCCAACGCTTCAATACTTTTTAATTCTTGAGATATAGCTTTAGTCTCTTCATCTAAAGAAAGAATCTGTTCCCCCTGGAGGTCATTAATAATCCGAAGCTGTTTTAGTTCATCCATTTGAGACAGCATAAAATAATAGTTATTTCCTAATAAAGAAAAACTAACTACTGCCAACATAGATATAACTGCAGCAATTAATATGGCTTTATGGGTAATGACAAAGGATCGGGGATTACTATCATAGTGAGGGATAAACATTATAGTAAGCCTGTTATTTCTCTTTTTCATACTAATATCACCTTTTAACACTCTACAATAATATTTTAGTAACGTAAGAAATATAGTTCGTCAAACATCCCATAATTCCTTTATATTTCCTAAAATTCTTCCATTATATTCTCCAGAGCGTCAAACAATTTGTCAATATGGTCCCGTGTATTAAAATATCCGATGCTGACCCTTACCGCCCCCTGCTCCATCGTACCTAAGGCTTTATGAACCAGCGGAGCACAGTGAAGTCCAGAACGGGTGGCAATATCAAAATATTTATCCAGCAGATAGGCAATATCCGTAGAGTTCTTCTCCTTAACATTGAAGGCCACCAAAGGAGCCTGCTTTTCTGAACTGCCGGGTCCATATATCTTTATTCCTTCAATTTTCCCAAGGCCCTGCAGCAGATATGAGGTTAGCTCAATTTCATGTTTTCTAATCTTATCCATTCCCTCCTGCAGAATAAAATCTATTCCTGATCCCAAGCCAGCGATACCGGGAGTATTAGGGGTGCCGCTTTCCAGCTTATCAGGAAGTCTGCTGGGCTGTTCAAAGGATTCTGAAACGCTGCCTGTGCCTCCTTCAAAAATACTGTCCAGTTTTACCCGGTCTCCTAAACATAAGCCCCCGATCCCCTGTGGCCCCATAAGGCCCTTATGTCCCGGAAAGGTAAGCAGGTCAATGTTCAGGGCTTCTACATCAATATGAAATACTCCTGCGGTCTGGGCAGCATCCAACATGAAAATTATATCATTTTCCCTTGCTATATTGCCCACTTCCTGAACAGGAGTTATGGTTCCCAGCACATTAGAGGCATGATTAAGACAGATTAAGCGGGTATTTGGGAGTATTTCTTTTTTTATGAGCATTGGATCAATATAGCCCTGGGAAGAGCAGGGAACTATGGTTACCCTTACCCCCTTTTGCATTAGTTTAAAAAGGGGACGAAGGGTGGAATTATGCTCCAGTGCTGTAGCAATTACATGGTCCCCTTTATTTAGAAGTCCTTTTAAGGCCAGGTTTATAGAATGTGTGGCATTAAACGTAAAAATGACCCTGTTGGAGTTTTTAACATTAAAAAGACGGGCCATTTTTTTGCGGGTATCCTCAATAATTTTACCGGCTCTAACTGAAGCCCTGTGCCCACCCCTTCCCGGATTTGCACCTGTTTCCCTCATAAAATTTAATACAGCCTGGTAGACACTCTCTGGTTTAGGCCAGGTAGTAGCGGCATTATCCAGATAAATCATTTTTAGAAATTCCCCCTAGATTAGTAATGGTTTCATTAAGGGAAAATGTTTCACGTGAAACATTTAGCCAACGCTTTCACTTTTTAAAATTTGTCCGTTACATTATTATATTCATATAGCTATAAATGTTTCACGTGAAACATTTTTTAAGTTTCTTAATAAAAAAATACTTTGCCTGTTCACCATGTACTTGCCAGCAGATTAGAACAACCTTTCTAAAATTCTTTCCAGTTCTTCATGAGAGTAATATTCGATTTCTATTCTTCCCTTTTGCTTCTTATCTTTTATCTTAACCCGTGTCCCCAGTTGTCGACAAAGCCTTTCTTCAATGTCAATAATTTGAGGGTCTACTGCTATTTGCTTTTTCTTTATTCCTTCTTCTTTTTCAGCACCAATTTCTTCAGGGTTTTTATTGATATCTGATATGAATTTTTCTGTTTCCCTAACGGTCATTTTTTCCTGCAGTATCCTTCCCGCAGCTTTTCTTTGTATTTTCTTTTCCTCTATAGAAGCCAGGGCTCTGGCATGGCCGGCGCTTAAACTACCTTCTCTTAAATATTGCTTTACTTCTGGTTCCAGACTGAGGAGCCTCAAAGTATTTGCGATAACCGGCCGGCTTTTTCCAATTCTTTTAGCTAGTTTTTCCTGTGTAAAGCTAAACTCATCCATCAGTTGTTTATACGCTTCTGCTTCTTCTAATGGATTCAGGTCTTCCCTTTGAAGATTTTCTATAATAGCATACTCCAGCATTTCATCATCTTCTAGATCCAAGACCACAGCCGGAATTTGTTTTAATCCTGCCTGCTGTGCAGCCCTAAACCGTCTCTCCCCTGCAACCAATTCATAGTTTTTACCGGATTTTCTGACCAGGATAGGCTGTATTACCCCATGTTCTTCAATGGATTTAACCAGTTCCTCCATACTTTCCTTATTAAATGTCTTTCGGGGCTGATATGGATTAGTGGAAATCAATTTAAGTAATATTTTATGAGCTTCTTGTGCCTCATTTTCATTTTCGTCAGGTATTAATGCAGAAAGTCCCTTTCCCAAACCTTTTTTAATCATTGCTGACAACCTCCCTGGCTAAATCTTGATAAACCCGGGCTCCCTTTGACTTAACATCATAATGAATTATAGCTTTTCCATGGCTGGGAGCTTCGCTAAGTCTTACATTTCGGGGTATTATGGTTTTATAAACCAGCGAACCAAAGAATTTTTTAACCTCATCTACCACCTGTGATGAAAGATTAGTTCTTACATCGAACATGGTTAAAAGGGCTCCTTCAATTTTTAAATCTTGATTTAAATGCTTCTGAACCAGTTTAATGGTATTAATTAGCTGGCTCAAGCCTTCCAGAGCATAGTATTCACATTGTATGGGCACCAACACAGAATCAGCTGCTGTCAATGCATTAATGGTGAGCAGTCCCAAGGAGGGCGGACAGTCAATAAGAATATAATCAAAATCTTTTTTAATTATCTGTATAACTTTTTTAAGTTTTACCTCCCTGGACATAGTAGGCACCAGTTCTATTTCTGCACCGGCCAATTGAATGGTGGCAGGTAAAATTTTAAGGTTTTTTACGTCTGTATCTTTAATAATATTTTTAACCGGCAGGTTATTAATTAACGCATCATAAATACAAAATTTAATTTTCATTCGATCTAACCCTATTCCGCTGGTACTGTTTCCTTGTGGATCAATATCTATTAAAAGTACTTTTTGCTCAAGTTCTGCCAGGCAGGCACTTAGATTTACTGAAGTGGTAGTTTTGCCGACCCCTCCCTTTTGATTAGTTATAGCGATTACTTTTGCCATCAGGTTGTTTCACCTCTTGCTTTCCCCTATACTATTTTAATTTCTAAAGCTTATTTTCGTGATTTATTTTATAAGTTCCTTCTTTAACCCAAAAAAATAAAATCCCGAAGTTATATTCGAGATTTTATTTTTATTATATTTTTTTAACTTTAAAACTAATTTTTCATTCTAATATTCATGGGTGCTCTCCATATCTTTAGGAAGCCTAATGGTAATTTCAAAATGATTTCCACAATCTTTTTCCGTGACTAGAGGATTCAAGCCGGCCTTTTTAATTACTTTAATAGACTGACGTATGGTATTTATGAAAATTCTTAAATCTCTAATTACCACTTTCTTTTTATTCATATTTTTGGGCCGTTCTTTATCTTTTAAATACTGAAGGTAATTTTCTACTATATTTTCTGTCTGCTTAACATTATAATTATTTTCAATTACCTGTTTTAAGATTTTTTCATGATCTTCTTCTAAAGGAAGCTTTAACAGTGCCCTGGCATGTCTTTCTGTTAAGTTACCTGCATATATCAGCTCACGAATATCTGGAGAAAGCCTTAAAATTCTTAATTTATTTGCAATAGTAGACTGGCTTTTTCCTAATCTTTGAGCTAAAACCTCCTGAGTTAATCCAAACTCTTCAATAAGTCTTAGAAATCCTGAAGCTTCTTCTAAAAAATGCAGGTTTTCTCTTTGTAAATTCTCAATTAAGGCTACCGCTCCCATACCACTGTCATTTATATCTTTAATTATTGCCGGTATAGTCTCCCATCCCAGTTCTCGACAGGCCAATAATCTTCTTTCCCCAGCTATTAATTGAAAACAGGTATTCATGTCCCGAACAATAACAGGTTGCAGCAATCCATATGTTTTTATTGACTGAGCCAGTTCTTTTATCTTTTCAGGGTCAAATAATGTCCTGGGCTGATAGGGGTTAGATTGTATTTTGTTAATATCTAAGCTTCTTATGTTATCATCTTCATGTTCTGTAGCTTTAAATATTTTAGGCCACTCTTTCATATTTTCACCACCCGTGTAAATATTTGCTAAATTTATAAAATTATTCGACAAACACCCTTCTCTCTCCTGCCTGTTACGGAAAATTTAAAATATTTTTCCATAATTGTTTTACTACAACGGTTTTTTTTCGGGTATTCCGGGCCTCCTGGGATACCCGCCAGTAGATGCTCTTTTCTTTTTGATTAATATTATGCTTCTCTTTTCTTCCCGATAGGGAATTTGTATACTTTCAATTTTCTCTATCTTTCCACCTAGAAGCTCCAAAGCATTTCCCGCGTCATTCACTTCTTCTAAAGCTTTTGGCCCCTTATAGGCAATAAAGACTCCCCCCACCACAACAAAGGGTAAAGACAGTTCCACCAGTACATTCAGCGGTGCCACAGCCCTGGCCATAACCAGGTCATAGGTTTCCCGGTGTTCTTTATGCCTTCCCAGTACTTCAGCTCTCCCGTGAAGGACACTAATATCTTTCATTCTCAATATCCCAACCACATGTTTTAAAAATGCCACTTTCTTTTTTTGAGATTCAATCAAGGTCATATATATCCCAGGAAATAATATTTTCAATGGTATACCTGGAATTCCAGCTCCAGTACCAACATCACATACCCTTCTCCCCTCTTGAAAAGACAAAAAAACAGCCGGGGTAAAAGAATCTAAAAAATGTTTGGTAATTATTTCTTCTGGTTCAATAATACGGGTGAGATTTGAATAATTATTCCATTCAATCAATGTTTTGTAAAATATTTCAAGTTTCTGCATTTTCTCTTTATCAATTCTTATATTCATTTCTTCAGCACCCAGCTGAAGTATTTTTTCAGGAAACATATTATACTCCCATCTATTACTACCATTTATAATTTAAATATAATTAAAAAACTATTTACCAATACAAAATTGACTAAAGATATTTCCCAATATTTTTTCATCTAGATTTTCTCCTGATATTTCCCCCATAGCATCCCAACTGCTCTTTAAGTCAATAGTAATCAAATCCATGGGAACTCCATCTTCCAATCCAGTCTGTGCCTCCTCTAAAAGCTTTCTGCTTTTTTCCAGGGATTTTTTATGCCTTGTATTGGAAATCAATAGGGATTCAGTAATAATTATGCCTTTTTCAAAAAATAAGCTAGAAATCATTTCCTCTAACTGGGGTAATCCTTTTCCATATTTTACAGAAGCCTTTAGAATTAGAACTTCTTTAATCTTACTCTGCAGCTGTTTTACCTCTTCTTCATTAACCTTATCTATCTTATTAATGATTACAATTGTCCTTTTACCTTTGACTTTTTCCATTATCCTTTCGTCTTCTTCTTCTATTCCCGTCTGGGCATCCAGAATAAACAGTATAAGGTCACTTTCAGATATTAATTGTTCTGCCTTCTCCACTCCTATTTTCTCTACCAAATCCTCTGTTTTTCGGATTCCTGCCGTATCTATTACCTTTAGCGGTAAGCCCTTTATATTTATGGTTTCTTCTAACAGATCCCTGGTAGTCCCTGGTATATCAGTCACTATGGCTCTCTGTTCATGCAGCAGCGCATTTAATAGAGATGATTTCCCAACATTGGGCTTCCCAACAATGGCTGTCTTTATTCCTTCCCGAAGTAATTTGCCCTTATCTGCTGTTTCTAAAAGAGTATTCATTTCCTCAATCAAATTTTTTATATCATCTTTAATATCCTCAAGATTTATTTCTTCTATATCCTCATGTGAAAAATCTATATTTACTTCTATCTGAGTAATAATCCTTTCTATTTCTGTTTTAATTAAATCTATTTTTTTTGAAAGTGACCCCCCCATTTGTAAAGCTGCTACCTCTCCGGCAGTCTCTGTCCGGGCCCTTATAATATCTATTACCGCTTCTGCTTGAGATAAGTCAATACGCCCATTCATAAAAGCTCTATAGGTAAATTCCCCGGGATCTGCAATTCGTGCCCCCAGTCTTAAAGTGAGATCTAAAATTTTTTTAATGGGTACAATACCGCCATGACAGTTTATTTCCACAACATCTTCCCGGGTATAGGTATGAGGAGCCGGCATAAAACTAATTAATACCTCATCAATAATTGCATTATTTTCAGGATCTTTGATACATCCATAATTTAAAACATAATTCTTTTTAGGGATTTTTCGATTTTTCTTAACAAATATCTTTTCGGCAATAATAAAAGCCTCTTTTCCACTCATCCTGACTATTCCAATGGCCCCCTCTCCCAGTGACGTAGAGATGGCAGAAATAGTATCTTCCTTCACCTATCTCACCTATCTTTCTAGTTACTTTTATCGTAAATACTTTTTAGTTAGATTTATAAAAAAAGGCACCTCCACATAATGTGTCCGTGCCATCTAGTAAATAACTTGACCCTTTTGAACTGTTTCAAACTTTACTTTGAACTGGTGTTTTCTCCCGTTCTTCTTAAGGTAATAACTACTTTTCTAAATGGTTCGTCTCCCTGGCTGTAGGTTGAAACGTATGAATTATTTTGAAGTGCGGTATGGATAATTCTTCTTTCCTGTGGAATCATTGGTTCCAGTACAATATTTCTTTTTCCTCTGGTAACTTTGTGTGCCAAATTCTCTGCCAGCATTCGTAGGGTTTTTTCCCTGCGCTGTCTATATTTTTCTATATCGATCATTACCCGGGTAAACTCATTAAATTGTCGATTCACCACTAAATTTGTCAGATACTGCATTGAATTTAGGGTCTGTCCTCTTTTTCCAATTAGTATACCCAAATTATCCCCTACTATTTCTAAGTATACTGTATTTTCATTTTGTTTTTCTATCTCAACCTTAACATTATCTAGTCCCATTTTTTTGGTTAATTCATATATAAAATCCCGGGCATATTCAGCGGGAAGTTTTTTCACACTAATTCTAACCTTTGCAGCGCGAGCTCCAATTAATCCGAAAAACCCCTGACTGGGTTCAGATAATATCTCGATTTCTGCATTTTCTCTTTTAATTCCCAATTGTTCCAAACCTAACTCAATTGCTTCTTCAATTGTCTTCCCGGTATTTTCAACTGTTTTCATTCTTTTTTAGCGCCCCTTTCAAAACGGGTTTATTAATTAACATGTGCTGCCCCACAGACAACAGGTTCTGCAGCACCCAGTACATTGCCAGTCCTGCCGGAAGGGAAATACTAAATGCAAAAAGCATAATGGGCATCATATATAACATTGCCTTTTGAGATTGGTCGGTAGTCATAAGCCTTTGTTGTAAAAACGTTGATACCCCTGCCAAAATAGGCAAAATAAATGTTGTATCTCTTTGTGTCATATCGAAAATAAGAAACATTTTATCGAATTCCATAATTCCCTTACTTAAAAATAAAGCCTCTGTATCCTGAAGCAGTCTAAACATTGCAATCAGCACTGGAAATTGAACAATCAGCGGTAAACAACCTGCCAGAGGATTAATTTTATTTTCTTTCCACAACTTCATAGTTTCTTCATTTAATTTTTCTTTATCATTTTTATACTTTTCCTGCAATTTTTTTATTTCAGGCTGTATTTCTTGAATTGCTTTAGTAGACTGAAGTTGTTTATTTGTTAAGGGAAAAGTTATTACTTTTACGATTATCGTAAGAATAATAATAGCAACCCCATAATTTCCGGTCAATTCATAAAAATAAAGCAGAACCTCAAAAAGTATTTCTACTATGGACTGAATCATCTAATTCCTCCTTTTAACGGGCAGAGGGTCATAGCCCCCATCATGAAACGGATGGCATTTGGATATTCTCTTAAGAATTAGTATAATGGCTTCCTTGTATTCTCTCTCTTCTAAAGCCATTAATGCGTAACTTGAACAGGTCGGATAAAACCTGCATCTTGGAGGAAACAAAGGGGATATATACTTTGAATAAAATCGAATAACCACAACTGTTATTTTTTTAATTAATTTCATTTTTATACGTTTTCTCCAATAATTTTCCTTTTTTTAAAAGGCCAATAACATCTTTACAGCCCAATTTAAAATTCAATTCTGCCGCCTTCTTTCGAGCTACCAAAACCATATCATAACCATCAATAATTTTATTATGATTTAACCGAAATATTTCTTTGTAAATCCGCTTAATTCGATGTCTTTCTACACTGTTGCCTACTTTTTTACTGACTGTAATACCCAACCTCTTCTCTCCCTCTTTATTCGGTAAAAGGTAAAGTACTGTGTAGGGAGAAACAATATATTTTCCTTGATTATAAACTTTTTTAAACTCCCAATTTTTCTTTATGCTTTTTATCACATAAGCACCGCCAAAAATTTTTAATCCTAAAAAGCTAAAAAAGGCCCTTTAATGCGACCTAAGCAGATAAAAGATTTCTTCCTTTTTTTCTTCGTCTTTTTATAACTAATTTCCCGCCCTTTGTCTTCATTCTTGCTCTAAATCCATGGTTTCTTTTTCTTTTTATTCTCTTTGGTTGATATGTTCTTTTCAA